>JAFLBE010000066.1 GCA_017303995.1 Bacteroidota bacterium | reverse complement strand
CATGTGTGTGGGTGAATTAAAACGAACCTGGAAAAATTATTATAAACCTAAAAACAAAAAACCACTTCAGTTAATTGGTTAATCTAAATTTCACTAAAATTAGTCAACCAAATTCAGGACAAGACAGGGGATGGTCCCGGTCATTGAGGTTCTCGAAATGACCGGGACGCCCTAACCGGTGGCTTCGAATGGTCACTGAGCGTAGTCGAAGTGCAGCCACCAGGTAAAAAAACAACCTCCAACATGGGTCTTAAAACCACCAAAAATTACAGAGACGTTGCGTGCAACGTCTCTACCAAAAATGCCTTATGTCTTACGCCTTATTCCTTACACCTTCCCCTGCCCCCCAATGATCTTTCCCATCGCCTCCAGAAGATAATCCCAGGTTGCTTCTGAATGGGCTTTTCTTTCTTCATTTGCAAGACCATTCTGGGTTACGGTCAGCCGGGTGCCGTTTTGTACCGGAACCAGCTCATAGGTTATTTCAGCATAATTTTCAGGACGGTCTTCAAGGCCTGACATGGAACTCAGGTAGGAATATCTAAACACTTTAAAGGGTTCTGTTTCCAGAATGAATCCTTTATCCAGATAGGCGGTTCCTTCCCATTCTCCTTTGAATTCCAGCGTGCTTCCCTTTTTCCAGTCTGAAATTGCTTCCGTCCCAAAAAAATAGGATTTGATCAGATCCGGATTGGTTAATCCATTCCATACTTTTTCAGGACTGATATTAAAGTCGCGTGTAACAATTGCAGTTAATTTTTCTGACATGTCATCCTCTTTCGATTGGGTTAACCCGTCGGCCCGATTGTATTCCGTGCCCGGGATTGAGTATTTTTAGTTGCCCTGCAAAGATCGCCTGATCCATCGTGGTAAGGCTTGTAAAAACACGACAACCCATGAAACCATCGTCAAAAACGGAACCCCGCGGAATTATGAAACTGAATGAAGGACTGAAATCCTTTAATTTAGCCCGTTACGATCCTTCAAAGGAATTGGATTTCTTTATTCTTCATTACTGGACGGTGGAATGGGATTTAACCGGGAAACCTGCAGTGACACAGGAAGTTATCTCGCATCCGAATGTTCAACTGGTTCTTGAAAGGAACAATTCCCGGATCTGGGGTGTCGTTCCCAACCGCTTCCTTAGAACTCTCGATGGAAAAGGACGTGTATTTGGTGTGAAGTTCCGTGCGGGCGGATTCTTCCCTTTTTACCGGAAAATTCAATCAGAATTAAAAGGGAAATCGGTACTCGCCAATACGATTCTGGGAGAAAATGTCAACCTGCTGGAACAGCAGATTTTGGATGAAAGCATCCCCGAACAACAGGTCAATCTGATGAATTCGTTTCTTGAAGGATTTCATCCGGAAAGGGATGAGCAGATTCCCCTTGTCAATCAGATTATGGATTATGCCTGTGACCATCCGGCACTTATGAAAGTTGAAGACCTGGCTGAACGGTTCGGAATGAATAAAAGAACATTGGAAAGAGTGTTTAGCAAGTATGTGGGGGTTTCACCGAAATGGGTCATTAACCGGTACCGGATGCACGAAATTCTGCATCAGATTGAAAAACAGGAATCCATCAACTGGACACAGCTGGCGCTCGATCTTGGATATTTTGACCAACCCCATTTTATCCGTGACTTTAAAGCCATGACGGGAATCAGACCAACGGAATACAAGGGGAATAATTTTTAAGGGTTAATGGTGAATGAAGGAAATTATGGAATTTTCCTCGCCCCAGAGGGGTGACCTCTGGGTAGCCCCGGGTGCCAGCCCGGGGTTAGAATGCAATGCAACGAAAAACCGCCCGGCCACAAACCCATTTATTTCTATTCCTTTTTCCCGGGCGGAATTGGACAATCTTCAACGTGGCGTATTGAAACCACCAATAATTACAGAGACGCCCTTGTAGGTCGTCTCTACCAAAATGCAATTTCCGAAACCCTACCGCCCAATCCCCTTCCACAACCCGACGTATTTCAATTTTATTGAAATACAATACCTGGTCAGAAAAAGTAATACACAGCTAATAAAAGCCGATAATTGGAAACTACTACTATATTTTCAACGATGCCTTTTCTCTGATTGTTAGTCGTGCCGTATCCAGCCTGTGTGTATTCAAGCTCAGTGGCAATTCTTGTCTTCCCTGAATTCCACACGAGGCGCGGCGACACTCTGAAAACATGGGAGATTGTGGTTCCTCGTCCATAATACGAGCCGTTAATATTACCTTCCGCACCCAGATTTTTCGTGTAACCTGCAAAAATCCCCGTTTCAAACGTTGTTCCAGTTGATAGTTCACCCCAAACGGAAAATACCTGAATGGGCGTGTAAGTCTCTGCGCTGGTACTGTCATTTACCGATTGAACAGCATAGCCGCCCAACATCAGATGATCTGAAAGGTTACTGCCAATCACTACTTCGGTCTTAATCACGACCGGATCCAATTGTAATTTCACATATCCGATACCGGCGAAACCTGCAACGGACTGATCGGTGACGAATTTGGGGGAGGACGCTGTCTTTGAGGTCGCCAACCGGGGTGTGAGTTTTTTATAGTCCAGTCCGGCGCCTATAAGGTTGCCATCAGCCGAATACTGAACTTGCAGATGAAGATTGGGAATAACAGAATTTCGGAGATAGGTGCTGCTAAAGCCATCCGGTCCATTACTCGTAAAATCACGCTGAGAAACTGCTGCCACGATCGCTTTGATGTTATTAACCGAATAAGAAAACCGGATCTGAGGATTTCTCGAAAAAGGCTGAAACGGAGCGCCGGTATTAAAGGAAACGACACCGGGAAACATCTCGGCTATAAACATCGGATGCCAGGTTTGTCCGACCAGAAGTGAGGAGTTCGGCCAATCGAGTTTTACAAAGGAATGCCTGAGCCTGAACCCGTTGACATCGGCTTCGCTGTGACCAAAAAACTCACCTTCAATCACCCCGGATGTTTTGGCACCTAAGGCATCCGGACCCGTTATTTTGCCATGAAGCCGGGTTTGGATTGACAACATATTCACCGTTGGACTGCCATTGATATCTTTTCCGTTGAAATCAGGACTATTTGGTTGAGGGTACAAATTCAAATGACCTTCTCTTAGAGTGACGGTTTGTCTCGAATCATAAAAAGCATCGGTCTTTACAAACCCTGAAAACGAAATACCGAAGCTTTGTTGATCATTTTGAGCCTGAACCAAGGTACTGCCTAGAACCATCAGGGTAATCAGATAAGCCTTCATCTATTTTCTCCGGAAATTAAAAGAGTTGACCGTTTTGCACCGTTTTTGGTCAACTTTCTAGCTTAACAAACATGAATGGGATGGAATCGTTAATCCAAGTGCGGACCATATAAGTACAAAAATACCATTTACTCTGTATTTTTCCCAGTTCAAGGGGATAATGGGGTTGTTTTTGCAGAATTAGGTAATTTCCTTTTTCCTCGGGCGATATGACCTCATCCGTCCGTTTTTCGAAGGTCACCTCCTCCAAGCGGAAAAGGGGAAAAGCAATTAAACAAGGATAATCATGATGGACAGATAAATTTGGAAAGGTTGATGATTCCCATTCTGGCATTTATTCAACCCCAGCGTGATGACCTCCTGGTAAAAAACCAAACCGCAAAACACCAAACGCCCGATCACAAATCTATTTATTTGTACCGCCATTATTCCTGGCGGAATTGCACAATTTCCTTTTCTTTGGGAAGGTTACTTTTGTCTGCGTAAAAGTTGGACACTATCAAGGAAAAAGATAAAATCGATCCCCTACCGGCACTATGACTACACTAAATAACCAAGTGGAAGGGCGGTTTGGTTGTTAAGCACAAGTTTGGTGAAAAAGAAAAATTCCTCTGTTATTTAATAGCAATTTGTCTTATTTTTCAAACCTATTTCAGGCTTCTTCTTAAATAACCAAAAAGGATTAAATCAATGAAATGGAAATATGTTTGGGGTTGGTTTCCGTTGTTGTTTCTTGCTTTTGCCAATGGGGCGATACGTCAGTTTGGGTATCAAGAACTTTTAGGTGAACTCAATGCTCATCAGGTATCAACAGGTATCGGAATGATTTTATTTGGGTATTACTTTTTTTGGATTGATCAAAAATGGAAACCCGTTAACGTGAATGAAACCATGAAAATTGGCTTTATTTGGGTTTTCATGACTATTAGTTTTGAATTTGGTATGGGCGTTGCAATGGGCAATCCATGGGAAATTATGGTTCATAATTATAATTTAGCCGACGGACGTGTCTGGGTTGTGACTTTAGCCTGGGTAGCGATTGGTCCGTCGGTGTTTTTCTGGTGGAGGAAAAAGAGGGAGAAGGAGTGGTGATTTGGGGTGACGGTTTAACGGTGGGAGTGGATTGTGCAATTCCGCCCGGAATGAATGCAAAGCTTTAACAAAGATCTGTGGCCGGGCTGTATTTAATTCCAATTCATTAACCCCGGGTTGTCACCCGGGGCTACAAACATGTCACCCCTACGGGGTTGAGGAAAAATGCAATGATGTAGAGCCACGATGCATCGTGGCTCTACCCAAGGTTTTGCTAATTTTGGGCATTTGCGAATTAATTAACCCACCCCCATTCCCTCCCGAAAACCCGTGGAAAAGGGTATCCCAGTCATTTCGAGAACCTCAATGACCGGGAAACCCTATTAATGAGGTCCGTAAACGAACATAAAAATGGGGGGAATCAGCAGCAGAACCGCCGCCAGGTAGAAAAAAATCATGAGTGGCATGATCCATTTCAGCCACACGTTAAACGGAATTTTTGCAATGGATAGAATTCCCATGGTTACCCCACTTGTGGGCAAAATCATACTGTTGAGTCCGTCACCCAATTGAAAGATCAGGACAGTAGTCTGGCGGGTAATGCCCAGCAAATCAGACAATGGTGCCATTATCGGGATGGTCAAAGCTGCTTGTCCTGACCCCGAAGGAACGAGAAAGTGAATCAGGTATTGAACGGCAAACATCAGGTTGGCCGAAACAAACGGGTGAAAATCACCGGCTATTCCGGTTACTGAATTGAGCATCGTATCGATAATTTTTCCGTCACGGGCAACAATCAGAATCGCTTTTGATAACGCTATAACCAATCCAGCCGTCATCATATCCTTTGCCCCGTCCTTGAAAGCATCAATTGAAGTTTGGAGTGGTAGGCGGTAAATCAGGGCAGCAGCCAGTCCGAGTCCGACAAATAATCCAGAAATTTCATTGATGTACCATTCATATTTGGTTACGCCAAAAATCAGGATGACCAGTGTTGAAAGCAGTAACCATAAAATCAATTTCCTGGCAAATGTGAATTCAGTTCTTTCAACAGATTGGTTGTCGAAAATCCGGGTACGGTCAAGGTCATAAACTGGAGAAAACTCGGGATTTTTAATAATCTTCCGGGCATACACCATTACAAAAACAATTGCTATTGCCGTGATGACAAGCCAGACGAAAATCCGGTATTCCCATCCTGAAAAAAGAGGAAGTTCAGCAATTCCCTGTGCAACGCCAATAGTAAACGGGTTCAAAACCGCACCGGCAAATCCTGCACCAGCCCCCACAAACGGAATCGCAACACCAACAATCGAATCATAACCCAGCGAAATGGCGAGCGGAATGGTTATCAGGATGAAAACCAAATTTTCTTCACTCATCCCAAAAGTTGCACCTCCAATAGAAAACACAATCATAATCACAGGAAGGATAAATTCTTTGTATTTCGGATGGCGTTTTGAGAAATCAAGGATGGCTTCAAGTCCTGCACTGATGGCGCCGGTACGGGTGACGATAGAAAAGGCACCACCGATCAGAAAACAGAATCCGATAATCTGCGCTGCGCTGATAAATCCTTTGATCGGGGCTGATAAAAAGGCACCGATTCCCTGCGGACTTTGTTCTGCGGGATGGTAAGAGCCCGGCACCACCACGCTGATTCCGTTCTTTTCAGCACGCTCAAATTCACCGGCGGGTAAAACCCAGGTAAGCATCAGAAAAATTACTAATATCGTGAGAAGAATGACGATCGTATCAGGTATTCGTTTTGTCATGGGTATTTTTCAAAGTGACAGGTTGGCTATAAAGAATTCAGAAACACAATGATGTGAAAAAAGAACCCGATTTGCAAGAATAGCCGCTGCGGATTGCCCAACTCTGGTCAATACATTGATAAACGCTGATACCGTAGAAATTTTCGGGTAAAACCAATTTAAAGAAAAAAAATATTTACTTGTCTTTTCTTAATTTTTATTGACTACAAGCAACATTTATACGACATTTGCTGACGACGTTCTATCTGTATGAAATCTGCTCAAAAGTCAATACAAATTAGTTCAGAAATGTTTTCAGAAAACACCTCATCAATTGAAGAAAATGTAAATTGCCGGGCAAAAGCCATTGGCGGAACCGGTTTGGTTGATTGCCTTTGTGAAGGTACAACCTGTCAATATGCTATGCCTTTCGGTTACAGTCATCTTTGCAACCACCCCGATAAACACACCATTGCAGATTGTTCAAAATCTGATTCTAATAAGACTGATTCTGGTCAGTAAGACAACTCTTCGTTTTGAATTATACTTTTATTTCTGTCGTCCCCGTAGTTGTCATCCCTGACTTGATTCCTTTTGTTGTCATCCCGGACTTAGCCTGCCCCGTCCCGAGAATCGGGATCAGGGATCCGGGATGACAAAAAACACATTCCCTCTTCCTTAACCTTCTAATGGAACCTTAAACTAAACCTCTTTTACTGTTTCACCAATATTAATAAACTCATCATCTTTTCAACTTTAGTAGTTAAAGCCCTAATCAATATTTAACGATATTCTTATACTATTATCTTGATTATTTCGGAAGCCCTTTTCATCTTGCATCTGTACAAAAAAGAAGATGAAAAGGATGAACACCATGGGAAATCAACCCGTAAAAACCCTTCAGACTGGCACCATCGCCAGAGGAACTGTTCACGCCGTCGATAACGGCTGGGAAATTTATACCGGAAAAAACTGGCTTTATTCAGGCTGCCAGAATTTCAAACAACAAACACCTGTGCAAAATACGCTTCACGATAATGTCCAGAACGGACTTGAATACGCCCGTGAACACGAAGCACTCCCCTTTTATCAGGAAGAATCGCGTTATCGTGATATTCCTGCATTTGAACTCGCCTTTCAAGATTGGCGCCATGAACCTGTCGTTGCCGGAGCTGAAATTGTTCCGTCTATTGATTCTGATAAATTACTTGTTCGTATTTCGGTTGTCCACCCGGTAACCGTTAAGTTTTGTCAGGTTGAACTTTTAGATTCTGAAACCCGTGAGCATATCATTACTGCCGGGGCAAGAATCATCAGCCGGACGGGGACCTGCTATGGGTTGCTGATTCCTGGAAGTTTACTTGACGGAAAAACAACTGTAAACCTGAAGTTCACTCTTGAAACCATTACCGAAATAAAGGTTTCTTATCTGGCTGAAAATATCGGGATTCCTGAACTCGTTCTTGCCTGATTAAACAGGCTTAAAGGCTTTTTAAAAGGCCGTGTAATTTGACTGACCTCAATTTGCACGGCCTTTTTTTGTTTTAACATTCATAGAGAGTTGTCATCCCGGACTTGATCCGGGATCCAAGTATTCTGACTTTTTACCAACCCATTTTATTTCAACGAAAACTGAATGGGTAAAGTAATCTGACTGATTACATTTTTACCACGGTGTTGGGCAGGGGTAAATCTGGATTTGTAAATCGTATAAATTGCAGCTTCATTTAAAACTGAATTGGCTCTTTTCAAAATATCGACCTGAGTAGCTTCACCCTTTTCATTCACTGTCACCCGTACCACAACTTTTCCTTCTATCCCCATCCGTTTTGCAAGTTCCGGATATTCTACATTTCTGATAATACTTCCCAGTCCGCCAACAGGCAGAGGCGGATTTTCCGGAAAGTCGACAACCAGAATGGAATCTTCCATCTCCTTGGTTGCTACCGGGATGGCATCACCAAGGGTATCAGGTAACTGGGGCAAAAGGGTTGAATTAACTTCTGGTATAACTTTGGATAAAGGTGTGCTCTCAAGCAGTGTGGCCTTCTTTTCGTTTTCAGCCAGTTGTTTTGGGTTAATTCCGGCAGGGATAAGCGGTATCTGAATACGGAGTGTAAAATTTTCATTAATCCTTACCATCCTCACGAATTCAGAAAAGCCGTTCTTTTTTATATTCAGCTTGTAAATTCCGGGTTGCAGATTGGTAAAGCTGAAATTACCAGATTGGTTTGTTCTGACGGATGAAACCGGAGAGTCTTCATCGGATAAAAAGACAGTCGCCGATGATACAGAACTGGTGGTTTCACTGTTCACAATCCGGCCAGATATTTTACCGCCGGGTTGATCAGACAAAAGCAGGCTTAAGGTTAAAAAAAGTAAATTCAACATGGTCTTTCCTTTTTTTACAAAGATCAGAGTTTACCTTTACCTTAAAACCAACCCACTGTGATGAAATCCTGATCATTGTATCCGTTTCATTACGTTTGTAAAAAAAGGTTCTCTTTTTTGAAAATGGAATAAAATAAGATCGGTAGTGCCTGTTCAATTTGATGTTAAATCTTTTCTTTATTACTATTGGGTACCTAATATTTCTTAATTATTCTCTGAACTTAATTCACTTTTTCCTGTAAAGAATTCCAAATGCCACATCAGAAAAACGAATCTGAAGATTTATACCAAAAGGCTCTTACCGAAGTCAGAAAAGAACTTTTTGAAACCTTTCAGAAATATAAAATCGTTGCAGATAATACAACAGATTGGGTATTTTGGATTTCGCCCGGTAATAAACTCATCTATTGTTCTCCCTCCTGTAAACAAATCACCGGGTATGAACCTGAAGAATTTGAGAACAACCCCGATTTATTGCTTTCCATCATTCTGCCGGCAGATCAGAACGGATTCACCGAGCATCAGGAATTCATAGAAAAATCAAGAGAAATCAGTGAAATAAAATTCCGGATCATAAAAAAAACTGGTGAAACCCGTTGGATTCAGCATATTTGCCGTCCTATTTATTCTGAAACAAACGTTTATCTCGGAATAAGAGGCAGTAACCGCGATGTAACAGCCTGGCAACAGACTGAGGAAGCGTTGCTTTTAAGTGAGACCCGTTACCGAACACTCGTTGAAACCGCAACTGATCTCATCAGTATTTATGAGATGAGCGGGAATTTCCTCTATACAAATCCGGCAATTGAAACGGTTTTGGGTTATTCACCTGAAGAAGCTACCAAACTGAATGTTTTTGATATCATTCCAGACAACTTCCTGCCTGATGTTATTGAAAGACAACAAAAAAGAATCGATTTCATTTCTGATACGCACCGGTACGAGATCAATCTGAAACATAAAGACGGCACACTGATGCCGTTTGATGTGAGTTCGTCCGTTTTTTATGACAAAGAAAATAAACTGCTGAACCTGTCGATTGCACGGAATATTTCAAACCAGAAAAAAATTGAATCGTCCCTCAAGGTTGCAGAAGAAAAATACAGATCAATTGTTGAGAATGTTCAGGAAGGTATCTTTCAGACCAGTCTGGATGGCCGGTTTATCATGGGAAATAATGCACTGGCCAAAATTTTAAAATATGCTGATACAGATGAACTGCTTGCCAGAATCACATCCCTTTCCGACCAGCTGTACGCAGAACCGGGTCACCGTGATATCCTGCTAGACGAACTCAAAGAAAAAGGATTTGTTAATGATTTTCTTAGTCTGGTTTATTGTAAGGATGGTTCTAAAATCTGGATTTCTGAAAATATTAAATTGATAAAAAAGCCCGACGGAAGTCCGGATTTTCTTGAAGGAACCCTGATTGATGTCACTTCAAAGAAGGAAACTGAACAAAAACTCCATGAAATGGTCAATGAATTCAGTTCGTTAATTGAAGGAATCCCAGATTCGATTTTCTTTAAAGATTTCACCGGGCGCTGGCTGATCATTAATTCAGTTGCGAAAAAACTTTTCCGGCTTGAACACATTGACTGGCAGGGAAAAACCGATCAGGAACTTTCAGAATTACAACCAGAAATGAAAACCTCATTTGAGGCGTGTATCATCAGTGACCGGAAAGCCTGGGATTCGGGTGATCGCATCGACATTATTGAAATTGTTAAAGATTCCGATGGAAATCCGCATTACTTTGAAACCACCAAAATACCGCTTTTTGACGAAGGAAAACCATTTGGGCTTGTGATTATTGGCCGGGATATTACCCAACACCGTCAAGCCCGTGAAACCATTCATGAACAGGGATTATTACTTGATCATGCCAGTGACGCCATCATTGTAACCGATCTTGAATTCAGAATTCAGTACTGGAATAAAAGTGCCGAAAAAATGTATGGATGGAAATTAGGTGATATAATTGGTAAACCCATCGACAATTTACTCGCCCGGCATCAGAATGGTACTGAAGAAAGACGATCAATAATCCATTCAAAGGGTGAATGGTCAGGAGAACTTTCACATCAGAATATTGCAGGTGCTGAAATTGTTGTTGAAAGCCGGCAGAATATAATTGTTGATTCATCTGGTTTGCCTAAATCCATACTTCATATCAATTCAGATATTACCGATAAAAAAAGGCTGGAACGCCAATTTCTGCGGGCACAGCGAATGGAAAGCATCGGAAGAATGGCAAGTGGTATTGCCCATGATCTCAATAATATTCTTTCCCCGATTTTAATTTCCGTTCAACGTTTTCAGGATCTCAATATTGGCGTTGAACACCAGAATTGGATCAACATGCTGGAAAATAATGTTCAGCGTGCAGCAACGATGATGAAGCAATTGCTGATGTTTTCACGGGGCGTTGAGGGGATCCATACAAAAACGGATATTCAAAACATCATCAGGGATGTTGAAAAAATTGTTAAATCAACATTCCCTAAAAATATTACCGTTATATGCAGTATTGATTCGGCTTTGTGGCCGGTATTAGGTGATGCAACCCAGCTTCACCAGGTTATTTTAAATCTGGCTGTTAATGCACGGGACGCCATGCCTGCAGGCGGACAGCTTTTTATTGAAGCTGAAAATGTAGTTTTTCATCAGGATTATATTTACCGGTTCACTGAAGCAAAGCCAGGTAATTACATTCTGGTGAAGGTAACTGATTCAGGAATTGGTATTTCACCTGAAATCATGGATAAAATTTTTGATCCGTTTTTTACAACGAAAGAACTTGAAAAAGGAACGGGTCTCGGACTTTCAACAGTTGCTGCCATTGCCAAAAGTCATCAGGGTTTTGTTAATGTCTACAGTGAGGTTGGTCAGGGGGCTCAGTTCAAATTGTACATCCCGGCACTAAGCTCTGAAGTTGAAGAAATTGCACCGGATAACAAGATTTTGCAGCATGATGGAAAAGGAACGACGATTCTCATTGTGGATGATGAAGAACCCATTTTAAGTATGCTTTCTGCAGTTTTATCTGATTATAATTACAAAGTACTTACCGCCACAGACGGCATTCAGGCGATTGGCTTATTTACCACCACGCCGGACATTCAGGTTGTGATTACCGATATGAATATGCCCAAAATGGATGGTGCCACCCTGATCAGAACGCTTCATGCCATCCGCCCTGGTCTCTCCATTATCGCCACCAGCGGACTTCCTGAGCGTGACATTCACCATGAAGACATCCGCCGGATGATTGTTTCCTTCCTCATGAAACCTTACCGCACCGAAGCCGTTTTGAAAGAACTTGCCAGAGTTTTAGCCAGATGAGAAATGCGGTTAACCACTGAGTGAGCAGAGTATTTCACAGAGTTACACTGGGGAATTCTTTTTTTTTATTTTTAGGAAAGTGGACAAATCCGCCACATGTAGCTGGGTTTCTTATTCATTACCACAGAGGACACCGAGTTTAATTCAGAGTTACACTGAGAAATTCATTTTTTTATTATCCGGAATTTAAAAACAAAAAAAAACACTGTGTCCCTCTGTGGTTAACTCTGTGTTCCTCTGTGGTAAAAGTGTTTGTCTTCATTCCTATTTCCCGTATTTTCGTAGAAAAATGAGGGTTTTATGCATCAGGTTGTCTTGATTCCGGGAGATGGAATTGGTCCGGAAATTACCGAATCGGTAAAAGCAGTTTTTAAGGCTGCAGACGTTAAAATGAATTGGTTGGATGCATCTGCCGGAATGGCCGGGGTCGACTTGTGCGGCGATCCTTTGCCGGAAGAAACCCTTGATCTCATCAAACTTTATAAAGTTGCTTTGAAAGGCCCGCTTACGACTCCGGTTGGTGGCGGTTACCGATCGGTGAATGTAACTTTGCGGAAAATGTTTGATCTCTATTGCAACATTCGCCCCGCATTCAGTATTGCTGCTGTTCCGACGCCCTTCACAACCGTTGATATGGTCATGTTCCGTGAAAACACCCAGGGTTTATACATCGGGCAGGAAAAGTGGCTGAATGAGGAGCAAACCATTGCAGAAAGCAAAGCCGTCATCAGCCGGGAAGCCAGTGAAAAAATTATCCGCGCTGCCTTTGAGTATGCAAAACTTCACAACCGAAAAAAAGTAACTCTGGTTCACAAAGCCAATATTCTGAAACTGACGACCGGATTATTCCTTCAGGTCGGAAAAGAAATGGCCGTTCTGTATCCTGAGATTCAGTTTGAAGATCTGATTGTTGACAATATGGCCATGCAGATGGTGATCAAACCCCATCGGTTTGATGTGGTTGTCACAACCAATTTGTTTGGTGATATTCTGTCAGATCTTGCCTCGGGTTTGGTTGGCGGACTAGGTGTTACCGGTTCAGCCAACATTGGAACCGACTACGCCATTTTTGAAGCAGTTCACGGTTCTGCTCCCGACATTGCCGGACAGGGAAAAGCCAATCCAACCGCGTTTTTGTTTTCTGCGTGTATGATGCTCGATTATTTGGGTGATGCAGAAAAAGCAGAGAAAATCCGCCAGGCGATCCTGAAAGCGTTGGAAAATAAGTCCGTCTGCACTGGGGATATCGGCGGAAAAGGAACAACGAGTACGTTTACGGGTGAAGTCTGTAGACTAATGGTTAATGGTAAATGATAAATGGTTAATGGTGTTACCCTGAGTGTCCATCGTCAGACGGAATTATCGAAGGGCGGCTTTTGACGGGGTTAATGAGTTAAATTCCCCTCCTTTTTTAAAGGAGGGGCTAGGGGTGGTTTTCTTTGTATTTGGTTTTGGAATTATTGTTACATTACTGGTCCGCTTTACAGAACCACCCAAAAAGACAGCCAAACCACCCCGGCTTCGCCACCCCTCCTTTTGAAAAGGAGGGGAGTTTTTCAATTGATAATTTACTGCTATCCCGAAAGCGTTCGGGATCTTCGCTATGCTCGACCTACTTTCCCCCTACCCTTGCCACATCCACTTCATCTAAAAGTTTCTTTCCTTCAATAATGTGCTCAATGAAATGATTCGCAAACCAGGGAATCAGAGAAACACCTTTTGTTCCGAAACCGTTAAAAATTCCGATTTCCTGATGTGCTTTACTCCACCCGATAAATGGTCGGCGGTCATTGACAGTGGGTCTTACGCCTACTTCATGTTCAATAATTTCAAACGGACATGAAATCATGCTTTTTACTTTTAAAAGCAACTCTTCCCTGCCTGCTTCGGTAGGATCAAACGACAATTCATCCCAGTTATAAGTTGCACCCACTCTGAAATATCCATTTTCCAGGGGAAGGATGAACCCGTTTCGGGAAACAATTCCATCCAGTTTTAAACCCGGGACCTCCAAAGTGAGGACTTCACCTTTGGTCGGAACAAACGGCAGATCAGGAAACCAGGGATTTGGCTGATTGTACCATCCTTCAGCAAGAATGAGTTTTTTGGCTTCAAATCCCTTCCAACGAACCGTGCCGGATTTTACCTTGACCTGATCGTGATGAAAGTCTGAAACAAACAATTCTTGTTTGGCAATCAATTTATCATGAATAGAACTTAGAAAACGATCGGTATTTAACCATCCGCCGCCTGGAATGACCAATCCGCCAAATGGGTGAATGATTTCCTTGGGAAGAATACCGGTTTCAAATAAGTATGGAGTAAATGGAGCAGGATCGTCATCTTCAATTTTATTCAAAAATTCAAATCGTTGGTCAACAGAAGTGAAGGTGCGGTAAATCGGTTTCTGGTAATAAAACTTCCGGTTCAATTCAAGTTCAATATCCCGGTAAACATCTTCTGCAAACGGGAAAAGGTCATCAGCCATCCAGGTTTTAACAAACCGTCGACCGGTAATCGGATTAAAAACCCCACCAGCCACCCGCGATGATGAGTTTTTACGAAAACAGTCTACCACAAGAACAGAAAGTCCGTGTTTTTGAGCCGTCCAGGCAAGAAGAGAGCCGGCAAGTCCCTGTCCGATAATGAGTAAGTCGAGCATGGAATTCAGAAGTTAGAAGTTAGAAGACAGAAGACAGAAGTCAGAAGACAGAAGACAGAAGTCAGAAGACAGAAGTCAGAAGTCAGAAGGGACAGGTCACTGACCTGTCCCAATATAAAGAAAAAAGTTGAACCCGTTGACAGCCCTTCGATACATCCATCTGGCGACGGACACTCAGGGTGACACCATTAATCAATAACAATTTACAATTACCCATTCACCATCCTGAAAGCATTTCCTAGCTTCGCCGGATCTGCGGTTCGTAACCGAACCTTGGACAGGATCTTCGCTTCGCTCGATTAACCATTAATCATTAACAATTAACCCTTATGTTTCCTTCCCATCAGCCAATACCCTGTTTTTAGGCGATGAATGACGTTCAGGATAATAAACCAGAAGATAAGATTAATTGCCGACAGAACAAGAGCCAGCGCAAGAAGACGTGTTAGAATCAGGGAAATGAAATGAAGAACACTGTCAAAGGTAACCGGAACACCCAGAAAGAGGATGAAATAATTCATCAAAAACGTCAGAAACAGCATTAATATCCAACCGGAAAATGTTCCTTTTAAATCTGCAAAGGATGGCGCCATGTGAGTTACAACAGCCAGGGCTGCATAAATGAGAAACCAGTTTAACGGATTTCCCCAAAAATCGGATGTACTTAAAAGCGAGACCATCTCAGATCCAATCAGGCTAAGCGTATCAAAATGAAGGCCAACAACTGATATCCAGTCTGAAGTATGTCCCGGTAGTAAATCCGGACGCCAGGTTATAGGGAAAGCCCCGGTCAGCATGAGTAAACCGAACAGAAAGGCAGATCCGGCAAATAAAGGGGCGAGTCCGATAAACCAACGTCCAATCCAATGAAACGGATTTTTGGGATTGTGAGTATATTTCACATATCCCAAAACCTGACTTTCAGGATCCGGAATAAAAAACCTGATTTCTTTAATGGGACACCGGAAAATAAAACATATGATGGCATGAGCACTTTCATGAACCGGTGTTCCCAGCCAGGCAGTGAGCCAAATTCCTTTAAAACCAGTAGTGCGAATAAACCACCCGGTTACAATCCGTTCAGACAAATAAATAAGAATTGAAATGGAAATCGGGACAACGAACAAAAGCGTGAGCTGTCTGAGGGTTGCGAACAAAGCGGGGAGAAGATTATCCGTCCACATCAAATAAGGGTTGCCTTTACATTTTTAGATAATGAATCCAAAACCAGCGAATAGGAATGTTGAATCAACTCCCTGATTTGTTTGTGATCAAGAGAACCCATAACCGACACGGTATTCCAGTGTTTTTTATTCATGTGAAACCCGGGAAAAATATCATCAGGAAATCGTTCTCTGAGATCAACAGCACGGTCGGGATCGCATTTGAGATTGACAGTTTTGGGTTCAGAAATACTCGTCAGGACAAAGATTTTACCACCAACCCGAAAGGCTAACGTTTCTTCATCAAATGGAAGATCTTCGGTAACGCCCTTCAAAGAGAGACAAAAAGAACGAATTTCATCTAAAGTCATCATTAATTCCTTAAATCTTTGGGTAAAATCCATTTTTATTTCGTTGAATTCAAGAATTTTGTTTATTTTAGGATGATAAGAATGAATCTGAACATAAACGAGAACTGAATGAACCGGGATTACCCACTACATATCCTTGATCTTGCAGGAATAAATCTGATTTTTCCGGATAATTTCTCGCTTGAAGTTCAAACTCAAGTGTTACCTTCCGGAGATTTCAGTTTACTTCAAGTTGCTTTAGATTCTATCGCACCCAACAATCCTGTTTGCGTTTTCTGCTCATTGGAAGATTTCCAGCAAGCACAGCAAGGTGCCATTAAAAATACCGATCATTTCTATTGGTTTGTTGTTTCCCCGGCAGACAGTGAAAAAAACAGTTTAATACTTGATCTTATTGAACTTGGGATCGTTTTCGATGTTCTCGAACCCAATTCATCAAACCGGCATATTTTAGCTGCACTGACAAGATTAATCAGGCATTTCAGGAAAAAATACGAGTTCGATGAGGTCAAAACCCATCTCAGACGCCTTAACAAAATTGCGATCGCCCTTTCAACTGAAGAACACATCGACATTGTTCTCGATTCTATTCTTTCTGTTGCACTTGAACTAACCGATGCAGACAGCGGAACGCTTTATTTCCTTGAGCAGAAAACCTACACAGACCTTCCGCTTAAAGTCAGTTCCAAAAACAAGCAGATGCGATTCATCTACACTAAAAATGAATCAGTTCCTGTTAAATTACAGAATCAGGTTATTGAATTAAGCACAAAAAGTCTTGCCGGTTATTGTGCCATTACAGGTGAAACTCTCGAATTCGACGATGTTTACCAGATTCCTTCAGATCGGACTTACTCCTTCAACCGTTCTTTTGACGAAAAGAATAATTACCGGTCAAAATCGATGCTGGTTGTACCGCTGAAGAATCACAGAAAAGATACAATTGGCGTTCTTCAGCTGATCAACAAGAAAAGTATTCATCACGCCATATTATCTTCTCCTGAAATTACTGACAAAGTCGTGATTCCTTTCTCGGAATTTGACAAGGAAATCAGTGAATCTTTCGGGTCACAGGCAGCCGTTGCCTTTGAGAACAAACAGCTGTTTACAAACCTTCAGGATCAGTTTTCAAAAGTAGAAACGGCCCAGCGGGAAAAAATGAACAGCCTCGTTGCACTCGTTTCTGGAATTGCACATGAGGTCAATAACCCCATCAATTACATTTCAAACAGTGTTCAGCCCATCCGGCAGGATCTGAATGAAATCAGCCACATTATTTCTGTTCTGGCTTCCCTTTCGGTTATCCGTCGTGAAGATGTGGAAGTTGTACCGGTACCTGAAGATGCCAAAGAATTTAAAGAGTTGTTTATTAAACTGGTTGATTATGCGCATGAGCAGAATCTGGTTGAAGTGGCAAATGAAATTGAAGAACTTGCGGTCATCATTGATAAAGGTGCATCAAAAATCACCAGTATCGTCAGGTCGCTGATGTCATTTAATCTTCTGATTGAGAATAACTTTCAGATAGTTAAGCTGTCGATGGTTATGGATATGGCAATTCAATCCACGCAAAAAGAAATGCAGCGAACACTACCGGTTGAAACGCATTATGGTGATATTTCTACGGTGGAATCAAACACCGATATGCTTCACATTATTTTTTCGAATATTCTGAAGAATGCCGCAGAACATATTCCTGCCGATGGTGGAAAAATTATCATCACTTTAACCGGAAACGAAGATTTTGTCACAATTTCAATTGAAGATAACGGACCCGGAATTTCTGAATTAATCAGACCGAAAATTTTTGATGCTTTCTACACCACACAGGAAGCTAAAGGTAAAATCGGGATGGGTCTGTTTGTCAGTTACAATATGATTCAGAAGCTAAACGGACTGCTCAAGCATCAGCCAACCCCAGCAGGAACCACCTTTATTATTCAGCTTCCAACATCGCAGGCGAAGTTGGCGATAACGTATTAGGCAGGCAGGAAAGGCAATTAAGCTGTTAGCTATTAGCTGTTAGGTAATACAAAAATAAATTTCAGTCAATTACCTTTTTATTTTAGTATTTC
>JAFLBE010000065.1 GCA_017303995.1 Bacteroidota bacterium | reverse complement strand
CAGGCAGCGAAGGCAAAGGCCAGAGGGTACGGTAAAAATTTCATAACCATGATTTATTTAATTGGCGCAAAACTCAATTTCTTTAATATTAATCCTTATGTTACCCACTCATTTTCATAAAGAACCTTTTTTTTATTGTTTGTATTTCTAATCTTTCGTTAAGCCATTCTAAGTGGTCCAACCAAAAATCTCTAATTGACATATCATCATAAATCAGGTGTATTGAGTCAATTTCTTTCTTTTCAATTCTTTTAATAAGTCTTTGAGAATTTTGACAATTTATCGACTGAGGAATTCCAACTGTGGGTATGTATACAATTCTTTTCCCTGTAGGTAATTCTTGAGTAATATACCTACTAAACTGCAAATTCAACTCAATATTGTTGTTATGACCTGCCTGAGTAAAATCAGTAATTAAAGCGTCTTGACGAGAAGCCAAATTCCTTGCTCTAGCTCCTTCAACAAGATTTATAACTTCTTTGACTGTCGATGTCGTCAATCGTCCTTTTGATAAGTCTGAAAATAAAGGTTTGTCAAAATTGCCATTCCCTAGTTTCATTGAATGAGCCAATTGTGAAAATCTTTCAAAATCACAATCTGGCCATAATAAATGTACAATACCAATTCTCTTAATATGTGCCTTCTCAAGTTCTTTGTTGCACCATTCACTTTTTATAAATTCTTTTGTATTCAACATCAAAATTACATCACAATCAGTCATTCTATGCCAAAGCTCATCCTGAAAGTCCTCTCCCTTATCAACTGAATGTGTATCTAAAAAGACATCAAAATTATTGGACTCTAAGGCTTCATATAATTGAATTGCGATAATGCTTGATTCACTTCTTTTGTATGAAATAAAAAGTTTTCTAGTTTTTCGAAGTAATTCAAATCCCTCCAATATCAAATTGCATACTTGATTTATATTATTAAGATACTTTAAGCCGTTAATATTATTAATTATTTCAGGGATTTCTTTAATGAAATCTTCTCTGAATATCGGCAATATGATGTTGCCATCAAGTTTTTGCTTCTCCAAAATATCACTTGTAATAATATCAAGATCATCTTTGTGGCCAGAATAAATCACGTATGCTGGCTCTGCACCTGAATATTCTGATATAGTTTCTTTTGTAATTATTTTTAGCAAGTCTTGAATCAATTTTAACTCATCAAACCTTTTTGATATTTCGAGTTTAAGTTTATCGAATAACTCAAGATTTTCTCCCAACAAAATCAATTGGTATTTATATCTCATATTTCACTTCTTTTTTCTGGCTTTTCATACTCTCCACAACACCCTTCATCAACACAGGGCAAAGCGGCATAATGGTATTTTTCAATTGTTCATTGATACTTTTTCGGGTTTCCAATGTGTGGTAAATGGTTACTATGGCTTCTTGCACTTTTATGTCGGGAATGGGCAATTTTACATTGCACATGTCACCCCAATCAAAAGTTTCCCTTGCACTGCCTCAAGAATGAAATCTAGCGTAACGGTCAAATTCTCTTCGCATGAAAAACAAAAATAGATATTCGGGTAATAAAATTGAGGGGTCTTTAACTCTAAAAACTGTATAAGTAATTGAAACTAGCCCTGTTTCTCCGTCCAAAAGTGCAATTGAAATTTTCTCGCCATTTCTTGAAGTTACTGAAACATAACCAAATTCTTTTGGTCGAACAATTTTGAAATTTGATAAATCAAGCTGTTCCTTATTTGATTTAGTTGCCATAAAAACCTTATTCACACTTATTCCAATAAGGTTATCTATTTTCAAATCATTATTCCTTTCATCCGATTGCTCAATATATTTCCCAAGCACTTTGGGTTTTTCGGATTTAATCAGATTTTCAATATAAGCATCGCATATAAATTGTAAATCTGCCAAACTTTTTTCGTAAATTTTTTGGTTGGTGAGCAATCCATTGTATAAAGCAACAAATTTTCTTTGTTCGTCTACAACTGGAATGGGGATTTGTATTTCACAAAATCGTTCCCATTCTAAACTCGCTCTTACGCTGCTATCGCTAATAAACCAACCGTATCTGTCTGATTCGGGTCTTTGAAACCACATCATCATATATTCGGGCAACAATTCATTGTCGTTATTCACTTCAATAACCAAATAGGCCGGAGAAATAATTGCAGGTTTATCTTCTGCGTACAAAGCCAACCGGATAGTTTCATCTCTGCCTACTTGCATTGCACTATATGCAAACTGTCCTTTTTGAATAATCTTGTATTTAGACAAATCCGTTTCAGAAGTATTGGCAACCGAAGGCATAAAATTCTTAGTAATGTTTATACCCAATAAGTTTGAAACTGCTAAATCTTTATTACGGTTGTCAACCAAATGTATATAATTACCAATACGATTATATCTCATAACCCAACGTTTTAAAAGCGTTAATCAATTGTTCCTGCGATTGCTTTTCTTCTTTCAAAAGGATTTTAAATTTCTTTTTTATGCGTTTCATTTCGGTGTCAAAATCTATTTTGCTGTCACGGTCAATAAATTCAATATATTTGCTTGGGACCAAGGAAAAATCGTTTGCTTTTATTTGCTCAAAATAAGCAGAATAACAATACTCAGGTATGTCTTTGTAGGTTTTCTTGTAATCCGTTTGTTGCCAGTTGTGGTAGTTTTCTGAAACTTTGGCAATATCGTCATCCGTAAGTTCAATAAACTGTTTTTCAAATTCCTGTCCCCAACGTCTTAAATCCATAAACAAAATTTCTTTTTCACGGTCCCGGTAGTTTTTCTGTTTGTCATTTATTTCTACTGTTCTTGCTTTTTTGTTTTTGTTTAAAATCCAAAGCGTAACGCTGATGTCGGTAGTGTAAAACGTATCTCTAGGAATTATTACAATAGCTTCCACTAAATTATTTTCAATCAACTTTCTTCTGATTTTATATTCTTCGCCACCCCCACTTAAAGCACCATTTGCCAAAATAAAACCAGCCATTCCATTGTCGGAAAGCTTGGACACCATATTTAGAATCCACGCATAGTTTGCATTGCTTTTCGGTGGTACTTCATAACCTCTCCAGCGGGGATCATCAATCAATTCATTTTCGGCCCGCCAGTCCTTCTGGTTAAAAGGTGGGTTTGCCATGATGTAATCTGCTTTCAGGTCTTTATGCTGGTCGTCAGCAAAAGTATCGGCATCTTTTTCCCCAAGGTTGGCAGAAATTCCTCTTATGGCAAGATTCATTTTTGCCAGTTTGTAAGTGGTTTTTGTGTATTCCTGCCCGTAAATAGAAACTTCTTTTTTATTGCCATGATGTGCTTCAATAAACTTAACAGATTGAACAAACATACCGCCGGAACCACAAGCCGGATCATAAATAATTCCTTTATAGGGTTCAATCATTTCGGCAATCAGGTTCACAATGGTTTTTGGTGTGTAGAATTCCCCTTTACCTTTTCCTTCCGCAATGGCAAACTTTTTCAGGAAATATTCATACACACGACCAACCAAATCTTGCTCTTTGTCTTTTAGGGTGTTAATACTGTCTATTTCGCTAATCAATGATGCTAACTTGGTTATATCTAAACCCAATCGTGAAAAGTAATTGTCGGGCAAAGCACCTCTTAATGATTTGTTGTCTTTTTCTATGGTATGCAGTGCGGTGTCAATGATTAAAGCTATATCATTTTGTCTTGCCTTTTTTACAATGTAACTCCACCGAGAAATCTCTTCCAGAAAGAAGACATTGCTCATATTGTAGAAATCGGCCAGTTCAATATATTTTTCTTTGCCCTCGGCAATTAACTTCTTCCGGTGAACTTCAAATTTATCACTGGCAAACTTAAGGAAAATCAGTCCGAGAACAACGTGTTTGTATTCTGCCGGTTCAACACTGCCCCTCAGCTTGTTCGCTGCTTCCCAAAGTGTAACTTCAATTGCTTTTTCTTTAATTTCTTTCTTAGCCATTTTAGATTTTCATTTTAAATTAGGTAGTGTAAAGATAGGATCAGAATTTACGCATTTAATGTTATTGGGCACCTCTAAGAACCTCTTTTTTTGCCTTGTAATGGATGAGCTTCGCAGAATTGCATTAATCCAATCAAGTTGAGGATGACATTTGTTGAGGTTTTTAGAGGTGCCCTTAAAGTTAAGGTTGGTGGGTTTGGAAAATAAATTGGGTATTTTAGTTGCACATTTTTAAAATTTGTACCGATTATTTATAATTACTTTGGTACATAGCTGCGTTGCTGGTAAACTATTTTAAACTACATTTACAAAAAGACGTTAGAATACCAAATTATCTTTGACTTTCCTTTGGTTTAATAAATACAGATAACAAAAGACCAATACCAACAATTAGGTCAACAATGTTCCAGATTTGTCTACCAAGTGCGATTTTGAAAAACGGTTGAAATAACAAAGCTAGTCCGCAGTAAATAATCATTTCTGTCTGCTTACCTTGTTGATTTGCTTGATAAGCTAATATTGCAAAACCAATAAGTCCAAATAATCTCACAATCTGGTAAAAACCATAAGGCATATCTGCCAAACAGAGAAAAAATAAAATGGCCAATATTATTTTTATTGCGTTATTCATCTTTTTTTAATTTGTCATGTGAAATAGCGTCGATATTGATTAAATCAAATTGCGGTAATTCAACAGCTATCAAATATTGGTTTGCAATCTTGTCCAGGTAAGAATCCGTAACAATATCCTTCTCTAAAAATTGTTCAATGTCTGGATAAACGGCTAAAATATTCTCATCACTTATCTTCAGTCTGTGTCTGATGTTCTTAAAAAACTTAATTTCAGAATATTCAATATGTTCGTCAGCCTTAATTGTCTGTATGGCAAAATCTATTAAAGTCAATTCTTCCACTTCTGTTAAAGTAGTTTTGCCTAACAAGTCAAAGTAATAGGAAATAAACTCTTTTCCTCTTGTATTGATTTTTCCAACAAGTGAATTAATTTCTTCCTGGAAATTGAAGTCCTTGAACAAGGGTGAATTTTCGCACATTGTTTTGATTATAGCAATTTCTCTATTGTCAATGTGCCCATCAGATGCCATACAGCAAAATGCCGATTTTAGCAATAATTTGTCAAAGCTAATTGTGTCCATTTTATTTTGTATTAAGGTTTAAAACCGATTCTGGGTTGGTCATTTTTTTGTTCAATATTTTCACCATCCATTTTTGCCTTAATGGATTTGTATTTCCTTAATTCTTCCTTCGGAAAAGGCTTGAATGATTTTATCACTTTCTCCAACAAATTCATTGTTATTCTTGAATCATCAGCCATCGCAATAGAAGTAGCTTCATTAACTATCGATTCAATGTCAGCGCTAACATAGTTTTCAGTTAGATTAGATAAACTATCGTAATCAATTCCAAAATCCAAAACCTTTTTTCTTTGATTTAAGCTCATTTCAAAAAGGGCCTTTCTTAGTTTAGAATCTGGTGGCGGCAGGTAAAATTTCTTTTCCAACCGACCAGACCTAAGCATTGCAGAGTCAATCGTATCTGGATAGTTTGTTGCACCGATTATGAAAATACCCTTTTCTCCTGTTCTGTCCATTTGAGCTAACATTTCATTTACTGCACTTTTTGCCATTTCGTGAGCATCACTTTCACGGTTTGGAAGAAGTTCATTTATTTCATCAATGAATATGATTGTAGGAGCATTTTTTTCGGCATCTTCAAACATCTTTGCAATGTTTTCCTGAGTAGCATTTACATACCGACTCTTTAGAGTTGATGGTGTAGATAAAATAAAATTGAAGCCGACTTCTTCGGCAAAGTGTTTGGCAAAAAATGTTTTACCACACCCTGGAGGTCCATACAAAACCATACCATTTGGTAATTTAGCTCCATACCTTTCAGCCTTTTCTGGATTTTGTAAAATATCAATAACAGACCTTCTC
Source organism: Bacteroidota bacterium (assembly GCA_017303995.1). Taxonomy (GTDB): domain Bacteria; phylum Bacteroidota; class JABWAT01; order JABWAT01; family JABWAT01; genus JAFLBE01. Next base: position 12,901 of record JAFLBE010000065.1, on the reverse strand, counting down.
ATTTCGTTCTTTAAATCATCCAAACCAGCAATTGCATCAAATCCCTTACCTTTAGCTTTCTGTGTTTTTATTTTCTTATCTTCTTTATCATCTGACTTAACTTTCAGAACATTGTCAGCATCTTCAATTTCAATTTCATCGTTTAATGCTTGGGTAAATTCACTGGCAGATTGAAAGCGGTTTTCGGGGTCGTTCTGCAAAGCCTTTTTTAAAACCTTTAAAACTGATTCATCAAAATCAACAATGTCTTCTGAAACTTTTGGAAATAAAATTGGCTTTTTGCGTTCTTCAATAATTACATCTTCGGCTTTTGTTCTGTCGGCTTTAAATTTTGAAATGTCTTTGAACCAAGGTGGCATTCCAAAAAGCAAATGATACATTACTGCACCGACAGAAAACAAATCAGATTGAGGAGAATAAAAACTATTGAAACATTCAGAAGCAACATAGTTTAAATTCAAACCTTCTTTATTATATGATTTTGATGATTGGTGAAATGAACGGGCAAAACCAAAATCAATAATTTTTGCTTGGGGTACGTCTCCCGATAAATCAAGCATAATGTTTTGGGGTGTAATTTCATTGTGAATAATCGGGTCAGGTAAACTATGTAAATAATTTAGACCGTTTAAAACAGCCGAAATTATTTGTTTTAAGTCATAAACAGATTCAACTTTTTCACGGCTTATTTTTTCAGCCAGGGTTTCACCTGCAATGAAGTTGAGAACCAAATAACCAAATTTTTTCCCTTCATAAATCAATTCTCCACTGTCTTGATAAGAAACGATGTTTGGATGTTTGATTGACTTTAGAAATTCAATTTCCAGCAAATTGTTTTCACTGTCAAATGCAGAACGGTGAAGCTTTGCATAGTTGAACAGTTTAAGAAAATACAGTTTACCGTCTTTCCCTTTTACCCTATATGTTTCCGCATTACTGCCTTGCTTGATAAAAAGCATAACAAAATACTTCTCATTAACTGAAAAGTTTTTGGGTAGTATACCTTGTTTTTGAATATCCATTATTTAGAGTAATTTAAATTGTTCAACCCAATGTATCTCTATCGCCCTCTGGGTCTATTCGCAAATCCCATATTTGATGTATAAGCGGTTTTAATTGACCTGTTTTACCGTCTTGAATCATTTTTAAACCCTGATTGACAAGAAGTCGCGCTTTGTGTTTGTCTTTCCATTGCAAACTATTGAATTCTCTGTCATGATATTCTAATCTTCTTTTATCTACTTCTCCTCCAGAAACAGTATTACGGAGTTCAATTTCAAGCCCCTCTATTTCTTCAGTTAATTCCTTTGCTGATTTTAAATTCTTTTCTCTGATAATGAGTTCAATAGAATTCTTGTATTCATGAATGTGTGTCTCAATTTTTTCCATATTAAAGTCGCCATCATCATTATTGGCTTTTATCTTTTCTATTAAATCTTCCAATTCATAGAAAGCGTCTTTTAGTTCTTGTTCCACTTTTGGCCATTCTGCAATTTTTTCAGCACTATCCAATTTTAATAGTTCTTTACGCAATCCGTCAAGAATTTTCATTTTGCCGTCTGCACTTCCTTTTTCATTGTCTAACTGTTCTTCAAGTGCCTCTAATTTTTCAGAAATATCATTGGCATTAACTTTTTGTGCTGTGTGTTTAGCTTTTGAAATTTCTTTGGTCAGCAATTCTTCAGTTGGTGGTTCAGTTTTCTTAATTTCTATTTCTAATTCCTCAGTGTGGTTTAACAAAGGAAAGTAAGCGGTGAACTTCATGAGTTGCGAATTGTCAACTTTGATAGTAATGTCTACATCGCTATCTACTGGAAGTAAGCCAGGCATAGTTTCTCCCGTTATAATTACATCAGTTACCCAATTATTCAACACTGGGTTTGTTCCTTCGGCATTATAGTCACCTTGATAGATAGGAATACGAATTACATCCATAATAAGGCCAGGTCGAATTGCACTTCTAGTTTTAAGTCCATTCCGAACCCCAGTAACTGGCAATGATTTATTTTTTTCAAGACCTTTTACGTGTGCAAATAAGTCCTTATTGAATTCTGAAAAATACTTACCAATTCCAATATGATACGATAAGACCTGCATTTTATCAAGACCACCAATACCTTGCATAATGCTAAATTGGTGCGGTTGGCATTCCAATTTATTTCCCGCTTCGTCATAAACATATATTTCAAAAGAATTTGAACGACCCTCAATTAAAAATACATCAACAATTGTTGCTTTCTCGCCAATCAGCTTTTTACCACTTGACCAGGCACCATCAAAACGAACTATATCAGTATAAATCTTTTCCGGGAAAGTTCCTGTAGTTTTATCTTTCAGGACTTTTAAGTTTACCATTTCGTCCAATTCAACGGTGGTAGCTTCATATTTAATATCCAGTTGAAGTTTGGTTTTATCTCTTGTTGTTTCTTTTACTTCATCTGATACTGAAATTGTAGAGGCAAACAAAGCGGCACCCTTTGCAACTACCGTCATTGGGTCAACGGAAGTATCTACCTTTTCAGTAATTTGCTCTTTAAGCATTCTGCGAAGTATTGGAGAATAAGTCGGTCCACCAACCAAAATCAATGCTCCTAGGTCAGGCCCTTTTAAGTTGTTGCGTTTCAATAATCCTTTGGTAATGTCAATTGCCTTCTGGAAAATTGGAGAAAAAACATTTTCCAAGTCTTGTTGTGTCACCTCTAAATCAATTACAGGTTCTTCCCCATTTTCATCTTCAAAAGGTAAATCGCCCAAGTTTGATAAAATGTGAACTTTATCTTTAAATGATAAATTGTTCTTTGCAACTTCAGCTTCAAATTTTACTGCTGCCCTTAAAAGTTCTTTTTTAGATGGATCATCTATCACGAAATCAATTGCAAAGTTTTCTTGCAAGTTGGGAATTATAATTTGGTCAACAATTGCTTCGTCTAAGTTCTTACCACCAAGCCAGTTATCGCCATCAGTATCCTTCACTGCTAAAATTCCTTCTTCTGCTTTAATCAAAGCTGCATCAAAAGTTCCACCGCCAAAGTCGAAAACCAGCCAAAAGCCGTCTTTACTTTTTGAATCTAGTCCGTAAGCAGTAGCGGCAGCCACTGGTTCTTGTAATAGTTCAATATGCTTAAAACCTGCGAGTTTTGCAGCTTGCATTGTGGCTTCGTTCTGTGGGTTCAAAAACTTTGCAGGAACAGTTATTACAATCGAAGAAATATTTTCATCTTGAACAAGGGATTTTAATTTTTTTAAAATTTCAGATGATAATTCTTCTGGTGAGAAGCTCTTACTCATATTGGAGCATTCATAAGAATGGGTAGTTCCCATTGTTCGTTTGAACTCAATAAATGTATTCGTTTTCCCTTTTTCAAAAGTTTTTAATGCTCTTGCACTATCATTTTTCATTACATTAAAAGCAGGATCTCCTACAAGAATATCCTGCCTTCTATTAAAATTAATGCAAGATGGAGTTGTATCTTTTAAAGTTTCAGACTTTTTAATGGTCGGAACACCGTTTTCCATTCTCGCTATTGCCGAATTGGTTGTTCCTAAGTCAATGCCGTAGTCAATTTTATTTCTCATACTTTGAAATTATTTTATTGTTTAGTAGCCAACAGAAACTTCTATTTGGGCTGTTTGTATCATTTTGTCATTATAGTTAACCTGTGGGATTAGAATTTTAGTTATTAACTCTGCCCCCTTTTCAAGGTTTTCATCAGGAATCGAAGTTGCTACTATTACTCTCATCCCCTGATTGAAGGGTTTGCCCAATAGCTCAGGCATTTCATAGCCGTTTGCAGAAAGATTGTCTTTAAGCTTCCCAACAGATGCTTGTAATTGTCTCAAGCCTTTCGTTTTTGAATCCATAAGATTGATGTTTCTTTCTATTAGGTTGATTTCACTTGCAACTTTCAATGCTAAAGAATGGTCAGGCTCTGCGCTTGGTGTTGCTTGCAGAGTAGTTTTCTGTTGCTCAATTAAGTGCAGTTGCAAATCCATTAATTCAGTTTGTTTGCCAAACTCTTTTACCAAACTTTCCTCAATGGATGATTTGGTTTTGTTCAGTTGGTCAATAAAATCTGTTTTGTCGGTTTGCTGTCTTTTACTTAATAGCCAATACAAAAGCCCTGAAAGTAAAATTGCGGAAAGCACACCTATAATGCCGTAAAGTGAAGTCTTACTTAATGATACAGAAACTTCTGTGATTTTGTCCTCATTTTTGTCGCCAGTTTCCTTGATTTTAATTCCAAGTTCATTTGCAGTTTGAGAAATTGCATTGCTATTTTCTTGCGTTTTTTTTCTCAAACTATCTATGCTTTTATTTGCAATTAAAAGTTTTGAATTCACAGTTCTAATTTCTTGTTTCATCCTGTTATTCTCGTTTTGGAGCGATTGTAACGATTCCAAAAACGGTTTAATTTTCGAGTCTAACTCATCATTGGCTGAATTTTGTGCAAAAGCACACACTGATGAAAGTAAAAAGAACACAATTATTGTTTTTGCCATTTCAAACCCTTTATTCACATGCTTTTAATACAATAAGAAGTAGAACTATGGCACCAACCCATTTTAACCCTACTGGTATTTTTGCAAAGTCACTTGCAGTCGGCATGCTTGGTCCTGAAGCTTCCCAATAACAAATATACTTAATTTTGTTTTTTTGTAAATAACTTAGCTTTTCCATTAAAAAAATAACAAGATCTATATATTCATTAATTTTATTTTGATTATTTATGTTTTTTATTTTGTCAACATTTTCTGGTGGAATTACTTCTTGAATGAGGCTTACAACTTTGTTCCAGTCAAGAGAGTTTTCAATCATTTCATCCACCTTGGTCCAGTTAATGGTTTGGTCCGGACCTAATCGCATTGAACGAACTTCTGAATTTATTCTTGATTTATTAGCTTCATATGCATTTTGAATAGACTGTAGTAATTCAAGTGCTTGGGTAATTTCTTTATCCTTCACGTCTTGAAGAGTCTTCAAGCTATCAGCCACTCTATCTTTTGTTAGCTTTCCAACAGCAATTCCTTCAGCCAATTTTGCCAATTTCCAAGTAAAATCAAAATAATTGATATTACTTTCATTTTTCTGCCAAAAGTTGAAATAATCAATACTACACTGCAATATTTCATCTGCCAATTTGTCTGCAATTGAACAATATTTTTGACTTGTTTTTCCTAACAGTAGTTTGATTTGATTTAGATCTCCCGTGGTCTGCTCAAAAAGGCCTTTTCCAATATTCAGTGCATTTGCTTTGTTTGCTTTTCGTTGTGTTTTTACTTCCTCTATTATCTTTTCTATTTGCTCAATAGCCTTCTTAACAAATATTTTTAAAAAATCTTCTTTGGCAGAAAATTCTTGCTTGGTTAAAATGTCAAGCAATTTATTTGAAGTTATGCCTCCGCTTTTTTCAATTTCAGATTGCACTTGATTGAGAAACAAAAGTTGGAGTTCCTTTTTCGTTGTCTTAAAAGTTTCATCTGTTGCCAATGCTTTGAAGTCTTTTATGAAACCACTTTCAAGGAATTTCAGTTTCAGAGAAATCCCTTGTTCCAAAAGGACTTCCTTGGAATTCGTTCCTACCAAAATGCCACTTAAATAAAGTGTCCCCAAATTATTGTATGCAGAAGCGTTTCTCTGTGAGACCTCCCCACTTGAAGTGAGTTTTGTCCAAATATTTATTACTTGGTCTAAGTCGGCTTCTTTGATTGCGTCAAATGCTGGTTCGTCCGTAATTGGATTGCCTTTGTAAAACCAAAACATAGCAGCATTCATTTTGTCGCTGTCAAGGTTGAGTTTTGAAGCGGCATCAATTACGCTTTCTAGTGTTCTTTGCAAATGTCCCAGAGTCGGAAAACTAAAGTCGTCTTGTGGATCTTGTTCGGCATCAATAAATTGTTTCAGCCGTTTTACTTGTCGTTCATGTTCTTTTGCGGTTGCTCCAACAAGCAAACCAACTATGCGATAAGGATTGTTTTGGATAATGTGCATTTATGGCTCAGTATAATTTTAAAACTTCTTTATTTTTTCACTTTTATATTGAAAGGAAAGACAATTTTTGAACATAGCAATTAGGTTCAAATAATATAACCAAAAGGTTTTTGTTTAAGAAATTTATACAAACTCCAAATCAAGGGTGTTACCTTCCCTAAATGTACCCTTATTCCCCTCCAGAATCAACCTTTTTTAATCTGGACTAAGAACGGCCTTTTCCCGGGAAAATCCTATACATATTTTCATGTATATTTTGTAAACAGGTCAATTTTGTGATATTTGTTGGAAGAATTTCATAGACCTTTTTGTTTGGGGAAAGAAACCTGAATTGAAAACAACCTTTTCTTCATCACATGCAAGAAAAAGCTACTTCCACAGCCATACTCCACCTTCCGTCAATGACCCGCCCATTCATTTTCCATGAATTTCCCATCCATTTCCTATCAAATAGTGGAGATTCATTAGAGAAACATAGAAGAATGATAAGAGAATATGTAGAAAGTAGTAGAAGAAAACCGCGTTTTTATTAGAGAATCACTTAGAGAAATATCGGGAAATCGAGGTTTTTATTAGAGGAAAAGTGGGTCTTGACAACTCTTTTATTAGAGAAATAGTGGAGAAAACATCGTTTTTTGGGTTTTGGGTTTGGGGAAAGGAGATGAGGGAGATTAGAAGTAGGTTAAAAAGGAGGGTTTTTCTTTGGGGGATTTGATGAAATACAATTCAAAGCAAATTTCTCTTCCCTTCGGGGACTGACTTTTGACGGCACAAAAGTCAGCAAAATGCCCTACCGCCCAGCCGCTCAATGACTTGCAACTGGCACTCCGGCCCTGATCGAATCTGAACTCAGTCGGCAGTAGCCTCCTTCAAACACAGATTCGATTTAACCGGGCACTGCGCTTGTTGTCCCGAGAATTGGGAACCGGCTGACGGCGGATGAAAAGACAAAATCCTAATTTCATTTTTCAAAGGATTTCCACCATGCGCCGGGCATCCGGAATCAGTGGCGGACTGCGTGAAGGGAAACATCCGCCAGCGTTCAGCCGCTGAAAGCGGGTGCAGCTCGTGCGGACGGCGGCGGATGGTGTGTTCTGATTCCGGAAGACTTTTGCCCCCTTTTCTAGAAAAGGGGGTCGTCGAAGACAAAAGGAAAAAACGGTCCCTGAGCTTAGCCGAAGGGCCGCCCGGAATTAGTTCAACCAATTAACAACGATTTGTGCCCGGGCGGGTTTTTATTCCATTACGTTAACCCCGGGTTTCCACCCGGGGCTACAAACATGTCACCCCTCCGGGGTTGAGGATTTGTATTTCTGCCAGAATCAGGGAATGTGCGGTTTTCCGCAAACTCAGCGGAACGTGCGGTTGCAAAATCCGTGCGCCTTCAAGAACGGAATCAAAATAATTCACCCTTCGATACAACGAATCAGTATAATCTGATTCGCCACTCTGGGTGACAATAATCCTTACGATTCCGTTCTTGCGGGATTGGCGGCGGGAGACGGATTTAGCGTTCTGAGGTTGCAGGCTTTTTGCTGACTTTTGAGCCGTCAAAAGTCAGTCGTCGAAGACAAAAAAGATTAAAGTTTGATATAACGGCGGAATGGATCCCGGATCAAGTCCGGGATGACGGCCTTTCAAAACCGCCAATAACAAAGGTTGTATCATACTTGGTCTGTCGAAGGACTTCCAGCGACGGATGCCAGGGATGAGGTCATATTTTCCTTTGAAAAAGAGGAATACCAACATCCCCCGGCCTGACCCGCTACTGCGGTATCAGGCCACCCCCTTCAAAGGGGGACTTATTGAAATTACCTAACAGCCAACAGCTAAAAGCTAACAGCTTTTCCTCAAAACCCAAAAAATTTCCTATCTTGAGGTTTATTTTTTCCGGAAAAAAATCCAATGAAAACCGTTTTGCTGCTCTTATTTTCTTTTATCCTTCAAACAACCTCATTTTCCGGACCCTGGAAGGGTATGGCTATTCTCGGAAATGGTAAACTTACCGCTGTTTATTCTGATGACGCCCGGATCCAGAAACAAAGCGGTGCTCTCGGCATTCAGCATCTTTACTATAAAAATTACACGATGGATTACATCCGCCACAGTCAGGCGAGTATTGTGGTTGATAAGGTGTTTACCCCGCAGACCGAAAATCCGTCCATCAGCATGAAGAATTTTCACACGGCGCAGTCGGAATGGACGCAACCAAACGGGGAAAAGCTGGTTGTTGCTGTGACCTCCCACCCGAATGATGCGGTACTGGTTTCCCTTTCCAATCCGAACAAAACGTCCATGCGGTATGAAATCACCCTGAGAAAGAAAAAAACAACATCTGTGGTGACCACACTCGATAAACTTGAGAAAAACGACGATTGGTTTCACGCTGTCTGGTCGGACAAAACCCATCTCGGGTTTCTATTCCAGGGCAAGAAAAAGTCAGATTTCCTGCTGTTGACTGATTCGGTTCTCACGTTCATGTCTCCGGGTAATTTTGAACTGGCGATTGTTGCCGGAGATTCAGAAAAGGACGTTCTGAAAAAAATCGCTTCACTGAAAAAGGATAAAAATCCATTCAACACAGCCAATCAGCACTGGGCGAAATGGATTCAAACGGGCAAACTGCCGAAAAATGCGTCCGCTGAAGATCTGGAATCCTACAAACGGAATCTGTACGCCGCCCGGTCGGCCAATATTCAGGGACATGTTCCGGCGGATTTAACCGGTCAGTTCGTGACGCAGGGGATGCCCCAGTTGTATCCGAGAGATGCCATGATGTCGGCCCGGGTTTTTCTGGAAACGGGACATCTTGAGGAAGCGAAACAAATCATCACCTTCTGGAAAAATCCATCCATCCCCCAAAAATCAAAAGGAGAATGGTACGCCCGGTACAATGCGTTTTCTGAAGCGGTGAATGGCGGAGACGGTGCCCGGTATGATGAGCCCGAGTGGGATGCCAACGGCTATTACATCGAACTGCTCGACCGGTATCACGAAAAAACCGGGAAATGGCTGGCGAAACCGGAGTTTGTTTATGAGCTGATGGATTTTCTCGTGGCCAGAATCAACGAAAAAGGATTGCTCTACGAAGGCGGCATCATCGAGTGGACGGGCTTTCTTCCATCCACCAATCTGACCTGTGCAAAAGCATTGAAAACGGCCTCGAAGCTGGCAAAATCGTGGAAGAATCCAGCCAAAGCAGCAGCGTATCTGAAAGCATCAGAGACGATTTCAGCCAATCTCGCCAGAATGATCAACCCGGAAACGGGCATTTATGCAGATGTGAGAACCATCGACCGGAAGGCAGAAGACGGCACCTCGATAGAAGGCAGCAAACCGACATACATGTGGGGAACGGCGGCTCTTTTTGGTGTGCTCTGGGGATATCCCGATCATGAAACCATGCAAAAATCGATGGACTGGTACGCCAAAAACACGGTCATTCTGGGCGGCGGTATGCAGTATTTCACCTCTCCGGATGGCGGACTTGCCGGTTACGGACAGGCAGCGTTTTTCTTCATGACGGCAGCAGCGGTTCAGTATGAACTCATCCGCGGAAATAAAAAACAAGCGAGATATTATCTGGACTGGCTGATTGCAAACAGCAACAGTTACGGCCTGATGCCCGAAAGAATTTACCCGGATGGATCAGATTGCAGTCCGGCCACTCCCTTAACCTGGTGCTGTGGTGAAACGGCCCTGGCGATATTGAAATACAGTGACAAGTGACGGGAGACAAGGGACTGGGAAACCGCTAAGTCGCTAAGTAACAGCCAAGAAAGGCGGTTTTTTATAAAAGGCGTAAGGCATAAGGATTAAGGCTTAAGGTAAATAAAAGGGCTGTCATCCCGGACTTAGCCTGCCCCGAAAGCGTTCGGGGATCCGGAATCCAGCATTTTCCCATTTGTCACCCTGAGTGTCCGTCGAAAGACGGATTTATCGAAGGGCGAAGTGCCCGGATTTGGGTTTAAGGGAATAAGGCAATGAGTCCCTCTTTGAAGTCGAAGATCCGGCTCCCGACGGAGGGGTGTCCGGCAACTGCCGGACGGGGGATGTTGGAGTTTAAGGCGTAAGCTGAAATTGAAAATAGGTTCCCCTCCTTTTTTAAAGGAGGGGTGCCGAAGGCGGGGTGGTTTTGCCTTTGGCATTTAAATAACGCCGTTCGAATTATCCCGAACACCTTCGGTCGAAGTGCCCGGGACGGGTTGGTTTCGGATTTGGCATTTTATCCATACAAACCAAATAAACCACCCCATCACGATCCCGGTTCCCGGGTTGTGATTTCCCCTCCTTTAAAAAAGGAGGGGAGTTTTATCGACGCAAAAACGAATTTATTTACTATCTACTAACTACTGACTACTACCTACGAACCAAAGGACTACACCATGAAAAAACTCGTTTACCTGCTTCCGTTACTGATTCTGGCTGGTTGTGCCAAGCCGGATCCAAATGAAAAATTCGTCACTCTGGCGAACAATTTTATCCAGAAAAACCTGGAATTAAGTCCGGAACTGGCGACTTATCTCGGTGATCACAGGTATGATGCCCTGATCAGCGATTATTCCAAAGCCGGCATCCAGAAAAGTACTGATCTGGCCAAAGCCTATCTCGATTCCCTTTCCAAGATCACAGCCAAAGAGCTGAATGATACCAACCTGATTGATTACCGGATTCTCAGGAGTAATTTGAGATCGACAGTTTTTTCAAATGATTCTCTGAAGGAATATACCTGGAATCCGATGGTGTATAATGCCGGAAATCTGATTTATCCGTTACTGGCAAGAGATTTTGCTCCGTTGAAGGACCGTCTGATGAGTGTAAAATCCAGACTCAGAGCTATTCCCGGTTTCCTGGAAGCAGCAAAAGCCAATCTGGATACGCCGACTAAAATCCATACTGAAACGGCTATTCTACAAAATCCGGGTGCGATCAGCCTCGTCAAAGATGAACTGAATATGTATCTGGATCAGGTACCTGAACTGAAAGCTGAATTCAAACCTGTTCAGGATTCCGTCATTGCTGCCATTACTGCTTATGGGGAATGGCTGAAGACTGATCTGTTACCAAAAGCAACACGGGACTTCAGAATCGGGGAAGATTTATTCCGCAGTAAGCTGAGATACAATCTGGAATCCAATCTGACCAAGGAAGAAATTCTGGCTAAGGCTGAAACTGAACTTGGCAACACCCAAACCAAACTGTATGAAACTGCGTTGCCGTTGTTTAAAACCTATTTCCCGAAGGAAACTTCTGAAACTTTCCTATCCGACAAAAAAGGAGTGATCAAACGGGTTCTGGATAAGCTGTCTGAAACACGTCCGGATAATTCTACTATTGTTGATCAGGCCAAAGCAGGTCTCGCCGAAATTACCGCCTTTGTAAGAGATAACGGATTGGTTACCGTTCCTGATGAGCCTGTGAAAATTATTGTGATGCCTGAATTTCAGCGTGGCGTTGCGGTTGCTTACTGCGATTCACCGGGTCCGCTCGAAAAAAATGGCGAGACGTTTTATTCCATTTCACCCACACCGGCAGATTGGGATGCCAAACGGGTTGAATCGTTTTTCAGGGAATACAATGCCTACATGCTGAAAAATCTGACTGTTCACGAAGCCATGCCCGGACATTATCTGCAACTGGCTCATTCCAACAAGTTCAAAGCACCGACGCTGATCCGTGCCATTTACAGTTCGGGTCCGTTCGTTGAAGGATGGGCGACTTATGCTGAGCAGCTCATGGTTGAAAAAGGTTATGGCGGACCGGAAGTGAAAATGCAGCAGCTGAAAATGAGATTGAGACTGATCATCAATGCGATTATTGATCAGAAAATTCACACAGCCGGCATGACCGAGAAAGAAGCCATGGATCTGATGATGAATGAAGGATTCCAGGAAGAAGGCGAAGCTGCCGGAAAATGGCGGAGAGCGTGCATGTCGTCAACCCAGCTGTCAACCTATTTCGTGGGGAATCTGGGAATTAATGATATCAGAGCTGCATGGGTAGCGAAACATGGCGAAATCACGGATATGAAAGCCTTCCATGATCAGATGCTGTCACACGGTTCACCAGCGCCGAAATATGTAAAAAAAGCGATGGGGCTGTAGGGGGAGGCTTTTAGCTATTAGCTTTTAGCTGTTGGGCAAATTCAAATAGTCCCCCTTTGAAGGGGGTGTCCCGTAATCGGGACGGGGGATATTTTTATTGGCATTTTGAATTTTGTAACTCCGACCTCCCGGTCGGAGGATTTCCAATTTCAATTTTGGTATCAATCCTCATAGCAAGTCGAAATAAAAATCTGTGCTAATCAACAGTATTCCGACAGGTAACAAAATTCAGAAAAGAATCAGCATTTTTGAAAAGCCGGGCAAAAATTGTCCGGCTTTTTTTTATTAATATTTTATGGAAACCAAAAACAAAATTAGTTATCTTTAGCGTTAGTATCGAATAACGAGAGTGTTTTACATGATAAAGAATTTCGGGGACTTTGAAACAGAAAAAATATGGGATGGATTTCAATCCAGAAAATTCCCGCCCGAGGTTCAAAATGTCGCAAGACGAAAATTAAGAATGATAAACGCAGCACAGCAAATAATCGATTTAAGGATTCCGCCTGCAAATCATTTAGAAAAACTAAGTGGAAATCTGGCAGGATTTTATTGTATCAGAATCAATAATCAGTGGAGAATCATTTTCAAATGGGAAAATGACAATGCCTGGAAAGTCGAAATTGTTGATTATCATTAAAAAGGAATAATATGAATAAATTACCCAATATTCACCCAGGGGAAGTTCTTAAGGAAGAGTTTTTAATTCCACTTGGACTTTCTGCCTATAGATTGTCAAAGGAAACGTTCATTCCCCAAACCAGAATCAGCGAAATCATTAAAGGTCACAGACGGGTTACTGCTGATA
>JAFLBE010000064.1 GCA_017303995.1 Bacteroidota bacterium | reverse complement strand
CTTCAATATTCCATGGAGATTTTACACCTAGGGCTAGGGCAAATAGTTCTGTTTCTGTTAACATTGTAAGACACTTTCCTTTTTCCCCTAATTTAACCCTACCCACTCATTTTCACAAAGAGCCACTAAAATGATCAATATGTACACTGTGGTTTCTGAGATCTTTTAACGCTATTAATCTTTTTTTCTCAATAGTTATTAATTTTTTGTTTATACTCCATTCAATTAATTTGAAAAACGATAATGTTGAATCACGTTCCTCAATCTCCTTGTAACGTAACTTCAATGCCATTTCAAAACTAATTAATGCGAGTTGAGCAGCTACGTCAACAAATTCATATTCGTAATAGCTAAATCTAATCAAAGAGCGTATTCTATTGTAATACTTCTTTATATCGTCTGGTACTGAATCAATAAATTCAATGTCATTTGCCAGTTTCTCAAAATACTCGGGAGTATTCAAATATTTTTGCATTGACCACCGATGGTCCATTTTAAGCTCCACACTCATCCCCGTGTCAACTCATCTGCCAGTAATTCCGCCTGCTTAAGTACGGTTTCGGCTGCTTTGAGCTGTTTGTCGGGCGGATAGCCGTATTTATTCAGTGTTCTTTTAACCAGTGCCATCAGTTTGGCTCTGGCACTTTCACGGATGGTCCAGTCAATGGTAGCGTTGGCTCTGACTTTATCTGCGATTTCCCGTGCAATGATTTTCAGGGTTTCATCACCGAGAATTTTAACTGCACTGTCATTGACTTCCAAAGCATTGTAAAACGCCACTTCATCTGTGGTTAAACCCAGATTCTCTGCTTCTTTATCAGTTTCTCTGATGTGTTTTGCAAGTTCAATCAGTTCCTGAATGATTTCTGCCGTGGTGAGAAGGTTATTCTGATATTTCCTAATGGCGGCTTCCATCATTTCTGAGAACTTCCGGCTTTTTACCAGATTGGTTCTTGTCCGGGTGAGAATTTCATCGTTGATTAATTTCTTTAACAGTTCAAAGGCCAGATTTTTATGGTTCATCCCCTTTACTTCATCAAGGAAATGATCGGACAGAATTTCAAGGCTGGAAATCTCGGGTTTATTTACCCCAACGGCATCAAACACATCCAGAACCTGATCGCTGACAAGCGCCTGATCAACCAGTTTTTTAATGGCGGATTCCATTTCGGAATCTGATTTTCCGTTACCGGATGCCTCTGTAAATTTCAGTAACCGTGCCCGAACTGCCTGAAAGAAAGCAACCTCACTCAGATCACCCTGAACTTCCTCTTTGGTGATGCACAGTGACAAAGCCTGACTTAACAGACTCACTTCCCTGATAAACCGTTTCTTGCCGTCTTCCAATCCTAAAATGTGTTCTTCGGTTTGCAGAATGATCGACAACCGTTCCTGCGGTGTACCGGTGAAAAATCGCTGATAATTGAATTTTGGACTGCCAGAATAATAGGCTGCAGGTTCTTCAACCAGAATATCCTGCCGGGTTGAACTTTTCTCATTGAAGAACTGACGGACGACCTCCATCTTTTCCTGAAAAACTTCAAGCGCTTTATCAATCGTTTCGGCCGGATCTCCCTTCCCGCCTGCTTCTCCATAAAAGGATAATGCCTTTTTGAGATCAGTGGCAATGCCCAGATAATCCACAATCAGTCCGCCGGTTTTATCTCTGAATACCCGGTTTACCCGGGCAATTGACTGCATCAGATTATGTCCCTGCATGGGTTTGTCGATGTACATGGTTGCCAGACAGGGCGCATCAAATCCAGTGAGCCACATATCTCTGACGATGACCAGTTTCAACGGATCGGCAGGATTTTTCATCCGGTCGGATAGGTCACGGCGCTGCTGCTTGGTGGTGTAATGTTTGGCAATTTCAGGACCGTCTGCACTGTTTGAGGTCATGACGACTTTGATTGACCCTTTGGTCATGTCATCAGAATGCCACTCAGGTCTGAGGGCAATAATTTCCCGGTACAATTCAGCGGCAATCCGGCGGCTCATGGCCACGATCATCCCTTTGCCATCCATACCGGTTTGGCGTTTTTCAAAATGAAGGACGATATCCTTTGCCAGATTCCTGATCCGGTCACGGTTGCCCACAATGGCTTCAAGGCGTGTCCATCTGGCTTTGGCCTTTTGTTTTTCGGTTAATTCACCGGTCTCCAGATTTTGGTCAAACTCTTCAAGCAGCCGCTTCCCTTCTTCATCCAGATTTACCTTCGCCAGCCGGCTTTCGTAATAAATCTTAACCGTTGCACCGTCTGAAACGGCATCCTTAATGTCGTACCGGTCGATGTAATGTCCGAAAACCTGCGGGGTATTAACGTCTGTTCCTTCGATTGGTGTACCGGTGAACCCGATGTAGGTTGCATTCGGAAGCGCATCCCGCATGTATTTGGCAAACCCGAAAGCAATCCGTTTACCGGTAATGGCTTTGGTGTCTTTATCTTTTGTATCAACCAGTCTGGCTTCAAATCCGTATTGGGTACGGTGCGCTTCATCGGCAATGACGACGATATTTTTCCGGTCGGAAAGCATATCGTAAACGGATCTGTCATCTTCCGGGAAAAACTTCTGAATGGTGGCAAATACGATCCCGCCACTTGCAACTTTCAGAAGGGATTTCAGATGATCCCTGCTTTCAGCCTGGACAGGTTCCTGGCGGAGTAACTGAACGGAGGAAGCAAAGGTATCGAACAACTGATCATCGAGATCATTCCGGTCGGTAATCACCAGAATGGTGGGGTTTCTCATGGACTCTGAAGTGATGAGTTTACCCGAATAAAACACCATACTCAGACTTTTCCCGCTGCCCTGTGTATGCCAGACAACGCCACCCCGTTTATCGCCATTGACGCCAGATGCTGAAATGGTGGATTCTACCGCCTTGGTGACGGCGTAATATTGATGGTAAGCCGCCAGCTTTTTTTCTGTCTGAATCTGGATCAGTCCGGTTTTGGAATCGGTCTTTTTTGATTTTTCGAAAACGATATAATTACGGATCAGATCGAGCAGGATCTCGGGCTTTAACATGCCTTTAACCAGAACTTCAAGCTGAGGCTTAAACCGGGAGGCATCCTTGATGCCGTCTGCACTTTTCCAGGTCATGAACCGACCCAGTTCTGCTGATACACTGCCGGACTTGCATTCAAGTCCGTCTGATAAAATGCAGATGGCATTGTAGGTGAACAAACCCGGAATCATGGCCTTGTAAGTCTGAATCTGCTGATAGGCACTGCGGATGTCAGCATTTTCTTTGGCTGCATTTTTAAGTTCCATGACAACCAGCGGAATTCCGTTGACAAACAACAGCACATCGGGGCGTTTATTCTGGGCGTTTCCGCCTTTTCCGTAATGGGGATCGATGATGGTAAACTGGTTGACGACCAGAAACTGATTGTTACCCGGTTGTTCAAAGTCAATTAGAGCAACTTCATGACTGCGTTCATAACCGTTTTGCTGATAAGGGACTTTTACTTTTTCAATTAACAAGCGGTGGAAGGTTTCATTGTCATGAAGCAGATCTGGTGAGGCAATCCGGAGCACTTTTTGAATGGCAGCTTCCCGTGCTTCTGCCGGTATATTCGGATTCAGATTGGCAACAGACTGACGTAATCTTGAAACCAGAATCACATCTGTAAAACTATCCCGCTCGCAATCCTTACCCTCAGGTGATATGTCCCGCCCATTGGCATAGTCCCACCCCTGTGCAAAAAGCATTTCGATGGCGGATTTTTCAATGATGTTTTCAGTGATGAGGTTCATAGTGAAAAAAGTTGGTCGTCATTCCAATTGGCCGGATTGTTCATAATATAGTCTGAAATAGAATAAAATGCCTGTTCATTCCGGATGATGTGTTCGTAATAATTACGCTGCCAAACCGGTTGACCCGATGGAAAATCATCGGATTGGTTTTGCCGTAACCATTTCGTCACCCCGATTTTATATCCTTTGATGATAGCACCAATTGAACCGGGTATCATTTTTTGAAATTCGTTTTGCCGTCGTTGGGGTTGTTGTTGTTGGGGCAGAATATTTTTTGCCCCGAATTGTATTTCCGTTCCCGGTCGTTGTAGGGGCAGAATATTTTCTGCCCCTACGTTCGGATCAATTCGTTGTCCCCCAATTGGTATAGCCGATCCCCGACGTTGTAGGGGCAGAACATTTTCTGCCCCTACGGTAAAATCAATTCGTTGTACCCCAATCGTTGTTGCTGATCCCGTGCATTGTTGGGGCAAAATATTTTCTGCCCCTACCGTTAATTCGGAATTGTATTTTGCCCCATCATTTAATCCCGTATTTACCGTCGTCAATTCAACAATCCCATGAACATGATTGGGCATTATGATATGTTCGTGTAAAATGGCATTTGGAAAATGAACCGGAATTTCCAACCAATAATCATTTGCAATTTTACCGGCATCATTCAAAACCATTTGGTTTTCTGCTATTTCACCAAAAACACAAAGCTTCTTATGCGTGCAAAGGGTAACAAAATACAATCCTTCCATGGAATAATCATATCCCTTTAACCGGATTGATCGCCTGTGATGGTAATTTGGATTAAATTTCATACCGTTTTTAATTCATCAATTTTTGTGGGCGCCGTTGTTGTTGGGGCAAACCATTTTTTGCCCCGAATGGTTTTTGTTGTTCCGATTGGCATTACCATTGCCATTGGCGTTGTAGGGGCAGAACATTTTCTGCCCCTACGTTAAAATATCATTGATTTATACACCCATAAATATGTACTCAATTTGAAACTAAATAAATAATTTTGCAACCATTCGGGGTTTTAATATTTATTTGGATGCCGTGCCTAGTTTATATGATCTTATCTAAAATACAATTCTGTTCATTAACATTGACCAACACATTTTTAACAAGCATTATGGCAGTTTATTGTTAATTATTTTCACAAATGGGTTATTATTACATAAAGTTTCTATAGTCATATGTTTTACCTTCAAATCGATTAAGTAACCAACCAATTCTTGCTATTTCATTCGAAGTTTGAATGGTAGCGGGTAACTTTGAATATAAATCAAAGCTATTCCAATTCATTTTAGTAAGTCCTAAAATCTCCGTGGCAATTATATTGATATTTGATGTACCAAAATGTTTCTTAATTTTTATTGGAATTGGTATTCCTTTTCCACCTTGAAAATAACTGTTCTGTTCGGCTCTGACAGAAGGAACAATACCATGTGTCCACAAAAGTGCAGTATAGTCATCTATTAAAAAACATGAACCGCGAGATAGTGGAAAAAAGTTTGGTTTAATCTCAGTTTGATTTGAAAATAAAGCAACAAACTTAGCATTTTTTTCGAAATTAATTTCTATTAAATCAATTTGTTTTATTCCTGCTTTTTCCAAAGAATCAACAATTCCGTTTATTTCATCCTGTTTAAAATATGTTCTTTTATGTACAACAACTCGCTTAGGCAATTCACCAATTGCATTTAGGAAAAGTTCTCTGATCAGTGTACCAAATTTATAGGCATCATGATAGGATAAATATGGATTATTTTGGTTATCAAATGAGCAATCTTCAACTTTTGAAAGTTTATATTTTAGACCTTGCCCCAGGGAATTATAAATATGACTACAACCCAGCACAACTTTGTTCTGATCTCTTCGTTTATCCACACTATATCCAATACCTACAAATGCCGTATCTTCTTGTAGTCCTTTAAGAACCCATGGTGTTCGGTAGGATTTTACATAGAATGATAATGATAGCCACCAGTTTACTTGGCAAACCAGGTTGTCACTTAGTGTTTCCTCCTGGATAAATTGGGTTGCAATTTGCTTTTGAGCTGCATAAGCTTTTATATAGTCATGCAAATCAAATTTCTCATTCTCAGTTTCAATCAGTGTTATATTATTCCATATTGTTGGAATGAATATTACTATGACTGTCTTTTTCCGATTTGCGTCCAATTGATCGATATTTCGTTTAATGTTTTCGGCTAAACCAATTGCACTTTTTAACATAGTTGAATTTTGAAGTGGGATATTACAATCTTTCCATAAATCACTTGTTGGTTCTGGAATATTCAATGGAATTCCAAAGGCAGAGAAAAAACCAGGATAATCAAGTAAATAATCAGGGTTAAATTTACCAACTTGCACTACTCTGTTTAACCGGTTTAGGAAAGAATATAATTCAGGACTATTAGCAACTGGACAAATAACAGCCAGGTTAATTTCCGATTCAAATACATTTCCATTTAATGCATAATCATAGGGCCTATTTCCTCTCAAACCTCTCATTGGATGAAAATCAGTAATAATTGAACCATTTGTTTTACTCTCAAACTCAAGAAGTGGTTCAGCAAATTGAATTCCTCTATGAATTATTTTCTTTTGGGAAAAATGTAATGGTAAATTCAATTTGTACTTTGGCGGACTATTTTTCATTAACGAAACATGCATTGTATCAGGGCTTATTGCGAATTTAAAACAAGATCCACTATTTAATGGGTATTCAAATTGAAGCTTTTTTCCTAAGGGAAATAAAATTTCCAGCCATTTCTTAATCTGTTCATTAAATTTAACATTTGGCTGGTTTCTCAAAAGGTTATCATGATAATTTTTTCCAATTTCAAATTTTACTTGTTTTGGAATTATTCCTTCTGATTTAATATAAAAAGTTGGATTTATACTTAAATAACAAAATGGATTTGCTTTATAGATGTTATCATCGAAAAAAAGCCCAAGTTCCAGTGCATCATAAACCTTATAGGAAATATCATGTTTTATTGTTTGATAGTGGTCTAATCCCCAAACTTTATCTTTGCCATTTGTTTCAAGGTTATAAAGTTCACTAATTGCTTTAACAATGCTAGACAAATATAGATATTTAAAAGAAGAGCCATCCCTAATTTCTTTATAAGTAACTGGAGTTCTTTTGATATCACTTCTTAAAATACTTGAAAATATTTCCTTAATGTCGCTTTGGGTGCCAATACTATAGAGACAATTTTTCAATGGAATTGAACAAATCTTTTTGTCTCCAATTAAATTTTTAATTTTTTGCCAAACCTTTTCATTTTCATTAAAGGAGGCTTCTACCTGAAAAACTTCTCCCGGTAACGATATGGGTAAAAGATTACTGCGTAATAAAAGATTTTGTTCAATTACATCTATGCTAAAAGGTGTTCGTTGAAAATTATTATTATTTGCGACTTGAAGTAGTTTTTCAATTTCGAAATGAAAGGCTGCGTCTCCACCATAACATGTTTTTGCAATGTGAAGCATTGTTGCATCAAAACCTTCAGTTGCAATATAAAACCCTTTCCTTCCACTTTTTTTTATGTTTTCCAATAATTCATGAACAGAAGGTGTAATTTCGTCACCATACCCACACCAAAAGAGCATTCCTCCTCCTGGTTCTGAATATGCCTTTTTTAATGCATTCATCAGCGATCTATCTCTACCACTGTAACCCATCACAATTAGATGTTTATCGTAAAGATGTTTTTTAAGTGCAGAAACAAAAGTGTCTTGCTGTGTATCTAGCTCATTTGTTGTGTTCTTTAGAGGGCCGTATTTGAAATCACCATGTAAAGCAACACATAAAAGTTCTGAGTCACTTGAAGCCCTATGAATATACTCAGAATTTGCTAGTGAAATAGATACTGGTGTAATATTGCTCTGATGCCCTGCTTTTTCTACTAATCCATCAAAATTCGTTGTAAAAACCGAATTAATCATACCTCTTTTTGAAAGTTGACATAAAATCTGATAACCAATTTGGGGTTCCTTCCCTTTACAAATATTTTCAAAATATTTTCTTCTTGTTTCCTCTATTGGATAAGCAGCTTGGGCAAAAAATGAATATTCCTCCTCACTATTTAGGTTAGGATATAACCCAGTTGTATCTATCCATTTCTGTAATGATTTCTGTACGGACTCTGACTTATAAGATGAATATTGTTTTGTAAAATTAGGATTATTTGTAATATAAATATTTCTTTTCCATTCCCATATACAATCCGTTGCAGATTGTACTCCCGATGAAATAGATGAACCTGCGCCTAAAAGGAATGTATGTTTTGAATCCGTGTTTTCTTTAATTACCCTTAAGAAGGCATCGTAGGCTAGTTCATGATTCATATAGGTCTTTCACCCTTATTTCCCCACTCATCAGCTTCGGCAATAATGCATCTCTAAGCTGGGTTAGGGTTCGGATTTGTGTTGTATTTGTATACAGTTTTTTAAATATTGTTTTAATTTGGGCATCGAATACTTTTAATGCTTTATCATCTGGTATTGCAAGAACATATTCCTTTAAGATATCTGTTTTAAGATTAGTAAATATGCTTCCGTTTCCTAATTGCAAAAGTTCGGGTTTAATATTCTTAAAAAACAAATAAAGAAATTCATTGGAAAATTTTGATTTAGGGAAATGTAACCATCCATCATGAATGCATGAATCAACATCGAGAATTTTGGGAATTCCTGGTGTTGCACTGTTTGAAAGTACTAACGATCCTTTCTTTAAAAAGGTCGTTTTATTTAATCCTTCCACTTTTATTTTTTCTTTTATTTCAAAAATAAACGGAGAATCTACTCCAGTCACATCAGATATTTTTAGCCAGTTTAAACCATTTACTGAAATGTAATCGTGGATTGGCCTAGGAGAGCCACCTCTTTTAATAGTTACATAACTTCCCAATGGTTCTCTAACCCAACCCTCATCAACCTCCTCAATAAACCATTGATGGAACAGGGTTTCTGCAATTTGTTCAAGAGTCTTGTTCTGGCGATGAAGAAGTTCAATTTTATCATCTAAACTGGTGAGAATTTCAGCAGTTGCAGTTTGTTCGGGGAGAGGGGGTAATTTAAAAGTATATTCACGTAAGCCTTTTAGAGGTACATTTGGAATTGTTGTACCAGTAGCAATACCAGTTAGGAAATTTTGAAAATCTTTATTTAGAATTACGTAATAAAAATATTTTCTTAATACTTTTTCGTTAACGTTAATAAAACATGCACTTTTGCCTAAAATACATTTTTCATTTTTATAAATAGCAACATTACCAATAGTTCCATTTATCCCAACAAGAATTGTGTTATCGGATAAAGGCTTACAGTGTTTTAAATATTCAAATTTATTTACTTTTTGGGTCTCAGGTTTAACTACAATTTTACCTTGGTTTAGATTATTTCCATTGATAAAATAATAATCGCCAAAATTATCATAATTAGGCGTACCATGGAGTCCATCACCAATTTTTGATGTAACGTCCATAATACTAACTTCCTTCCACTCACTCATGCCCGAACCTCAATTTTCCCTAGATTCTCAGCAATCCGCTTATTTAAATCTGCTTCTTCGGCAATCTGCTTTTCCAGTTCAGCTTTCAGGGCGTTAAACCGTTCGGCAAAATTGAAGTCCTCTTCATCATCGGGTAAACCCACGTAACGCCCCGGGGTAATCACATAACCCAGAGTTTTCACTTCATCCAGACTGGCCGATTTGCAGAAGCCTTGCACATCCACATAAGGTTCACTTTCTTCACCCATCCTCCAGTTGTGGTAAATTCCGGCAACCTTTGTAATATCCTCCTCAGACAGATCACGTGTTTTCCGGTTCACCAGAAAGCCCATGTTACGGGTATCAATAAACAGGATTTCCCCTTTTCTTTTGGTTTTATCCCGGCGTAAAAACCATAGGCAGGCAGGAATCTGGGTATTCAGGAATAATTTTGTGGGCAGGTTCACCACACATTCGAGCAGGTCATTGTCAATTATCGCCTTCCGGATGTCAAATTCACCGTTCGATTTCGTGGTCAGTGAGCCTTTACTGAGAACAAATCCGGCTGTACCGGTCGGGGCAAGGTGATAAAGAAAATGCTGAATCCACGCGTAGTTTGCATTACCGGCAGGCGGGATGCCATAAACCCAACGGGCATCCTTTTGAAGCAGATCACCACTCCAGTCACTGTCATTAAACGGCGGATTGGCAATGATGTAATCGGCCTTCAGGTCTTTATGGGCATCGTTGAGAAAACTGCCTTCATTGTTCCACTTCACGTTACTGGAGTCAATTCCCCTGATAGCCAGATTCATTTTACACAGGCGCCAGGTAGTCTGGTTGCTTTCCTGTCCGTAAATGGAGATCTGATCAGTAGGGTTCAGCGATAGTTTCGCATTGGCGGAGGAGTTTCCGCCTTTTTTGTAATAATCCTGATGGGCTTTAATGAATTTCTCACTTTGCACAAACATACCACCACTGCCGCAGCACGGATCGAAAACACGTCCTTCATAAGGTTCGAGCATATTCACCAGAAGTTTCACCACACTGGCAGGCGTATAGAACTGTCCGCCCTTTTTCCCTTCAGCGAGGGCAAATTCACCGAGGAAATATTCGAATACACGGCCAAGTAAATCCTTGCTCTGGGCTTCACGGGTTCCGAGAACTGCCGTACTGATCAGATCAATCAGTCCGCCAAGACTGGCTTTGTCCAGTTTCTCCTGAGCGTAGACTTTCGGGAGCACACCTTTTAAACTTTGCGGATTGTCGCGTTCGATGGCATCCATGGCATCGTCAATATCTTTTCCGATGGTCGGGAGTTTTGCACGTCCCTGAAGCCAGTTCCACCGTGCGGAAGGCGGCACGTAGAAGACTTTTTCTGCGATATACTCATTTTTATCTTCAGGATCTGCACCTTCGTATTCCCCGGTTCCTGCTTCCAGTTCGGCGTGGAGTTCTTCAAAGGCATCAGAGATATATTTCAGGAAGATGAGACCGAGAACGATGTGCTTATATTCGGCAGCGTCCATGTTTTTACGGAGCTTATCAGCCGTTTTCCAGAGTTTTTTCTCAAGGGGTTCAGTATCTGCGGGAAGGAGTTTCGATTTAGCCATACGGGTTACTCAGTATCCTGTCTTGTGGGTAAACACAAAGATACTGAGAATTTAAGGATTGGTGGAAGAGGTGGTGGATTCATAGATCAAAGATTACGAAATTTCTCAGAGTTTACTGCATTCTGAAGGAGAGAATAACTCTTTGAAGGAGATATTCGACAGGAAGGGTGGTAAAAATTGATAACTTTAATCCCCTCCCATTTCACAATATCAAATTTATCCTCAGATTTTATTGATTTGACATCAAATAAATGTTCAAATATTTTAGTTTTTCCGACACCCGCAATCAATATATCTGGTTTAATTAGCCTGATTTGTTCCAAAAGGTATTGTTTATTTTGTTGGGCATGTTTCACTATTTCTGCCATATCTGATGAACTCCTACCCCCTGTTTTTTTAACATTGACAACTGCCGTCTTTTTTAGCCAATGTTGCAATTGTTCAGGGGTTGCTGGTATGGATTCTATCGGAGGAAAGTTATTTTGAATACCATAAGACCACTCGGCAATGCGTATTGAAAATATTCCTTTAAATTCTGTATTCAGAGTATCTGAGAGATTCCAGGTTTGCTGTTTTTCGTCATTAGGTTCTTTAGTCAAAAAGCAGATTTTGACCTTTGCCGTTTGGTATAATTCATCGTTAATAATGCCATCACGAATAAATTTGCCACTGTGTTCGGGGAAGGTTGATTCCCAGGTAGTGAATAATTTCTCTAATTCTTGTCTGGAATTCATTTCCTGCCCCAATTATTAATGTAAGTTATTTTGTATCTCTTGGTGGAAATGGATCATTTCCATGACTGTCGGAATTTTGAATTGTGCCATCTTTTTTATGAATGACCAATTCAGTTCCCTGATTTTGACTTATAGTTCTTGCGTAGTCGATAGCTTTTTGTTTGGTGTCCAAATGTTTAGATGCCCGTTCAGCGCCACCTTTTTTAACATCCCAGCCACCTGTTGATTTTGGAAGGACATGATGTGTTTTTCTTGCCATATAAACTCCAATAGTATTTAAATTAATAATCGTGGATATTTTTAATTAATCAAAACTTAAAAAGAATTCTTGGACATCAAATTCAAATTGGTTTTCCCTAGATAAATATTGATTCCGAATTGCAGAAAATCCATCAAATAAATGTTTCGATGTAATGCCATATTCAATTGATCTTGAAGCCTCTATAAATGCAGCAATACCATCACATAATTTGATGATCGTTCCGTCAATAGGCTGGTATTCGTCCTTGTTATAGTTATTTATTTCTCTTAAAGAACCCGATTTATTTTCAAATATTACTCTTTTCCCCTCTTTTATTATTCTATCTTTAAATTCAAATTCATCATCGCCTTCAATATTATCGCCTGTGAAATCTTTAATACAATTCACTATTGAATCCGGCAAATTGGGGTATAATTCAGTATCTAGGAAATCTTTTTCGATTTTTTTTACAATTTTTGGCAAATCTGTTGTGGCTCGTTTTACAGGAGAAATAATATCCCTTGTTACACTTTCAGCAATGTCATGAAAAAGAGCTGAATAAAAATTATTGACAATTCTTTTTTTACAAAATCCATATTCATTGCTTATAAAAAAGGATAGCAACGCTACATAGAGAGAATGACCCAAAACTGAAGTGTGAGGTATTCTCGGTGTTTGAGACCACCGAACTTGATATCTTAATTGTTCAATCAAACAAATTGCATTATATAGTGGCTTTTTGTGTTCAATTGAATTTACTGCCTCTAAGTCATGGTATGCTGATAGATCACCAGTTAATTGGTTTTCAATTTCTTCGATCTTTGGAAAATTCGCATTTACTTGTTTTATTATCAGGAATTCCCGGTATGTTGAAATTTTTTGTGCGGCATGGAGAATTTTATCCTCCTTTTTCTTACTGGAATCCCCTGGCTTCAAATTTGTTTTGAGAAAGTTTTCAAATCTTTCCTCCAGTTTTTCTCCCTTATTTTGAAACAATATTTTATTTTGTTTAATTACCCATTTATTTATTTCATTTAATTGTTCAGCATGTTCCTTTTTTATTTTTGATACTACCTGTGCTTTTATATCAGAAAGGGCAATGTTATTTAAAAGCCCAAAGACAATTCCCTCGATTATGTAATTCCAGTCAATTTCAGCGCCATTGTCCTCTTCAATTTTTCCGATAATAAAGGTCAACACAGCTTTGAATGCATGCATATCCATTGCACATAATTCAATTGGCCTGATTCTATCATTCCATCGTTGAATTGAAAAGGCTTCAAATAACCTAAGAGCAAGAATTCGATTTACCATTTTTCCCTCCGTTTTTGAAATCTATTGAATATATCCGAATTGAACATTAACTATAATTATCAAGCAAAACTTCTACTAATAGAATTTCTCCAATTGTTATGCAAAAATTCCCAATCCTCATCCGAAGCCCCCAATCTCCCTGCCTGCCGTGGATGGCAAAGCGGAATAACATTATACACTTTTCCGTTTATGGTTAGCCGGTGTTTTTTTCCATAAGTTTCTGATGTTTTCCCGAATTGGGATAAGGTTTTAAATTCAGGGTAAAAATGAATCAGGAAATGGGCTATGGGTAAATCCCCCAGAAGGATCAGGGTCTTTGCGTGAGAGACTTCCAGTTCTTCAAGAATTTCAAGATGCCGGATTTTAGACTTCAATTCACTTTTGGTAAAAGGCGGAATTGTTGCCTTTGGCAGTTTGAACGTTTCGGCAACCGGATTATATTTTGCAGAAATAGCCTTTGCCTGTCCCATATTCATTCTGGATTCAGGCAGCAGGTCACACAACCAGGCATCCTTCCTTGTAAAACCGAGTGGTTTCAGAAAATGGGAATCTAGAAGCTTCCCGGAAGGTCCATTCAGGTTAGAAGCTGCAGGAAGTAACCTCCCTGCTTCCTTTGGTATTTTAATTCCCTTAATAATTTCTGCGGCATCCGTCCCTGTCCAGAAAATTTCTGGCTCACTAGCGACTGCCAATGCACGCACAAGTGGCTTTCCATCAGGGCCCTCCCATACTGCGTGAACTGCACTGGCATAAACACCTAAAACAAATACTTGTTTGGGGGAACGATCCTGTTGGGTGACCTTTTTGAGAGGTTGTCCGAAGGGAAAGGTATGGGGGTTGGTTGACATACAGGTTTCCTGATTTGAGTTTATCTGTGGCCATTCATTCTGTCAACCAACACCGCCTGCCACAAAATTTTTTCAAGTTCCGTTCTAATCCATCTATCCGCAATACATGATTTCATGTAATTTTCTGGGAACGGGCCAATTTTGTGATATTTGTTGGAAGAATTTCATAGACCTTTTTGTTTGGTGAAAGAAACATGCATTGAAAACAAACCATTGTGCCAATACAAGTGGAAAAAACCACAACCACATCTGCTCATCACCTTCCGTCACTATCCCAACCATTCAATTTCCATGAATTTCCCATCCATTTCCTATCAAATAGTGGAGATTCATTAAAGAAACATAGAAGAATGATAAGAGAATATGTAGAAAATTGGATTCCCTTCGGTGAGGTACCCCGAAAGCCCGTCAGTGGCCGGGTTTTCAACGTTCGGGATACCCAAAAACCTTACCGGCCCTTCGACTGGCTCAGGACAGAACACACCATCCGCCGCCGTCAGCACAAGCCGCACCCGCTTTCTGCGGCTGAACGCTGCCGGATGTTACCCAAACCCGCGTTCCGCCACTGATTCCGGATACCCCGCGCACGGTGGAAATCCTCCAAAAAAATTAGTGGTAAAGAAAACCCACCCCCATTCCCTCCCGAAAGCGTTCGGGACAGGCTCTCCGTTGGAGGGGGTTATCAAATTCATATTTATGCCAGAATCAGGGCAAGTGCGGTTGCGAAGGTTCGTGCGTTTGGAGAATGTGACCGTTGCGTTCGTAGTATCAATCCATTTTTGAAGTGTAAGTGTAAAACTGTTTGAACCTGACTCGTTTTTAAAGGCATCGAATTCGATGCTTTTAAAATATGGGTTGTTGAGCATCCCAAAAACTCGTCAAAGGTTGAGTTTAAAACGTTCAGAATACCTCTACAATCAGGGGAAAAGGGATGGATCCCGGATCCCCGATCCCGATTCTCGGGACGGGGCAGGCTAAGTCCGGGATGACAACAGCCCCTTATTTGTATATCACCCCTTGATTATCTCCGGTAAGTACAATATATTGATACTTTCAGGAGGTAATATGATAAAAAATCACCTTGCAGTCATGGATAGTCTAAAGGAGTATGCGTCACCAAAGGCCCGTCTGACCCGGCTGTTAAAATCCGGAAAACTCATCCAGATCCGGCGCGGACTTTTTGTTGATGAACCTTCAGTTCCGGGTCAATGCCTTGCTTCAGTCGTTTATGGTCCATCTTACCTTTCGTTTGAATATGCACTTTCTTCATACGGACTTATTCCGGAACGGGTACCCGTTTACACCTCAGCGACTTTCAGAAAAAACAAAAATAAAAGTTATGAAACTCCGTTTGGGGTTTACACTTACCACTATCTGCCCGTGGCGGTTTATCCATACGGCATTTGCAGAAAAGAAGAGTCCGGCCTCCCCTACCTCATTGCCCAACCGGAAAAAGCCTTGTGCGATATGGTTTATAAAGTGCCGGGGATTTCATCGCTGAAGGATATAAATCATCTTTTGCTTGATGATTTGCGAATTGAAAAGGAAGATTTACTCCGTCTTGACAGCGAATTCATTGCTGGTATAGCTCCTTTATATAAAAGTAAATCCGTTCAACTTTTAGCAAACTGGTTCCGGAAGGAGTTAAAAAATGCGTAGTCCGGTTCAGGATATGCTCGATCGGTATAACTGTAAATCAACTGAAGAATTCAGAAATGCCCTGAAAGAAATTATTCAGGAAATCGCACTTCTCGGACTTTCCAGAAGCGGATTTTTCTCAACGGCAGCTTTTTATGGGGGAACGGCACTCCGGATTTTCCATGGATCTGACCGATTTTCTGAAGATCTGGATTTTACTCTGAAGGAAAAAGATCCATTTTTTAATATTGAAGCGTATTTACCCTTTGTCCGTGACGAACTGGGTGCTTACGGATTTGAAATGGAGGTTGAAAAAAAACAAAAAATCACTGAGTCACAAATCCAATCTGCTTTTATTAAGGGAGGAACGCTGATCCATCTTTTAAAAATTGCATCCATTTCACCACCCGTTTCTGGTGTAGCACCCAATGAACGGCTAAGAATTAAATTCGAGATCGATACTGATCCTCCTGAAGGGGCAGGTACTGTTGTTTTGTATCAATTACTACCTGTGGCCTATTCGGTTACAGTACTTGACCTGGGCTCATTGCTTGCGGGGAAAATTCATGCTTTGCTTTGCAGAAACTGGAAAGGAAGAGTAAAGGGACGGGATTTTTTTGATTATTTGTGGTATCTCTCAAAATCGGTTCCGGTTAACCTCCTTCATCTTCAGAACAGAATGATCCAATCGGGGCATTTAAATACCGGGGAAATCCTGACACCGGAAAAACTGATTCAAATGCTGGAAACCCGGTTCTCTTTAACTGATTTTGAACAGGCTGCCTCTGACGTCAGACCCTTTATCAATAATCCGGAATCGGTAAAAATCTGGAGTGCAGAGTTTTTCAATTCAGTAACAAAAGCAAAATTGTTGGTTGGTAAGTGAAAAAGGGATTTCAATTTCGCCCGGGATGAGGGTAGGTGCGAAAAATTTTTCGCCCTTATGGTTCCTGAGCGGCGTCGAAGGACAAATGCAGTGGTCGGGCGGGTTTGTGTTTGTGGTTATGGTTTTTTTTTACATGTCACCCTTTTCGGGTGAGGGAAAATGCGTTTTCGTAGAGCCACGATGCATCGTGGCTCTACCTGGAGAATCTGCAAAATTTTGAGATTTGGGAAATGATTAGACGCACACCTTTTCCACCAGAAAAACCCACCCCCCTACCTCAACCTGTCAAACCGTTCATCCAGCAACAAACTGTAATCATTTTTCATATCATCAGGTAAAAAGCTGATTTCAATCTGTTCCATCCACTTTGTTTTTGCTTTTTCCATTTTTCTGAAGATGTTTTCCTGCTGTTTCTGGTCAAGTTTCGCGGAAGTAAATGCCGCAACAAAATCATTTTTATTTATTTTCCGTTTTTTCCCGTTCAGCGTCAAGGCAAGTTCTTCTGTATCAGCCGGATTAACCAGTTTTGTTGCAACCAGATCATAGGCAGGAGAAAGTACATTTCCTTTTCCAGGGTAATTGATCAGTGAAAAGTTTTTCAAATGCATATCAGCATTGCCAGTGAGAAAGGAGAACAGAACCAGTTCAAATAAATTCACGACATCAAGTCCGGGTGTTGATGAAAATTTCTGTATGGTCCTGGCAATTTGCTCATAGGAGCCATGGTATTTGTCTTCAGTAAGACGTTCGGTTAATTGACAAAAATCCTCCATGTGCAACTTTTGATTTTTCACACGGTCTATTCTACGGGTCAGATAAGCAAGGTTCCCTGATTGAAGTCTGATCAGGCTGTGCGGTACAACGTTTATCCGTGCAGATTCTGCCAAATGCATGGTCAAATCTTCGACTTCCGGTAAATTCGGGTAATTTGGTGTTGGAGGTTTCAAAATATAACCACCCCATAACCCGACTATAGTAAACCGTTTAGGATCACCAGGATGTTCCGGCGAGGCAAGATGAAGAGATAATTTAGGCTGGACTCCGGTCACCGTTGTCTGGGTTCTGATAACTTTCTCTGCCCATTCCTCCATTTTATTTTCATGGAATGGAAGATCAGGTACCGTTTTTTCACCGAAGATTTTTCTGCTGCATTTGTTATGAAAGTCTGCATCAGTTTCGATGACCGGTTGATAACAAAATAAACAGTTGTGGATTTTGGTCATTCCGGGTTATTCCTCTTCATGTTCTGCCGGACTTACACTAACGGCACCAATACAATCTTTACAACAGACAAGCAATAACCCCATTCTGTCTCTGGGGTTTAATTTCCAGTTTTTTTCTGCAATATCCAGCAACCATCCTTCAGGTATGAGACCATCAAAGAATGGGAATAGAACAGTGCTGGTAAAGGGCGTTGACTGAACCGGAAGTGTTAAGCTTACAGGTAAAGGATTTTCACTTGTGAGATAGGTTTTGTCATATTCAAATGAATATCCGTTTTCATCCTGGGTCAACCATCCTGCCCGTTGAGTGTGTAATCTGATTTCAGCTTTTCTCATAAAATAGTGGAGTCCGTTTTTTACTGATTTCTTTTTGACTCAACCGGTCCAACTTCATAACCAAACAGCTTTAGTACCTGGTTGACCTTATCAAGCCGGAGAGTTTCCTTTCCCTGCTCCAATTCCCTGAGAAACCGGAGTCCAACCCCTGCTTTTTCTGCAAGTTCTGGCTGGGTAAGCCGAACACCATTTCGTTTTTCTTTTACAAACTCATTAAGCTTCATATCATATACCTTTTCGGGTGTAAATACAGAATAATTTCTATAAATATACCTCATCGGGTATATTATTGCAATTTTTTATTAATATTATACCCTATCGGGTATGCTGTGTGTAATATTTGGTATTATTATACCCGTTATGGTATAATTTCCAAAGATAGGAGAAAGGCAAAATTCTAAAAAGCATTCCAAATACCCCAGCATTTATACCCTTCTCCCCTGGGAGAAGGTGGCCCGTCCCGCTTGCGGGATCGGGACGGATGAGGTCGATATGATCCGTGGAAAAAGGGATGTTCATTTCCGCCCGGAATAAGGGCAAAACAACAACAAAAATCGGTGGCCGGGCGGTTTTGGTTGGTGGTGATCGTTACCCCGGGCTGGCACCCGGGGCTACCCAGAGGTCACCACGCCTGAACTACAGACACGCAGTGCTGCCATAAGCCGGGAAAGTCCGGAAGAGATTTAAAAACCGCCGTCAGCACGAGCCGCACCCGCTTTCAGTG
>JAFLBE010000063.1 GCA_017303995.1 Bacteroidota bacterium | reverse complement strand
AGGATTTCATCACCGGTTGAAACACCGTGACGAAGGTTCAGATTGCCAAGACCTTTTATATCTGCAATAATTACAGCCAAAAGTTCGGGGTTTCCAATATGAGGCAGCGGGTCAGAAATAACGTCAAGAAAAGACAATTTTCCTGGCAATTGGGTCAGATTATCGAGTGGAACCATAAAATTCTGATCTTTCCTGAATGCAATAAGAGGGAAAACAATAAAATAAAACCGTTAAATAAAGCATTATTTTATTTTTCTGACTTTTGGTCTATTTCAAATTGAAGACGGTCATGTTCAATCATTTGAATTAATTCTTCTTCTTTAGGTAAATACAATAAATACTTACTTGCAAATACATTGTTTTTATCATTTAGAATTGAGTATTTAATAATTGTCTCATCCTTTTCAGAACAAAGCAAAATACCAATTGTTGGGTTATCCCCTTCGGTTTTTTTTAAATCATCATACATTCTGACATACATATCAATTTGCCCAACATCCTGATGGGAAAGGGTTCCGGTTTTTAGATCAATTATTACAAAACACTTTAACAGGTAATTGTAAAATACCAAATCAATGAAAAAGTCAGAGGTGTCAGTAATAATATGTTGTTGGCGGGCGACGAATGCAAAACCTTTTCCAATTTCTAGTAAAAATTGTTGTAAATGATTTAAAATTGATGTTTCAATTGTAAATTCAGAATTTTTGAATTCAGGAGTCAGGCCTAAAAATTCAAAAATGTATGGATCTTTAATTAAGTTCTGAGGGGATTCGGATAGCAATTCCTCTTGTTTGTGCTCAAGCACCCTCTCAAAAGCAAGGCTATTAATCTGACGTTGTAAAACACGGCTATTCCAGTTTCCAGCCACACTTTCATTTAAATAATATATTCTTTTTTCTTCTGAATCCAATCTTGAAAGCAATCGGTAATGAGTCCAGCTCAAATCTTGACGCAATGCGTCAAGATTTGGAAATACGGAATAAAACTTTCTCATGTTGGTTAGGTTTGTATAGTCAAAACCTTTACCAAACTCCTGATTTAATAGATTAGCGAGTTTTTTTAAAGTGGCTTCACCGTAAATAGTTTTATCATTTCCTTTTTGCTCCTTTTCAACAATTAGTTTCCCAATATGCCAGTAGGTTTGCAGTAATAGTGAATTTGTCATCCGGTAAGCCCGTTGACGTGATTCGGCAATTATACTTTTTATTTTCAGAAATAAATCAGAATTGGTATCGGTCATTTCGAAATGGAAAAATTATAGTTCACTTTTCTAAACTCCAGCCGTTTTCATTTCTGCATTTAACTTTTCGGTTCGTTCCTGAAGCTTAAGTGCATCAAGAATACCGGCAATATCACCGTCAACAAAATCCTGAAGGTTGTATAAAGTTAACCCGATTCGATGATCGGTTACACGACCCTGCGGGAAATTATAAGTTCTGATTTTGGCACTCCGGTCACCGGTAGAAACCAGACTTTTCCGTTCGGCTGCAATTTTTGCATTTTGTTCTGCTAAGGCCTGTTCGTAAAGACGAGCACGAAGCACTTTCCAGGCTTTGTCTTTATTCTTAATCTGGGAGTTTTCATCCTGGCAAGAAACAACCAATCCGGTAGGAATGTGGGTTAAACGAACGGCAGTTTCAACTTTATTCACGTTCTGTCCGCCGGCGCCACTTGCCCTGAAAACATCCAGTCTGACATCGCCCGGGTTGATTTCAATATCAACATCATCCACTTCGGGAAGTACTGCAACCGTCGCTGCCGAGGTGTGAATGCGACCACTCGATTCTGTTTTCGGAACCCGCTGAACCCGGTGAACACCACTTTCAAACTTCATGGTGCCGTAAACTTCTTCACCTTCCAGCATAAAAATGACTTCTTTCAGTCCGTTCAGACCGGTATAATTGGAATCCATATTCTCAATTTTCCAGCCTTTTTTCTCTGCATAACGGGTGTACATCCGGTATAAATCAGCAGCAAACAAACTGGCTTCATCGCCACCGGTTCCGGCTCTGATTTCAACAATGGCGTTTTTGGTATCTTCTTTATCTTTCGGAACAATGGCAAATTTCAGTTCGGTTTCGAGCTTTTCCTGTTCTTCACGAAGCGGACCCAGTTCTTCTTCCGCCATCTGGCGATATTCTTTGTCCTTTTCGTTCTGAATCATCGAAACGGTGCTCTCAACATCAGCGCTGATTTTCCGGTATTTCTGGTAAAGGAAAATGATCGGATCTAATTCTTTCAATTCACGGCTGAGGAGCGTAAATTTCCGCTGATCTGAAATGATGTCCGGATTGCTGAGCATATCCGTCACCTTTTCACGGCGATGTTCCAGATCTTCGAGTTTATTCAGGATGCTGTCAGTAAACATCAGGCAGGAATCTCCGCCGGATAAACACGGGTATAAACCGGTTCATCTTCTTTCAGCAGGGTTAATGGGTCAAGACCGATGGCACTTTTCAGAGCAACCAAAGCCACTTCCAGCTGCTGATCATCGGGTTCTTTGGTTGTGATTAACTGAAGCCACAAACCAGGTGCAACCAGAATTTTCCCCCAGGAGGTTTCGGTATGTTTAGCAGAAAATTTGATGATTTCGTAACTGAGTCCGCCCACAACCGGGATTAAAGGAAGGTGAGACAAAATCCGGATCGGCAGATTGATATATCCGAGCATATAAATGATGAGTGTATCAACAAACGCAAAAGAGATGATAGCCGTTACCATCACGATCAAAAGAAAAGAGGTTCCGCAACGGGGATGCAAAGTCGTGTAACTTCTTGCCCGGCTTAACTCAACCGACATTTCTTCTTCAAAAGCAAAAATCGATTTGTGTTCAGCGCCGTGGTATTGAAAAAGGCGAAACACATCTGGTAGTTTTGAAATGCCCCACATGTAAAGCAGAAGCAAAGTTACCCTGATTCCGCCAGAAATAAGATTAAAGGCAATGGCACTATTCGCCACATCAAAAAAGAAAGTGGTGAGCACCAGCGGAATCGCAAAAAAGATGGCGACGCCTAAAATCAAAGAAACAGCAAGCGTTAAAACCAGCTCAATATTCGATTGTTTTTTCATCGGTTTGCCGGTCTTTTCTGCTTTGGCTTTTTCTTCTTCTTCAACGGCAATTTCAGCCGACCAGTTCAGGGTTTTAATCCCCAGAATCATCATTTCAATAAGACCCACTGCACCCCGAAGAACCGGAGTTGCAAGCCACTTGTAGGTTTCGAGCCAGGATTTGAAAATCTCTCTTTTAACAACGATGTCACCATTGGGTTTTCTCACTGCTGTTGCAACCGCCCCCGGAGCCCGCATCATCACCCCTTCCATCACGGCCTGACCCCCAACCTGCATCGGTTTTTCGGGATCATACTGAATCGGAAGTGCACAGGCTTTTACCTTACCCTGATCTTTCATACTTTCTTTTTTCCTGAAATCAATAATAATAAACGTTTAGACTGTTCAATTGTCCACAATTTGAACGAGAAAATCAAACCAATGAACCCTGCAAGTGCCACCAGCTTCATCCACAGATCGAGGCTTTGTGTCATCTGATGCCAGATGGCAAGTCCCCAAAATGGCAAGCTGACCAGAATCAGTTTGGTGACATAGACTTTATCAATGGGAATAGGTTTCATTTTCTGACTTTGGCGGAACATGAGCTGACTCATGGTGAAGTAACAAATCATGAGGGTAATAGCAGAACCCACAATCCCAAGAAGAGGAAGCAAAATCAGGTTCCCGAGTATGGTAACGCCAACTCCGGCAAGCATAATCGTCAAAATCCGGCTGGTTTTTTTCTCAAGATACAGACCGAAGGTAAAGAAATAATAGGTTCCGTTAAAAATGTATGAAAGCACCACAAACGGAACGACCTGAAGTCCGAACCAGTAAGCAGGTGGAATCAGATGATACCCACCAATGCTGATTTTGAGCAGATCATCCATAAAAAAGGAGAAAAGAAATCCCAGGAAAATCATAAAAAACAGAAACAGACTAAAAATTCCCGAGAACGATTTTTCCCAGCCGGGTTTTTTGCTTTCATTCAGAAAAAACGGCGTCCAGGCCATGTTGAACATCTGAACCACCAGCATCATCACGATACCGAGCTTATGTGCCGCTGAATAAAACCCGACAAGATCGGGTGATGAAAAAGCTGAAGCCGGATAAAGTGACTGGATCGTTCCGGCATCCAACCGCTGAATGAAAAGCCGGTCTGAAACTTCGTTGATCATCGATCCAAATCCGGTAGGAATCAGAGGAAGTGAAAAAAGAAAAAGCGGTTTGAGTGATTCCCATTTGATGGATGGCAGAAGTGAAACGTGCTGCCGGGTGAGATACAATGACAAAAGCAAAGTGACCGCCGAAGCCAAAGCATTTGCATAAAAAACACCGATGATGCCGGTTTCGAAGTAAAGAAGAAAGACAAAATTTCCGGCAAGATTGACAACGATATTCGTCAACTTAACGGCAGAAAAAGTCAAACTCCGGTTATCAAGTCTGAGATCATTTTGCGGAACGGCACAAAGTGAATCCATCAACAAAATCAGAACCATCCAGATAACCAGATTGCCAAGCGATTCAGGAAACCGGAAAGTATCAAGTAAAAGCGGACTTCCCGTCAGGAGAATCAAAGACAGAATAACTGCAATCCCGAGAATCAGAAATTGAACTGTAGAATATAGCAGATGCCGGTCTTCTTCCTTTGTGTCGGATGCAAAACGAAGATAGGCTTGCGGCAAACCGAACATAAACAGGATATTCAGGAAGGCCATGAGGGAGAAAAAGGTGGAAATAATCCCGAAATCAGATGGGACGAAAATCTGGGTATAAAATGGCGTTAGAAGGAAATTGAGAAACCGGGCCAGAATCGTACTGATACCGTAGATCGCCGATTCTTTCGCCAGTCTTTTTACGGCAGAGCTCATCCGTTAAGTTCTGCCAGAAAAGCGTGAACTGCCAGGGTGTACGATTTCGGACCAAATCCTGAAATGACGCCTCTGCAAACCGAGGCAATTTGGGAATGGTGGCGAAATTCTTCCCGGGCGTAAACGTTGCTCAGGTGGACTTCAATGGTCGGGATTTTTACGGAAGCGACGGCATCACGCAAGGCGATTGAGGTGTGGGTGTAAGCAGCAGCATTCAGAATAATACCATCTGCATTCAACTGAAGCGCCTGCTGAATGGAATCGACCAGACTTCCTTCATGATTTGACTGAAAAAAGGTAAACTCGATATCCGGGAAGGACCGTTTAAGTCCTTCATTAATTTCTTTGAGTGTCAGGGTTCCGTAAATGCCGGGTTCCCGTTCACCGAGAAGGTTCAGATTGGGTCCGTTGATGACGAAAATCTTTTTTGACATGGAGTTATCCGTATTTTTTCTAAAAATACGTGATAGAAAGGAGAATGGGAAATTGAAATGAGGATTGCTTTATCGGAATATCATTTAGATCCCGAAAATATGCCTATTACCGTTTACCCAGCTTAAAGTTTACCATCGGATTCCCGTCCCAGCCTTTTTTCTGAAAGAGTGTGCCCTGCAGATAACCCTCTTTCAAATTGAAAGGTACCTTAATCTTTTTTTCAGGAAGCGGATCCATATCAAAGATTTTCCCGGTTAGCTGTCCTTCAAAAACATAATCAGTTCCCAGATCGAATAAGCTTCCGAACCAGTTCCGGTTTTCTCTGATTTTCCCTACCGAAAAAGTCGCACCACCACAAGTTCCGGTAACGGTTCCATTTGCTTCAATGGTAATTCTAATCAGAACGGTATCACTTACAAACGTGTAAGTTCCCTTTTCATCTTCAAACCGAACCGTTAGCAGTTGGGTGGATAGCCACGTTCCTGTAATAGTTGCCGGCAACAGTTTGGTTTCAGCAGAAACGGGAAGAATTTGTATGCTGGAAAAGATACTCAGACTAATAAGAAATGCTAAAACTCTTGCTTTCATCACTACCTCCGGATTGAGCTCAGTTGATTCCCGCTTTTTATAAAGTAAATTTCACGAATCCTGAGGCAGAACGCAAGGGTATAGCACTTTGGGGGAGGGGAAATTCGGTTTACCACGCCCAAGCTAAAGCGCGGGTCTGGGAAAACACACGAAATGCACGAAAGGAGACAATTTTCTAATTTAACTTCG
Source organism: Bacteroidota bacterium (assembly GCA_017303995.1). Classification (GTDB taxonomy): domain Bacteria; phylum Bacteroidota; class JABWAT01; order JABWAT01; family JABWAT01; genus JAFLBE01. The sequence continues at coordinate 13,101 of JAFLBE010000063.1, read as the reverse complement.
AATTTAAAAACGATGGCTTTGGTTTTTACCTTGAATCTGCAGTTCTTAAAAAAAAACCCATTTTGTATTTTTTCGTATCTATACTTGAATTTATATTTCCTCAAAAACCCGACTTTTTTCGTGTGTTTTCTTAAGACCCCTGCTTTAGCTTGGGCGTGTTTTTCGTGGTTAAAATTATATTCTGAAGTTTGGCCGGTCCGGCACCCACATACCGGAACCGGCCTTTTGTCTCACGTTTGACTCGGGATCATGCGGACAAATTGAATTTTTGGGTACAGCTTTACAAGGAACGTAAAAAAGCGCCAGATTAAAAAAATGTATAAACTTAAAAAAGAATCGGGATCTTACTTATCAAAAACCAATCGGAACCAAAGCCGGACTGCCAGACCAGAGGCCTGGACAAGTATTGTTACATTTCAATACCTTCTGTGACAAAACTAGTTAGAAGCGCTTCCAAAGTCAAGAGGTGAGGATTAGAAAATAACTTACAAACTTCAAATTTAATTTTTGTTTTGTGACTATCTATATACTCTTTTGATTCGCTTTAGCTTGTGTGTGGTCAATGTTTCAAAGTTCGGCCGGTTCGGCACCCACACACCAGAACCGGCCTTTTTTTCCTGCTTGACTCGGGATCATGCGGACAAAGTTTGGGTCAATTTCTTTACCAATTCTAAAAAAAATCTTTTGAGAAAAGCTATTTTAAGAAACCTGTTGCAACTTCAATCGAAATAAAAGGACTACCAAACCTGATAATTATCACTTTAGATTTAAAATTTTTTGGTTTTAGAATTGGGTTGATTTTTTTTGGGTATGAACCAATTTGTTACAAATATTTTAATCATACCCTTTCGAAGTTGTGAGGTGCGAAATAAAAAAAGTCTTTCAATCATTTAACTTTTGGACAAGGGACAACCTTATCAATTAGAACAAAACCATAGAATCCACCCCAAGTTTTTTCATTTAGAAATTTGGTGAGGCTTGAATCAATTTTAATTCCATTTTCAGTTAGTTCATAATATAAAGTTGGGTTGTAAAAACATGAATCTGTATTTATATAGGTATCAGAAACATTCAAAATTCCACAATATTCAATTTTGCCATCATTATCAAAATCCATTGGCTCATTTTCGAATCCAGCTAATTCTTGGATATTAAAAACTTTTCCATCTTTAATAGAAAACACCATTGTTTTATTAAAATCTGGAGCATCAAATTTCTGTAACAATACTTCGTGGTTTCCATTTTTTAATTCAAAAACAAGGGGATTATGTTTTTTGTCAAATAAATATTCGCTCATTGAACTATCTACATAAACTTGTTGTGAATCATTCCAAATTTCAACCTGCCTATATGTTAGGGAATCGCTAAAAACAGCTTCATAAATTGGAATTTTAATTTTAATTTTTTCTGACAATTGTATTTCATATTTTAAAGGCTTTTGAATATTAAAAATATTTTGTACGTTACAGCCTAAAGCAAATAAAAAAATCAAATTAAAACACATTAATTTTATCACAAATCACCGTTTCTTTAAAATATAATAGTTTACTGCGTGCTCAGCTCGATATGCCGCATTTTTGGCTCCCTTAATTGGCACAAATCCGGTACTTCCTTTAACACCAATATTTGCAAGTACCCCTTTTTTTAAATTTGATCCAACTGAAAGAGTTGCAACATGTCCAGGTTTAATTTTTCCGTTTTGATCCTTTTGAGTATTTTCAAATGCAACAATAGTTAAACTACCTTTTTGTGCGGCACTTTCTGCTGTGGCCATATCAACAGGTGTGTAATTACTGTTCTTTGCTAAATTTCTTGCCATTTCATTAGCATTTCCATTAACTACAACTCCTCCTTTATTATTTCCTTGGGCATTTAATGCCGATTGAACAGCCATTTGAACACATTGTGTTGCTTGATTGCAATGTGTTTGTCCATTTTGTTGATTGGTTGTTGGATTAATATCCTGTTGAAGACTACTATTACTCATATTCAAGTTTTGTTGCTCTTGGATCACCGAAGTCACGGCAGCCTCAGTCACTTCATTTGTTCCACCCTGATCACTATAACCTGAAAATTCGTAGTGTTTTTTAGTCCCCTTGTCCTTCTGCTTAAATTCAGCATTTGAGCCATCTTCTACACTTGTTACTAATTTTCCATTCTCATCCAAAAAATTAGTTTCACTTTTTCCCGTTGGATCAACCAATATCAACGGGTTATTCCCCATCCCAACAAACGGATTGGTACTCATAAATTTCTCTGCCAATGGGTCCACCTGCATAAATCTGCCCAATTGGGAATCGTATAACCGGGCTTCGAAGTAGTCATACCCGGTTTCCAGATCCCGCTCCTTACTCTGGTATTTGAATTTATCAAATGCCGGTTGCTGGGTTGTTGTACTTCTCATGGTTGAACCAAACGGATAATAGTCTTCTGTACTGACTATTTTTACGGTATTGCCTTCTTCCCTAACGGTTTGTCTGATATTTCCAAGGTGATCCTTTACATAAAAATACTTTTTCCAGATACCAGATTCAAGACGGTATTTTCCTTTCACTTCACCTGTATTGGTTTGAATATTTATGTAATCGGGAACAGTTGTTGAGGTTGAAAATTCAGCAACTGTACCTCCGTCAAATCCACGTAAATACCAGACAACTCCAGTATCAGACTTTTTCCAGACTCGCTGGCCTGCAGAATTATATCCATAACCAACACTTTTTCCGTTTTCAAAAACGACTGTCTCTGGAAGATTAAATGTATTGTTTGTAATTGATCTTATGCCACGATTTAAATCTTTTGTCAGATTACCGTTTGCATCATAAGAAAATGAAAGACCCGCTTCTTCAAAAAGAATATCATCAAAATGACCTTCAGTCGAAGGAGCTGTAAAATTAATAAGAATAACCCTTGCTGTTACCGCATTCAAAGGTGCCGTTAATGTACCTGAAAATGAGGACCAGGATGTCTTGTATCCATTGCTTAAAATGTATTTCACAGAAATTCTGGCTCCATCTGAAGATAACCATTCAATCCCTGCAAAGCACTGAGATTTTCTAAGGATCTCACCATCAAAGGTGCTGGTTCCTTTATATCGGCCAGCTAATCTGAATTGTCGGCCGCCAACAACATCCCTGTTTTTCCCAATGAAACTTGAGTTTGAATTGGGACTTGTGGGCGCCAAACACAAATATTGGTTTCCTGTTTCAGTCCGGATAGAAACAGCGGTTCCGGGATCACCGGTTTGATAAAATCCAGTGCTTCCATTCCAATCTGGCGATGCTGGCCGGCCGGCCTTAACAGGGTAAGAGCTGAAGTTCTCCTGAAAGGATGACATCACCTGATTTTCCATTGTTTGATTGCCCGGAACACTATTGATTGTAGTCTCATAGTCATCATTTCGGGTCGTTTTAATCCGGTCAATTACATTTAGCAACTGTGTTCCTGAATACTGATACAGTAACTTGTCTAAATCTATTATTTTCTTAGAATTATCATCCCATGTTTTTTTATTCTGGGTTGTGATATTTCCCATTACATCATACGAGTAATCTGAGTTATACCGGCCAACTTCACTCCCTGAAGAATTTACTTCTATGGCTTTTTCCAACCGGTTTTGTAAATCATATTTATACGAGAAATTCAAGTTGGTTTTAACTTGATCCAGACCCATCATTTCACTTGAACTCCAACTGATATTTCCAGTATACGATTCAGAAAAAGGTGTTTTAAATGAGTTTCCAGAATAATTGAAATAACCCATTCTTTCAAAGAATAACACATGGTTTGAAGAAACTGATCTATAGGTAACAGACTCAAGCCAGCCTCTGGTGTCATGGTCGTATGTAATATCAATCAGGTTCCTGCCAATATTCTCACTATATAACATACCACTCAGGTAATATCCATATTGACTGAGTGGTTCTGGTGGTTTTGTGCTATCAATACGGGAAAAGCTATGCAAGGGTAGTCCCGCTGCCGACCAGGTTGTAGTCATTTCTTTGAAGAATTTATTATTTAACCGGGTAATCTGGCGTTTGATCTGGCCGGAAACAAAATAATTTAGACTATCAGCCAACGTCCAGTTTTCATTCATTTCGTAAACATAGTCAGGACGGCCAAGTTCGTCATAAGAAACCAATGATTTTACCGGAAACCAATTTCCTGCCGGACTTTTCACATAATCAATTTTTCCGGATTGTTTTCCTCTTGTATTTTTTGATACAAAACCTGCTATTGCCGGAGCTTTATCATAATATACCCGGGAATTGGGAATGATTTTTAACGGATCTTTCCCGAATTCACTCTTTTGAGACTTAACTGACAATTCTGTATTTGAATAAGTACTGAATCCTGAAGGACTTAATGGAAAAGCTGGATTATCGGCATTAGCCTGTGTAAAATTTCCGGCAGCACTCATTTCACCCGATTCTGTTGGTCTTCCCCAAAAATCATATTTCTGATACGACATTCTTCCCGTTTCTGATTGGTTCGGGTTCACTGAAAACCTAAGCCGACCCAAACGGTCATAAACGAACCTGAAATCTGGATTGTCATTCAAGTCAGATTCCGGTTTTGATGAATTATTAATTTTGGCCTTCTGATAAGGTGTTTCTTTTTTTACTACCAACCCACTTTCGTCGTACCCATAACTGGTGACTGATAAATCAGGATGTTGAACTGAAACCAATCTCCTGTATTTATCATAAGAATAAACTACAGGCTGAAGTTTTTTACTATCCAGTATCGGATACGATTTTATAGGAACCAAAATTGAATCAACAATCATATCATCACCAAGTGCAAGGTAGTCAATCATATAGACACCTGGTAGAAGCAACAGGTCTTGCTGCTTCACATTTGCAGGACCCATAATTTTTACTTCATTAACCCGGCTTTCCTCATTTGTTAAGACAAGTTTTTTGTTTGCTCCAAGAACAAATGGTTTAATTCGCAGCATATCACCTGGTTTTACATAAAAATAGTAGTATCCGGCTGCTTTCAGTATTGTTTGGGAACCCACTTCTTTTTCTGGTGCTTCAAATTTGAGTTCAACCTCACTCTCTTCAATTGAACTGGATGATGAATCAATTTGTCCGGTTTCAAGAATTAAGTCATCAAGGCAGCTGATTTGATAGCCAATTTTGCCATCTTCATCAACAGAAAATTTAAACTTACGCCCATCTCTGATATACGAATAGGTTTTGCTGAATTTTCTCAATTTTGAAAGAGAAGCCCCTGCTGGAAAAGAATAAAAGTGGTCGGTGTTGGTGAGTAAATGTTTATAAGGCACAGCAAATGAATTTACTTCATCGGCGTCAGTATCAAATGTATAAATAACGCCACGGCTTTTTGTCTTCCATGAGTTTTCATCAGACATATTATTTAGCTGGAACTCCCTGTCTACTAATGAGTAAGGTATAAAACCTGATCGTTCTGTATAAGTATCATCATATCTGATTAAACTATTTGTTGGATCCAGACTATAAAAGGGTGGATAGTTTCCAATTTCACGACCTTGCAAATCCCTGAAAGGTTCAGAACTCACAACTCCAGACTGACCACCTGTACGCTTTTGAACGGTCCAGAAACCATTGTGAAAGTGATCTGAAAAAACGGAATCTTTATCACCATAAACAATATTTCTTATCACATTTAAACGGGGGAAATTTTTTCCCGATTCAGTTTGGACAAGGGCATTCATTAAGTATGATGTTTTGCCAACTGTTTTCCCATTTACTTTGGATTCAATTAGACGGTTATTGTTGTCATAGGAAAAAGTCATTTTCCCATTTAAATTATTGGCCTCTATCAAATTTCCGAACATGTCATATTTCGCTGAAAAGTCCAATGTATCTTTTTCGTCAACTGTATAAAGCCGTGTTGCTGTCAGCTTTCCCCAGCAATCTTCTCCCTGATGATTTGACCAAAGATTACTAGAGTTACCATAAAAAAATTCTGCCGTAAATTCCGGAAATCGTGCCTCAAGCAAAGACCCTGCATTGGAATAATATAAATTTTCAACATCAAGAGCCCAATCTGCTGATGAGGGGATTTTTGTTTTGTCGGTCCAGTCTGTCCAGATAGTTTGATCGGGCTTAAGAGATGAATATTGCCTGCTTTTTAAAAACTTATTATAATAATAGCGATAGAAATCAATTTTATTTGATGTTACCGAAATTGACCCTCCAGATGGCAGACGGGAAAAGGCAGACAGAAAACGACTGTTAACTTCATTCCATGGAAACTGGGAAACGTTTTCTGGTCTGCCCTTTAATTTAACAACTGCTGCTATCTGCTGTACGGAGGCCTGAAAATTATGTAAAAGTTTAAGCTCATTGTAGCGTAAATAGCCCTTTTTATCAAGTATAACCTGATAGGTACTGCTATCCTGGGTTTCATCGTAACCAATAAATGAAGCGGTTGCATTTCTGATCCCCTTTTCTGCATAAGTATAAAACTCTTGCGACTCAATAACATCTTCCCCAGATTTATAATATTTTCTGGTATTGGTTGATGCAATTTTCGTTGTTTGATCCTGGAAATATTTGCCAAGGGTCCAACCCGTTAAATTGAGCAAAGGTTTTGAGTCAATATAGGATACACTACCAGAAATTTTATAGGAGTTAAACACCTTTTCTTCCCGGAATTCAGTTATATAAAATGGTTCTGGATTAAAATCATGTGCATTCCCTGCCCATATTGTTGGTTTTGCCTTATTTGTTCCATAGGGACTTACAATAAAATAAAAATCCTGTTTTCGTGTTGGGAGAATTTTAGTTATCGGGTTTTTATTTGTTTCAAATATTTGAATGCGGCCGAATGAAACCTGATCCTCAATTGTAGATGTTTTTCCTGCCTTTTCAAGGATTTCATAAGGTTTTTTGTTGAAGGATGTGTTTGCCCCATCAAGAAACTCCATTGAATTAACATCATTAAATTCGAGCATTCTCGGAAAACCTACCAGGACTGGAACGTCAAAGTAATAGGTCTTTGAATATACCCCTTCGCCTTCTGAACCGTACGTTTGAATGTTAGATAGTAACGACTTTGACCAATATGCTGTTGTAACCGGACCCCTTACCACTCTTCCAATAAAGGCATCATAGGCAGTTTGGGTCGAATCTGGCTTTTGTTCATCTGGAAAATACAGGTTTGTTTTAACATTAAGCATTCCCGCATGTCGTTGTTTGTAATTATCAACAAAATAACATTTGAATGAAAGATTCTCGGGCAGGCTGTAATTCTTGTGGGAATATGAAAACTGGTCTTTCCTGCCAGTGGAATAAATAATACTTGTTAACTGACCAACTTCTGGTAAATTATGGCGATAATATAAATTTTTACTGTCCTTATAGTATCCGTTGATATCAAAATTGCAATTAAATGGTGTGTATTTTTCTCTGGTTGCAGACCAGTATGACATAAAATCAAAGGAAAAAGATGCGGTACCTGATGGATTAAAGTAGTCAAACACTGTTTCAGGTTCAACCATTTTATTATTTCTCATTTTTTTTATGTACTTAAGAAAAGAATGCAAATACAAATTTTCATATCCTAGTAAAATAGAATAATTTTCCTTCCAAGATGATCCATTTTTTCTTTCTACTTTGACCGTCTGAATTCTTTTTCTTTCCGGCATTAACTGATAGACAACGTCTTTATTTAAATTGAATGAATAATGAATATAGCCTTGAAGATCAATATCATAATCCTTTACGAGTTCAATTGTCATTCGTTCAAATCCAGCTTCAACTCGGGTCAAGTATTTAACTTCATTCAAGACATCCCAGTTTATTAAATGACCGCTACAATGAGATTGAGATTCTGGATTATCCAATTTTTCAGAAAAACCATCTTCATAGAAAAATCTTACAATTTGGTCAAAAGGAATTGAAATATTATTATAATCTGTTATCTGTTCTGAAGTAGGGGGTGCAATTACACTTATTCGCCAGGTACTATAATAGACTGATTTTCTGCCATTTCTGCCATAGGAGAGTTCACATGTTGGATCCCTGAATATAAAACGTATCCCATTTTCATCTGTCACAATAAATGTGTGATAGTCTTGAACTGGCTCTGAATTACAGGCTCGGTAATCACTAATTATATTAAATGCTCTGCATTGGCTTAAATTTTGCGACAAATCACCCGGTGTGAAAACACCTTCAATTTTCCAGGGTTCCCCAGATAAAGAAATGAAAGTGTGAATACCATTAGCATACCCCACATTATGATCATCAATTATAAACCGGGTTGATCGTCCATCGGGTAAAGAAAGTGAGTACACGTCCTTGATCCCATCCCAATGATCACTTTCCAGATTTGACGGAAAATCTACTGGTTGCGATTTGAAATAATTGTAAGGATCAGCTGTAATCGATAAATCCTCAGCAATAAATGCACCCTGAACACTTCGGTTAATGGTTCCAGGGTTTGATGACCATCCCAATCCGATCCAACCCGCAGCATCCGTATATCTGACATCACTTGAATAATTCAACCTAAAATCAAAGGAAATTCCACTATTATTTCTGATACTGGCAAGTGGCAATGAAATGTTTAAGTTACCTCTGTTATCGGCATCACCCATGCCATACTCAGGAACAGACCAGGTTCCCGGCTGAAACTCATACTTTTCAAAATTTCCGGGTGCGCCAACCTGTGCAAAAACGGTTGAAGCAAAAATGGCTATAATAATACCTGCGAGAAAAAGGGACTTTTTCATTTGGGGTTTCCTCGTTTAGAAACTTGAGTTCGATGATTTTTTCAGATACTCGGGATCAAAGCCGGTTCAGAAAGCCGGAAGTCAAGTTCAGTTCATTGGGGATGTGACCTGTTAACTAACCGGCTTACTTATTAAGGTTTTGCTGTACCTTTAAATGCAAAATTAAATATCAGGACTTTCAGAGTCAAGATGCCGGATTAACAGAATTTATTGTTTGTTTAAACACGTATTATCAAATTGATATTTTTTGACGAATGTAAACGTTTACCATCGTCATTTTTTGTCAATATTGGCATTTTATTGGGGAAAGATTCCCTGAGAAAAATTCATTTTTAATTTTTCTCAGGGACGAAATGAGGAAAAAAGCAGTAAAATCAGGCAGGGTTTTGCTTCGGTCTCCAGAGCATCGACCCAATAAACAGACCAACGAGAACGGTCCAGAAGATGATTTTGTAAGAAAGCCAGGTTGGCAGATCTTCAGGAAGCAAGCCAACACCAGGGTGGCAAAGGGTAACAAGCGCCAGCTTCAGACCAATCCAGCCCACAATCAGGTAAGCACCTTTTTCGAGACCGGGATATTTCTGCATCAGCCCGATAAAATAACCGGCAACGAAGCGCATGGTAATAATACCCAGAATACCGCCGGTGATCACAACCAGAAAACGGCCACCATCAAGTCCGCCAATATGATCCCAGTCGGTTGGAGGGAGTGATTGAACCAGAGCAACAGCAGCCAGAATGGAATCAATAGAAAAGGCAATATCTGCGATTTCAACCGAGACAACAGTTTTCCAGAAACTAAGACGTACAGCTTCATTGGGTCCACCTTCGGCAATCGGGAAAACCAGGTGGCGGAAGGACACATAAAGTAAATAAAGGGCGCCCACAGCCTGAGCCTGCCAGACCACAATCAGCCAGCTTGCGAGCAAAATGGCAACAAAGCGGAAGAAAAAGGCACCCCAGATTCCGTATGTTAACGCCTTTTTTCGTTGGTCTTCGGGCAGGTGTTTGACCAACACTGCCAGAACGAGTGCGTTATCTGCAGAAAGTAAACCTTCCAGAAAAATCAGAATGACGATGGTCCAGAGATATTCGAATAACATAAGTGATCAGTGGTAAGTGATAAGTGAACTGTGGTACGTGGTATGTGGCACGTTGTAGGGAAAAAGTCAAAATTGACAATTGCAATACAATCCAACCATTTCCTTTCCGAAGATACAAAAAAGGACACTAATTTCAGCCGGATGTACGGGTGAATCTGTTAATCAGGTTTTGTAACTTGGCTAACTCGTAAAATAAATGGAAAGTTACCGGATGAAACAGATTTTGATTGATGCGGATGCCTGTCCGGTAAAAGGTGAGATTTACAAAGTTGCCGCCCGCCATAGCGTTCCGGTTAAAGTGGTTTCAAATTCGTGGATGCGCACGCCAACCAACGCTGATATCACCATGATCGTCACCTCAAATGGTTTCGATGCCGCAGATGATTGGATTGCTGCTGAATCTGACTCAGAAAGCATCGTCATCACCTCAGATATTCCGCTGGCATCACGATGTCTCGAAAAGGGGGCACGTGTTGTTGATCCAAAAGGCCGGCTTTTCACAACGGCCTCAATTGGTGAGGCTCTGGCTACCCGGGAATTGATGTCGTTTCTAAGAGATATGGGAACCGTTTCTGGCGGACCTGCTCCGTTTTCACCGCAAGACAGATCACGGTTTCTTCAGGTTTTGGATAATCTGGTTCAGGGAAAAGTAAAAGGCTGAACTTTCTCTGGAATCAGTTTTAAAACTATAACCCCAGATATCTGAACCCAGCCGGATCGGAATCCGATAAAATGTAGACCAGCAGAATTAGCAATATATACCAGATACAAATCAGGATTTGAGAAATCGTTTTATTGAAGTATTTATTCAGAAATGAATAAGTTGTCATCACAGAAATCCTACCATTTTTTTGAAGGCATCAACCCCGGCTGAAACTGACTCTTCTTTGGTAATGCAGAAACTTAAAATTACAAAATTAAGGGTCACAAAAACCGACACCAGCGTTGCTGATACTTTTAGGAAAATCTGATTTTCTCTGAACCGGAACCTTTTGTTTTTTTCAAATAACTGCCAGAGTACAATTCCAAGTCCATGATAAAGTGCCCACAACACATATCGACCAGAAAACTCATGCCACACCCCGATTGCCAGCATCGTTAAAAGGATTGAAAGTCCGAAAAGTCTGGTTTTCGCAAAAACGGGTTTGAAAACATAATCCTTACACCAATCTGAAAGCGAAATATGCCATCTTTTCCAGAAGTCATTTATATTTGTGGCCAAAAACGGATAGTTAAAATTTTCTCTTAACTTAAACCCTGCAATCAGTGAAACGCCAATGGCAATATCTGTGTAACCAGCAAACTGAAAATACAGATTGGCACCATACCGTACACAATCGAGATATTCAAATAATCCCGGATGAGTGAGTTCAATGGCATTCAGTCTGAAAACAAAGAAATCCATAACCAGATAATTGGCTAAAACCACAACTTTCACATATCCATATAGAATTCTTTCAAGTCCGGCCGACAGGTTTTTAGAGTTAAACGAACCCTGTTTTAAATCCCTCATAAATTCAGGCAACCTGTGAATTGGCCCGGTAAAAAAGGCAGGAAAAAAACCTGCAAAACTCATAAATTCAGTTAGTTTTATCTCTTCAATGTTGTCTTTGTAAGCTTCGAACAAAAAGTGAATCTGCCTGACGAGAAAATAGGATAATCCGATCGGGTAACCCCAGGCCAAAACCGGATTCTGAACACCGAATACAAACTGAATCTTAAATAATAAAAAAACCAGGACAAGAATCAGGATTCCGGGAATTAATACAGACTCCCATTTTATTTTATAAAAGTAAAATGTTAATACACTTGTTGAAATAAAAGGCTCTTTGTGAAAATGAGTGGGTAGAGTTAAATTAGGGGAAAAAGGAGAGTGTCTGAAAATGTTAACAGAAACAGAACTATTTGCCCTAGCCCTTGGTGTAAAATCTCCATGGAATATTGAAGGAATCCGGTTTGAAGCAGAAGCTGGAGAATTGCACATTCAGATCAATTATACGCGAGGTAGTAAGTTTTTCTATGAGGATAGTGAGACTGGAGAAAAGGGAGAGTATCCAGCCTACGACAGCAGTGAAAAGCGGTGGCGTCATTTGAACTTCTTCCAGTACAAATGTTACCTGAATGCCTGGATTCCCCGTGTGAAGCTCAAAAGCGGAAAGGTTCGTCAGGTTCAAGCGCCGTGGGAAGGCTTATCCAACGGATTTACTTTACTATTTGAGGCACTGATTCTTCAATTTGCGAAATATATGCCGGTCAATGGAATCAAGAGAATAACGGGAGAATCAAACCAAAAACTTTGGACAGTTTTGGAACGGTATGTTGAGTTGGCACATCGGGAACAGGACTGGAGTGAGGTTAAACAGCTTGCCGTAGATGAAACGAGCAGTCAGCGGGGTCATGATTATGTGACTGTCGTAGCCGATCCGGAAGAAAGAAGAGTTTTGTTTGCAACCGAAGGGAAAGACAAAACAACGCTGGAGCGGTTTAAAGGCGAGATGAAGAGCCACAAGGCAAAACCAAAACAGATTAAACAGATCAGCATGGACATGTCACCCGCCTTTATTTCCGCAGCAGCCGAACAATTTCCAAAAGCTTCGGTCGTCTATGACCGGTTTCATGTTATGCAGTTAGTTAACCGGGCGGTTGATGAAGTCAGACGGGCTGAACTGAAAGAACATCCGGCATTACTGAAAGGCAAAAGATATCATTTCCTGAAAAACGAGCAGAACCTGACTAACCGGCAAAAGCAGGAATTGGACGAAATGAAAATGAGCAAGCTCAATCTCAAATCAGTCCGGGCTTTGGCCTTGAAGATTGGCTTTCAGTCCGTTTACACTCAGAACAAGGCTGGTCAGTTTGAAACTAAACTGTTAGAATGGGTAAGTTGGGCACGACGTTGCAGACTGGAGCCTTTCAAGGCACTTGCACTGTCAATCAGGAGACATTTGAAGGGCATTATTGCCTGGACCCTTTCAAATCTTAATAACGGATTTATGGAAGGGATGAATTCAGTCTTTCAGGCAGCTAAGGCAAAGGCAAGAGGGTACGGTAAAAATTTTATAACCATGATTTATTTAATTGGCGCTAAACTCAATTTCAATAATATTAATCCTTATGTTACCCACTCCATTTCATAAAGAACCTTTTTGGCTCTTTGTGAAAATGAGTGGGTAGGGTTAAATTAGGGGAAAAAGGAAAGTGTCTTACAATGTTAACAGAAACAGAACTATTTGCCCTAGCCCTAGGTGTAAAATCTCCATGGAATATTGA
>JAFLBE010000062.1 GCA_017303995.1 Bacteroidota bacterium | reverse complement strand
ACCCACATTTCTTGGGAAAGTTGTTGTGAGTTTTCCTGAAGGATTCACATCACCGAAAAGCACAACGGCAACAGCATTTCCAGCTTCAATTCCGGGTGCCCAGGCTTCCAGAATGGCAGGCACATTTTCATTTTCCCAGAGTAACGTCAATGGCCGACCGTTCATCAGAACTAGAACCACTGGCTTCCCGGTTTTTACGAGAGCTTTGAGCAATTCCATCTGGTTTTCAGGAATGCCGATATCAGTCCGGCTGGCAGCTTCACCCGACATGGCTTCAGATTCACCCAGAACCGCAACCACAACATCCGATTTCATGGCTGCATCAACAGCTTCTTTAATCAGATCTGACCGATCCCGCTTTTTATAGGTATGACTTAAATCAAGTTGTGCAAGCAGCATGGGATCTTCTGTGATATTGGCGCCAAGTGCATAATTCACTTTTACAGCAGAACCCAGCACATTTTCGAATCCTTTTAAAACCGTCACAGATTTATTCCAGTCACCGGCAACAAACCAGGTTCCCATCGGATCCTTCAGATTATCGGCAAGCGGACCAACCAAAGCAACCGATCCTGATTTTTTTAAGGGAAGGAGTTGTTTGTCATTTTTAAGCAGAACAAAAGATTTCACAGCAGCTTCACGGGCAGCTAAACGGTTTTCAACGGTCAGAATTTCTGTATCCGCCCGTTTTTTAACATTGTACCGGTACGGATCGTCGAAAAGACCCAATTTATATTTGGATTCCAGAATCCGGCGGCAAGCCAGTTCAATATCCGACAGACTCACTTTTCCTTCTTTCAGCGATTTTTCAAGCGTTGTTAAGAAACCTTCGCCAACCATATCCTGATCAATTCCGGCTTTTAACGCCTGAGCTGAAACCTGCTGTAAATTACCGGAGCCATGCTGAGTCATTTCGTTGATTGCGGTATAATCGGTAACAACAAATCCGTTAAATCCCCAGTCTTTTCTGAGCAGATCGGTCATCAGCCATTTGTTTCCGGTGGCAGGAACGCCATCTACTTCGTTAAATGAACTCATTACGGTTGCAGCACCGGCTTTAATTGCAGCTTTGTAAGGTGGCAGGTAGTATTCATACATTTTTACTTTGCTCATATCCACCGTGTTATAATCACGGCCGGCTTCGGCAGCGCCATATAAAGCAAAATGTTTCACACAGGAAAGAATCGTGTTATTCTGGGACAGATCAGAACCCTGATACCCTTTTACCATAGCTTCTGCAATTAATCCACCAAGAAACGGATCTTCGCCACTTCCTTCAGCAATCCGGCCCCAACGTGGGTCACGGGCAATATCCACCATTGGAGAAAACGTCCAGTTCACGCCTACTGCACTGGCTTCTTTCGCAGCAACACGGGCAGTTTTTTCGATCAGGGGCATATCCCAGGAACAGGCAAGAGCCAAAGGAATCGGGAATGTGGTTTTCAGTCCGTGAATGACATCCAATCCGAAAAGTAACGGGATTTTGAGACGGGATTGAGTCACCGCCAATTCCTGAGCGGCACGAATGTCGTCGTAGGACGAAGAACCAAAAAGTCCGCCAACAGCGCCTTTTCTGATTTTTTCGGATACATTGCTGCTGGTCACAGCACCAGTTTGAAAGTCACCAAAAGTCGGCAGATTAAGCTGACCGATTTTTTCCTGAAGTGTCATTTTCGACATCAGATCGGTGATAAAGGCATCCATTTTTGCATCCTGAGCCATAAGGGCAAATGGAATCAGAATACAAAGGATGAACAGATTCGTTTTTTTCATTGGGTTCATTTCTCCTATTGGAATGACCGGAGGTCTGGTTTGAGTTGGATTTTGCTACACCTTCAGGGTTTTGCCGGTTCAGGCATAAGCTGAGGTTTTGTTTAACGGATTTTTGGAAATGATTGCGGGCTAACTTTTAATGAAGTCTGAGCCGGTGTAAAGTTGGCGAATCAGGTTTTAAATGGCAAGAAAAAATCAGGCTGACTGCTTATGCAGGATGAGAAAAGACAGGACGTGACAAAAACTCAAAGTTCACGAAGGTATTTCATGATGGTTTTTCCCGCAACATCCCAGTTCAAACGGGTCTGAAATTCATTAAATGACGAAAGAGCAAGATCGTTATATCTTGCTTTGTTGGTAAACAAATCAGACAGATAATCAGAAAATTCAATTACACCTGCCTCTGGTGCAAATAAATGTCCGTTCAGGCCATTTGTAACGGCGGTCGGAATACCGCCAACGTGAAACGAAACCGATGGAATTGCCCACGCGCTGGCTTCAGCAAAAACAACACCGAATGCTTCTGCTTTTGATGGAACGATTAGAAAGTGAGAACTGGCAAGAAGGCGTTCCAATTTAACTTTTTGAGCAGGAATGGCCTTATTTAGAAAACCATGACTAATTAAAAAAGGAGGAATTTTTTTTAGCGGAATATGCCGGAGACCAACCACATGAAGTTCTGTTTTGATTCCACGACGGTTCATTTCGGTTGCAACTTCAAGGGCAAGATATCCCCCCTTCCGTTTCCATTCTACACCGATAAAAAGCAGCTTGCAGACAGAATCAGACCGGTCATTCACAATCTCCCGGCTTTCCTGAAGGGAAGGAAAAAAATCAAGATTTGCACCAAAAGGCACCACTTTTATTTTTGCAGGATAAACCTGATAATTGTCAATTGCAGTTTGAGCTGCCCATTCTGAAGAATAAAAAATCAATTTGCTCTCAGAAATTGCCTTTTGTTCGAGGAAATGTCCGTCTTGCAGGGATTCTGCAGATAAGTTTGCAAATCCTTCATAAAAATCAATCATTCCGGCAAAACAGGCATCGGTATAAAAAACCTTCGGAAGGCGGGTTTCAACCATTGAGATGGGAACAGAACCCGGAGAAAAAACCAGGTTGCTATCCGGTTTTATCCGACTCTGAACTTTTCTGGCAAAATTTGAAACCATTTTCAGGTTTCTGTTTATGGGGAAAGTCCTGCCCTGACTTTTATGAACCAATTTTTTAAAGATTAAATCAGGATAGTAGGAAGTTTTAAATCCACCAATCGGATCCAATTCAGCATTTTGACTTTCGAGCGATTTGCCAATAAAATAGCCCAACCCAGACCAGTTCAGGATGTTGGTTGCATCATAATTGGTTACATACGAAATTTTCAGAGGTGAAATCAGATCAGCCAAAACCTTACAGGTCTTTCAGGTGTTTCATAATGGTTTTTCCCGCAACATCCCAGTTCAGGCGGGTTTGAAATTCATTAAATGAAGAAAGAGCAAGATCGTTATATCTGGTTTTATCTGTAAATAAATCAGACAGATAGTCAGAAAATTCAGTTACACCGGCCTCTGGCGCAAATAAATGTCCGTTCTGCCCATTTTTAACTGCGGTCGGAATTCCGCCAACATGAAATGAAACAGAGGGAATTGCCCACGCGCTGGCTTCAGCAAAAACAACTCCGAATGCTTCTGCTTTTGATGGAACGATTAGAAAGTGAGAACTGGCAAGAAGGCGTTCCAATTTAACTTTTTGAGCAGGAATGGCCTTATTTAGAAAACCATGGTCAATTAGAAAAAACGGAATTTTCTTTAATGGAATATCCTTAAGTCCTACCACATGAAGTTCGGTTTTAATTCCTCTGCGGTTCATTTCAGTGGCGACTTCAAGTGCGATATCTCCACCTTTCCTTTTCCACTCAACACCAATAAAAAGAAGTTTACAGACAGAATCAGATCGGTTCGAAATCTGAGTTTTAATCTCATTCAGGGTGAAACTGCTTTCCAGATTTGCCCCATAAGGAATCACTTTTATTTTTTCAGGATCGACATTATAGTTTTCAATTGCGGTTTGCTTCCCCCAATCGGAAGCATATAAAACCAATTTCGAACTCGAAAGTGCGGCTTGCTCGAGAAAATGTCCGTATCGAATAGTTTCAGCAGACAAACGAGAAAATCCCTCATAAAACCCCACCATTCCGCCAAAACAAGCTCCAGTATAAAATACTTTGGGTATTTGGGTTTCGAGCAGAGAAACGGGAATAGATCCTGGTGAAAAAATAATTTCGGTATCAGGTTTTAGGCGGGTTTGAATCTGGCCAGCCAACTGACGGGCAATATCGGGAGTCCGTAAAAATGAAAATCCTGACCAATACTTGTATAAAATGCTTTTTTTATCAACAAAGGCAGCGTTCTGCGAATTTTTAGATTTCCAACAAAATCAACTTCCGCATTCTGATCAGCCAACGACTTTGCCATATAATACCCCAATCCTGACCAGTTCAGGATATTGGTTGCATCATAATCGGTCACGTAAGAAATTTTCAAAAAGAACCCAATCAGCATTAAACGGCGAAAAGTTACAATTTAGATTAGTTATAAATATACCAAATGAACAGGTAAACAACCACAATATAGAAGTTATCAGAAAACCGTTTCGAAATCATTAGTGGAAACGATACTGATTTTGTATTTTTACTGAATCACCAACTCTGGATCTCAGATGAAACGGGTTCTGTTTTACTTTTTATCTTCCCTTTTTCTTTTTTTAAGCGGATGTTCGGTTCCCCCGCCCGAAACCCATGTCATGACCTACAACATCCGGTTGAACGTTGCATCAGACAGCACGAATGCGTGGCCAAACCGGCGAAACGAAGTTTTCAGCCTGATTCGCTTTCATAACCCAGATATTATTGGTCTGCAGGAAGTTCTTCCTGATCAGCGGGTTGATCTGGAGGCGTTGAATGATGTTTATCTTTTTGAAGGATCAGGTCGCGAAGATGGTTTTATGAAAGGTGAAGCAACAGTAATCGGCCTCAGAAAAGAAAGATATTCCGTCAAGGAAACCGGACATTTTTTCCTTTCTGAAACTCCTGATATTCCTTCTTTAGGATGGGATGCCGCCTGGATCAGGCCAACAATCTGGATTAAAGCACTCGACAAGTCAACCGATAAAATCATTCTGGTCGTCAATACACATTTGGACAACATGGGTCATCAGGCGAGAATCAACGGCAGCAGACAGATTGCCGGTTTTATTTCAAAACAATCTGGGATTCATAGCGTTGTGGTTACCGGAGATTTCAATACCAATCTGGAATCAGGTGAACTTGATTCCTTAAACTCGGCCTATTTGAAACCTGCACAGGCAAAACTAGATGGCCCGGCATATGGTCCGAACTGGTCTTTTCAGGGATTTGGATCAGTTCCAATTCAAGAAAGACAGTTAATTGATTTTATTTTTCTTTCAGAAGGATGGACGGTTGTAAGACTTGGGGTTTTAACAGACCGGATGACAGAAAAATGGCCAAGTGATCACTGTCCGGTTTTGGTTGAACTCAAATAGGCGGATTGAACACAAACCCTGATATTCACCTGATAATCAGGGCAGCGGCAAAAAGAAATGGGATAACCAGATTGACCATGGCAGCATCGCGGTAATGTTCAAGAACATAAAGAATTCGTGATGAAATCAGAGAGATCAGAAAGAAAAACGGATAAAACATGAGATTTCCGCCAAATAAATGATGAAATTCTGCCCCTGACTTTCCACTAAAAAGCACTGCTATTGATAACCCAACAGACAAAACAAATCCAACCATGACGACAAACGCAACCTGATTGTTTAGTTTTTTAAGGCCCGGCGTTCCTGTTTTCATTTTCTTCTCCAACTCACAATTTTGCTTCAATACAAAAGTATGAAACACTTTTGTTCCAGTTGTACGGATTTTGATACGAATTGGTTTTATAAATCTATAAATTGTAAATATTTTACTTATTAACGTTATTATAGTCATTCGCTTTACATAAATACGTTCTTGTGGCGTTTTTCGTTCGCAGGTAAATATAAACAGGGAATTTTCTATTTTTCATCAGATTAAAAGAGATGTCATTCCCGTCCCGCAAGCGGGACGGGAATGACAATCACAAAAAAACCAAAAAAAAATGCCGGGTTTTACTTAAACCACGGCATTTAAATCTATCTTTTCACTACTTACCTTCTTGCGAGAAGAGCCTGAGCGGCGCGGAGTCTGAGGCGGAGTGCACTTTCATTCTGTGAGACTGATTCCTGAGATGGTGCAATGGTTTCAGAAACAAACTTGGTGCTGGCCATGGCGTTTCCTTTGATTGCCCTCGATTGCATGATTCCGTCTGAAATCGTTTTTTCAATCATGGTCTGATCTGTCGGCTTAACAAGATATTTAAAGACCTGCAATTCGTTGATTGACCTTACTGCAAGGGTTGCATCTTTGACTTCGGTAAGAATCACGGTAACGGTTTGTGGATATTCCTTTTTGATTGTATTCAGGAAGGAAATACCATCTACGCCATCCTCAAAAACAACATTGCTCACAATAACCGAAACCGGCTTCTGAGCCATTTCTTTAAATGCTTCATCAACTGAAGTGGCCATCGTAATATTAAATTTGTTTCCGAACTGATTTGCCAGTCTTTTCACTTCTTCAGGGCTGTAGTCAACAAAAAGAACATCACCCTTTTTCTCTTCAACCTCAATGTGAACGGAAGCAGCAGTCGCACCACCGACAGGTTTTGGAGCAGAGGCCTGAAGATCATTGATTTTGTCATAAATCTGGATGCCCAGTTTCACAATATTAATCAGATTATCAGCTTTCCAGGGTTTATTGATATATCTGAAAACCTCTCCGGCATTTACAGAGTTAATAATCGAATCCAGATCAGAATAACCGGTGAGCAAAATCCGGATTGATTTGGGAGAAAGTTCCCTGGCTTTTTTGAGAACTTCATGACCGAGCATTCCCGGCATCCGCTGATCGCAGATAATGACTTTATATTCTGATTTTGCAATCAATTCAAGTGCTTTAAATCCATCAGGGGCGGTACTGACCTCAAAATCGTCTTCAAGCAGACGGGTGAGTGACGTCAGGATCATTGGCTCATCATCAATAAGGAGAATTCGTGACATGGTAGTATTCCAGTTTTCTTAGTTCAATTTTGGGATTGGCGAAGCGGTAAGGTAATGGTGAATTCTGTCCCTTTTCCAACTTCACTGCTCACACTGATAGACCCTTTGTGCTGTTCAATAATTTTAAAAGCGATGGATAGACCAAGACCAGTTCCCTGTCCGACCGGTTTGGTGGTAAAGAACGGTTCGAAAATTTTCTGAAGATTTTCGTCAGAAATTCCCTTTCCGGTATCTCTGAATTTAAGCACTGCAACCTGACTTCCACCGGAATTATCAAATTTGGTTGAAATGAACATCTCGCCGGCAGGTTCACAAGCCTGAGCGGCATTGGTAATCAGATTCAGAAACACCTGATTTAATCGAGCAGGGAAACATTCAACAATCATTCCGTTTGTGAAATCACGGTGAACTTCAAGTTTATGCTTGATCTGATTGTGTGCAATTTTCAGCGTCGTATCAATACCCTCGTTCAGGTCAACCGTTTTAAACTGGGTTTCATCGAGACGGGAGAAGTTTTTCAGATCCATAACCAGTTCCTGGATCCGGTCAATACCCACAATTGATTCTTCCAGAATTGATTTTACTTTTTCAACGTAGGAAGGCACTTCCATTTTCTTTGCATTTTCGGCAACTTCCATCAACTGAGATTCAAGATCATCAATGCTGCCATTAATCAGATTATTTCTGAGGTTATGATATTTATCAAGCAGGTCAATCTGCCGGGTTTGATGCCGTTCAAGTAATTCGATATTGTTGCGGACGAATCCGAGCGGTGTGTTAACTTCATGGGCAATTCCAGCCACCATCTGACCAAGGGAAGCCATCTTTTCTGATTGAATCAGCTGAGACTGCTGTTCCCTGATTTGTTTGTAACTGTCTTCAATTTCTTTATTTCTTTGAATCAGAGCCCTGCCGATCGTGTTGAAAGAAACACCCACCTGTGCCAGTTCATCACGGGCATCAAGGTGAACTTCTTCATCAGTATTTCCGGAAACGAGTTTTTGAGCAATTTCATCGAGAGATCCTACCGTTTTTTTCACTGCAAGATAAAAACCGACCAGCAGGTAAATAATAACGACAAGAAATATCGGCACCAAAAGCTGAATCAATTTCTTCTGCTGATTAAAGGCATCAATACGAATAATCAGCAAATCATCAAGTGCAGAAAGCTGAGCCATGTATAAATCCCGCAGGGCAACGGATGCTTGATCTGAAGCAATGATATATTCAGGAGTGTTAAAAAATAATGTGTCGCCAGAAAGACGTCCCTGATCAGAAATTGAAAGCATTTCCCTCAGGGTTTCACCGGCAGTTTTCACAATTCCCGAGATTTCACTTTCAACAAAGGCGTCTGGTTTGGCATTGTTAACTTCATAGGTAATCTGCATTCCCCGCTCAAGTGCGTCAAGATTGGATCTGATCAAACCCGGATTTCCATAGAGTAACTGGATTTTTTCAGCCTGACTTAAAGCCCGGTTATTATAAATTGATGCTGCAAGATTGCGGGAAGTTTCAACATCACGAATCAAAGCCGGAACTTTGAGAATGATGGCATCCATGAGATAATAGGAATCCAAATCAGGATCCAGAATCAGGTTTGATTTATCGCCAACTTTATAAAGAAGACTCAACACTTTTTCCTGAAGTGCAACATGGGTTGCCATCAGTTTATCATAATCACCGCCGGTTTCGATACGGGTGTTCAGAGAAGCCCAATCGGTCTGGACATCAATCCAATCCTGGGTGACTTCAAGTTCTTCGCCGATCAATTTATTTACTGAATCAACTTTACCAAATGCAGTCAGAACCTGACCGCCAGTTTGCTGAAAACTTTCAAGAGCAGTAGAATCGCCAAGTAAAAACCGGTTATGATCCCGCTGATAATCCATCAGAGAAGCATACATCACATTGAGCGGTTCAAGATAGGCATTTCCCACCCGTTCTTTGGCTCCAAAATCGATTGCTTCATTACGAATGGTAATGAGCACGTAAACCAGTAAGGCCGATGGTATGAGGAAGATAAGTGAGATGAGTAAAAATTTGACCGGATATTTAAGGCGGTTCATGAGGTAAATGGCGGGAGCAAACAAATTCATTGTTCTTTTTACCTTATCTATTAATTATTTATTGGCTGATTGCATTGATTTGTAAACAATAATAACAAATATACAAAATATATTACAGTTCACAACAAAAAACGAAAGAATAAGAAATTGTGAAAAACAAGCCAAATTATGACCCTTTTAGTCCGGAATAATTTCTTATCCGGACTAAAAGAATGCAAAAGCTGAGCCATTATTTCTGGAGGTCGGCAGACTTTGGTTTATTGAGAAGGGAAAGGATGACTGATCCGGCCAGAATTCCAACCACAATCAGCAGAGAAACCATGACCGGAATTTTGAACAAATCCACAATCATCATCTTGGTTCCAACAAAAACAAGAATCAGAGCAAGTCCGTACTTGAGATAGTGGAACAGATCCATAATTCCGGAGAGAGCAAAATAAAGAGACCGAAGTCCGAGAATGGCAAATACATTTGAGGTGTAAACAATGAATGGATTGGTAGTAATAGCAAAGATTGCAGGAATAGAATCGACGGCAAAAACGAGATCGGTTATTTCGATTACCAAAACCACGACGAACAGAGGTGTAGCAAAGGTTTTTCCATCAATTTTTGTGAAGAAACGGTTACCCACATACTCTTTGGTTACCGGGAAATACCTTCTGAATAATTTTACAATCGGATTTTTTTCGGGATCCATCTTTTCATCATTCTGGATGCCCATTTTGATTCCCGTAAAGACCAGAAATCCACCAAAAATGTAAATGATCCAATGAAATTCCTGAATGAGAGCAGCACCAACCAGAATCAGAACAAATCTCATAATCAGTGCACCAATGATTCCCCAGAAGAGAACCTTGTGCTGGTATTGAGGAGGTACGGCGAAGTAGGAAAAAACCATGATGAAGACGAAAATATTGTCAACACTCAGTGATTTTTCAATCAGATAACCGGTTAAAAATTGTAATCCGGTTTCCGAGCCCATCCAGTTATAAATGAGGATGTTAAAAAGTAAGGCTAATGTAACCCAAAATGCACTCCACCAGAGTGCACTTTTTACAGATGGCGTTTCAGATTTTTTGTGAAAAATACCCAGATCAAGCAGAAGAAGAGCCAGAATTCCTGCATTAAAGAAAACCCAGTGCCAAACCGTAATCTCAACCATAACCATCCAATTTGTGAATAATCAGTGATAACACTGAATGGCGGGTGAAAAGTTCAGTTTGGGGTTAAGGGGTTATAGGGCACTAGCCTCATTAACCAGGTGAAAACAAAAAATTGACGCTTACAATGTAGTATAACATGGCGGTAAACATCAGAAACAGAAAAACCCAAAAAATGGGAGAATGGTGCATTCTTTTGTAATATGGCAAATGATCAGTTCGATCTTTTACGTGTTTTTTTTCGGATGGCTGTGGCTGTTTTTGTCCGTTTGGTTTCATTTTGATTTAACGCTTTTTTTTATTTCAACTTACTTATTTCAACTTCAACTTCTTTAGCACCTTCGGCATACAACTTTTTTTCATCGGGTGCAAGCTCGTGCAGTAACCTCAAGAACTCGCCGGCATGAACAAGTTCTTCATCGGCAATTTCTGTTAAAACCTTAACGGCAAGCTGATTATCAGTAGATTCTGCAAGCATCATATAAAGCTGAACGGCTTCATACTCAGCTGCAACCATAAAGCGGATGGCTCTGACGAGTTCTTCATCGGTTAGTTTTTTGTCTTTTGCCAGTCCTGAGAATGGCGATCCGAAAGTAGGCATTGAATTCCCTTCCTAAAAATGGTTATTTTTTGTTGCGGCGTCTGGTATACCTGACAACAAAGACAGCTATCAAAATGATGGCTATCGGGATAAGTAAAACGCTCAAACTCATGCCGAAAAAGTAGGTGTCCATCATGATCATTTCCCTTAGTAAAATTAGATGACCAAAGGTAGGCATCCCGGAACTGGTAACTCTTGCATAATTCGTGGATAATGTTACATCTTTCACACATAATGGTAATGGTTAATGATCAATGGTTAATGGTCAATGGTTAATGGTGAATAGTTAAGGGTTAATGGTTAATGGGGAATTGGCCCCTCGATAATCAGCCAAATTGGCCTGCAACCACATTCCGCTCCTCTGGTGCGGTGGATTGCGATCATGTTTTTGTTTTCTACCAAGAGTTCACCCCGCTGGGGTGAGGACAATTTCGCATTTCCGGTTTGGGTGAAACGTCGAATTTGATTGCTCTAACCAGGCTCAGGATGAGCCAAATATTGGTAGAATAGTAAACCAACAGAATCCCCCGCTCCGGTGGAGCGGAATAGGTTCTCCCTTTCACCTCTAATTGGTCAATGACCACATTCCGCCCCTCTGGGGCGGTGATTCTTTTTCATGGTCGGTTTTTCTACCAAAATTTCACCCCGCTGGGGTGATGAAATCCTTTCAGGGTTGACACCTAGGGCTACAAACATACCACCCCGGCTTCGCCACCTCCCGAAAGCCCGTCAAAGGCCGGGTTTAAAACGTTCGGGACAGGCTCTCCTTTGAAAAAGGAGGGGAAACATTTACCATTAACAATTTAACATTAACCATTATCCAAATCCCCCATTCGGTTTTTAAAGACGGCATTTGTAACTTTCGGGATTTAATGCCGTGTAATTAAATAAATTCAGCGGGGGTTATATGACTGGAAACCAAAACAGGATACATCCTGTACTAATCTTAACCGCTCTGGTCGGTTTGATCGTTTCTTTTTTAACCGCCGAACACTTCATCCCTTTCAATTCCTTCCCCAATACAATCACCCGTTCTGATGCTATTTCGATCTCACACGATTACCTGAAAAAGAAAGGTTACCCGGTTGACCAATACGAATCAACTGCCTGGGTAACAGACACTGACAACCACCGGCTTGCATGGAAGTACACCTCTTTTGACCGGGCCAATGAACTTGCCGATTCAACAACTCATGGCCTCTTTACCGCAAGATGGCAAACCTATTTCTACCAGAATGTGAATCAGAGTGCACCACAACGCAAATTCTATCTATTTCTTGATGGAACTGGCAGAGTTACCGGATTCAGTTTCGTGCTTTATGAAAAAATTGAAAATGCAGAATTCGGAAACCCAAATCTTGAACAAATTGAAGCAAGAAAAATTTTCGATCAGTTTCTTTCTGCTGACGGATTGGACACGACCGGATTTGCTACCATTGAAGCCAGCAGTGTTCGTCAGGAAAAGCGGACTCAGCATACTTTTAAACTTCAAAAACCATTTCCTGAACTCGAATCGAAATTACAGATTTACGGAATGGTTTCAGGAAGTGAACTTACGGTTGTTGTTTATGAACTGATTCCACCTGAAAAATTTTCGTCTGAAAAAGCGGACTTTCAGGGTATTGGTTTCCTCATTTTTCTGGGATCTGTTGTCATCTTTTTCTTTGTCCTGATTTTACAGCTTGGTGTTTTCCTTAAAAAGTACCACGAAGGTGAAGTCGGCGTAAAAACTGCCGGTACACTTTTCTGGATCATGCTCATTGTAAGCAGTCTTGTCAGTCTGAGTAAATTTCCGGTTGCGGGATACGGATTTGGATTTGGTGAACTTTCATACACCTGGGTTTCAATTGTTACCCTGGTCATCAAACTGTTGATATTCAATCCACTTTATGCTCTCGCAGTATTTTCTGCCTGGAGTATCGGTGAATCTTACCTTAGAGAATCTCACAGCGATAAACTTGCTGCACTTGACGGCCTAATTAATAAACAATGGGCCAATCTGCACTTTGCTGTTTCAGTTGCACGGGGTTACCTGGCTGGATTTATCGGGCTTGGACTTCTGTTTCTTTCAGGATGGATTTCAGTCACACTAACCGGCGGAACCAATAACCTTACCTTTTATCAGGATGTCCTTCCGGTTTATGCACCTTTCGCAACACCTTTCATTGTTGGGATTTACTACAGTTTGCTTGGCGAACTGATGTTCAGATTATTCGGGAATCTTTACCTGACCCGTTTACTCAAAAATAAATGGATTGCCGGGCTGATCACTGCCCTTTTATGGTCGGCTTTCTCACAAGTCTTCTGGGGAATGAACTTTTTCATAGAACCGTTATGGATTTCTTTTGCAATTCCCTTTCTGATCGGATTTTATCTCAATCTGGTTTTCTGGAAAACTGATATTTTATCAACAGTTATTGCAAGTTTCACCATTTCTGGCGGAATATTCATGATTCCGCTTCTGGCTTCCTCAGTACCCGTTTACACGCTCTATTCTATTCTTGCACTTCTTTTAATTGCCATTCCTGCTTTTCTGATGATTGCCGGTTTTATCACGAAAAAGAAGTTTACCTACAACCCAGATACAACCCCTGCCCACATCAGAAGAATTACTGAACGGGTGAGAATGGTGAAAGAACTGGAGATTGCCCGTCAGGTGCAGATGAAACTGCTTCCGAAAAGAAGTCCGGAATTAAAAGGGTTTGATATTGCTGGAATTTGCATACCGGCACTTGAAGTTGGCGGTGACTACTATGACTTTATCGACATTCCAAACGGAAATATTGGAATTGCAGTTGGTGATGTTTCAGGAAAAGGATTGCCGGCAGCAATTTATATGACTTTGACGAAAGGAATTGTTCAGTCACATGCCGATGAATTCATTTCACCCTCTGTGGTTTTGTCGAAAGTAAATCAGCTTTTGTATAAATCCATTGAAAAAGGAAATTTCGTCAGCATGTTTTACGCCATTTTGAATCTGGAAACGAAGAAAATGGTTCTCAGCAGAGCCGGACATAATCCGGCCGTTTACCTTTTTAAGGATGAACAGGTAAAAAACCTGAAACCCAGCGGATTGGCGTTGGGTCTTGAAAAAGGTGAACTGTTCGACAAAGTCATCCGTGACGAAGAAGTTCAGCTTGTTTCGGGTGATGTGGTTGTCTTTTACACCGATGGGTACACAGAAGCAATGAATGAAAAGAAAGATGAATTCGGCGAAGACCGGCTGATTTCGATTCTGAAGTCAACCCGGCTGGAATCAGCAGAGAAAATGATTTCTGCAATCAACAAAGACATCAAAGGATTTGCAGGATCTGCACCTCAACATGATGACATGACGATGGTAGTCATAAAGGTGCTTTGAGAGTTGAAGGTTTTTAAAACCGAATTTTAAGTGGAACGGAGAAAGTTATGACTCATTCGAAGGACTATTCTGAGGAAATTAAAAAGATGCAGAATGAGTCTCCGTTTGCCTGGTGGGAATGGAATGTGGCTGAAAACAAGGTTGATTTTAACGATCTGAAAGCAACCATGATTGGATACGATCCTGATTCTCTCAGAGAAAAAGGGTATCAGGCCTTCACTGATTTATTGCACCCCGATGATTTTAAAAAAACCATGGATGCAATGAGCGTGGTGTTAAAAGGTGAAACTGATTTATATCACATTGATTACCGAATCAAAGCAAAAACAGGCATTTATCATTGGTATATGGATCGTGGAATTGTAATAAAAAGAGATTTATCCAATTCCCCGCTGATTATCAGAGGAATTGTCATCGATCTTGGAAAAGAAAGTGCTGCTTCAGGACGTGCGGATATTATTGCGGAACTTCTTAATCTGGCGTTCGGCTCGAGAGATTTACAAAAAAAGCCAACGTTTACCCTTTGTGCAAACTGCAGCCGGGTCAAATACCATAATGAGAATTGGGTTGCAATCAAACCCGACCTTCTCAATTTGATGCATGTAAACCATTCTCACACAATCTGTAATGATTGTCTTAATAATTTGTATCCCGATCTGGCTGAAAAAATAATCAGAATTACTAAAAAATAGCTCGTTTTCAGATTTTGATTTTTGCAAGTCTTGCTTCTATTGCATTGATAAACGTTTCTGGTGAGAAGGGTTTAAAAATGGAAACAGAAACCGAATCGGGCAGAACGGTCTGTAATTGCTTTTCATTGGTTTCACCTGTCACAAACAGAATTGGCAAACCGGGATAAAAAGACTCCAGAATTTTGGCAGTTTCCCATCCGTTTATTACCGGCATAAAAACATCAAGAACTGCAAGTGATATAGCCGGATGATTATTTGTTAGATATTGCCCAGCCTCATTCCCATCAGTAAAGGAAAGAACGTTAAATCCGTTTTCTTCTAAAAATAAAGTTGAAACCGCAATCATCGATGGTTCATCATCAACAATCAATATGGTCTGTTTTCCCTGATCAGTTTTTATACTCACCTGCTGTGTGTTTGAGGCTGGTTTTTCTTGCACGGCTGATTTAACGCAAGGGAAATATACTGTAAACGTTGTTCCTTTTCCGGGTATGGAGTGAACCGTGATTGCCCCATGATGCCGTTTCATGATGGTTTGAATGGTAACCAAGCCTAACCCAGTGCCTTTGCCTTCCCCTTTTGTAGTAAAAAATGGAGTAAATAGATTTTTCATCGTTTTTTCATCAATTCCTGAACCGGTATCCGTTACTGAAATTTCAACATAACAACCAGGTTCAAGACCTGCTGCAGAGAGTTCTTTTTCAGATTTTGTAGAATTTGAAATCTGAAAAGTGATGCTGCCGGATTCCAGAATGGCATCACGGGCATTGATTCCAAGATTGAGCAGAACCTGATGAACCTGAATCGGATCGACCAAAACCTCTAAAACTGAATCGGGAGAGATAATATTTAATTTTATTGATTTCGGGAAGGTTTGTTTCATCAACTCTACCACATCTTTTACAACTGGTTCCAGTTGAAGGGGTGAGCAGCTTGTTAACTCTCCTCTGAGAAAATCCATTAATTTTTTGACCAGATTACCGGATTCTGTAATATTTTTTTCTGCAATTGAAATAAACCCAAGGGCAACCCCATCACCTTTCACTTTGCGTTTAAGTAAAGCCATGGAAACCAACACTGGTGAAAGCAGGTTATTCAGGTCATGAACGAGTCCGCTTGAGATTGAGCCGATTGTTTCCATCCGCTGAACCCTGATGTATTTTTCTTCCATTTTTTTCTGGTCGGTTATATCAGAAAAAATAGCCATAATATCTGGTCCGGAATCCTGGTTATCTTCGTAAAGAGTCCAGTTACAAGTGAGATGAATACTACTTTTATCATTTTTTTCAATAATAAAATCACCCCGCCAGTTTCCCAAAGTCCTGACTCTGTTAAATGCTTCAGAAACATGTCCAATATGCTCTGAACCCAGTACATTCCAAACCGTACGGCCTACCAGGTTGTTTCCGTTAAAATGACCAAAAACAGAGTGAGCCTGCTTATTTGCGAATTTGATAATTCCCGCCGGATTTATTATGATAACAGAATCAGGCGAATGATCAACGAGTGAAGCCATTTCCCTGATTTTTTCTTTCTGGATTTTTGTTTCCAGATTTTTCTGCGCATCTGCCAGTGCCCTTGAAATTGCAGGAATCAATCTTTTTAGATTGTCTTTAAAAACGTAATCCCATGCGCCAGTTTTTAAAAACTCAATGGCATGTTCTTCATGGATGGTGCCTGAAACAAAAATAAAGGGAACTGCCCAGGCCTTAACAACTGCTATTTCGAGGGCTTCTTCACCTGAAAATCCGGCAATATGGTAATCTGCGAGAATCAGTTGATAATCCTTCTTTTCAATCTCTGCAGCAAAATCATGTTCACTGGTTACCACCGTAATGTCTGCGTTCGGAAACCCTTCTCTGATCACAGTCTCTATAAGCATTGCATCATTCGGATCATCTTCAACGTGAAGGATTTTTATTTTTTCAATAGAAATTAACAGGGGTAACATATTCTTCGTCCCTTCTTTATGACAAAAGAAATTTTTCGTCCAAACAACCTTCAGGCAAGCTGAAATAGAATATTGATCCTTTATCGGGAAGACCTTCCGCCCAGACAGCACCGTTATGTTTTTCAACAATCCGTTTCACGTTGGCCAGACCAATACCATGACCTTCAAATTCTGGGTTATTATGAAGTCTTTGAAACAATCCAAATAATTTTTCAGCATATTTCATTTCAAAACCCATTCCATTATCCCTGATTGAAAAAATGAGTTTCCCGTTTGAATGGTCACAATTAATATCAATTTCGGCCTGTATTGTATCACGTGAATATTTAATTGCATTTCCAATCAGATTTGAAAAAACAACCCGCATGAGGTTATCATCAGCCATGATGTGAGGCATCTGCCCGATTGTAATTTGCACATGCCGGCGTTCTATTTCTTCGCCATATTCTGCCAGACAGTTTTCTACAATTTTATTCAGATCGACTGAATAGACCGAAACACTTAACCGTCCTGTTCTGGAAAACTCAAGCAGACTATCCATCATTTGGCCCATTTTTAAACTGGACCCGGCAATAATTCCCAGATATTTTCTGATCTGGGAATCCTGAATTTCATTTGAGTTTTTCAGCACAAGTTCAGAGAACCCTGCAATGTGCCTCAGTGGTGCCCGTAAATCATGAGAAACTGAATAGGTGAATGTTTCGAGTTCCTTAATTGCCAGTTCAAGGTTCAGTGTTCTTTCTTTGACTCTATCTTCCAGTTCTTCATTCATTTTCACAAGCAAAGAGGAAGCTTTCATCCGCTCATTTATATCAATCAGAATGCCATGAAAATCAGATCCAGCACCATGATTGTGCTGCCCCATCCAGATGTGAGCTTCAACCCATTTAAATTCACCATCACTGGTTTTAATTCTATATTCCTGCCTGACTTCACTTTCTGGGTTTTTTACTAGCTTTTTAATGCCTTCTTCAAATAAATGAAAATCATCCGGATGAATGACACTTAAAAGATTGACTTTATTGGAAAGCAAATCTTCGGGATTATAGCCAAATTGCCTGATGCCTTCTGAAATGAAGTAAAGGGGGTTTTCTGGGTTTTGATTCCAGAGCATCACCGTAACCGGACTTTTATCTATGATCATCTGCAAGTCTTTCTGCTTTACAAGAGAATCAAGAATTTGTTGTTGCTTTTCTCTGATTTCGGTGATGTCCTGCACTGTATTTAAAAACTGGATTGTTTTTGTTTCAGCATTTTGAATGGTTCGTCCGGTGGAAAGCAAATACCGGATTCGACCATTGGGTAAAATGGACTTAAATTCGATTGAGTAAGGATTTTTATCTGCAGAAGCTTTTGAAATGGTTTGAACCGCCTTGTTTCTGTCTTCAGGTGCTATTATTGAATAAAACAATTCAAGTGAGGGTGAATTTAAATGAGGGTCAAGACCAAAAAGGTGCCAGAGATTCTCAGACCATGACACGATTCCTGTTTCTTTTTCCCATTCCCAGCTTCCCGATTGACCAATTTCCTGAGCTGAATTCAGCAGAAACTTTTCTCTTTCCAGGTGGCTCTGTGTCATTTTTAATGTCGTAATATCAATTGCAGTACACAAGATCATTTCCAGCTTCTTATTCTCATCAAGAACCGGAATATAATTTATTCTCGTAAAATGTGGGATGCCATACCACTTTAATGAAACCTCAGCTGATTGGGCATCAAGAGTCGAAAGTGCTTTTTCGAGAAATGGGACAAAAACATGGGTCATTTCTATCGGAAATAAGTCTTTGTCAGTTTTACCCAGAATATTTTCTTCCAGATATCCACTTTCATAAATCATTTTTTTGTTAATAAACCGGTAGGTCAGGTCGGGATTATAAATGGCAAACACATCTGGGAACAGATCAATGGCAAGTCTGAACCGACGTTCACTTTCTTTTAATTCAAGTTCTGATTGCAGTTTAACTGTGATATCATTAATTAAAACCAGTCTGCATTTTTTGTTCTTGTAAATTACGTCTTGAGAACTGACTTCAACATTGCACAGTGATCCATCTTTCAGTTTATGTACCCACGGACCCGACCATTTGGAATTGTGTTCAGGGGAATTCGCCGTTTCTATCAATTTTTCATGTTCGCTATCAGGGCGCATGTCAAAAAGGGAAAGCTTTAAAAACTCATCTCTTGTATATCCGTATCGGTTGCAGGCAGCCTCATTTACTTCTCTGATCAATAAAGACTCTTCTTCATAAATCCACATAGGCATCTGGTTATTATTAAACAGAGCAAAATAAAACCGCTCACTTTCACTTAATTTCACCTGCTGAATTTTTCTGATGTCTTCAGAAGCCATTGCATCCAATGAAAATGAGATTCTTTCGGGAAGTAAACTCAGAATTTCAATAATTTCTTCTGTAAAGTATTCAGGGAAATCTGATAAAATGGTAAGGGCACCAATTACCTTTTTATTCTGAATCACAAGAATGCTGCATTTTGACTGAAATCCACTTTTTAACATCAGATTTCGTTCTGAAGGGGAAAGCCGTGGATCTGCTGTTGAATTTATCACCCTGATGTTTTGTTGATCAGCCGGGAGAATTTCATATTCAATTTCTTCATCAGAAGTGTTAAAAAAGGCAGAATCGTTACTTTTTAAGAACCCTTCAGCGTTCCCCATCCAGGACACCGGTTTTATTCTGTTTGTTCCGGGGAGCAAGAGCCCAACATAAACCAAACTAAAATCAGCAGTGGTAACCATTGCTTTACAAATTTCATTGAACAGGATGTCAGCAGTTTTTGACTGTAAAATAATATCGTCAATATCAGTAACAATGCGGAACAGCCGGTTCAGGCGTTTGACCTGATTCTCCATCTGTACCCGTTCCGTCATGTCAAATGCGATGGTATTAAAAATGACCTGATTCCCGATTTCAAATTTTTTGGAAATAAGTTCAGCAGGGAAAGTTGTACCGTCTTTTCTTTTTAGTTCAAGTTTGAACTCGAGATTTCCCTGTTTTTTGGCCCGTGCGAATTCACGTTCAAAGTTTTCTTTAAGGTGCGACGATCTGAGATCGACGGCCGGAATTGATAAAAACTCATCTCTGGTGTATCCAAAAACCTCCAAAGCTTTTTCATTTACATCCAGAAACCTTCCGGTTTCATCAAGGGTCCACATCATGACATTTGCATCCCGGGAAAATTCTTCGAGCCGGACGGCTAATTTCTCATTTTCTTTCTTTATTGCCGAAAAGGCGAATTGTGTGTGTGTTTCAAGCCAACTCAGGGAAAGAAATACAATCATACCAAGCAATGAAATCCAAATACAACCCCACCCAATAAAACTGAACATTTTATCTCTAATTCCCGCCTGAACTTCCGCTTGATTTATTTCCAGGATCAGAACCCAGTTTGTTTTTGAAATAGATGAAACCCACCCAAACAAGGATTTTCCGCTTTCATTTTCGCCAGAAATAAATCCAGTAACAGATTTGGGACCTGACACTTCAAAGTCATTCGGAAATGGGTGAGTTGTGATGAAATGTTTTGAATTTAAAACAAGAGAATCCAGTTGCAGAACTGACGGATTTATATCAAATTTCAGGAAGGATCGCATGGAGTTATGATTTGTTGGATTATAAGCAAATGTTCTTGAAAATATGGTTCTCGCATCAAATTGGAAAATCATGACCCGTTTGTTGTTCGTTTTTGCGGGTCTGACGGGTATGACCAGATTCAACAGAAATTCATTTTTTTCAGGGTTGAAATTAACTGATAAGAAACGTGGATTCTCATCAACTTCTGACCAATTGAGTGTGTATTTTGAAGAATTACCGGTTGTACTTTCAATCCGGTTGAGATCGAAAACAAATCCTGACAATGAATCAATAATCAGAATATTGGCCAGTTTGTGGTTATTCTGGTAATTAGAAAGCCAATTAGTCAGAACCAATTTGTTTGGTTCTTTATGAAATGGAATGGGTAACATAAGGATTAATTTTATTGAAATTGAGTTTAGCGCCAATTAAATAAATCATGGTTATGAAATTTTTACCGTATCCTCTTGCCTTAGCCTTCGCTGCC
>JAFLBE010000061.1 GCA_017303995.1 Bacteroidota bacterium | reverse complement strand
TCGTTAAAGTCAGCCCCGCTCCAGAACATGAGCCGGATTCCTTTTTTCTCTTTACTGTACCCAACGGTCGGATTGCCATCGAGAAACCAAACCGGGTGACCATGCCAAAGTTTGTTTTCTGCTTCAGTCAATTCACCGTTAATTGTAGTGGCGAGCAGGTCGCAGATTTCTTTATCGGCGGGGGTTTGTTTGTCGTTATAGGCTTTTATTTCTGGTGTCATAGGTGGATTTGGTTAGGGTGGTAGAAAAACATCGAACTAAGTAAATAGAATCAATTTCTGTCGACTATTTGTATTTATTGCCAGTTGGACTTCCATATATAAGTCAGAAAATTATATTTTTCAACGGTTATTTATTTTCAGTTATAATTTTATCAATAAATTTCAGTTTGCCGGTTTGATCAAGCTGACTGATCTCAGTTGTTTCCCGATAAATTTTGGAACTGTTAGTTGGCTCTGCTTGATTGCAAGGTATGATGGTTTCATTTAATTTGTAAACAATTTTGTAATCCTCAGTAATGGTTACCATCCAATCACAAGTGTAACCACAATCAACGCCACATTCATGAGCAATTTGATTTCGTTCGATGATTTTTCCGGTTTTATCATAAGTAGCCAAAATAGGTAACATTTCATCAGCAGGATAAAAATAAATAAAACCGAAAAAATTTGTTGAATCCTGAAATATCCCTGCAATCTTAACCTGAATATCTTTCTCGAAAATCAAAGAATCCAAATCCCGGTTTGAATTGTTGTTTTCAATTTCGTCAAATTTTGAACCGGTGAAATTGAAAGGGAAAATAATTTTGGGAAGTTTATTGTATAAGGACCGGATATGATCTGATTTCAGACCATCGATTGATGGATTTGATTCCGGTTTCACCAGTTTACACCCTGTGAATACCATCAATACAAACATGAAAAGAAATGCTTTCATTGTGCTTTTTTTTGGGGATAAACAATTGTTTGGGAGTTTATAAAACTGATGAATTATAATTCTTTTCCATTTTCGATATTGTCAGACAGTTTACTGATAAATCTGGCCATGAGTCCGCCATCAACAACATCATGATCAATTAAAACGGACATATTCAGAATTTCTCTGATTTCAATATTATCATCAATCACGACAGGTTTTTTTGTGATTTTACCAATTCCAAAACAAATCGGATGAACGGAAATAGGGATAAACCATCCATTTATCCTGCCAATCATACCCACCGAAGTAATGGCGACATTTCCCATTTTACTATATGCCAATTTTGGATGTTTTAAAAGGTAGTTCCAAAAACCACGCCTGATAAATCCTGGCAAAGCGTAATATAGTCGTTCCATCCGGCTGGATTTGCTTTGAAGCACAATATCTTTTTCAGTCAATTGTTGGGCTGTTGCATCGTTGATTTGTTTGGTTATTGATTCGATGCTTTTTTCATTGGCTTTTTCAATAACCAGTGGAATAGGTACTTTTTGTCCGTTTACCTCTTTTTCAACAGCAATTGATACATTTATATCGGTAAAGGTAATGACTTTTCGCTTACCCTGAAGATAGCCGGCAACCGTTTCATATTCCTTGATGGTATTGCTTATTACTTTAATTAGCCAGGCCGTAAATGATATTTTATTTCCGTTTCTTTTAAGCTGTTTAATCTTTTCTCTGGAATCTGTAACATCGAATTCAATCATGGCAGAAATGTAATGTTTTTGGAGTCCGACAGTACAAATATCAAGAGTTGCAAGTCTTGTTTTCGGAAAATAATTGATTTTAAAATCAGACATTTAAAATGCCTCTTTGGTTGATTTAAAGTGCTTTAATTGCTTGGCTATTTAAATAAAATGACTGCAAATTATTGCATCACAAATAAGAGTCAAAAAATGATTATTGGTTGGTTGTTGCCTTATCATCAGACCGCTTTATATTTTGATATAATCCTGTCAATACAACAACACAAACAAAAATCATCGCAAGAGCGAGAGAAATCAATAAAAATGAAATTAGTCCTTCAACAAGCGTTGTCCCTTCTTTTCCACCGGCAATTGGCATCATTTTTCCGGCTCCAGTTATAGCCGCAAGGGTAACTGCCACAAAATTTGAGAAAGAACCATATAAAGTCAGCCAAAATGTGTAAGACAACCAGTTGTCCTTTATTGCAAGTCTGTTCCAGATTAGGCCTAAAATAACTAAAAACATACCATTCATGACGCCTTCGAGATGAGCGGTAAGCCCCATTCTTGGATTTGCCATCATTGGAATAACCAAACCTATGAGCAATCCGAATAAAAATAAAAGAACTCCCAAAAAGAGAAGCCAATCTGATTGTAATTTTTTTTGCACGGTGATGTCCTTAGTTAACTTTTTATGTTGAGGTTGATCTATTGTTAAAGTTTTGTTGTTTTTTATGGTTTCTTTCTATTGTCTGTCTACTAATTTGCATCGTTTATAATCCTTTCGGATTCGATGAAAGCCAGTCTTCATATTTGATTTTAAAAATGTCTTTTAAAACCGGGTTTTCCAAAATAATGTCCATACCACCGTCATAGGGAGCAATCAAATATTTTTTGTCTAAACAAATAAAGAAAGCACGTATTTCGTCATTTGCAATTGATTTCAATAGTCTGTCATATTTACTATTTATCCAATTTAGTTTCGCAATGAAGGGTCTGTAAAGCGTTTCCTTATCATATTCATCTGGATTTATTTTGTGCATGTCAATAGGTTCTAAACTTGTGAATTTAAAATCTGTAAATAATTCATGATCTAAAAAATCTCGTGAATTAAATGTGCCGTTAAAATCGAATTCACCTGTCACGATAAATAATATTGTTGAATTTCCTATGAGATCAGAAATAATTTTGTTTTGTCTGGAAAGTAGAATGTCCCATTCCAGATCATTTTCAGCGTACCGTTTGGATTCAGGTAAGCTATGAATTCTAAACCATCTGTCCTGGAAATCCTGTTTGAAATAGGGAGGAAATGGAATTGTATCAGGATAAGTCGAATTCCAAAATGCACTAAATTGTTCGGATGTCATGGCTTTGTTTGATGGTTTATGTTTACCGGAATTATTCCCGGATTGTTTGCAGGAAACATCCTGTCAGGCGCAATCCTTAAGCTAAATAACTCTAAACCTTTTTTATAAGGTATCCTGAATGTAGGTTTATTCAATGCAGGATTCAAGTGATTCACCGCCGAGGCGCAGCGGGCGCAGAGAAATACAGGTTTTTTTTGGTGGTGGAATCGAAGTGGGGTTTATTAGTTTAAATACAATTATATTTTTGATATAACCATGCCCCAACGGGAACAGGGTGTTGGGTTAAAACCCATTGTTACAATCAAATGCCAATGATCCGTCAGCTAAAGCAGACGGCAATCAAAATCAAATAATGATTTCAATAATTCACAGTATTTCATTGCCGTCTGCTTTAGCTGACGGTATCTGAATGAGTAATGTGGAGCATCGTCCGGCCACAAATCCCAATTTTGTTAAAATCTTCTTCCGGACGAAACCTGGGGGAATTCACCACAAAGCCTCCAAGAGACCGCCTGGACGCTGAGGGTGCAGGGAAATACGGTTTTTGGGGGCGGTAGGAAATACTGATAGGGATGGATGATTTTCACAGAGCTTCGTTAGCCAAATTTCTAAAAACCCGTACAATGGGGAAGTTTTATTTATGAATGCAAGATTTTCAACATAGCTTTGTCATGTTCTTTAAATGCGTTACTTGCGTCCAACAGTTTTTCCATGGCAACCATATCATCCCCGATTATGGTTTCACTAAATTCCCACGCCCTTGTTATCATGTGTATGTATGCAGAAGGGTCGTTTTGACGTGAAAGCCGTCTTAATGCCCCAACATAATCCTCACGGTAAACTGTTGGAATTATAATTTTTGTTTGCCCCTCTTTTGTCAATTCTGCATTCATCATTATCCTTGCGATCCGTCCATTTCCGTCCAAAAAAGGATGCACCTCACTCACTAAAAACATAATGAAAATTGCTTTGGAAAAGGGATGCGTTAAGGTTTGATAATAGTCAAATCCTTTTGTGAGTGTGCCTTTTACCAAGGTATGGTCAACAAAATAGGTTTCGCCGGCCCTGTTGTTTTTATCTTTAAACTGCCCGGGTTTCATAGATGTTCTTGCATTCAACAACACGCGATGACGGTATAAAAGAATTTCCAGCATGTTGTCCGGGCTTGCCGGGGTGATACTCATTTCAGTTTTATTGCTTACAAGTTTGAATGTTCCCAGTACCTCATGTGAATCTTCATCACGGTTGGGCATTGGTGTATCTGTTTCTATGATTCGTTTTGCATCCTC
The DNA here is from genome assembly GCA_017303995.1 of Bacteroidota bacterium. GTDB lineage: Bacteria > Bacteroidota > JABWAT01 > JABWAT01 > JABWAT01 > JAFLBE01. The sequence goes on along the minus strand of JAFLBE010000061.1, from coordinate 17,234 downwards.
CAGTTCAAATTCTGTTCCTTCAATGTAATTGGAAAAATAGGCTTCATAAAAAGCAAAATTCCGGAACGATTGGCTACTGGTATTTTTTTCAGGCCGGTTTGGAAATTCCTGTTGTTTGAGTGCAACAAACAATTTCTCAAACAACCCCAATCTTGCAGGGTCGTATGGATTTCCAAATGCCCTTGCAACAGCTATTGGTGAAGATAATATTTTTGAAGGATGTGTCGAAAGTAAGGCACTGATGAGTTTGTTTAATTTTTCAAACTCACTCTTCATATCCAGTTTGTCAGCAATTACTCTTGCTTTATCTCTCAATTCATTTAAGCCGGTTTCACTTTTTACCCTGATAATGCCTTCCAATTTTGCTTCAATTTCGGGCAGGGTAAGTGTTTTTGATTGTGGCCCAATTTGGCGGCTTACCTGTAAATTTTCCAGTAAGGCTCTTTCAGTTTGCGAGGCAAACAAGTCACCCGAAAAACGATTATCGCCTTCGATGGGTGCATGACCTTCCATAAACCGAAGTGTAATACCTGGCAGGTTAATTTTCTTTGTGTAAGTATAGGTAAGAAAAATATGTCCTGCTGATGTGGGCTTAAATTCTAAAGCTGACCTGTGGCTAAGTATAGCTCCGGGATATAACTTACCAAGTATAGCAAACAGGTTGCGTCTAATGATTGTTTCTGGGCTATCAGTAAAATTTGGTGTATAAATGCGTGGAGATATTTTTCGCAATTTCTCTGCTTTTTCAAGCTTTGAGATTTGTTTGCTTACTTGCGGGTTGCTGGAAGAAAAAACCACTTCCTGAAGATGTATAGGTAAAATATTTTCCATGATAATTGTTTTTTTAGGTAAATATAGAAAATAATTTCCACAAAGAATGAATTATGGAATATATATTTCCACCATAACTGAATTAAGAGGATGAAAAATTTCCATTAAAAAGGTAAAGGAAGATGAAAATTACAAATAAATTCCATTATAAGTCGAAATATTGTAAATATTTACCATTATAGATGTCGTTGTTTCAAGTCTGAATTTGGTGCCAAACAGACTCAAGTAATGTTCTCAAAAATTCAATGCATTTCATTACCGTCTGTTTTTTCCTCCAAAGCCGGATTTAAAACGTTCGGAATCAGTTCCAGAAAGAAAAAGGCAATTGTACCTGTTCCGCCCGGAAATATATTCACCAAAGATTTAAATTTTGTGGCCGGGCGGTTGGGGTTTTTGGATTGGATTATCTACCAAGAGGTCGCTCCTCCGGAGCTAGCAAAAATGTAAGCAGATTGTCATTCTTGCACTGATTAGGACAGGAATGCAAGTCCTCACCCCAGCGCCCAAGACCATTGGTCGCGGGTTAAAAGGGTGACATGTTGGTAGCCCCGGTCACTGAGGTTCTCGAAGTGCCCGGGGTTAAGATGTCCCAAAAACCAATACTGCCCGGCCACAAATCGTTGTTAATTGGTTGAACTAATTCCGGGCGGAAATGCAAATTCCTTTTCCCTTCGGGGAACGACTTTTGACGGCACAAAAGTCGGCAAAATGCCTTACCGCCCAGCCACTCTGTGACTTGCAACTGGCACTCCGGCCCTGATCGAATCTGAACTCAGTCGGCAGTAGCCTCCTTCAAACACAGATTCGATTTAACCAGGCACGGAGTAGGTTGCTGAGCCTGCCGAAGCATGGTTGTGGCGTCGACCGGCTGATGGCGGAGAATACAAAAACCAAACGGTTGTATAAACCAAGCTATTCCCCATTTCACCGCCATTCTTTCCATCGGCGCCAATGACAAGTGCAATATCGGTCAGAAGCCGGCGTGTTTGAGTCAGGCGAAGCCTGATGAGTTCGCCGGGTTCCGATATGAAACGCAGTCATAAGCCAAAGATGGAAAGCGGCGGAAAGGCATTTTGCTGACTTTTGTGCCATCAAAAGTCAGTCCCCGAAGGGAAAAGAAAATTGGGGTTGGTAATCGATAGAGGTTTAAAAAGGGGGGGGTATGAGTATCGTAGAACTTTCCGGCAGAAGCCGGACGTTCAAAAGTGGGGATGACAGCCAGGAAAAATGCTAAAGGGGTTTTGTTAATCGTGTCATTTTTTTGATGCCTCATGCAGATGGTTGGCTTAACGACCCACCCCCATTCCCCCTTGTATAGACCGGAAAGATAGGTAACAGATGTATTAGGACATGGGTTACAGTAAATTGGGCAAATTCACTAACAAAGCGAGAGTGAAAAATGCCCTGGAAAGAAGTAACCAAGATGACCCTTTTACAAGAATTCATACATTTGGCAATGAAACCAGAATGCAATCTGACAAATCTTTGTAAACGATATGGAATTAGTAGGAAAACAGCATATAAGTGGATACATCGATACGAAACGGAGGGAACCAAAGGATTAAAGGAGAAGAGCCGACGTCCTAAAAACAGTCCTACGAAAACAAACATACCGATGGAACAAGCAATAATTGATTTAAGGCAGAAGCAACCGGAATGGGGAGGTAGAAAACTTCGTCAGGTATTGTTAAATTGTTCGGAGCAAGAGGTACCTGCCGCCAGTACAATAAACGGTATTTTGAAAAGAAAGGGTTTGATTTCAGAAATCCAAAGCGAAAAACATCACCGATGGCAACGTTTTGAGGCAGAAAAACCCAATCTGTTATGGCAAATGGACTTTAAAGGACATTTTCCAATCGATACCGGCCGGTGCCATCCTTTAACGGTATTGGATGATCACTCGCGTTTTAATCTGGGTTTGTTTGCCTGTTTGGATGAAAGAACAGAAACGGTTCAAAATCATTTAACTCAGTTATTCACTCGTTTTGGATTACCGGACCGAATTCTGGCCGATAATGGGAGCCCGTGGGGTTGTCAGGGCAATGATTATTACACGAAATTATCCGTATGGTTGCTTTTGTTGGGTATTCAATTAATTCATGGTCGACCGCTTCATCCCCAAACAACAGGAAAGGATGAACGCTTTCATCGAACGCTGAAAGCAGAGTTATTGCAACATCGTTGGTTTAAATCGATTCAAGATTGTCAGGAAGCCTTTGATCAGTGGCGGGATGTTTATAATCTGGAACGTCCGCATGAATCGTTGGGGATGCAAACACCTGTTAGCCGTTATAAGGTTAGTAACAGAACTTTTCCAAAAAATTTGCCTCCGATTGAATATAATATTTCAGATATCATCCGAACCGTTGATCAAGATGGAATTATATATTTCAAAGGAAAGCATTTTAAAGCAGGGAAAGCCTTTAAAGGACAAAAAGTCGCGCTTAGAACCACTGAATCAGAGGGTATTTATAATCTGATTTTTTACACGGAAATAATTAAAACAATTGATTTAAATGGATATAATGATTTAAATTAAAATGTTACCTATCTCCTAGTACAGTTGTCACCCATGTCTCCGGTCTATACACCCCCTCCGTCGGAGGGGGGTAAAAAATGCAAAACTTACCGGATCGCTTCTTCGTACCGGCGGCTGACTTCTTTCCAGTTCATCACTTTCCAGATGGCACCCAGGTAATCACCCCGCTTATTTTGATACTTCAGATAGTACGCATGTTCCCAAACATCAATACCTAAAATCGGAATTCCTTTCACATCCACAACATCCATGAGCGGATTGTCCTGATTTGGTGTTGAGGAAACCACGAGTTTTCCTTCCGAAGTAACAGAAAGCCATGCCCAGCCAGATCCAAACCGTTTTGCACCGGCTTCGTTCAGTTTTTTCTTCAGGGAATCGACTGCACCAAAAGTTGAATTAATTGCAGCAAGCAAAGCCGGAGAAATTTCACCTGGTTCAGGACTTAAAATCGTCCAGAACAGTTCATGGTTGAAATGTCCGCCGCCGTTATTCCGGATTGCCGGATCCAGTTTGGATATAGTTGCAAACATCTGGGTGAGAGTTAAGTTTTCAGCCGGAGTTCCTTTGATGGCTTTGTTCAGATTAGAGGCATAAGCTGCTGCATGCTTGTTGTAGTGGATGTCCATTGTCTGGGCATCAATGTAAGGTTCAAGGGCGTTGTAGGCATAAGGAAGCGGTGTTTGCTGAAACTGTGCGAAGGCAGGCAGAAAAGCAAAAACCAGCGTGACGAGCAGAGAAGAGCGAAGTGAGTTCATAGGTTGTCCTTTGTTTTTTCTTTTCAACAAACAAGAGCAGGGGAATAATTCCAAAGAGAGAAAAGACGGTTGGTTTTCCCTGGGATGACATTGATGCGGTGGGATGGATGAGCTTCGCAGAACTTCGTTAGCCCGCCTTTCCGTCGGTTGCCGGATCTTCGACGTGGGGATGACAATATCATTTTCTTTGCTTGTCTAGTAGGAATGTCATTCCCGCGAAGGCGGGAAATGATAATTCTGCGAAGCAAATCCAGACCTTTTTCCCTAAGTTCTTTCTTTTTGTACAGCACTAATAACAAAACCAAACCCGTCAGAACCGATCCAGATTCATGACTTTCACCCATGCGGCGACAAAATCTTTAACCATTTTCTCCTGACCGTTTGCTGAAGCATAGACCTCCGCTACAGCCCGCAGTTCAGAGTTGGAACCAAAAATCAAATCAGCCCGGGTGGCTGTATATTTTACTTTTCCGGTCTGGCGGTCGGTACCTTCAAACACATCACCGGCACTGGTAACCGCTTTCCAGGTTGTTCCGATATTCAGCAGATTAACAAAGAAATCAGTAGTGAGAACCTGTGGTTTATCGGTAAACCGTCCAAGGGCTGATCCATTGTAATTGGCATCAAGAACCCGCATACCACCGACCAAAACCGTCATTTCGGGTGAGGTTAAAGTCAGAAGCTGAGCTTTGTCAACCAACAGGACTTCAGCTGGGATTTCGGCCAATCCTGCACATTTGTAATTTCTGAATCCGTCTGCGATCGGTTCTAGAACTGCGAAGGATTCTGCATCAGTTTGTTCAGGCGATGCATCAGTACGACCCGGCGTAAACGGAACTGAAACTGAATAACCCGCTGCCTGAGCTGCCTTCTCAATAGCAGCACAACCACCCAGCACAATTAAATCAGCCAGAGACACTTTTTTGTTGGTTTTCTGGCTTTCATTGAATGTTTTCTGAATGGATTCCAGTTTGGTCAAAACCAATTTGAGCTGGACAGAATTGTTCACTTCCCATTGATTTTGGGGTGCTAGGCGAATCCGGGCTCCGTTTGCTCCGCCGCGTTTGTCTGAACCACGAAACGTTGATGCAGAACCCCATGCCGTCGTAACGAGTTGTGAAATGGTAAGTCCGGAACTGACGATTTTTTCTTTCAGTTCGGCAACATCAGATTCAGGAATCAGGTCATGAGTAACCGCCGGAACCGGGTCCTGCCAGATAAAAGTTTCAGCAGGAACTTCAGGTCCAAGATAACGGGCAATCGGTCCCATATCCCGGTGAGTCAGTTTAAACCATGCTTTGGCAAAAGCATCGGCAAATAAATTAAAATCCTGAGCAAATTTTCTGGAAATCGGTTCATAGACCGGATCCATCCTTAATGCCATGTCGGCTGTGGTCATAACCGGCGCATGACGTTTCGAGGCGTCATGGGCATCGATAACCAAAGAGCCCGCAGATTCATCAACCGGAATCCACTGATGCGCACCGGCCGGACTTTTCGTCAATTTCCAGTCGTGTCCGAACAGGGTTTCAAAATATCCGTTATCCCAGGTGGTAGGATTTGGTTTCCAGGCACCTTCAATTCCGCTGGTAATCGTGTCGGGTCCTTTTCCGGTACCGAAACTGTTTTTCCATCCCAAACCCAGCTGTTCAATAGGTGCTCCTTCAGGTTCTCTGCCAACATGAGTTGGACTTGCTGCACCGTGTGCTTTACCAAAAGTATGTCCGCCTGCGATGAGGGCAACTGTTTCTTCATCGTTCATTGCCATACGTGCAAAAGTTTCTCTGATGTCTTTTCCAGATGCAACCGGATCCGGATTCCCGTTAGGTCCTTCCGGATTGACATAAATCAGTCCCATTTGAACTGCTGCCAACGGATTTGCCAGTTCCCGGTCACCGGAATACCTTTTATCGCCCAGCCATTCTGTTTCATTTCCCCAATTGATATCCTGCTGAGGTTCCCAGATATCTTCACGGCCACCGGCAAAACCCAGGGTTTTAAATCCCATCGATTCAAGCGCACAGTTACCTGCAAGAATCAGTAAATCAGCCCAGGAAATCTGGTTTCCATATTTTTGTTTGACTGGCCAGAGTAACAAACGGGCTTTATCCAGATTTCCGTTGTCAGGCCAGCTGTTGATGGGTGCAAAACGCTGGTTTCCGTTACCTGCACCGCCCCGGCCGTCAGAAACCCGGTAAGTACCGGCACTGTGCCACGCCATCCGTATGAATAAAGGTCCGTAATGACCATAATCAGCTGGCCACCAATCCTGCGAACGGGTCATTAACTCAAAAATATCCTGTTTGATTTGCTTTAGATCCAGCTTTTTAAATTCCTCAGCATAGTTAAATCCGGCGCCCATCGGATTTGAAAGGGAAGAATGCTGGCGGAGAATTTGAAGATTGAGACGGTTTGGCCACCAGTCTTTATTTGATGTCCCCATGCCACCGGCAGTGACACTTTGTCCGTGCGGAAACGGGCATTTACCTGGGTTTGAATTTGTGCTCATTGGATTCCCCGAAATTAATAGCGAGTGAAATTACATCGAAGTCAATGTTGCACAATTTCACATGAGTTGCAAGGATTCTTTGAAGTATATTATTTAGCCGGGCATCTCGATACAGTCGACTTTGTCGACTTACTCGATGACCGGAGTCTGGATGTGGTCTACGAGTGATATGTCGAACGACGGATTTTACCCGGGGAGATAAAAATACCTGGGGGATAGATGAGCTACGCAGAACTTCGTTAACCCGCTTTCCAGTTAAAAGACTGGTTTTCAACTGGAGCGACAGCTATTATGTTTGAAGGGGATGACAGGAAAAAGATTAAGTAATGAATACAGAATAAGTATTAAATTTTTTTTGAACGGGGTTTTGCAGAATTTTCCAGTTTTTTTGATTTGAAATACTCAACAATTTCTTCTTTTGTCATATTGGAGAGACTTTTACTCAACCTATCCCGTTGTTCACGCATATATTTTACTGCGTCGAATGTTTTTTCAACTGTTGTCTTCATAATTCATAAAATCCCTTGGTGAACGTATTTCTAATTCCTTGTAGCCATTCCTGATATTCACGGAGTTGTATCCCCGAATTCGCTGGACATTAACTATATGTTTAAAATTCCAACTAATTAAAAAATCAGCATGATTGATTGTGGCAAGTGCTGATTTTTTGTGAAAAATACCGGTGGGATGGATCCCCGATCAGGTCGGGGATGACAACCGTTTTTAATTGCAAGAGCCAAATTCAATACTCAATCACAATCATATCCCAATATTTCAGAGAAGGAACGGTGATAGAAAGTGAATTACCAACCTGTTGGTATGAAAGACTTACAGAACTGCCATAATTCAAATCGGGAGAGGCTATCCAAACCCATTTTACCGCCTGGGCAACGGTAATGGTAAGTTCCAAATTTTGCCGGGTTACCGGAACGGTGCGTGTGCCATTGGTATCCCGCCAGTCGAGAGAATTTGTATTTGAAAAATTGATCAGGTGGATCACCTGCCTGTTTTCAACCAATTTGCCGATGACTGCAATTCTTCCGGCAACAGGTGGCCAGTTTGTATACCCGACAACGGATTGCGGACTGACAACTTGCGGTGAGTTGAAACTTCCGCCATCACGGAGGAGATTCTGATATCCGACCATAAAATCATAATAACTGATCAGACTTTTTTTCAGTTCATCGGTCATCTGTAAATTGGAATTAGGGAAATATTCTTTCCCGAGCATGTGTTCACCCAATTCAAGATGGGCTCCGCCAAAGGCAAAAATAACGGCATCAGTGAGTAAAACAGACGGTGTATTAAACATCCCGGCTTTATCTGCAAGTTTGTAATTCATGTAGGCAGCTAAAACCGATTTCTTTTCTCCGCCACCGCTTGCATCGTTGTTTTTTATAATCGTGACGAGATTGGAATAAGATTCATTGGGTGACCAGACTTCCGTGTAGAGAAAATCAACCGGACTTTGAGCAATTCCGGTTTGTCCGTACTGATTCACGGCATTGAAAACCAGTTTTTTATCGGGTGATGCAGATTTCATTGCCTGGATGAAAGGTCCGAATGTGGTTGATAAATTCACCGATGATCCGTTGTAATCGTAAAGAGTGCCCCGGTCGCCAAGCTGATCGATGTGAAACCCATCGAAATCTAAAACGGAGTAAACATCCTGATTCCGGCTGATCAGATACGATTGCCAATTTGTATTGGCCGGATTGGTTACATAGATATCACTGTTGAAAGGGGGTTCGGGAAGATCGTGAAAATCACGGGTGGTTTTGTTTTTGTCTTTGAATAAAAACCATTCAACAGCGACACCGTCCTCATAAGCGGTATTGGTGGCTCCGTATGCCAGATTATAAAACATCGCCTTCATATTTTTCTCATGAGCGGCAGAAATGTAGCTTTTCACCGTGCTGAGGTAATTTGTCCGGTTGATGATGTCTTTCCATGAATTAGCAGGTAAAGAAACCGTTCCGGCGAGAGGTTGGTGATGTTTGTAATGCCAGTCGTAAAACTGGAGTCCGTTCAGATGATACCGGTTCAGTTCGGTGATCACGTCGCTGACCTTTTCAGTGTTGGAAAATTTGGAGAGAAATCCGTATCGGGGAAAACGGGACCAGTCGGAAGAAACGTCTACACCCACACACCCGTAAATAGTTTCTTTTCCGTCATTGGAATTAAACAACTCAACTGTATATCCTTTGAAATCATCCGGTGGTGCCTGCCAGGTCCAGTTAGAGCCAGAAAATTCAGTTTCCAGAAGGGTTTTGTTAAGGTGTCTATACCGGATTTTGGCATAAGGCGGAATGTCCTTTGTCGCCGTAAACCGGATGATGTCGTTGGGTTTGTAGGCCGATTTATCTGTGGAAATATTGAATGAAACAAAAGTTGTTTCATCGTCTTTTTTATCGTCTGATCCGCAGGCAGTGAGGAAAAGGGCTGCAAGGAGAACCGGTATGAGTTTCATGGGGTTTGAACCTTTTTTGGGATAAACAAAGGTAGGGAATAATGGTTAAGGATCAATGGTTAATGGTATTGAATGTATGTAACACCGACCTCCCGGTCGGTATTCTTATTTGAACAGGGATGAACCGGATGAAAGGCGAATGCTTAATGGTAAATGGTAAATGAAATTCCCAACCCTGTAAAGGTGATCTGATTGTAACCCCGGGTGACAACCCGCGGGATGACGTCACCATGCCCATCACCACCCCGCCCGGCCACCGTACTTTTTGAAACCGATAATCTTTACACGGGCGGAAATGAAATACGTTTTCTACCACAGAAGAAACAGAAAAAGCAGAAAAAGAAAATTTTCCCGCGGATTGCGCTGATTTACATGGACAAAATACGTTTGAACAGGGATGATCAGGATAGGCAGGATAAATACGTTTTTATAGTAAATACAGGATTTTGGAAGTGCCTCACCCCAGCGCCCAAGACCTTTGGTCGCGGGTTAAAAGGGTGAAATATTGGTAGAAATTGGGACTTTGAAAAAATAACCGCACCAGAGGTGCGGAATGTGATTTACTTACCAAAACCCGAATCAATCGTCGTGATCTTCGTGTTCCTGTTCAATTCCATCTTTGTCATCATTTCCTTCTTCTTTAACCGGAAGATCAAAAGCCAGATAGAAGAAAATAAACGGAACGATAAACCACACAACTGCAAAGGCCTTTTGGAATCCGGTGAGGTAGACGTTTTCTTCAGTTCCATTTTTATAGCCGGTGAAAATTGAGGCTAATGTTCCTGATTTTCCGTGAAAAACAGTGTCGGCAATCACGCCAAGCAAATGGGCAATCACCAGAATCAGAAAGGAATTCGCCAGAATTTCATGAACTTCCTTAACTGTATCCTCATTGAAACTGACTGAAAACAACGAGTAATTTTCTGTTGTCAGAATATAGCCGGTTAAACTGCAGAATAACCCAACCAGGAAAATTAAAAGCATGACAACAGAAGCTCCGGGATTGTGTCCCAGCCACGTTTTCGGATTGGAAAAAAAGTTTTTGGCAAAATCAATCTGGTGTGATAATCCAACCGGAAAATCCCTGAAATGAGAATATCTGGGTCCGATAAAACCAAAAACCAACCGGAATAAAATGAGAAATCCTACCAATAAACCAAACGCATAATGCAGGCTCCTTTGATCTTCAAAATCACCCAGAATATAGGCAGCAGCAAATCCGATGGTGAGCAACCAGTGAAAAATCCGGGTTGGTAACGTCCATGTGAGCGTTTTCATGTTACATTCCTTTTAGTAATTATCTGGTTTTTCAGTTTGAATATGTTTGGGATCCTGAGGTTCTGCGTGGATGTAGACTTCACTTCGTGCAATTCTTGTCCCAATTTCTTTTTCAATCGTGTCGCAGATTTCATGTACCTGGTTCAGTTTCATTTCAGGATCAAAGTGCACATTTACATTGATAAAGGTATCGGCGCCTGCCGTTCTGATTTTTAGGCTGTGGAAATATTTTACTTCAGGGAATTCACACAACGTACTTTTGACCAGGTCGATATATTCTGAGGGTGCTTTGTCGAGCAGGACGTCAATCGCCTTTTTACCCAGCCTGTAAGAGACACCGATCACGATAGCAGCTACTAATAAGGCTGCAATTGAATCGGCAAAAAAGAAACCAAAATTGGCACAGATCAATCCCAGAAGAACGACGCCTGAACTCCAGATATCCGTAGAAAAATGAAGGGCATCGGCTTCAAGTGCCTGACTGTTATACTTTTTGGCAACTTTTGAAAGGGCACGGGACCGGGTGTAATCAATGATGATCGAACTGATGACCACGATATAACTCCAGATACTCAGTTCGATGTGGGTATTGCCTGTAATGAGGCGGTGAGTGGCTTCATAAACAATCCAGACGCAGGTGATCAGCAGCAGGAGGGTTTCAACCAGGGCTGAAAAATTCTCGATTTTCCCATGTCCGTAATTGTGTTGACGGTTGGCAGGTTTGTCTGAAATTCGTACGGAAAAATAAGTGATAACCGCTGCAACCAGATCAAGTGCAGAGTGCAACGCTTCCGATAAAATACCAATACTGCCGGTTGCCATTCCGACAACGATTTTAAATCCTGTTAAAAATATGGCTGCACCAACCGAAATGAGTGCAACCCTTTTCTTTTCTGTTTCCATAAAAAAATTAAAGCCCGCCAAAATGTGAAGGTCAAATGAGAGTCAATTGCGAAAGGTTAAGACAGGGTGGATTTCGGCGGTTGCCAGATGGAAGGTAAAAACGTATTTTTTATAACGGGGGACGGGGAAAATGTATTTTTTAAAAAGCAGAAAGTAACCGGACTTTTATCGAAAACAGGTTTCGAAACAAAATTATCAGCCGAAAAATGAGAGTGTGAAAATTCAATATGTTTTTCGGCAGCGTTTCCCTTTTGGGTTTCAACGGCAAAATAATCGGTCAGGGTCGTGGAAATAAATCCTGAATCTACCACCATCAGAGAAAGAAAGAGGGTGATAATAAAGAGATAAATATGTTTAAGTGCTTTTAACATTGACGTGAAGATAGAAAAACGCTGATTTAAAGCAAAACGAAGGACAATGGTTAATGATAAATGGTTAATTGTGAATGTTGAAAACCCGGCCACTGACGGGGTTAAGGGTGAATGGGTTTATGTAACACCGACCTCCCGGTCGGTTTTGTATTTTAACAGGGATATACAGGAAAGACAGGATGAAATACGAATGGTGAATGGGAATTGAAATTTGATATTGCAACCCCGTAGGGGTGACATGTTTGTAGCCCCCGGGTGCCAACCCGGGGTTATAATTACCCCCACCCCAAACCGCCCGGCCACCAACCCCGACATGAAATGATTCCCCCGTGCGGGCGGAAATGAAAATACGTCTCCCGCAGATCTCACGGATTACACGGAAATGAAATACAATTAAACAAGGATATTCAGGATGGACAGGATGAAATGCGAATGGTTAATGGTCAATGATTAATGGTTAAAGGGGAAGGCATAAGTTGTTAGGAATAAGGCGTAAGGAATTGGATAACTGGTTTTTGTCATCCTGAGTAATTTTGCCTTTTGGCAAAATTGTATCGAAGGACGACAAAAATACCTTGCAGACTGCTGGTGAATTCCTGGGCGGAATTAAAATTGCTTTTTTCTACCACAGAAAGAACAGAAAGGGCGGAAATGAAAATGCATTTGAACAGGGACAATGGGATTTCAATTGACATCCATCATGGTTTCAAACGTCTATAATGAATTAATAGACCGAAAAAAGGAAATCACAATGAAACTTGGAATTATTATTGAAACCAATGAACCTGAAAAATCATGGAACGCACTGCGGTTTGCCAATACGGCTTTGAAAGCTGGACATTCGGTAAAGGTGTTTCTCATGAGTGCCGGAGTTGAAGTTGAATCCATTACCCATGAAAAATACAATGCCAAAGCTCAATTGGATACTTTCGCATCAGCAGGCGGTGAGATTCTTGCCTGTGGTACCTGCATTAAAACAAGAGGGATGGAAGATTCGGATGTCTGCCCAATATCGACGATGGTTGATTGCCTGGAAATGGTTGAATGGGCAGATAAGGTAGTGACCTTTTAATTGATATATATCCACAAACCCCAACCGCCCGGCCACCGTAAGGGCGAAACATTTTTCGCCCATTTCTGACAACCCGTACGGGCGGAAATGAAAATACGTCTCCCGCAGATCACGCAGATAACACGGATGGGGAAATGCATTGTTAACAAGGATATTCAGGATAGACAGGATAATGGGAAAGGCGTAAGGAATAAGGAATAAAGAATAAGGCATAAGGAATTTGGTGCCCATTTTTTGTCATCCTGAGTGATTTTGCCTTTTGGCAAAATTGTATCGAAGGACGACAAAAAAGCTTGCAGACTGTTGGTGAACCTTGGATTCGGGATGGTTCACCCCAATGGGGTGATACATGAATAGCCCCGGGTGCCAACCCGGTGGAAAGAACAACACACAACCCTACTCACCCCGACGGGGTGATATGTTTATAGAAAACCGAAAACAATAATCCCCAAACCCGCCCGGCCACAAAATCTGAATTGAAATGATTACCCCCGTGCGGGCGGAAAGGTATAAAATAGAAAAGGCGACCGAAGTCGCCTTTCGTGTGCAGGTCTCGTCGGATCTGGGTCTCATCCACCATTCCGGCCTTTCAGCTGACTATAACCGATGGAGGTAGTCAGTTTCGCGCAGCACGATGCAAATGTTATATTTTATTGGGTGAAATCCAAATTCAGGTCAATTCCGCTCCTCCGGAGCGGTTGATTTTTGTTAGGGATCGTTTTTCTACCAATATGCGGCTCCTCTGGAGCCAAATGCAAAATTCAATATCGTGTTGTTTTATTTCCCCACCCCAGCGGGGTGAAATGTGAATAGCCCCGGGTGCCAACCCGGTGGTACGCAACCCAAAACCCAACTGCCCGGCCATTGTAAGGGCGAAACATTTTTCGCCCCTTCCTGACAACCCCCTACGGGCGGAAAGGTATAAAATAGAAAAGGCGACCGAAGCCGCCTTTTTTGTGCCGGTCTCGCCAGTTCTGGGTCTCATCCACCACTCTGGCCTTTCAGCTGACTATAACCGATGGAGGTAGTCAGTTTCGCGCAGCACAAATTATTCTGAATTGCTCTTTAATTTGACCAGGCTAGTTTAAACGGATTGTAAACCGAAAATTCACCGAATTTTTTTAAAAGGGCAACTTCATTGGTCTGATCAATGGAATCTTTCTTAATGATTTTCTGTACTGCAGGCTGGCTGAGACCGGGAATCCGGTATGAGAAAAAGGGCCAGAGTTCCTGACTGATGTAAACCTTATCGGTATCGGGAAACTGAACCAGAGGAGAAAGGGTATTCTGGTTTTTAAACTCATCCGTATAGGCAAATTCCCAAACCCCCTCATTCAGCGTGAGAATACCAATCTTTAACTCGTTGTAAATGAGTATAAATACAGCAACCTCATGGGCAGGGGTCGATATTCCGCTTTGTCCTTCGGTTTTCCAGAGTTTGTGGATAATTTTTTTCAGCATTTTATAATTTATTTCAAATATTTTGAGAATGCTTGGAATCGAAATGAGAGAAATTCCTTTATGAGATTTCTTCTTGATTCGGTTAGCAGTTGTCCAAACTCAGTGTCAATAACATCAAAAGCCTTTCGAAGGTTCGTGTCTGACAGGAGTGTTTTTACATGGTCATAGTTGCAATGATCATAGACAAGTAAGTGTTCAGCCATCTGCAAATGACTGATTTTCTTATGTGGATGCAGCCCAATCTTGGGGCTGGTTGTTTTGTGGTAATCGTTTATTTTTTTTAAAAGTTTTGGTCTGTCTTTATACAAAGATACTATGTTTTCATCTGAAAAGTTCCAAAACAGTCCCCGCGCAGAATCATAGATAGGCGAAAACCTGGGTTGGGTACGACTTTTCAAATCGACAAGGATCCCCCAGTTAAAGAAATGCCGGTCATTATTGCCCACAATGGCATCAAAAAGAAGCATTTCAGTCAATTCATGTAAAATATCTTCATATTGAGTTGGGAAAACATGTTGGATAGCCTCCTTAACAAAGTCAAGATGGAGCAATTCCTGTGACCATCCTTCTTTATCTATGATTTCAATCAACTCTGAATCGTCTTCTTTAAGATAACGTGACAGAATATCTGCCCCGTGAATCAACTGTTCTGTTGGCTTCCTGAAAAATTCACTGCAAAACCTGAGTTGCCCGGATACCTGCATTAATTTTGACCCTGCCATTGTGAATCCCCAAACCTGACCCAACCTGGTAATCAGGTGTTCGGTTATTGATTCGGACGGATATCTTTTGTGCCCAACCTTTGCAATATACCTGATCCATTTACTGTGGGTTGTTTTTCGGCATCTTCCATACTCATAAACCCGGATTAAATCTTTGGGTGCATCACCGGAAATTTTCGAAAGACTGACCTGATACTGATTACGTTTAAGAACTCGAACGAATTTGGTTGGGCAATGTACAAGGTGACTGCTAAAATCCTTTATTGGGGCAGACTCTGGTAATATGAATAAATAGTCTTCCTTCATTCCCCCTCCACTACCCGGATTTCTTCTTCGGTCAGATCATACAACTTATAAACCAACTGATCTATCTGACGTTCCAGTTCGGTGGTGTCTGCCTGCGGATTTGCTTTCTTATGAAGCAAAATCTGATCAACGAGGTTTTCAATTTCTGCGGATTCTTTTGCAACAATGGGAAAGTCTTTGAAATACAAATAACTGGGTTCGAAAAAACCACCCCGTAACATTGGCAGATGAGCTTTAAATAGAAAGAGCATGAGCCTGCTGTTTAAGATGCCAAGAAAGGTTTTATTGAATTTGGTAATTATAAAACATTTTTGATTGGTATAAACTCCAGTAGAATCCAAGGTAAACTCTGGTTGTTTACAAATGTTTGGGTATATAATTTTTCCCTTTTCAAATTCGTCGTAATAGGCACAAGCCCTTAGTTCCCACCAAAATTCACCTTGATCAAGGCGAAGTCGGGCTTTCTCTTCATGTTTTTGTAGAAATGCGGTTATTGCAGGATACTTGTTTTGCAACAATGCCCAGGAATCTGTTTCGTTTTTATTTCCAAACCATTTTCGAGTATCCCCATTACGCAAAAGAATCAAAAACTGATCAGATAATGGAGGACTAAACCGTTTGACATCCCTTCCAGCTAGAAATGGTTTGATAATTTCTGCACTTTTTGAATCTTCACTAATGAGACGGTCACGTGTTTCCTTGTTAATCACAAAGGCTTCGTTAAATCCTGTTTTAATTCCATAGAAATTATTTCCTTCAATATAATCTTTTAGCGGAATTCCATTTAACCGTAATTTTTCAAGAATAAGGTGATTTGAACTGTCATTTAAAGTCCAACCTGCATCCTTCAAACCACTTGTTAAAACTCGTGTTGAATTCGCTGAAAGGTAGGGTTCTAATCCATTTGGGAATTGAAGGCTTTTCACTTCCGAAGAAAGAAATGATTCGGTTGCCTCTGTTTTCCTGATTTCCAGGATACACGGGTAAGTGGTTGCTTCTTCAAAAACCGGAAGATCACCAAAATCTGAAATCTGCCGGATATCAACATCCTTCAGATAAATCCGGAGGGCTTTACCATAGCCGGTCCGCATCCATTTATTCGGAAGAATGAAAGCAAATTCCCCGTTTGGTTTCAGCAGCCTGAGTCCCTGCTCAACAAAGTAAACATACAAATCAGCCGTTCCGGCAAACGTTGAAAAGGTACTCTGAAATAAAGGTTTAAACTCCGTCAGTTCCTCCTGCCGGATGTACGGCGGATTCCCGATGACCACATCAAAACCCACAAATTCACCCTCATCGTTCAGCACCTCGGGGAATTCAAACCGCCATTCAAAAGCATTTTCATAGATTTTATTGCTTCTGATGTCCTCGATGTCAGCTTCCAGTTTTTTTACCTCGGCAGTGAGTTTGTCAACCTGCTTCGTCCAGTCCTTTTTCTGCGTGTCTGTCATGCCGAAAAGTCCGGTTTGGGTAGTGAGGATCGTGAGTTCTCCGGCCAGTTTGTACAGTTTCACGGCTTTCGGGTCGTTGCGGGTGATTTCAGACTGAAAACTGGTTTTGATTTCACCGATCAGCCGTTCCATTTCACGCCTCACATCCTTCGTTTCGGCGTGACGGTAGACTTTAATGGCATCCCGGTAACTGTCTATCGTATGTTTCGAGCGTTTCAGCGCTTCCTTCAGGTCGGCATTCAGGGCAAACCGGCTGATCAGCGAATTCCCGCACTTGATGTTGATGTCAATGTTTGGCAGGGTTTCCAGTTGCCGTTCCGTCCGTCCGGCAGGTAACTGGTTTTTGTAATAGGCATTTTTGAGCAGTTCAACCCAGAGCCGCAGCCGGCAGATCATGACCGATTTTGGGTTGATATCCACACCGAACAGACAGTTCTCAATCAGTGTTTGTTTTTCGTGGAAGAGACTTTCCTGAATCCGGCAGCTTTCCGGGTCAGTCATTTGATACCTGAACAGATCACCGTGCCAGGTGACGAGCAGTTCATCATTTTCAACTTCAACCTTCA
>JAFLBE010000060.1 GCA_017303995.1 Bacteroidota bacterium | reverse complement strand
AGTCTGTTGGGTTTGTTTCAGGAAAAGGAACAACAACTGAAAAACAATCTTATCTGTTCACAGATAAAAATGTTTCCGGAAAAGTTTCTTATCAGCTAAAACAAGTTGATACCGACGGAAAAACAAGCCTTTCCCAGATACTTTCTTTTATTGCAACTCCTGTTTCTTTCGAAGTTGCCGGAAACTATCCAAATCCGTTTAACCCTTCAACCGTTATTAAGTTCACGCTTCCTGAAGTTTCAACTGTTGTTGTGAAAGTTCACAACATCATCGGTCAGGAAATTGCTACACTGGTAAATGGTAAAATGGATGCAGGCGTTAAAGAAGTCCGTTTTGACGCAAAAGGTCTTTCAAGCGGAATCTATTTCTACTCTGTATCAGCAAATGGTAAAACCTTTACCAAGAGCATGACTCTGATGAAATAAGGTCTTTTTGTTTTTGTTCCAGTAAAAACCAGTTCGTCTTGTGACGACCTGGTTTTTTTTTAAACCCGATTTTTTCAGTTTTTAGTAATTCCATCAATTAAATATACAATTAACCCAGCTTTCGGACATCAAATGAAAAAATTGCTCCTGATTTCCATTTTGCCAGTGTTCATTTTTCAAACTTTATATGGACAGGTTTCTCTTAACAATTCCTCGCCAACTTACGTTGAAAATTTCAATACACTTCCTACCTCTTCAGGAACATGGGCAAATAATACGACTTTGGTTGGTTGGTATGCAAAAACTGACAATACAGCAAGTATCACAACCGTCGGGGTTAATAGCGGCTCTTCGACAACTGCTGGATTTTATTCATTTGGCAGTACCGGAAATACGGATAGGGCGATGGGATTTGCATCTTCAAATGCATATACCGGGACTTCTGGAACCGGAAAAAATTACATTGGACTAAGATTGTCCAACTCGGGCACTTCTGACATTACTTCCCTATCAGTTACCTATACAGGTGAGCAATGGAGAAAGGAAAACAATGCAAATGCCCAAAAACTTATTCTCACTTATCAGATTGGCACCGGTTTAAGTGACCCAAAAGCAGGAACCTGGATTGCAACAACCTCTGAGTTCACTTCACCGATAATCGGTGCAACAGCTGCTGCAGCACTTGATGGAAACCTTCCGGTAAATACAGTGACCGGAATTACAATCAACATCCCGGTTACCATTCCGGTTGGTCAGGAAATTATGCTCAGATGGGAAGATCTGAATGATTCAGGAAATGACCATCAACTGGCAATTGATGATGTGACGGTAACTGCCAATTTTCTGGCTTCTAAACCAACCCAGCTTGGCATTACTTCCATTTCTCCAACAACTCCCTTTGCAGATTCGCTATTCTCAATTACCGTAGAATCCCAGTCAGAATCAGGAACTGCCGTTAATCTGGTGTATGATACTTACATTGCACTTTCTGTTTCAAATGGAACCGGAACTTTGTCGGGTATTACCGATACCATTTTAACTGCCGGAACCAAAACAGTTACCTTTTCCGGGTTGAAGTATTCAAAAGCTGAAACTGGCGTCATTTTCACTGCAACCGCAGATCTTGGTGACACGCTTACCACAGCGTTAAGTTCTGCCCTAACATTTGTAGCAGTTACCAATCCAACAAAATTAAAAATCACGTCTATAAATCCTGTAAATCCAACCGTAAACTCAACTTTTTCAGCCACAATTCAGTCTGTTGATGATAATAATGCTGTTCAAAAAGTCACTCAAAATACTGATTTTGCACTCAGTTCAACCGGTACCGGATTTTCTCTTTTGGCAACCGGAACACTACCTGGAGGTTCCAGTTCAGTTACGGTTTCCGGACTTACCTTTTCAGATGTTCAGGATGGAATTAAGCTGATTGCAACCCGCACTTCCGGTGATGAACTAAAAGCCGATACCTCATCTGCATTTAATGTGACGGGTCCCGTAAAACTTGCTTTTAAATCAATTACACCAACTTCTCCAGCCGCAAATTCCGTTTTTACTGTTGTTGTCGAATCTCAAAACACAAGTGATGCCGCATCTGTTGTAACTTCAAATACACTTGTTACTCTAGCCCTTCAATCCGGATCTGGTATACTCTCAGGAACCCTTACCGACACGATAAAAGCCGGAGCCAGTTCAGTTTCCTTTTTAGATCTCGAATACAATCAAGGTGGCTCAATTACACTTTCTGCGACCCAAATTTCAGGTTCCCCGGTTCTTTCTTCTGCATTAAGTTCATCCATTTCTGTTCAACCCGGCGCCGAAACTCTTCCGCTTACAGAAAATTTTGAGTTTACAGAAGGAATAAATTTAACTGCGGGCGGTAACAATTGGGCGGTTCACAGCGGAAGCGGGACAAACCCTATTAAAGTCGTTTCCCCTGGACTTTCCTATCAGAGTTCTCCAAACAATGCCGTCGGAAATGCAATTCAGATTACCGGCACGGGTGAAGATGTAAATAAAACTTTCGCTCCAGTTTCATCAGGCTCCATTTATGCCGGCTTTATGCTAAACGTTTCTACTGTTTCCGGACTTGACTACTTTTTCCATCTTGCGCCGTCAACAGTTTCTACCACTTTTGGTGCCAGGGTTTACATCAAAGCTCAGGGTGATGGCTTTACACTTGGAATCTCTAAATCAACTGCAAGTGCAGGCTGGTCTGCCATTGACTATCCTTTTAATACAACCCACTATCTGGTTGTTAAATACACTTTTAACAGTTCCACATCAACTGATGATGTTGCCGAATTATTTATCAACCCTGACCTGGGTACTGGAGAACCTTTGCCAACTGTTTGGACTTCGACAAGTGAGGCCGATTTTTCTGGTACTTCTTTTGGGGCAGTTTGTATTCGTCAGGGAGGATCTTCACCTACTCTTATTCTTGATGCAATCTCAATCAGTACAGTTTGGGAAGAGTCTACACTCCCCGTTGAACTTTCCTCTTTCACAGTTTCAGCTTCAGGTAAAAATGCATTACTGAAATGGGAAA
This sequence comes from Bacteroidota bacterium, assembly GCA_017303995.1. GTDB lineage: Bacteria > Bacteroidota > JABWAT01 > JABWAT01 > JABWAT01 > JAFLBE01. The sequence continues at coordinate 19,212 of JAFLBE010000060.1, read as the reverse complement.
CTACAACTGAAACCAATAATGCCGGTTTTGAAATACTGAAGTCAGAAGATGTCACCCTGAGTGCGAACGAAGTGAGTGTATCGAAGGGCAGGAGTCAGAAGTCAGGTTGGAAAACAATAGGCTTTGTGAACGGAAAAGGAACCACAACTGAAAAACAAACTTACTCTTTTTCTGACCCGTCACCAGTCACTGGTAACTTGTCACCGGTATTTTATCAGCTAAAACAAGTTGATACCGACGGAAAAACAAGCCTTTCCCAGATTCTTTCTTTTATTGCAACCCCTGTTTCTTTCGAAGTTGCCGGAAACTATCCAAATCCGTTTAACCCGTCAACCGTTATTAAGTTCAACCTTCCTGAAGTTTCAACTGTTGTTGTAAAAGTTCACAACATCATCGGTCAGGAAATTGCAACACTGGTAAATGGTAAAATGGATGCCGGCGTTAAAGAAGTCCGTTTTGACGCAAAAGGACTTTCAAGCGGAATCTATTTCTACTCAGTATCAGCAAATGGTAAAACCTTTACCAAGAGCATGACTCTGATGAAATAATTCATTGCTTTCTTGTTTGAATTTAAAAGTCCGTCAACAGACGGACTTTTTTTTATCCCGACTCTTTCTGACGCCATAATGAAAATAAAACCATTTAATCCTCTATTGTTACACAGATCACATTTATAGCTATATCTACAGACTAATTTATCTTCTTAGTCTGCATCACATACTTAGCATTAAAAAGTAAAATGATTTTGCTTGTTGTCTTTATTTATTTACTATTATATACATACTAAAGAGTTAAATGTTCAAATGAAAAATAAAATCCTTTTTCTAGCCCTTTTCTCCTTTTTCAGCTTTTCATCTGCATTTGGTGAAATCAGATGGGTTAATTCTGTCTCTGGCTTTTCATCTCAATGGTCACATACCACCTGGAGTGCAAATCAGGTCATTGGCGAACCCAATACATACCCGGCTTATGGTGATATAACAACTTCCTGGGCGAGCGCCGGCGGTGGTGATATTCAGCGGGAATGGTTAAACCTGGTTTACCTTAACCCTGAACCCATCAGCTCAATTGCAATTTATGAAACCTACCATCCGGGTGCGATTGATACCATTTATGTGAAAAATCCTGGAACTGGGCAATGGGAAATGGTTTGGTCGGGTACTTCGTATGATGCACCTCAAGTATCAAGATGTTTTGTCGTTGACTTTCCGTTAACCACCTTTCCCGTTTCTGAAATAAGAATTGCCATCAACTCACCCGAAGTAACTTCCTGGAATGAAATTGATGCCGTTGCAATAGCAGATTTTTCTCTTGAATCATATTCTCTTCCCGTTGAACTTTCCTCTTTCACAGTTTCTGCTTCCGGGAATACTGCCTTGTTGAAATGGGAAACCACCTCAGAAACCAATAATGCCGGTTTTGAAATACTGAAGTCAGAAGATGTCACCCTGAGTGCGAACGAAGTGAGTGTATCGAAGGGCAGGAGTCAGAAGTCAGGTTGGAAAACCATAGGCTTTGTTAACGGAAAAGGAACGACAACTGAAAAACAGACTTACTCTTTTTCTGACCCGTCACCTTTCACCACCCGCAGTAGCGGGACAGGCAGTGACTTTTCACCGGTATTTTATCAACTGAAACAAATTGATACCGACGGAAAAACAAGTCTTTCCCAGATCCTTTCTTTTATTGCAACTCCCGTTTCTTTCGAAGTTGTTGGTAATTATCCAAATCCCTTTAACCCTTCAACCGTTATTAAGTTCAACCTTCCTGAAGTTTCAACTGTTGTCGTGAAAGTTCACAACATCATCGGTCAGGAAATTGCAGTTCTTGTTAACGGCAAAATGGATGCTGGTGTTAAAGAAATCCGGTTTAATGCAAAAGGACTTTCAAGCGGACTCTATTTTTATTCAGTTTCTGCAAATGGAACAACTTTCACCAGAAGTATGACTCTCCTGAAATAGGAATAGGATTGTATCAACGCTTAAAAAAGGGCTTCCAAATGAGCCTCCTTTTTGTTTTAATGAAAATCTTATTCCTAGAAGTGAATTTTAATCCCGGGAATAAATCTTATTTTGTATCTTGTATTTAACCTTAATTAAATGGAGTACCTATGAAAAGAATGGTAATGGCCTTGGGATTGATTATTGGGTCGTTTGCCATGGCAAACGCACAATTACTTGTTGAGAATTTTGAATATGCAGACGATGCCCTTTTAACCGCAAATGGTTGGGCAGCACATAGTGGTGGTGGAACACAGCCTGTAACAGTTTCTCCGACAATGTTAACTTTTACTGGTTATGCCTATTCGGGTCTAAGTAAGTCTGCCCTTATGGATAATAATGGCGAAGATGTTAACCGTACTTTTACAAGTGTAACAGACGGCCCCGTTTATATTTCATTCATGGTCAATGTTGTTAATGTGGTTTCTGGTCACTTTTTTGATATTGCAGAAAACCCTATCAGTGCTTCCATTCTTCGTGGCAGAATCTGGATTGGCGGAACAAATTCCGGTATGAGTTTTGGATTATCATTTGGTGCTAACACTGCTACTTCAACCGCTACCACCTATGTCAATAATACCACCTATCTTGTCGTATTGAAATATAATGTTATTGCCGGTGCAGGGAATGATGAGGCAAGTCTCTTTATCATCGATTCAACAATCCCTGGATCTGAACCTTTAACACCAACTATTGGACCGCTCACAATTGCAAATGATCTCCCTTCGGTTACAACTGACATTAATCCTGGGTCAATTGCTCTACGTCAGTTTAATGTTTCCCAGAATATGTTAATCGGTGGAATTCGTGTAGGAACAAGCTGGGCAGAAACCGGTTTGCCTGTTGAACTCTCTGCATTCTCAGTTTCTGCATCCGGCAAATCTGCCTTGCTGAAATGGGAAACCACAACCGAAAAAAACAATGCCGGATTTGAAGTTCTCCGTAATGGTCAGTCGGTTGGATTTGTTTCCGGTAAGGGAACTACCACTGAAAAGCAAACTTACACATTTACAGATAAGAATGTATCTGGTTCAGCTTCTTATCAGCTAAAACAAGTTGATACTGACGGAAAAACAAGCCTGTCCCAGATTCTTTCTTTTGTAGCAACACCTGTGTCTTTCGAAGTTACCGGAAACTATCCGAATCCGTTTAACCCTTCCACCACTATTAAGTTCACCCTTCCTGAAGTTTCGAATGTTGTTGTAAAAGTACACAATATCATCGGCCAGGAAATTGCAACTTTGGTGAATGGTAAAATGAATGCCGGGGTTCAGGAAGTTCGTTTCGATGCTTCTAATCTCTCAAGTGGTGTTTATTTCTATTCTGTTTCTGCAAACGGTAAAACGGTTACCAAGAGTATGACTCTGATGAAATAAAGTTTCCGTTTTTTGTTTGAATTTAAAGGGCTGTCTCAAAAAGACAGCCCTTTTTTTTATCCTTTAGTAGAGTCACGATGCATTGTTACTTTGCATATTATCATGAATTTTTAAATTAATTATCACATCCCTCATCCCTTCCGCAACAGCGTTTCAAGCTCTCAGTTGTAAGGTTTTTTTTTAAAGTCATTTCCTTACGTGATTATCCGTGAGATCTGCGGGAGAACTTTCCATTCTCAGTTTTTTAAATAAATATAATAGTATAGCATACTAATATCTTAATTAGAATATAATTACATTTACATCTGAATATTGCATTTCTGTTAACCGGGTGAAGATTAGATGTTGTTGGTTTTTCTCCAATTAAATTAAGGATGATTGCCATGAAACGACTGTTATTGCTTCTTATTCCAATGTGGCTTTTTGTGTTCTTCCCTTCTCTTGTGAATGCACAATCTGGCCAGGGTCTGAAAATGGACCAATCCAATCAATCTGGAAGTTTTCAAACCCCAATTACATCACCCTATAATTTAACCATGGAAGCATGGATTAAGCCTCTTTCACTTTCAGGTACTCAGAACCTGTTTTATGTTGGAAATGGATCGTACAGTGGTTGTGGAATCTACCTGGTTGAAAATGAAATCACATTCCTTGCTGGTGGGGTTATTTCCAATGGTTCCGGAGTTTTTATCGAGCCCGATAAATGGGTTCACCTGGCATTTGTAAAAGATGGAGACAATGGTGCTTTTTTATATGTAAATGGTAGTTATGCAGCTTCAATCTATAATTTTTATCCCAATTACATCAGTTCCGACCAGCTGGTTTCTGCTGGCGGGTTTGTTGGATGGGTAGACAATTTCAGGTTTTGGACTACCGCACGGGCAGGTGGTCAAATCCTATTGGATATGGATCGGGAATATCCGCTTGAATCCTTTAGTTTAACAAGAAATTTTCTTTTTGAAGAATCACCCGGAACTGCTGGTTTTGACGAGGTTTTACAAACCAATTCATTCATTTTAAACAACGGTGCAATTCAGGATGTCCCTGAATTCATTTCTACTTCTAAAGCTGACGGGGTTACTTCAACAAGTGTACGGCTAAATGGTACTGTCGTTGCAAAAGCAGACCCAACCTCGGCGAAGATTCTTTTTTCAGCCAGTTTATTTGAATACACTGATTCGATAAATGTAGTACAAAATCCGTTAACGGGTGGAAGTTATAATCAAGTCTATGCAGATGTAACGAACCTGAATCCGGATACCTGGTACTACTATAAAACAACCGCAGTTGGCGATTCTGGGTATTTCTCAGGGAAACAACGGAGTTTTCTAACCCTTGCACCCGAACCAACTGAACCCGCAATGAATTTTACTGCTTCAACAGTTACCTCAACATCTGCCACACTATCCTGGCAACAAGGAAATGGTGAAAGGAACCTTGTCATTATAAGTGAGGGTGACTTTCAGGAACTTCCGGTGAATGGTAAACTCTATTCAGCTAATTCTGATTATTCAAAATGCCCTGTATTTGGTGAGAGTTCAAGAATTGTTTACAATGGGGTTGATAATACTGTTAATGTCACCGGTTTATCTGAAACAACAACCTATTTTTTCTGGGTTTATTCGTTCAATTCAGGTTCTTTAAATAATCCTTCCTACCTGACACCTGAAATATCTCCCAGCGAATTTCTCACTCAACAATCATCCATTTCTTCAACTTTGATTGAAACCCTGAGCTGGGACCAGTCTAAAGTCCAGTTTGCAGATATTGACAATGATGGCAGAATGGATTTTGCTGTAATGGATCAGACTTTGAAACTTTACTGGAATAACGGTGAAGGAGGATATAATCTGTGGTGGGAATCTAATTTTGATTGTTATGGTGAGGGCAGTATAAATTGGTTCTATCCTGAATATTCATCAATGCCATCCCTCGCCTTTTTCTCTGCAAATAGTTCTGGAATTCTGGAAATGGGTGAAGGCTGGTACGCCAGGTTAACAGAGGATTGGCCTATAGCAGATAATTTTATATCCGCAATGATTGATTACAACCGGGATGGATTAATGGATATTTTGGTATCACGGGACAATTATCCGGTCATTCAAATCTTTAAAAATACTGGGTATGGAACTTACTTAATTCTTGATACCACTATTCCCTTCCTGATTTTCGGAAATTTCGCCGTTAGTGATTTTAATCAGGATGGTTACCCTGATGTTGCCTATTCGGGATCACAGAATGATTCTAACTCAAGGCGTGCAGGGATTTTGTGGAATAGTTCTGGTTCTGGTTTTTATGACGGAAACCTTGGCTGGCCGGGTGCTCACCGATCGGATATAAAGGCTGCTGATTATAATCAGGATGGCTGGATGGATATACTCTATTCAGGTTCAACCGGTGATGGCGGAAGACTTGTTGCCATGTACATGAATAATCATGAAGGTGGCTTTGTATTCCAGGAACCTTATCTTCCTGCAATGGCTGCTGTAGGAATCGCTTCTGCCGACTTTAACGGTGATGGTTACCCTGATGTTGTCATGAGTGGTACAGTCGGAAGTTCTTCAGACCAGCTTACAACTCTTGCACTGAATGATGGTGAGGGGAATTTCACTGTTGACGAAGGACTCGTATTACCTCCACTTTATTTTTCTTCTCTTTCCCAAGGAGATGCTGATCATGATAGTGATATTGATATTCTGATTTCTGGCCAGAGTAATCCGGAAGAACAGTATCAGATTTACATTTTGACCAATAACGGATTACTTGGCACGGGTCAGAAACCCGGGGTTCCTTCCACATTGGCTGAAGAAATCAATGGAAACAATGTTCTATTGACTTGGGAAACGCCTATTGATCCAGATTCAAACGGGTTGTTATACGATTTAAAATTGGGAACTTATGAGTACGGAGATGATATTATTCAGGCTGCATCAGATGATACAGGTTTTGTAAAAATTCCGTCGTTGGTCACATCTGGACCAAATCCCAGTTTTTTAGTTAAAAGACTTCCTCCTGGAATCTATTATTGGGTTGTTCAGGCAGTTGATGCAACATTGCTGGGTTCTGGCTGGTCTGAAATGGGGTCTTTTGAAATTACAACCGAGTTACCTTTAGCTGCTCCGGAAGGACTCAACTATAAGTTGGACGGATATTCCGTCATTTTGGATTGGGCAACAGATCCTGTTGCTTCAATTGACTATTACACAATTTATGCAGGAACATCACCCGAGACAATGGATTCTGTGGGGTTTGTACCAGTTGTTGGTGTCCCTAATAAAACGAACCCGGATGAACCCCTCTTTCCTACGCCAAATCCAGAATTTATTTATTCACCGGTTAGTCCTGGATTTACTTATTTCTTTGCAATTTCAGCAACGAATACAGATGGCCTGAAAAGTGAAATCTCTTCCAGCATTTCAGTCTTCATTTCACCCTTCCTGTCTAAAAGAATTCTGGAAATTAATGGCAACAGCGGAAAAATGGCTGTTGGTGATCTGAATAATGATGGAAAAATGGATTTAGTGGTTTCACCCAACGATTACGAATCCAGTTTGGCTGTTTATATCCAACAGGAAGATAGTACCTTCCATCAGGTCTATGATGATTTTCATTCATCGGCAAATGTTGCATTGGCAGATTTAAACCGGGATGGTTTACTTGATATTATCTCAATTGGTGACGGTATATATGCCTTTATCAACACGGGTGATTCCCAAGATCCGTTTTACCCTGAATTACTGTGCCCGATCGGTTACAACGGGTCCACACCGGTTATTAAACCTGCTGATTTTGATAATGATGGTGACCTTGACTTTTTTATTCTATCATCAATGATTTCACTGGTTGGAATTAATATATCTGAGGGATCCTACATCAGTTTTGATATCGCGCCCCTGCCTTTTCAAACTGTAGAGTATGGCTCGGTTGATTTTGCTGATTCTGATCGTGATGGTGATCTTGATATGCTGGTTTCGGGCTATTTCACTGAATCAGGAGGTGAACTCCCCAAATTGAGTAAAACGCTGAACATTAACCAGACGCTTCTTTTTCTGAATGACCGGATCGAAAATTCCTGGATTTTATCTCCAGCAGAATTTAATGGATTGAGTAAAGGAGGGGCTGTCTGGGGTGATTATAACAATGATGGTTATCCGGATGTATTACTTAACGGGACCGGGGGTAACGCTACCAGAGTTTTGGCACTTTACCAGAACCTGAATGGTGAGGGCTTTGAAGAAGTTGATATTCCATCTGGTGGGTTGGCTAAAGGAAATATTAAATGGGCAGATCTGAACAAGGACGGCCGGTTGGATTATACTTATTTTGGTTGCTCTTTAGAGGATACCTACAGAGGGCTTAGAGTTGCAATTCAGGATGAATCGGGTAACTTCAAACTGATTGACAGCACTCAATTCGACGAAATGAATTATGGTGATTTAACTACTGCCGATATGGATGGAGATGGTGATCAGGATATTTTGGTTTTTGCCAATTTTTACACCAATTCAGGCGGAGGAACACTTGAACCTAAATCTCAATCCAATCCCAATAGAGAAACGCTGCAAACAAACCAACCCGAGGGATACTTTCTCGTCATTTATGAAAATGAATGGCTCGCAGAAAACACATCACCTTCAACTCCAGCGAATCTGAGTGTTAATTCCAGTTATACCGAAACTTTTTTGAGCTGGGATCCCTCTATTGATAGCGAAACCTCATCAGAAGGAATAACCTACCAGATTCTTCTTGCCACTGAAGGTGAGGGTATAAATTACCATTTTAACAGTGAGATTGACTTTGAAACAGGCTGGAATAAAGTCACCCGATTCGGACTAAATAATACAACCTGGAAATTTGATAATCTGCCTGATGGAGACTATTTGGCAATGGTTCAGGCCGTGGATCCAGGGTTTATGACTTCTGCTTTGTCTGAACCGTTTTTCTTTACCGTCAACAGCGCATTGCCGGTTGAGCTTGAATCCTTTACGGGTATGGCAACCAGTGGAAAAGTGCATCTGAAATGGGAAACAGTGACAGAAACCAATAATGCGGGATTTGAAATACAGAAGTTGAACCGAAGCGAAGATCCCGAATTAGCTTCGGGTGCAGACGATAGAAGTCAGAAGAAAGGTTGGGAAACCATCGGCTTTGTTACTGGTAAAGGAACTACAACCGAAAAACAAAGTTACACTTTTTCTTACCCGTCACCTGTCACCCGTCACCTGTCACCCGCCTTTTATCGGTTGAGACAAATTGATCTGAATGGTAAAGAATCATTCAGCAAAGTAATTGAGGTTCAGCAGGAAAAACCAAATGAGTTTTCACTCAGTCAAAACTATCCGAACCCATTCAATCCACATACCACAATTCCCTACTCGGTAGCAGTAACCGGAAAGGTGAAAATAGTGTTATTTGATATTCTGGGTCGTCAGGTAAAAACCCTGTTAAATGAAATAAAAGAAACAGGGTACTACGATTTACAGGTAACCACAACCGGATTGGCAAGTGGAGTTTATTACTATAAAATGGAGGCAGGAAGCTTTAACGCTATCAAGAAAATGACAATCTTAAAGTAAGTTTTGCTAAAATGTTAAAAAAAGGCTGGTCGGATGACCAGCCTTTTTTTATTTAGAATCCCCAAATTCATCCGGCCATTGACTGAGCCGTTGTTTGACTTTTTAACTTTAATCCCAAAATGATTCGGGATCTTCGCTTCCGCTCGACTTATAACTATTATAACTTATAACTACACCCTACTTTTTCCGGGGAAAAGAACCTTCCCTGTTCGCAGCCATCCAGGCAAAACTAGCCATAATTAATGAAGTTTGTTTTAAATCTGCTTCCAAGGCTTGATCATAAACATCCATGTTAGAATGCCAGGTTCTTTGAAAATAGTGAATCGGATCCTGGATAAATTGGAATCCGGGAAGCCCTACAGAATTGAAAGCCACATGATCTGTACTGCCAGTACTTCTTGGACTAAGCGTTGAAGCGCCATCTTTTTCAAAAGGTTTGAACCAGGCTCTGAAAATCGAACGGGTATCTTCATTCCCTTCCATGTTAATTCCTCTGAATTTTCCAGATCCATTATCCATATTAAAATAAACTTGGAATTTTTCTCCCTCTGGTGAATAGCGTATTGAATCCCATGGCGCTGTTTTGTCCAATCGTTCTCCCAAATTGTTTTTAACAAAACCGCGTGATCCTAAAAGCCCTTGCTCTTCTCCGCCCCAAAGTCCAATTTTTATTGTTCTTCTTGGTTTTAAACCTAATTTACTCATGATTCTAACAGCCTCAAGACATGTGACAACACCAGCACCATTGTCTGTTGAACCTGTGCCGCCGTGCCATGAATCGAGATGTCCGCCAATCATTACAATTTCTTCTTTTAAGTCAGTACCCGGGATTTCAGCAATCACGTTAAAGCCATTTACCGGAGGGGTAAATTCAACCTCAAGCGTGAGCTCAAGCTTTACTTCTTTTGAGTCCTGCACAAGCCTGAGAAGCCTGTTATAATGTTCTCCTGCCACCATAATTTGAGGAATTGTTACCTTTGCATCAGGATGCCACGCCGCCATTCTCTTATCCCATGGTATATCAGGTGCCTGCGGAACTGTTGAACCCATAACGAAGACCGTACCTCCATCTCCCCTGCTTCCTTCCAGAATTGCTAAAACTCCTTCATCCAGAATAAATTGCCACTTTTTATAATTGAGTTGTGCCGCTTGGGTTGCATCCTGACTCCGACGGTTACCTAACTCACCGGGAGTTGTATTCGCATATTTTAAAAGCGTAGAATCTGCAACACGGGTAGCCTCAGGTTCAAAATGAGGATCAATTTCACGTTCGTCATTCAAAAGAACAAACTTATTTTTAAGTTTTCCTTTGTAGCGAAGTAAATCTGCTTCCGATTTTATATCCAGATAAATGAGTTCCCCGGTAATTGGTTTGGCAATACCCGGTGACCAGGCTTTTGGATAGGAGATCACTGGAAAGTTGGATCCGCCGATGGCCATCAAAGAATACTTTTTAATAGACCAGCCTTTTCCGATTTGTTCAAAGGATTCAAATTTTACATTTTGAATGCCCCATTCATTTAGCTGGGTTTTAACCCAATCTGCCGATTTAGCATACCCTTTTGAAAAGGTCAATCTAGGACCATTAATATCAGTCAAATCTCTTAAAAGGGACATAACCTTTGAGTTTTGTTTGACTTCTGACCGTATTTTCGCAAGTGTTGCAGTGTCCACATTTTCAGATGTGATTTGGGCAAACCCTGAAGTAATTAAGGACAAGGTAAATGAAATGATTAAAATATTTCGGGTAAACACAATTTCTCCTGTTATTTTGCTTGAAAATACTTTTCGAAACCAACAACTGTCAACAGAATTGACTCAAACAATCCCATTTTCACTGGTAAAGTCCCATTTATTTTAACTTTTTTCATTAAAACCGTATTAAATTTACAAATTGTGATATATGTCACTGACATGTAAGAAGATATCTCTCGATCTTTACATCAAAGTGAAAGGGCTTCCAATGTCAGCATCAGATGTCAATCTTTATCGGGTCGATACAAACTTCCGGTTTCTTGCCGAATATTCTCTGTTTTACAGTGATAAGATTGAATCTCTTTTCTTTAATGACTTTGAATCCATTCAAAATTGGCTAAATAAGAATGATTACGTCAAGCATTACACGATTTACAAATTCAATAATAATGAAAAATTATGGATGCTCTCCGAAGACCGTAATAAACAAGCACCTCCAAAACCGACTGCTGCTTTTGCCTGACCTTTAATTCATTAACTTGCTTAAAAACAAAAAGGGCTATCAGTTGGATAGCCCTTTTTGTTTTCATTAAAACCGAGAAAACTTAAATCCAGTTAAAATCGTTAAGCTCTTCAACATCAGATTTTAGTTGTTTACTCTATAAGTACCTTTACTTACTTCTGAAATTACGGATTGAACGGAAATAAATTCCATCTCTCAATTGGTACCTTAATACTGATGCTTAATTTAACAAGCAATCTTACTTTTAGACTAAAAAAATAACTTCCTCAATAATCTGTCATTTCTGTGGTAAAATGTATTGAGGTACTTCGACTAGCACAACAAGTGTAAAACATTATATTTTTTCTTTACTCAGGATTCCCACAAAACAAAAAAGCCAGTCTTGCGACTGGCTTTTGCGGTCCGGACGAGGCTTCCCGATTCTCGGGACGACCTTCTGCGTGACAGGTCATTCAGTTTAAAAGTTGCTCCAGTTTTTTATGAGATTTCCAGCTTTTCATTTCTAATTCTCGTCTGATTGCTTCAGTTTTTGTTTCGTAGGATTCAAAATAATAGAGACTCCACGGTATTCCAGATTTGGTAGACCTGGACTTTCCGTTATTATGTTTCTCTATCCTTTTCGCAATATCACTCGAATATCCTATATAAAATTTCCCTGTTTTCACAGATTTTAAAACGTAAGTGTAAAACATTAAATATTTTCTTCTCTCAGGATTTCCTACAAAACAAAAAAGCCAGTCTTGCGAATAGCCTTTGCGGTCCGGATGAGGCTTCCCGATTCTCGGGACGACCTCCTGCGTGACTTTGCAGGCCAATCTCTTTAAACTAACTTCTCTCAGGATTTCCTACAAAACAAAAAAGCCAGTCTTGCGAATAGCCTTTGCGGTCCGGATGAGGCTTCCCGATTCTCGGGACGACCTCCTGCGTAACCCTGCCAGCCAATCTCATCAAACTAACTTTTCTCAGATTCCCACAAAACAAAAAAGCCAGTCTTGCGACTGGCTTTTGCGGTCCGGACGAGGCTCGAACTCGCGACCTCCTGCGTGACAGGCAGGCATTCTAACCAACTGAACTACCGGACCAAACTCTTATTTTTAAACGACTTACAAAGTTTATTTTGACCATCATTTTTAAGTGACACAAAGTTACGATGATTTATTTAATTACGCAAGTACAACCAGCGAATATTTTAATTAGTTTTCTCTTTTTTTCTGTATAAAATGGCGAATGCAAGTCCGCCATAACCTGCTACCATCATATAAGGAGATAACCAAAGTGAAATCCAGCCATCAACCTCGTTTTCAACTGCCATCAGAACAAATGAAAGAATGATTAAAACAATACAGGAAACCATTAAAATATAATTTTCACGGGTAAACGGCATAATAATGCTTAAGTCTACTCCTGTTTTTTTCTTGGTTTGGGTTACTGAAGTTCTGGGTTTTACTGCCATTTTATTTTAATATCCTTTTAAATTTATCAGTCATTTCCTGGATGTGTGTTTCTGTAATTATAAGTGGAGGGAGCAATCTGATAACAGTTGAATCAGTTGCGTTTATGATCATTCCCTCTTCAATTGCTTTTGCCGGGTAAGGTGAACTGTCTCCTGATAATTCTATCGCAGCCATTAAACCAAAGGTTCTGACTGATTTTATTTTATCAGGAAATAAGTCATGAAGATGCTTTAGTGCTTCCGATAAAAGTTTTCCGGTTTTTTTGACGTGCTCGATGCCATCATGTTCAAACAACCAATCCATGACAACCAATCCGGCTGCACAGGCAACAGGATTTCCACCAAAAGTCGTTCCATGATCACCAATTTGAAGCAATGAATTAATTTCTTCGGTTCCTAAAATGGCTCCCAATGGCAATCCGCCACCAATTGGTTTTGCACAAACAACAATATCAGGCTTTAGGGTGTACCATTGGTATGCAAAAAACTGACCTGTACGACCAATACCTGATTGTATTTCATCAGCAACAAGTAAAAACTTATACTTACGGTGAAGTCTGTCAAGTTCATCTGCAAATTCACACGAAATTGGTCTTATTCCGCCTTCACCTAAAACAAACTCAATAAAAACAGCTGCAGTTTTTTCGTTTATTTGGGCAAGATCTTTAATAGAATCAAATTGTAAATGTTTGACCTCAGGCATAAAAGGTTCAAAACCTTCCCGGTATTTATCCTTGTAAGTAAGGGATAAAGCGCCAAGCGTACGACCGTGGAACCCTTTTGAGAAACCATAAATATCAGACCGGTCATTTTTCTTTGCCCAACGGCGAACTAATTTAAGTGCACCTTCAATACTTTCAGTTCCGGAATTGGTAAAAAAAACCTTTTCCATTCCAGGGGTTGCTGCAAGAATTTTTTCTGCCAGGAAAACCTGAGGGATATTAATAAAGGCGTTACTGAGATGCGAGAATCGATTGATTTGATCAGTAACAGCCTTAATTATACCAGGATGGGCATGTCCAAGCGCATTAACGCCAAGACCACCAACCAGATCAAGAAATTTATTATCATTTTCATCGAACAGATAGACACCGTCCCCTCTAACCGGAATCAGTGGGGATCTTTTGTAGGTTTCGAAAAAAATCTTTTTTTCCTGAGAAACCAGATCAACGTTCAAGGAGGTCTCTAATAATATCATTAATAAGTACTTTTAAATTTTCCCGGGTGCCTTCATTTTGAATAACGAACCGGGATTGATGTTCAAATAGCTCAAGATTACCTTGTGCAGCAATTCGCTTTTGAATATCTTCAGGGTCATTTCCCCGCTGAATTGCACGTTCAAGGCGGATGCTCTCTGATGCACTTACGAATATAACATTATCCAGATATTTATCAAAGCCTGCCTGATAAATGAGCGCTGCCTCGTGAAAAACAAGTCGGTGATGAATATTCTCCCTGCAGAATTTCTCAAAAGAAATCAGGACCTTCGGATGAACCAATTTGTTTAATTTTTCCCGGAAAATGTCATCTGAAAATACTTTTGCTGCAATTAGTGGCCGGTTAGGTTCTCCTGTTGGCAACCAGGCCGAAGGTCCAATAAGGGATTGAATAAAATCCTTCACTTCGGAATCAGTAATTAGAAACCCTTTTGCAACTGTATCTGCATAAAATACTGGAAATCCCAAAGATTCAATAATCTCTGATACCACTGATTTTCCGCTTGCAATACCACCTGTTATACCTATTCTTTTCATTTTTATCTTACAATACCAATTTTTCCGGTTTTTACTGATCCATTCTCTTCTATAGCCCGATAAATATAAACGCCCGATCCAACACTAGTACCGGCTTCATCCTTTCCATTCCAGGATTGAACGCCAAGCGGACTTTCTTTTTTGATTTCTCTGATTTTCCGCATTCGGATGTCATAAATAATCAAGGTTATTTTAACAGGAAGATTACCAAAGTACAATTCCTGTGATTTTCCCATATTCCAGGGATTAGGGTAAACAAGCAAGTTTTCTGCAGATTCTGCGGGTGATTCTAACTGAACCTGACTTCCCGAAGATTCAATTGTCTTTCCTGTGAGTGATTTCATTCCAACAAAATCAACCAAAAATCCTTTTCCAATGCTTCCAAATGGACGATCAATAGTCTTAATTCGTATTGCATGACCAGAAACGGGTTCTTTTGTTAAAATGGTATTTTCACCAACAGGTTTCGGAACCGAATTAATTTCAAAGACAGAAGGGTCATAGTCGATTGAAAAATAAACAATAAAACTGGATGGCGACTCAATTTCAACCTTGGTGATATAAAATTTATCAGAAAAAGGCACCTCATTTTGGATCAATAAGGAATCTTGACTTTTTAGCAATTTTCTGCCATTGATGTCTACAAAATCAGGGACCTTCCAAAATCCATTTAATGAGTTTGGATATCGGATAAGAATTCCCTTTCCTGATTCATCCTGAACAAGTCGATCCGGTAAGACAGATTGCCACACTAACCTTGATTGCACTGAAACCGGGAAATAGATTGGCTGGGTTGATTTCAATTCTATTAACCCATTTCTGTAACTTGCTGCCAAAACTCCAGCCGGGTAGAAATTAATTTGACGTTCATTATCACGCCGTAAAGTAGTTTTTGCCTCAGATGAAAAAGAAACCAGATAGCGGACCGTTGAATTTACTTTTCCGTGAATAGTCAAGGTATCTGTACTTGAATTGACAACGCGCAGGAGTTTCCAGATCCCGTCGTTAAATTTGAAAAGAGAAAATCCTTGTTCTGAAGATTTAAGTTTTAAATAGCCTGTGCTGTCACTGCTCTGGATAAAAGATTGAATCTCTGGCTGCCGTTCACCGGTAAATGACCACGCAGTCGGTGATTGTCCGGAGTTGCTTAGAAAATCAAACACATAAGGTCCTGCTTTTCCCGATGGAACCAGAGACGACATCGAAGCACCAGGAATCCGGTTATTCATCTCAAACTTTTGAGTTGTCTTATTCCATTTCATTAAAAATAAATCTGGATGAAGACCAAGTACCAACCAATGAACTCCATTTTTCTTAATAATACCCAGTTTGTTTTTTCGCTCAGATTCACCGGCAAAATTTAAAAACCAGGAGTCAAAAAGAACTGAATCTTTCCCACTAATCTCAGAATAGACACGGATATTCCATCTGGTGGGGAATGTTTCCCCATATATGGGGTGTTCGATCTGTAAATCATGAGAAACAACAATCAATTCTTCAATTCCATCATCGTTAAGATCAGCAGATTCTATATAATCTGAGGCTTCATATAACGAAACTGGATCAGCAAAAATTACTTTTAGTGTGTCTGAATTATTCCACTCATAAACAATTGCATTTCCAGCGGGGTCTCCAACAAATATCTCTGGATTTACAACCGAACTCCGGTAATTGACAAGTCTGGAGTTTGGCGGACCGCTTAAACGCAATCCGGTTGGATATTCAAAAGGTTGGGTTCTCAGTATTTCAGTCGCTGATGAATTGAATTCAGAAACAAAATAGGACTTGCTGTTTCGCCAAATAAGATGCAATTTTCCGTTTTTCACGGCAAGCTGACTTCCCCAACATTCTGCATCAGTTTGATTTTGCCATGTTTTTTGTGTCGGTGGCAGTGAATCACTATCACTTGAAAAAAGAAATGAATTCCCAAGGGCAATTCCGAGCAACCAGTTTTTCCCGTTAAAGGAAATGAAATCTTTGGGAACAAGTTTTTGCTGGATGGAATCCTGAGCAAAAGTCAGGTTTTTCCCTGAATAGAAATATAAATATCCATACTCAGATTCAGCAGAAGATTTACTTAGAACGAGGTCATTTTGACCATCCTGATTCCAATCAATTGCTTTAGAAAGTAAAAACGATTCGGGTAGCGAAGAAAGTTGAACTGAATCCAACTCCTGTCTATCAATTAACAAATTCGGGATTTGAATCCACTTTTCAACAACTTTTTTATCACCTGAGAGATCTTCTGCAGTTAAAGTTACCTTCCAAAAACCAGACAACGGGATTTGAACGGACGCAAAACCAGTGTATCGCCAGGATTGATTAGATCCGGTTACCGTCGAAGCACCATTTGTCGCAGAAATTGAAAGCATTACGGGATGTGAAGCAACAACTTCTCCCCAGACCGACCAATTATCACGGTCAGTGGCTTTGTCTATCCAGCTAAAAGACAGTTCAAGTGGCTTTTTATACCTGAATATAGTTCGACGATCTTCAATTTGGGTTCCATTTTGATTTAAAACACTAAGCCTGACCGAAATGACCGAATCCTGAGATCCAATCTGATTTTTCACCTGACTCCAAACCAGAATCCCTGCTTCTTTATCTAAAAGACGTTCAGTTCCAGTTGATATCAGATTCCAATCTTCGGGATACCCTAACCCTGATTTCCAGTATAACTCCCAGGTTTTAAAATTTGGCGATAGTGTGGAAGCCTTAATTGACAAGGTGTCAGATTTCCACCAGGAATCAATGGCTGGTGACGTTATTCTGACTTCATACCTGTTTTCAATTTTATATATTGCATGAGTCAGGTTGATAACCCCAGCACCAGATTGGGGTGAAAAACCATTATCAGTTGTCCTGATGGCTGTTTCCTGCAATAAATTTCTAATTTCAGAAGGCGAAAGTTCTGGTTTTAGACCTTTTAGAATTGCAGCAACGCCAGTGACATTGGGTGCGGCAGCAGAAGTCCCAGAAAATGAACGGTATTTATTTCCTTTTGCAGTTGTGGGAATTCCCACACCCGGTGCAAGAAAATCCAGTCTGTTACCGAACATAGAAAAAACGGCTCGGTCACCATATTCGGTAGAAGCTCCAACCGAAATAACACTTTCATAACCTGAAGGATAATGCCTGTCATAGCCACCACTGTTCCCTGAGCTGGCAATAAGAACAATTCCATCTTTTTCCATCGCTTCACAAATGGTTTCAATTAAAAGGGATTTTTCATTACTCACACCAAAACTCATATTGACGATATCAACTTTTTGATACCAGGCATATAGCAAACATTTGGCAATATCGATTTCGGTACCATTTCCAGTATTGTCAAAGGCTTTCAAGGTCATAATTTTTGCGTTTGGTGCAAGGCCGGCTATTCCGATTGAATTGTTTTGGCTGGCTGCAATAATTCCTGAAACTGAAGTTCCGTGGCCCTGATCATCAATTGGGAGGTTTGATTGTCTTGTCAGGATGAAATTGAAACCATAAATATCATCAACCAACCCGTTTTGGTCGTTATCCAAGCCATCTGGAATCGGAATTTCACCAGAATTTTTCCACAAGGAAGATTGAAGATCCGGATGCTCAGGATCAATACCCGTATCCAGAACACCAACAAGTACAGGATTCAATTCGTCCTGATCAAATAAGGTGGGATCATAGCTCAATGCTTTAAAATTCCATTGGCTTGAAAAAGCAGAATCATTAAAGGATAAAGCATCAAGTTTGAAATTTAAAACGGGAGCTGAGTAATCAGAAGAAATGGATTCCGCAGTTTCTTTATCCAAAATAAAAAAACCGGAAGTAACTGATTGAAAGGTCATCCAGGGTTCGTTGAATGCTGGTACTAAGTCATTACCCGACTTTTTAAGACCGATTGCCTGAGATTCAGTTAAAAGCACGAGGTGATTCTGTGCTTTTGAATCCAGAGAAAAAATCACCAATAAAAGAAAAAGGAAGCAAAACCTGATCAATAAAATAGTCCTTGTTTAGTCAGCAATTCTTGCAATCATATTGAATTCTTTTGCCAATTGAGAGGCAATAAATTTTCTCTCGTACAATTGCTGAAGCTGAGGATCAGGTTTCTCGGGATATCCTTTTTTAGTCCACGCTGTATACATGGCAACAATTGAGTTTCTTATTTCTTCAATCATTCCCGGGTTTATTACACGTGCTGAAGTAAATGGCTTTAACGTTTTTGCCACATCATTATCGGGACAGATGGCCAGAATTGGCTTTCCTGACCCAATATATTCATATACTTTGCCAGTAGAAATAGATTCATAACCTTTACCGACCCCCAGTGAAAGCCAAAGCGCATCAGCCTGACTTAACCAATGAATCACAACCGGATGTTCCTGATAGTCATGATAAGTGAAGGCATCATTGATCTGATGAATTTTTGTCCGGTTCACAAATTCCTGTTGAACATAACCAATCATGTGAAATTCAACGTGGGCAAAAATCTCAGGATGTGAAGATTTTAGAAGCGCTAAAGCCTTATATAAAGGTTCTGGTGTGTTTTTTTCATAAAAAACACCGGTGTATAACCATTTCATTTTTCCTTTGGTCTTCTTATAAGGCTTTGCATATTTCGCAAAATCCTCTTGATCGTATCCTTGAGTGAGTACTTTAACAGAACTCAGATTTAAGAGGTCACGATGACGGGAAACAAGCTTTTCTTTGATGCTCCGGTTAATTGTTATGATCAGATTGGCAGCTTTCACTACCTTTCTTTCAAGATGATAGTGGAACGTCTTATGGAAGGGTGTCCAGTAGAAGTGATAGGGGTTATCCAGCCAGGAATCACGGAAATCTAAAACCAATGGTAA
>JAFLBE010000006.1 GCA_017303995.1 Bacteroidota bacterium | reverse complement strand
CCAATTACAATCTCTTGTTACAAATTTACAACTCCTTTGCTTGTATTTCAATACCTAACTATTTGTTTATATTGTATTTAGAAATTATAATAAAAAAGGGGCTACCCCTTTTGAGACAGCCCCTTTTAATGAGTTTTTTTGGGGGGGCAGAAAATCAAACCACCCCGTCCCGTCCCGAGAATCGGGATCGGGACACCCCTCCTTTTCTAAAGGAAGGGAACCAGAATTTTTAACCCGTAATATGTGACCCGTGACCCGTAACCCTCCCGTTACTTGTCCCCTGTCACTTGTCCCTCGTCACCCGCTTGAATGGGTTCTTTGCTTTTTTTCTTCGGCGCTTCGGTGAACTTCAGAACATTTTCTTTGGCATCGAGTTTAACTATAACTTTGGTTCCTTCAGGGTATTTACCCAGCAGGATTTCCTCAGCAAGCGGATCTTCGATGTATTTCTGAAGCGCACGGCGCAACGGACGGGCTCCGAATTTCGGATCAAATCCCTTTTCAGCAAGAAATTCTTTTGCCTTTTTGTCCAGTTCAACTTCGATTCCAAGTTCATTGATACGCTTCAGCAGTTTCGCCACCGAAATATCAATAATCTTGATCATGTGTTCCATTTCGAGTGAATGGAAGACGATCACATCATCAAGTCGGTTCAGGAATTCCGGATTGAAGACTTTTTTCAGTGCATCTTCAATGGTGGTTTTCATGTTCTGGTAACTGGCCGTTGTAACTTCCTTGCCAGGCTGCGCAAAACCTATTCCCATTCCCATATTCTTGATGTCACGGGCACCAATATTCGAGGTCATGATGATGATTGTATTTCTGAAATCCACCCGGCGGCCAAGTCCGTCTGTGAGAATTCCGTCATCCAGAACCTGAAGCAGAATATTGAAAATATCAGGATGGGCTTTTTCGATTTCATCCAGCAAAATAACCGAATAAGGTTTTCTGCGGACTTTCTCGGTCAGCTGGCCACCTTCTTCATATCCCACATATCCCGGAGGGGCACCCACGAGACGGGAGACAGAGAATTTTTCCATGTACTCAGACATATCAATCCGGATGAGTGCTTCATCAGAATCAAACAGGAATCTGGCCAGGGTTTTTGCAAGTTCGGTTTTTCCGACACCGGTCGGGCCAAGGAAAATAAAACTTCCGATCGGACGGGCAGGATCTTTCAATCCGGCACGAGAACGGCGGATAGCACGGGTGAGTTTTTCAACCGGTTCTTCCTGTCCGATAATTTCAAGTTTGAGAAGATCAGCCATTTTGATCAGCTTATCATTTTCAGCCTGGGCAATTTTATGAACCGGAATGCTGGTCATCATGGAAACCACTTCAGCCACATTCTGTTCAGTTACGGTATAAAACTTGACAGCCTGCTCATTTTCCCAGGTGGTTTTGGCAGTTTCAAGATCTTCGAGAAGCTTTTTCTCTTTGTCACGAAGACGTGCAGCTTCTTCAAAATTCTGGTTTTTCACCACAGACGTTTTCTGAACTTTGACTTCTTCAATCTTGGCTTCCAGATCGATGATTTCTTTCGGAACGGAAATATTCGCCAGGTGAACCCGTGATCCGGCTTCATCCATCACGTCGATGGCTTTATCCGGCAGGAACCGGTCGGTAATGTAACGATCACTGAGCTTCACGGCAGATTTGATGGCATCAGCCGTGTAGTTTACGTTGTGATGTTCTTCATACTTATGTTTAATATTATTAAGGATTTGCTCAGTTTCGGCAACCGTAGTCGGATCAATCATGATCTTCTGGAAACGACGGTCGAGAGCACCATCTTTTTCGATAAACTGACGGTATTCATCGAGTGTCGTTGCACCGATGCAATGCAGTTCACCACGGGCCAGAGCCGGTTTGAAAATGTTGGAAGCATCGAGAGAACCCGAAGCACCGCCGGCACCGACGATCGTATGAAGTTCATCGATAAAAAGAATGACTTCACGGGCTTTTTCAAGCTCGTTCATGACAGCTTTCATCCGTTCTTCAAACTGTCCGCGATATTTCGTTCCGGCAACCAAAGCTGCCAGATCGAGCGTTACCACCCGTTTATCAAATAAAACCCGGCTGACTTTTTTCTGAACGATGCGAAGGGCAAGTCCTTCTGCAATGGCGGTTTTACCAACGCCCGGCTCACCGATGAGAACGGGATTGTTCTTTTTACGGCGGCTGAGCACCTGAGCCACACGTTCAATTTCTTTCTCACGGCCAACGATCGGATCCAGCTTGTCTTCTTTTGCAAGCTTGGTAAGATCACGGCCAAAACTATCAAGGACGGGGGTTTTGCTTTTATCCATTTTTTTCTCGGATTGAGATGAAGAGGACGAGCCTGAAGATGACGATGACGACGGAGGTCCTCCGGCTGAAGCCTGAGCAGCAGATGCGCCCGAACTTCCCTTTCCGCTGATGATATTATCAAGTTCACTGCGAACGGCATCGTAAGTAATATTAAACTGCATCAGCAACTGAGCAGCCACATTTTCATCATCACGCATGAGAGACAGAAGCAGATGTTCAGTCCCGATAACGTCTGATTTGTAAAGTTTGGCTTCGAGATACGTGATTTTCAGAACTTTTTCAGCTTGTTTGGTAAGCGGAATATTTCCGATTGTCAATGTCCCGGAGGTTGGCTTAACCGAATCTTCGATCGCTTTTTTCAGCTTGTATAAGTCGACCCCCAGGTTGCGGATGATCTTTACCGCAATACCTTCACCTTCACGAATCACGCCCAAAAGTAAATGCTCTGTTCCGATGTAGTCATGTCCAAGTCGAAGTGCTTCTTCACGGGAATAACGGATAACATCCTGAACACGATTTGAAAAGTTACCTTCCATAAAAACCTTTATTAGTGTCTGTAATCTCAGAACAACTATTAAATTAGATAAGTTTCGGGGGATTTACAAACGTTTGCGGAGGTGAGAATGGTTTGGACCGGTCAAATTCGAATCAATCCTGATTTTCCGGGGATAATTTTAAAAATTACGGACAAGGTTTACCCTGGTTATGGAAAGGTTTTATTTATCCATAAAAAGACTTGTCTATCTATTCATTTGACATTTTCTACAAAAACCGGTAAATCACCGCAGATTTCAATCCAAAACATCCAAAGGCAAAACCATGAAAACAAACCTTCAAATCCTTAGTTTTTTCTCCGGATTTCTCTTCTTTACCATATTCAGTTTATCTGTCTATTCTCAGGGATGGAAACCATCACCCAACGACACACTAAAATCTGTCAGAATTATATCTGCTGATCAGGTCAAATTTTCAATTTATGCACCAAAAGCTGAGGAAGTAAAACTCGGAAGCCCTGATCTTCCTGGCGTAAATCAAGGCGCTGTCATGACTAAACTTGATGACGGAGTTTGGGAAACCACCTTATCAGGGTTGATTGGCGGTGCCTACCGGTACAATTTCCAGATTGATGGGGTTTTTGTTCTTGATCCGAAAAACACATCACTGAGTGAATCGAATATGAACGCCTGGAGTTTGTTTTACCTTCCAGGAAACGATGCTTATGAAGTGAAAGATGTACCGCACGGCACTATTTCTGAAGTGACTTATTTTTCCAAATCCCTGAAAAAATTCAGAAGAATGCACGTCTATCTTCCGCCGGGATATGAAGCAGGAAGTGATAAATATCCGGTTTTCTATTTACTTCACGGCGCCATGGATTGTGATGATTCCTGGTCAACTGTCGGGCGGGCAGGATTTATTACAGACAATCTGATCGCAGCTGGAAAAACAGTTCCGATGGTAATAGTTATGCCTGCCGGTCATACAGGAATGTTCACGTGGGGAAATCCGATCAACCGGGAAGTTGATGAGTTTTACGAGGATTTTATCCATGACATCATGCCGTATGCAGAAAGTCATTACCGGATTCTGACAGATAAAAAGCACCGGGCAATTGCCGGACTTTCAATGGGCGGCGCACAAACACTGAAAGCCGGAATTTCACATTTGGATCAGTTTTCTGCACTGGGAGTGTTCAGTTCGGGAATTTTCGGCATAGCAGGCGGAATGGGTGCAGCACCCTCCACCGAATTTGAAGATACCTGGAAAGCCAATCTGGATAATCCGGACCTGAAAAAAGGACTGAATCTGGTCTGGTTTGCAACCGGAAAGGAAGATTTCCTGCTTGAAACCTCAAGAAAAACTGTTGATATGCTAAGGAAACACGGGTTCACGGTAACCTACAAAGAAACAGAAGGTGCTCATACCTGGCTGAACTGGCGGAATTATCTGACTGAATTTGAACCGCTGCTGTTTAGATGAGAAATTATGGGATTTGAACTACTCACTTTCCGAAAAATTGTTTAATTGGAATTTACTTTAAAAAGGAAAAGAGATTCACGCTGAAATAGTCCTATTTTTTTAGACAAGCCCTATTGACAAAACAGAATTATTGCCGTAACTTTGCATCACTTTTTTACGGAACAATTCAATTGTTTCTGAAGAATATTCCGCGATAGCTCAATGGTGGAGCACGTGACTGTTAATCACGGGGTTGTAGGTTCGAGTCCTACTCGCGGAGCAAAGAAAGCCAGTCACCCGACTGGCTTTTTCGTTTATATCAAATCCCGAACTTATGTTTTTTACCTGCGTTTTATATTCTGCTGCTTTTGACTGTTTGATATATTAAGACTATCTTGTCTTTATAATAACACTATAAAGATACCGCACTCAGATCCATCCACCTTTATTCTTCTCCTTCTGATGAAACTCATTTTTATAACAGTACTCGTTTCTGCTATTACTTTATTTTCAAATCCGACATCGGCACAGAACGCTATATCAGACAGTCTTCTTACCGTGCTTAATTCACACACAACTTCAGATACAACCAAAGTGAATCTGCTGGTTGAACTGGCTCACTCTTACTGGATAAAAACGCCCGATATGGGTCGGCCGTTTGCTATTCAGGCAGGAGAACTAGCAGATAAGTTAAGTTTCAAAAAAGGAAAAGCTCAAAGTTTGTGGGTTTTGGGGCTGTCTTACATCAAATCAGATCCGGCACTAGCACTTGAAACCATCCAAAAAGCAATTAAACTGGCCAGTGAAATCAACTATAAAGCCGGAGTTGCCAGGTATACCTACAATCTGGCACTTGTTTATAAGGCAAAAGGCGACATTCCAAAGGCTATTGAATTCGACCGTAAGGCCATTACCCTGTTTTCCGGCTTGCAGGATAGCGTTTGGGTTGCACGGGTCACGCTCAACCTTGCACTTATTCTAAAAGAAACCGGCAATTTTGAAGAATCGATACCGGAGTATCAGAAAGCGCTGAAATTGTTTGAAGCTTTGAATATTAAATCTTCAATTTCAACCTGTTTAAACAGTTTAGGTACTATAAATGGTTATCAGGGAAATTACCCGCTTGCACTTGACTATTTTCAGCGGTTTTTAAAAAACAGCGAAGAACGTCAGGATGAAAAGGATATTACGGCAGGACTTTTAAATATCGGAGTCATTTATTTATCGTTGTCCGATTTTCCCAAATCTCTTGATTATTCTCAGCGGGCGTTAAAGCTGGCAGAAAAACTTCAGAGAAAAAGAGAACATGCCACCATTCTGGTTAATATCGGAGTCGCCTATCAGAAAATGAATAATCCGCAGGCACTTGTCAACTTTGAAAAAGCACTTCAAATAAGTGAGGGGATGACAGAAAAAATGCTAACCATTGGCATTCTGAGCAACATTGGTGACTATTATCTGCAATTGGGCGAGCTGGAAAAATCTTTAGATTATTACCAAAAAGTTTTAAAGCTTTCTGAAGAACTTAAAAAAAAGCGCACCATTTGTGAAGCACAGGAAAAAATCGGCAACATTTACCTTCAGCAGAAAAAATATTCCGCTGCCCTGAGTTTCTCCAAAAAAAGTCTGGCACTTGCCAACGAACTGAATTTACTTGAAAGACAACAGGGAAATCATGGTCAGCTCGCAGAAATTTATGCCGCAACCCGGGACTATAAAAACGCCTTTATTCACCAAAAACTGTTTAAAGAAATCAATGACAGTCTTTTCAATACAGAGAACCTCAGAAAGATAACTGAACTGGAATTTGCCTATAAATACGAAAAGGAAAAACAGGCGCAAGAATTGGAGCAGCAGAAAATTGATGTCATTCATGAGGCCGAGCAAAAACAACAGCAAATCATCATCATTTCATTGATATTCGGATTTCTGATGGTGTCATCCCTGGCAGTTTATGTTTACAGATCTTACCGGTTGAAACATCAAACAACACTGGTTCTCATCCAGCAAAAACAGGAAATTGAAACCATTAACGAAGAGTTGGTTCAATTAAATAAAGCGATATCTGCTCAGCGGGATGAAATCACAGCCATCAATTCCGAAATGGAAAAGAAAAATGCAAAACTGGAAGAACTGAACGCCACCAAGGACAAATTTTTCGGGATTATCGCCCACGATTTAAAAAATCCGTTCAATATCATCCTGGGATTTTCTACCTTGCTAAAAGAATCTCCTGACGATTATAATTTGAAGGATACGCAGAGTTTTGTCGGGATGATGCATAATTCTGCGCAAAGTGCGTATAAACTGCTCGAAAATCTATTGGAATGGTCCAGATCTCAAACCGGAAGAATTGAGTATAAACCCCACGATTTATTGTTACGGAATCTCGTGGTTGAAAATCAAAAATTGTGCGAAAACATGGCCGCTTCGAAAAATATTTCCATCGACCATGATATACCCGACAATCTGATTGTTTATGGTGATTATGACATGTTAAATACGGTTCTTCGGAATTTAATCACAAACGCCATAAAATTTACCCACAAGGGCGGAAACATCACGATTTCGTCACGTTCACAAAACGATGAAATTGCAATTTCGGTGCGGGATACGGGAATGGGCATGGATGAAAAAACCCGAAATAAATTGTTCAAAATAAACGAAAAAATCACCATCGTTGGCACTGAAAAGGAAAAAGGCACTGGAATCGGATTGCTGCTTTGCAAAGAATTTGTGGAAAGACACGGCGGGGAAATTACAGTGGAAAGTGAACTGGGAAAAGGCAGTGAATTTAAATTTACCATTCCGGTAAAATATGAACTGGTCAGTTTTGAGTAGAGGGATTGGGAAAGAAAGACTTTAGAGAAAAATACTGGATCCCGGATCCCCGATCCCGATTCTCGGGACGGGGCAGGCTAAGTCCGGGATGACAACCTTATAAATCCCATCCCACTCCCCCCCGAAACCTTTCCCAACCCCTCCCGTACAACTCAGCCGGTTGCCTGCTTGACAACCTTTTTATTACTCACTAACTTTGCTTTATAAAGTTCTTTATCAGGAGCAACCATGGATCAGCAGAAAGCACTCGACGACTTAACCTTTATCCGCCAGATGATGGCCGACAGTCAGACGATCATCCGGGAACGGACACTCGATTTTATGGTTTGGGGCATTCTCATCACAATCGGACTTCTCGGAACTTACTTCGGCATTCTTTTCAAATTTTACCGGGAAATCGGTATGTGGATGTGGATTTCAATCGTCGCCATTGGCTGGATTTTTGCCTTTACCCGCGGGAGTTTCAAAAAAGGTCATGCCGCCCCAACCCTTGCCGGCAAAATGATGAAGGGTACCTGGATGGCGGTTGGAATTGCTGTCACTATTTTCGGATTTATTGCTCCCTGGGCCGATGCTATTGAAGGACCTTTTATTTCTCCCGTCATTGCTTCCACTATCGCCATCGCCTATTACCTTTCCGGAATTCTGTATCAGAAAAAATGGGTGACTTACCTCGCTTTTTATTGGTGGGCCAGTGCCATTGGCATGTTTTTTTTCCCCCGGCTTGAAGTTCTGCTATTCATGGCCTTCCTTCTGATTACCGGACAAATAATCCCAGGTATTATTCTTTACCGTGAAGCAATGAAAGCCGAATAATCATGGGCGATTTTGATTATCAGAAACTGGATGACATCATCCATTCCAGGATCCGGCTGGCGATTATGTCGGTTTTGGTAACGATTACGGAAGCTGACTTTAACTTCCTGAAAAAACAGGTGAACGCCACCGACGGAAATTTAAGCGTGAGTCTGAAAAAACTGGAAGATGCCGGTTACCTCACCGTTACCAAATCGTTCATTGACCGGAAACCTTCGAGTAAATATCAACTAACAGAAGAAGGCCGGACTGCCTTTAAAGTTTACATTGACCAATTGGAAAAATTGTTAGGGAAATGATGGGGATTGGGAGACCGCAGAGGCTTTGAATTGGATTGTCATTCCCGCGTTGAAAATCCGGCCACCGACGGAAAGGCGGGAATCCATCCCTCCGGGTGGTAATTCTGGATCCCTCCCGCTTGCGGGACGGGAATGACATTCTAAAAACAATAACAACCCCCTTTTTTTTGCGCTTATACTTTGCTTTTTAAAGTTCTTTACACACAAGGAGATATAACATGTTAACTGCTTTGCTTACACTCATACTGCTGACTGGAAATCCGGAAACATCCGAAATCCAATTCGCTTTAAATCAGCTTCAATCCGCCATTAACCGGTTTGAAGAAGCCGCTTTACTTACATCTATTTCCACTCTGGACAGTTTGTCGGCTCTTGCTCCCGAAAACGGACATCTGCTGGTTGCTTCCGGATGGGCAAGATATGAACTCGGGACTTACTACATGGTCAGGAAAATGGGTGATAAAGTCACCGAAAATTATGACACCAATATGGAGTTCGCAGAAAAACTGTCCTCACTTCCCGGCTACAAAGTTGACGGACTGGTTCTGAA
This sequence comes from Bacteroidota bacterium, assembly GCA_017303995.1. Lineage (GTDB taxonomy): Bacteria > Bacteroidota > JABWAT01 > JABWAT01 > JABWAT01 > JAFLBE01. The sequence goes on along the minus strand of JAFLBE010000006.1, from coordinate 112,165 downwards.
AGCTGCCTACACGATGAACAACCTGTCGGTTTCTGGTGGTGCTTCGGCTCCCATCCTTTCTTTCAAAACCCACGGTTTTCTGGATGATGCAGAATCCATCCAACCTGAAAATCCACGATTAAATTTGATCAGAGGAATGATGTATTTTTTCACCCCGAAAATGTTTGGCGGAAGTGCCGAAAAAGCCCTCAGCTATTTCGAAAAATCAGTTGCCGGATTTGAATCTGCACCAAACTATGACGGAACCTCTTATCGGTTAGCTTATGCAACCTCCTGTGCCTGGGCTGCTCAGGCTGCTTTCAAAATGGAAGACGGAGCAAAAGCCAGAACCTGGTGCAACCGTGCCCTCTCCCTTCAGCCGGAATACGGATTTGTGAAACACCAGCTTTTACCCATGGTCAACGATAAATTCCCGGAATAATCCCATGAAAACGACCCGACTTTTCAGCGCCATTTTTCTTGCTGCAGGTTTATTCTTCATCAGCAGCAGCACCTTCGCCCAGACTAAAATTTCCGGAACGGTTAAATCCGGTTCCGGTGAACCGTTGAGTTATGCCAATGTCATTCTGCTCGGAACCACATCAGGAGCAATGACCGATGAAAACGGGTCTTTTTCCTTTTCTGCAACAAAAACAGAACCCGGAACTGTGCAGATTTCCCTTCTGGGATATCAGAAAAAATGGGTTGCAATCAAGCCGGTGGCCGGTAAACTGGTTGTCATTAAAGTGACACTTGAAGAAGCCGATATTACCCTTTCTGAACTGGTCGTGACCGGATCTTCTTACAGCACCGAATCGGTTTCAGGTTTGCCCGTCAGTCCCATGGAAATTGTGATGACGCCCGGCGGTGCTGCCGATGTTTTTCAGATGCTGAAAACCCTGCCCGGACTCACACCCGTTTCTGAAAGTGCCGATCTTTACGTCAGAGGCGGTGAACCGATGGAATCAGTTGTCATGACTGATCAGGCGGCGATTTACCATCCGAGCACGTTTGAATCAACCTATGGCGGGTTGTTTTCTTCTCTTCCGCCATCGCTGGTGAAAAATCTGTGGTTTTCTTCCGGTGGTTTTCCGGCGAAATATGGCAATGCCCTTTCCGGAATTCTGGATATTGAAACCCGGAATGAACCTTCAGACTACCGGTTTAATTCAGGCTGGAATTTTGCAGGATGGGATGCCCAGGCAACGATCCCCATCATCAAAGAAAAATCTGGCATGACCGTTTTCTTCAAGAAAAGTGAGACGGGATTGCTCATGAAAATCAATCAGAATACCCGTCCGTTTACCTCGTATCCGGCCGGATGGACAACGGGCGGAACGTACAGTCACAAATATTCTGAAACCGGACGGGTGAAACTCAATATTCTGGCCGGCGAAGATGCTCAGGGTGTAAATGTGAACCGTCCGGAAGGACAATCACAATTTGACGGAAATTCTGAGAACCAGAATCTCGGACTTTCATTGTCGGATGTGTGGAATCAGAAACTGGTCATCAAAACCGGTGTTGCCGTGAATCAGTTCGCCAAAACGTGGAAACTGGGCGTTCTGGATCTTGATGAAACCGACAGAACCGTGCAAACCCGTACCGATTTCGAATGGATGGGAGCAAACGGACAAAAATGGTATTTCGGCGGAGAAGTCCGTTTTAGAAAGGATGGCTTTTCCGGCAAAGTCCCGGCATCAGACAAAGATTACCGGGCGAGAGCAGCCTTTAAAACCATCAACCCGTCAGAATCTATCACCACCGGTGGCGGATATCTCGAATGGGAACAATCCGGCTGGCTGGGAATTCCGGCTTTGTCAACCCGGGCAGGATTCCGAACTGACAACAGTTCCGACCGTAAAAATCCGACACTTGATCCCAGAATCACACTGGCAGGTCCGCTCTCAGGAAACTGGACAGCCAGTTTAAACTGGGGAATTTTCCATCAATCTGCCTGGCTGCCTGTATCCGACCGTCAGCATCTTGACAAAAAACTGCCGGCTATGTCGGCCATGCACACGGTTTATTCAATGACTTATTCCGGTTCAGAATCAAACACCTTCAGGGCAGAGATCTGGAATAAAAATTATGACCATCTTCCACTGAAAACCGGAACGACATTTTCTTCGGATGGATATGGATTTGCCCGGGGACTTGATGTGATTTACAAAGGATTGCTGCCCGGCGGCATTGACGGTTGGATCAGTTACGGATGGTCAGTTTCCAAAAGAAAGTGGCTCGATTCAGACGGACTTTCACCATCTTCTGCGGATATCACTCACAACATGACCTGGATCGGGAAGAAAAATTTAAATCCGTTCTGGCAGGTTGGATGGAATCTGAAACTGGCAACCGGCAGGCCATACACACCCGTCACCGGCGGGATCGCCGATACGACAATTGGATTATTCACTCCGGTTTACGGAAAAACCAATTCAGACCGGCTTCCGTTTTATCACCGTCTGGATTTGAGAATCACTTACACCAATTCATTTCTTGACAGGTTTTTTCTGGTTGGATACGCTGAATTGCTGAATATTCTGGATACGGATAACCCAATGGGCTATTCCTGGAACTCAGATTACACGAAAAAAATCCCGGTAAGAAGCTACTTCGGCAACCGGACGGTGGTGCTGGGAACCTCCATTTCTTTTTAAATATCATTTTTCACCGCTGAGACACACCCAAGCAACTTCGTTGCGCGGGTCTAAGGAGAGAACGCTGAGCGGGGGAAGGTTTTTTTTTAATTCATGATTGGAATTCGTAGGGGCGACCGGCTGGTCGCCCGTGCATTTTTGTTTTTAATAAAAATACCGAATTAATTCCCCTCCTTTGCCAAAGGAGGGGTTAGGGGTGGTTTTGTTTTCCGCAATTTAACGCCCTGAACCCAAAAACGTGAAATTTATCCGCGAAATCAGCGGGATCTGCGGGAAAATGGTACCTCCGGGATTACCGACCAGAGGTCGGTGTTACATAAAACTCCCATTCCACCGCTCTGCGATCTCAGCGCCCCTGCGGTCTCTTAATTCTCTACCCCGAAGATTAGAATCTGATTAAGACCAGTATAATTCTATAAATGAATTTGAATTCATTTATAATTTTCATCAGATTCATCGCATCACAAAACAGGTGGGTTATGAGAAGAAAAGAAGGTAATAAGGAAGCAGATATTCTGAAGGCAGCAACCGAAGTCTTTGCACGCGAAGGATTTCACCTCGCCAAAATTTCACAGATTGCTGAAAAGGCCGGACTTTCCGTCGGAACGGTTTATCTCTATTTCGAAAACAAAGATCACCTTTTGCAACGGATTTTTGAATCTCTCTGGGAAGGACTCCTCGACCATTCCCAAAAACTTGTCGAAACCCCAAACCTGAATGCCCTTGAAAAGATTGATGGCATTGTGGATATCGTGTTTGATACGTTCGCTGAAAATCCGTCTTTGGGGGCAGTTTTCCAAAAAGAAATGCACCACGTTTCAAATTTAAAACATACCCCTTTCCGTACTTACTTTGAGCAGTTCATTTCCATCGGTGAAAAAATCCTTGCTGAAGGCCGTGAACAATCCCTTTTCCACCCTGAAACCAATCTTCATGTGGCCGTTTCCTTCATTTTTGGAGGACTCCGGTTTTCGGTTCATCAGTGGACGTTACATCCTGAGGCCGAATCACTGGTTATTTTCAGATCAGGAATCAAAAAAATCATCCGGAATGGATTGTCCGTCTGAGGGTAACTAAAATTTCGTGTTTGCTGCACAATGAATTTCTCTGTTCTTTTTGCCTTTTTCCAGGTCTGCACCTTTTCGTTGGTGCAGATTTTTATAACCAGCTATCAAAATGAATACCAATAAAATAGTCCCATTTTTCTTTCTTTCCCTGCTTCTCCCCCTGACAGGAACGTCCCAAAACTTGTCCCTTCCCGATGCGGTTCAGTCAGCCCTTTCCACCCATCCAAAACTGAAACAGATGGAATCACGGAAAGAACAAAAATCCGATCTGACCAAATCATCCTGGGGAAATTATCTGCCTTCGGTTTCGGTGCAGGGAACCTACAACCGACTGAACGGTCCGCTCGAAATTAATTTATCGCCGGTCCGGGAAGTTATCCTGCAGCTTCAGTCGAAAAACTCCGCAGAAATAAAAAATCTGTACGGGATCACACAGGGTGCCGGTTCCATGACCGATGCCCAGAAAGCACAGGTTGCAGCCGGAGCCTACCAGCAACTGGATAAATCCATTCCGGCTTTTGTGGAAAGTGTGAAAGATCAGACTTATCCATCCGCAAACATCACCGCCGTTCAGCCTCTTTTTACCGGTGGAAAACTGCTGGCCGCATCAGGTTTTGCAAGAGCAGAAGAAGTTGCCGCCGATGCAGAATTCAGAAAAACCCGGGAAGATATTATCCTTGAGACGACCAAATCGTACTGCACAGTTTTGCTGATGCAATCGGTTGTTGAAACACGGAAACAGGTTCTCGACGGTATGAAAATCCACCTGAAACAAGCCATCAAAGCCGAGTCGGAAGGACTGATTTCGTATCAGCAACGGCTCAGGGCAGAAGTTGCCGTGTCGGATGCAGATCAGAATTTATCCGCAGATCAGAATAATCTTGACCTTGCATTAACCGCTTTTAAATCCGTCGCCGGAATCCCGGAATCCGCTGTCATTTCACTGACGGATTCTCTCTTTTTCCGGGAATTGTCTGATTCCGTTCAGCTCGCCGGTTCCGGATTTTCCCATCAGCCGGTTCTGTCCCTGCTTGCCGCCAAAGAACAATCTGCCGTTATGGGAAGCCGGGTTAAACTGTCAGAATTTATGCCAACCGTTGCCCTTTTCGGCCGGTACGAATTATTTCCCGATGATCTTTCTGTGCTGGAACCGAAATGGATTGTTGGGGTTAGTCTCAGTATGAATTTATTCCGTGGCGGATCATCTTATTACGACTGGCAGGCTGCAAAAAGTCAGGTTGATGAAGTGAAATTTGCACGGAAGGAAGCGGAACGGCAGATCAGTTTGTGGATGAGCAAATCGTGGCAGACGCAGAAAAGTGCTGCCAGCCGGTATCAGAATCTTGCCGTCAATGTGAAACTGGCACAGGAAAATCTGCGTGTTGCAGAAACCCGTTTTAAAGCCGGAATGGCGACATCTCTCGATGTCATTGATGCCCGGCTTGTTCTTGAAAAAAACCAGATTGACCGTCATCAGGCGTTGTTTACCTATCAAACCTCAGTGGCAGATTGTTATGCTGCAGCCGGACTTTCAGATCAGATTCTGACCTGGTGGTTAAAGTAAGTACAGAAAGAATTTAAAAGGAAATTTGAAATGAAATTGAATAAAACATTGCTCATTCTGCTGGTTCCAGTGATTCTGATTTCGGTAACGGTCATTTATCTGCTGTTTAAACCGGAGCCTGCCAACATTCGTGTTGGAATGATTGAAGCGCCAGAGACTGATATTGCTGTGAAAATCCCCGGAAGACTCGACAGTATTTTCGTTTCGGAAGGTGATGTGGTTTCTGCCGGAACCCGGCTCGGAACCATGAACAGTCCGGAACTGCAGGCAAAGGCAAATGCCGCCGAAGGCGCCTGGAAAGCAGCCAAATTGAAAGCCCGGATTGCCGGAAAAGGTGCGAGACCAGAAGAAATTAAGGCAGTGGAAAAACTGTACGACCAGGCCAGTCATCAGTTTGAACTGGCATCAAAAACCTGGAAACGGGTTCAGTCGGTTTATTCGGAAGGGGTCATGTCAACCCAGGAACGGGATCAGGCAGAATTTCAGTTCAACGCCGCCCGTGATCAGATGGAAGCAGCAAAAGCCAAATCCGACATGGTAAAATCCGGACTCCGGCCCGAAGAAATCCAGGCTGCCGAAGCCATGGCTGCTGCTGCCGGAGAACAATTCAACGAAGTAAAAAGTTATCTGGCCGAAACTCAGATTCAGTCACCGGTTGCCGGGGAAGTCACCAAAATTGTTGCGGATGCGGGTGAAATGGTTGCAGCCGGATATCCGGTTTTCACGGTTATCGACAGAAGTAAATCCTACGTCGTCATCAACGTCAGAGAAACCGATCTTGCTCTTATAAAAACAGGAACTCAAATGCCGGGAAGGTTACCCGGACTTGGCGGCGAAACGGTCACCTTTGAAGTGTATTCCATTGCTGCTGCTGCCGATTATGCCACGTGGCGATCCACTCAGGAAAAAGCAGATTTCGATTTGAAGACTTTTGAAGTCCGCCTGAAACCCGTTTCAAAAGGATCTGATTTCCGTCCGGGAATGACCGTTCAGCTGGAATGGCCGGAATGACAAAAAAACCACGTTCCGCCTGGGTGCAGATTGCCATCCGGGAATGGAACCGTATTCTTGAGCGGAAAACCTACTGGCTGCTGATGGTGATTCTTCCGCCGGTTCTGACGGTTTTCCTCGGATCCATTTATCTGAAAGGATCCGTCACTGATATTCCGGTCGGGATTGTGGATCTCGACCAGACGCCTTTTTCCCGGATGCTGATCAGAGCCATTGACGACTCGCAAGCACTTTCCGTGGAAGGTTACTACCTTTCTGTCACTGAAGCCAGGCAAGCCTTGTTGTTTGGTCGATTGCAAACTATTGTGGTAATACCGGACGGATTAACCTCCGATGCGAAATCCGGTCGGCCCGGCTCGGTGACAGTGCTTAAAAATGCCTCCAATCTTCTTTATTCCAACTCTGTCACCAAAGAAATTTCAACGATTGTCAGAACGGTTTCGGCAGGAATTTTAGTCCGCCGCTTTGAAGCCAAAGGGCAGCAACCCGATCAGGCTCTGGCATCTGCAGATCCAATCAAAGTGGATACTCACGCTCTTTACAATCCAACCTACAATTACGAACAGTTCCTGATTCCGTCTCTCCTTTCCATGGTTTTGCTGCTGGGTGTCATGGTGGTTTCGGTTCTGGTAATTGCCGATGAATTCCGGGAAGGAACCTGGCAGGAAGTTTTGGATCTGTCAGGACCTGACTGGCTGGTTATTTTTTCCGGGAAATCGCTGCCCCACCTTTTTATTCACGGACTTCAGGCGGTTGTTCTGGTTTTCTTTTGGTTCCATGTATTCGGGATTCATCTTTCCGGATCGGCAGCCGGTGCAGTTTTCCTTTTATTTCTTCTGATTTCTGCGGGATTTTTTCTCGGGATGGCAGTTTCCTGCTGGATTCATGACGAATTTCTTTCCACCGAAGTAGCCATTTTTTTCAATACCCCGGCCTTCATCTTCAGCGGGTTAACCTTCCCCCTCTGGGCGATGCCAGGCCTTCACCAGGGATTTGCAGGCATTCTGCCTTTTACTCATTTTCTTCGGGCGTGGGTGAAACTGGCGGTAATGAACACGCCTGCAGATTCCTGGCTGGGTGATGTTCTGATTTTAGGCGGATTTTCTCTTCTCGGAATTGTGCTATCTCTCCTTTTTCTGTACCAATCAACCCGTCCCGGATTTGTGATAGAAGAAGCCCATCCGGAGGTTGTCGTATGATTCAATTCCGGCTAAGAGGTATGATTGCCACTGCAAAACGTGAAGCCCGGATGATCAAAGCCGATAAAAATATTCTGCTGATTATCATTTTGGCGCCTCTGTTTTACGCCTTTTTTTACACAGCCATTTACTATCACAAGGTTGAACTGAAACCGGCCGTTATTCTGGTTGATGAAGATCATTCTGGCCTGAGCCGCCAGCTACTTCGTGCGTACGAAACCAGTCAGTACCTTGATGTTTATGTGTACCCGGATGCCGGATCGGCCCAAAAAGCCATGGAAGATCTGGACGGAATGGCAATTATCCGGATTCCAGCCGGATTTCAATCTGACCGCCAGTCGGGCAAACGGGTGACAGTGAGTTTATATCTGAACAACGCCTATTTTCTGGTTTCCAACGATATCAACAAAGCTGTCAATGAAGTCACGGCAACCTTTGGTGCCGGTATCAAACTGAAAATTCTGGAATCGAAAGGCGAAAACCGGGAACAGGCACTGGCCCACATTGAACCCATTTCTGTCCGGATTCATGCCCTGTCCAATCCGTCTGAAAGCTACGGGAATTTTATGATTCCGGCCCTGTTCATTCTGGTCCTTCATCAGACTTTGCTGATCGGACTTTCAGAGAGCATGGCGGATGAACGGGCAACCCGGTCTCTGGGTGAACTGTACCGGACGGCGGAAGGATCAACCTGGGCACTGGTCATGGGAAAAGGTTCGTTTTACCTCGTGCTGTACTGTGCGTATGCCGTCTTCTTCCTCACGATCGGACTCACCTTTTTCAATCTTCAGGTTGCGGGAAGTTATCTGGCTCTGGCGGTTTTAACCGTTTTAATGATTCTGTCGGTGATTTATGCCGGGATTTTTCTGGCGTCTTTTTTCACGAGGAAGATTGTGGCTCTGCAGATTCTGGCGTTCACCACTTACCCGATATTTCTGGCATCAGGTTACAGTTGGCCGGAAGGCTCCATGCCGGTCTGGCTTCAATGGCTGGCGAATCTGTTTCCTGGAACACCATATTTTCAGGGATTCTCCAGAATTGTTTTCCTGGGTGCCGATCTGGAACACGTTCTCCCCGAACTTTTCCATCTGCTTCTGATTCTTGCATTGGGAATTACGGCAACCCGGCTCCGTCTCCCGAAAATTGCAAAATGGCAGTCAGAGCATTATTGATCAGAAGGTTAAAGGGGAAATGGGAAATGCAAATTTTCCCGCTCCCAAGCAAGTGTAATTTGCCGGGTTAAAAGATCTCACGGATTTTAGCTGATAGAAACGACGGTTTTAACCACAGAAATAACGGAAGAAGCAGAAGGTAATTTCCTTTTTAAAACCCGAATTCAATTCCTTTTCTGCATATTCTGTTTCTTCTGTGGTGGCAAGGTATTGGAGTCCTGTCCTGACTTTGTGATTTCACCTGAAGAAAAAAGAGTTTAACCACAGAAATAACAGAAGTCACAGAAAAAACTTCTTTTTAAAACCCGAATTCAATTCTTTTTCTGCATATTCTGTACCTTCTGTGGTGAAAAGGTATTGAAGTCCTGACTTCACTTTGTGACTTTCGCTGAAGAAAAAAGAGTTCAACCACAGAAATAACAGAAGTCACAGAAAAAACTTCTTTTTAAAACCCGAATTCAATTCCTTTTCTGCATATTCTGTACCTTCTGTGGTGAAAAGGTATTGGAGGCCTGTCTTCACTTTGTGACTTTCGCTGAAGAAAAAAGAGTTTAACCACAGAAATAACAGAAGTCACAGAAAAAACTTCTTTTTAAAACCCGAATTCAATTCCTTTTCTGCATATTCTGTACCTTCTGTGGTGAGAAGGTATTGGAGCCGTGTCCTGATTTTGGGTTTTCAATTGTAGAATACTTACAAGTAAATATTCAAAATGTTTCTTGTTTGATTAAACTATTTAAATACTTTAACTTCATTTATTCTAAACCCATCGCGTTTAAAAAACCGGATAAAAAATATGATGAACAAATTTACATACCCGACTTATTTCTTAGCCATTGTTTTTTTTATCACAATTTTTTCAGGCTGTACCGCCAACTATTCCCGGTTCTCTTCAGAAGCTCCTGAAAACATGAAGAAATTAAAAAAGATCGGACTTTTAACCCCGGAAATTAATATTCTCGAAATCAGCGCTGGCGGCTCCAGTATCGTTTTAGGTGAACATACTGCAACTGCAAGAAAATATTTTATTGAAAACACAAAAAAGATATTTGAAAAAAAGGGTATAGAAGTCAAATTTATCGATCTTTCTGGTCAGGATTCGCTTCGTTTTATTGAACCATTGGCCATGTACCGAACAATAAATAATGCCATCTTACAAAAGGATCCGTCTGAAACCAGGAACAATTTTCAATTTGAAATTGGCTCTCTTGACTCTCTTTCAGCACTCTACGAGGTTGATGGTTTTTTATTCCTTTCCGGATACGATTTAAAATCATCAACAAGCAGAGCTTTGGCTGAAACAGCAATAGGCGTTGTTGGGGGATTAGGATCAATGATGATGACAGAAAAGAGAAGTTTACTCTGCCTTGGAATTGCAGATAAAACCGGGAAATTACTTTTTCATAGTTATAACAATGAACCCGAAATCTGGATTTTCACACGGGAGCAAAGTGTCAAAGACCTGCTCATTAAGGTCTCGAGAGATTATACCAGAAAACTTTGACCTGAGTTCATGCTAATTATCAGGAACGGATCATTTGTATCAAGTTAACCTTTTTCAAGAAAAGGTTAACTTGATACGGGCTCAGTTGATTCGCTGGCATCCATTTACAATGTAGATACCTTTTTTTCCTTAGAGGTTTTGATTCTGAACCTTCCTCGAGCTGTAATGCAGCAGGACTTGCAGACCGTGAAGGATTAGTTCAAAACTCCAATAATGAGATTGATATCTGGAATTCCACAAAAGATAAAGATTTAAAAAAACTGACCGAACAACTTTTCAAGGATTTCTCAAAGAAAAAGTAAACCGGGAGAAATGGAATGGTTTCAAATAATTCTGCCTTTTTCCTGACTAATTTCAGAAAAACAATTACTGAATTCTCAAAGATTTCAATAATTCTTATGTTAGTCACTTCTTTTTGTTTTATATGTTCTTGCACATCTTCTGAAAGTGCCATGGATTTTGGAAACGCCAGGATGCCGGGGACAGGTCGGGCAGCATTAAGGCAAATAAGGACTATTGGCTTGGTAGTCCCGGAAACAAAAATTCTGGAGTTGTCAGCCAGTGGTAATGAAACCGTATTAGGGGCCGAAACAGACTCACTCACGAAAAATATTACCCGGATATTTACAAATTCACTTGGGAATCTCAACTTATCAGTAAAGTTGTTAACCATGACAGGAAAAGATTCACTCGCCCTGACTGAAATCAGTGCAATGTATAGAAGCACAGAAAATGTTATCCTCAAAAAAGGTCAGAAAGCAACTGAAAAGAAATTTGAATTTGAGGTAGGATCACTCGATTCGCTCCCAAGATATTTTGGTGTGGATGGTCTGGTTTTTATTCACGGATTTGATACCCGCTCATCTTCCGGACGCAATACTGCTCAGGCCACTGCACTTGTTGTTGGTGCAATTACGGGAACGACAGTTATTCTCCAAAATCCAAGCTTCCTCTCAATTGGTATTATTTACAGAAATGGTAAATTGGTTTATTACAATTTTGACAGAAGTGTAAATCAATGGAATTTTAGTAAAAAAGGTGATCTTGAGGAATTGTCTGAAATTTTATTAAAAAGATTGGTTAACGAATTATGACCCGGTATCCATTTTTTCAAAATTTTGCAACTCTTGGAATTCTCTGCTTTGGCTTTTCTTTGTACGCACAGGAAAAAAAAACCAGAACTTTCGAGAACGATGAAGCTGAAATCTGGAAGGAAAGTCAGATTGAACAACGAAAGATGGAAGAAAGTGGCCTGATTTACCAGGATGATTCTCTCACAGCTTATTTGAACAGAGTCTTAATCAAAGTTGCCGGAGACGAAATCAATCCGGTTGTTCCAAGAGTCAGAGTCATTAAAAGTCCGGTTTTAAATGCCTTTGCATACCCCAATGGCACCATGTACATCCATTCGGGTTTGCTGGCCAAAATGGAAAACGAATCACAACTTGCCACACTCTTTGGTCATGAAATTACACACTCGACCAATCGTCATGCCATACTTGCATTTCGTTCACAAAAAAGTAACAGTGATGCACTGGCATTTTTAGGAATTATCTCGGGTGGCTTTGGTTTGATTGGAGCTGTTGCAAATTTATTGGGTCAAGTTGGTTATATGGCATCGGTTTCAGGATATTCTCAGGAGAAAGAAAAGGAAGCGGATGTTCTTGGGTTCCAGAAAATGAAAATGGCCGGCTACACTATAACTGAAGCACCAAAACTGTTTGAAATTCTTAAACGTGATCTGGATCAGGAACCACCGGCTGAAAAACAATCCTTTTTTTTCAGCTCACATCCAAAACTGAATGACCGTATCAAAAATTACAATCAGCTTTTAGGTGCGAATTCAAAACCAGATTCCGCCGGTGTTGATTCGGTATTTATAAAAGTTACCCGAAAACTACTTTTTGACAATATAAGCATTGATATTCAGTCTGGTAGATATAACTCAGCCTATTACTCATCTACAGTTTATATAAAACGATTCCCTTCTGACTATCGTGTTTACCTCCTTCAGGCCGAAATCTTGAACAAACGCTATCCTGATAATACAGATAAACAAGCAGAAGTGATGGAATTATATAAAAAGGTAGTTGGTCTGGATTCAACCCAGGCTGATGCTCAAAAAAACCTCGGAAAATGGTATTACAAAAAAGGTGATTATACGGGTGCATTGCCCTATCTCGAAACCTACCTCAAACTTATACCCAATGCTAAAGACAAAGGTTATATCGAAGGCTACATCAGGAAAATAAAAACTTCAATGGATTCAAAATGAATAAATTAACATTCGCATTATTACTTCTTTCCACTTCTTTGGTTTCATGTGCACCCCAATGGTACACGGTAAAAAAATCAGTCGTTGATAAAAAAACGGGTGCTGTATTAGCTGCGCCCACTGGTTGGAAATTTATGGAGCTGGAAAATAGAATTTTAATTACACCAGACAGTCCAGACTTGGGTCTACTGGTTTTTCAGGTGCTACCTGTTTCAAAACCCATGAAATTCACCAAACAAATCATTCAGAAAAATATGCTGCCTGAAGATCTTGCCGCACTTGTAACAGACAATTATCAGTTAAATCAGGAGTTAACTCAATTTAAAATTTTGGAAAACAGTCCTGAAGTTTTAGCAGGAACAGAAGGGTTTCGTCTTATTTCTGAATACAAATCAGGTGATGGTAACCCAATGAAAATGCTTACAGTAGGTATGAGCCAGCAAGACAATGCAATAGTTTTTGAATTTGCTGCCCCTAAGCGGGTTTATTTTGATAAGTATAAACCTGAAATTGAAGCCATTATAAGCAAATTTAAAATATCACCGGAACAGAAAAAATAGTCTTTTCTTGCTTTTTTAAAATTGATCAACTCACTTCAGAACAATTCTAAAATGAAAATAAATAGTTTTCTATTTCCTTTTATTCTTTTAAATTGGCTGGTTTTTAACGGTTGTACCTCAGATTATACCCGATACTCATCAAAGGGAATGTATCTGAGCCAGAATATTAAAACCATTGGAATTGTTACACCTGATTTGGATATTTTTGAGTTAAGTGCTGGCGGAAGTTCTGAAAGACTTGGAGCCGAGTCTGAAAAGGCTAGATTGCTTATTCTAAACGGTTTCACATCCGAGTTAAAAAAATCAGGCATTGACGTAAAACTCATCGAAGTAAAGGGTCCAGATTCAATCCGCCTGGATGAAACACTTGCCATGTTCAAAACGGTAAATGATGTTATTCTCAGTAAAAATACCGATGAAACCAGATGGAAATTTGAATTTGATATCGGTTCAGTAGATTCCCTTGCAACACTATATCAGGTTGATGGATTTCTTTTTATTCAGGGATATGAAACCCGGAATTCAACCGGGAGAAATATTGCAGCAACGGCTGGAGTAATAACAGGTGTACTTGTAGGGGTTGGAACTGTTTACCATAATCCGTATTTAATTTCAATTGGTCTCACCGACAGAAAAGGTAAAATCCTGTTCCATAACCACCAATCGGGTAAAGATGGTTCAAAATGGGCATTGGATGATTCGGAAGAAGTAACGGAAATGTCAGAATTTTTATTCGAAAAGTATCATGAAGGACTTAAAACTGTTTTTAAACTACCAAAAAAGAAATAATTTCCTCTGAGAAAAAAAGTTTTTAACCACACCCAAGTCATTTCATGACACGGGTTAAAAGAAAAAATGGAACACACAGAAAAAACTTCCTTTTTGAAATCCGAATTCAATTCCTTTCTACCTATTCTGTACCTTCTGTGGTAAAAAATTCATTAACCCTTAATCATCCCGAAAGTGTTTCCAAGCTTCGCCAGATCCGCGGTTCGTAACCGAACCTTGGATGGTATCTTCACTTCGCTCGATTTACCCTTAACTATTTTGCATCGTGAATTTTCCTCCAGTCACTTGTCCCTTGTAACTTGTCACTGGCTGTTTAAGCGTCTTCCGCATCAAAACCCTGTTCCCTGAGCCATCTGCTGAAAATCCCTTCTGTTCCGTGCGTCACGATGATTTTATCAGCTCTGGAATCTATTACCGCCTTATTTAACGCCGGCCAGTCTGCATGATCTGAAAGTATGAATCCCCGGTCAAACGCCTGCCAGTTTCTTCTCTTGCTCACTGCCATCCACCCTGAAGCAAAGGCAACCGAATACGGCTCAAACTGAGTCATAAAAGGTGATCCTTTTCCTGAGACCGGAGTGATCACAAGTCCCCGTCTAAGTTCCTCCGGCCTGACATCTGCATCAAGCAAATTGACCTTTGGAACTGGAATTCCAAATTCCCGGAGCGACTGATTCATGGTTTCCACGGAAGGATGACAGAAAACAGGTCCGGTTGAATAATCGAGATGATGAAGAATCCGTTGGGCTTTTCCGAGAGAATAGGCATTCAGAACGGAAGTTTTTCCTTCCGACTGATTTTGTTTCCACCAGCGGTTGATTTCAGCAAAAACCAGATCCTGATCGGGCCACCGGTAAATAGGAAGTGCAAAAGTCGCTTCGGTGATGAAAGTGTTGCATCTCACGGTTTCAAAAGGCTGGCAAACCCGGTCATTTTCGAGTTTATAATCTCCTGCCGCCACCCAGACTTCACCCTGATAGTCCACACGGACTTGTGAAGATCCGATGATATGTCCTGCCGGATGCAAACTGATGGTCACGCCATTGATAGTTACCGGGACACCATATTTTTCAGTTCTGAGACTGATATTTTTGCCGAGACGGGTTTTGAGAACCGGTTCAGAATCACGGTGAGCGAAATAAGAAGCGTGTCCGGACCGGGCATGGTCTGAGTGTCCGTGGGTAATCACAGCCCGCTGAACGGCACGAACCGGGTCGATGTAAAAATCCCCGGCTTCGCAGTAAATTCCGTTGGGTGTAAATTGGAGAAGGGGCATTTTGGTTACATATTACAGGTTACAGATCACGGGTGGATTTCCAAGTTCCCCTCCTTTTTCAAAGGAGGGGTTAGGGGTGGTTTGAATTTTAACAAACCTAAGAAAAACCACCCCGCCTTCGGCACCCCCCGAAAGCGTTCGGGGCAGGCTCTCCTTAAAAAGGAGGGGAATTTTTTCATCCTTATTACATGTCAAAACCCTTCCAGGAAAAAAACAGAAAGCGTACAACGTACCCCGCAAAACGTATAGCGCTATCCCGTGACCCGTAATCCGTGACCCGTAACCATCCTCAATCCATCACCGTTTTCATACAGAAAACTGATCCGCCGGATTTCATATACTCACCGGTTTCAATCTGGATAACTTCATATCCTTCCTTCTGAAGAATATCGATGACGATAGAATTTGATTTTTGAATGACGGCAACTTTTTTCTCACCGGATTCATCAAACACTGCGTCGAAATTCAGGGAAAAAGTTTCCTTCACATCCGCCATCGGGATGTCATACACTTTTTTGTACATCTGATGAATGACTTCAAGTCCTTCTTTGCTGAAGGCCTCGGGGCAAATGAGAACGGTATCATCATCCAGCGGAGAAAAACAGGTATCGAGATGATAAAAATACGGAGAAACGAGTTCAAGACAGATAATCGGCGTTTTCAATTTTGCTGAAATTTCATCGTACATAAACCGGTCTGACCGGTGACCATATCCACCCCAGATCAATCTTTTGTACGGATGCGGAATGGCATCACCGCCGCCTTCAAAAAGTCCTTTTCCTTCCAGCTCAATGATTTTAAATCCCTGACGTTCACAGAAAAGCCGGTGATGTTCCACTTCCCGCTGACGGCTTGGGTAACGCATGTGCGAAAGGACGACACAGCGGGTATCATCCACCACCCAGGAATAAATGGGGTTGCAGCAGAACACCATATCTTCGAGACCTTCAGCACCCGGTTCAACAAACAATCCGCGGATGAGTCCGCGTTTGTATAAAGCTTCGTAAGTATCCCGAAGCTGCTGCCATTGCCGTTTTGCCAGCCGCCGGTCGATGATACTGCCTTCCATGTACACGTTCTTCACGTCGATCACATCAAAATAATCGGGAATGGTGAGCAGTACGTTCTGCTGCGGACCCCGGTCTTCAAGATCACTAATGGTAAAATCGGGTTTATCGTAGGCTTTGGCGAGTGGTTTCATGGGTCAGCTCCGTATCTGTATTCTGGGTTGGTCATGGTTTTCCGGCATTAACCTGCCGATGGGTCTGGCAAATTTCACGAGTCCGTTTTCCTTCAGCAGAGTTTCAAGTTCATCTTTTCCTGAAGGATCAATGGCGATCATAAGTCCGCCGCTGGTCTGCGGATCGGCAAGGATCGCTTTTTGCTCATCGGTTACCGGTCCGATTTTCGATCCGTAGCTGGCCCAATTCCTGTTGGTCCCACCGGGAATGGATTTCAGCTGGATATAATACACTAAATCATCAATAATCAGCGGAATGGATTTCATATCCACTTCAGCGGAAAGTCCGCTTCCGGCAGCCATTTCGACGAGGTGACCCAGAAGTCCGAATCCGGTAACGTCGGTCAAAGCCGTTACTTTTTCCATTTTCCCGAGTTCAGCACCGATTTTATTCAGTTCCATCATCTGCCGGGCTGCAAGTCCGACTTCCGGCTCTCTCAAAATCCCTTTTTTTTCAGCAGTTGTCAATATTCCGACACCAAGGGGTTTTGTTAAATATAAGAGATTTCCGGCTTTGGCGGTATTGTTTTGTTTGAGGTTTTTCACCGGAACAAATCCGTTCACAGCCAGCCCGAAAATTGGTTCCGGACAGTCAATGGAATGTCCGCCGGCAAGGGCAATTCCTGCTTCCTGACAGGCAAACCGGCCACCATCAACAACCTGACCGGCAACTTCGGGAGCCAGTTTATCAATCGGCCAACCTAAAATTGCAATCGCCAGAGACGGTGTTCCACCCATGGCGTAAACATCACTGATAGCATTGGCAGCAGCAATCCGCCCGAATTCAAACGGATTATCCACAATCGGCATAAAAAAATCAGTTGTAGAAATGAGTGCAATTCCGTTTCCCATATCGAGAACAGCAGCATCATCCCGGCTGTGATTTCCGACGAGCAGATTTTTAAAATCGGGTTTCACTTCCCGCGTTTGGAGGATTTTATCGAGAACGGCCGGGGAAATTTTGCATCCGCATCCCGCACCGTGGCTGTATTGAGTTAGTTTGATGTCTGAGGTCATGAGTATAATTCCGAATTACGAATGACGAAACGAAGTTCTGCGAAGCAAATTGCGAATTGCCTGTTGTTATTTGTTTAAATTCCCCTCCTTTTTGAAAGGAGGGGTGGCGAAGCCGGGGTGGTTTATCGAATTTCTATAAACAAAACCACACTGTCCCGGGCACTTCGACTCAGCTCAGTGACCGTGACATACCCTCCTTTAAAAAAGGAGGGGAATCTATTGCATTAACCATTAACCATTTAGCCCTTAGCATTTCACTTTATTGTTGAGCTACACCCCCGTCCCGATTACGGGACACCCCCTTGAAAGGGGGACTAATTGAAATTTCCTAACAGCCAATAGCTAAAAGCTAACAGCTTTAACTGCTTCCACCACACGGTCAGCATTTCCAGCCGGATCAATCTTTTCACAGGGAACACGAATAATAGATTCCGGATCCCGTTTTGAGGTCCCGAAGTCATAACCCGGATCGTAATACCGGGTCAACAGAAATTCAGATAAGGTCAGCCAGTCACCGGTTTCAAGCCAGAGAAGACATTGTTTCGTATCGGTTCCGCCCAGTTTTTCCCGGATTTTCAGGATTGATTTTTCCAGGTTGACCGGATCGGTTTTTCCGTATTCTTCAACCAGCTTTTTCGCCCGTTCCTGAACCGGAATATCCAGATAGATTACCGGCGCCGTTCTCATTTTCGGCCAGAAATATTCATTGATCTGAATGGATCCGGTTTTGTGACTTTCATCTTCCAGCCAGACCACTTTTTCAGGATTTACCGAAACCCAATCCATCCCAAGATCATTATCAAACTGTTCCTGAGTCGGCTGTGCCGGTTGATCAATGTCACCAAAAGCAGAACCTTTATGATTGGCAAGCAGTTCCAGATCAATGATCTGTTGATTTCGTTCCGGAAGGAGTCGAAGCACATCTGTTTTCCCGGAGCCGGTTCTTCCGCCCAGAATGATCAGTGGTTTTGATGTTTTAAATTCCTCAAGAATATGCCTGCGATAAGCTTTATATCCGCCATTGACGATATAAACCGTGAAACCGTAAAATCCTAGCAACCAACCAACGGCACCACTTCTCATTCCGCCACGCCAGCAATGAACCAAAACAACCCGGGAATCGGTAACCGATTTAACCTGTTCGATGATTGGCCGCATTTTCGGTCCGACAAAATCCAGCCCTTTCAGAATAGCAGCTTGCTTGCCTTCTGTTTTGTAGGTCAATCCTATAATATGCCGTTCCTCAACAGAAAAAAGAGGGAGATTCAATGCGCCGGGAATATGCCCTTGCCGGAATTCTGCTTCGGTACGGACATCAAAAACGGGAAATTGTTTTCGTTTGACGAGGAATTCAGAAATGTCGCAGTGGAACGTCATAGATTTTGCAGAAAGTAAATTGTAAAGATACGAAATTTTAAAATACCGGGGACGGAATGGTTACGGGTCACGAATTACGGGTTACGGGAATGGAAGTTTGGGTTAAAACCCAGAATTCTTGATCATTCAAATGAACCGTCAGCTAAAGCAGACGGCAATTAAATGCCTGTGTCACCATTCAATTTTATAAATATTATTGCCGTCTGCTTTAGCTGACGGATTCTCAAATGCCAAACCTTCCATTCGTCCGGCCACAAATTTAAAGGAAACCAACAGACATACTCCGGACGAAACCAGGTGCTTTTTCTTTAAAATTCCTTTTTGCATTTTATTTAGACTCACCTTTTTCCCCTTTCGTGTCCTTCGTGTTTTTTCAAAAAGACCCGTGCTTCAGCTTGGGCGTGGTTAACCCTTATCTGCCATTCATTTCCCTTTAATCTGTCAATTTCCTACCTTTGCAGGTTTTAACTGAATTTGAAAAGAGGACTGTTGTGGCGAAGGAAAAACTCGTCAATGTGGGCATGATTCAGGTTTCCTGTTCAAAGGATCCTGCAGAAAACATGAGAAAAACCATTCTGAAAATCCGGGAAACAGCAAAAGCAGGTGCTCAGATCATCGTTCTTCAGGAATTATTCAAGTCACTATATTTCTGTGATGTTGAAGATTATGACAATTTCAATCTGGCTGAACCAATTCCGGGTCCATCAACTGATGAACTGGGAAAAGTAGCAAAAGAACTGGGTGTGGTGATCGTGGCATCCCTTTTCGAAAAACGGACGGAAGGATTGTATCATAACACAACCGCCGTTCTGGATGCTGATGGAACGTACCTCGGGAAATACCGGAAAATGCACATTCCGGATGACCCTTCCTTTTACGAGAAATTTTATTTTACACCCGGCGATCTGGGTTACAAAGTTTTTGAAACGAAATTCGCCAAAATCGGCGTCCTGATCTGCTGGGATCAGTGGTACCCTGAAGCAGCAAGAATCACAGCGTTAATGGGTGCTGATCTGCTTGTTTATCCGACTGCTATCGGCTGGGCCACCTCACAGGATGAAGCAACCAACGATGAACAGTATAACGCCTGGCAAACCATTCAGCGCGGACATGCCGTCGCCAACGGCGTTCATGTGGTTTCGGTAAACCGTGTCGGACTTGAAGGTGAACTTAACTTCTGGGGCGGATCGTTTATCTCAAATCCGTTCGGAAGATTGTTGTACAAAGCCAGTCATGATAAAGAAGAAATCCATGTAGAAACCCTGGATTTAAGCAAAACCAATTCGTACAGGATTCACTGGCCGTTTTTAAGAGACCGCAGGATCGATTCGTACGATCCTATCCTGAAACGGTTCATCGATTAACGTAATTCGACCGCTGAGACGCTGGGAACGCAGAGAATTTCAAATACAATTTATTGATTAAATTCGACCGCTGAGACGCTGGGAACGCAGAGAATTTCAAATACAATTTATTGATTAAATTCGACCGCTGAGACGCTGTGAATGTAGAGAAAATACAACTTATTAAATATATTATTTAGAATAGTAAATGCAGTTTGATCAGGATTACTATAATCAACTTTCAGGAAAAATCATTAATTCCTGCATCGAAGTACATAAACAGGTAGGACCCGGACTTTTGGAATCTGTTTATCAGGTTTGTCTTGAAAAGGAATTTGAATTAAACCAGATTCAATATAAAACCCAGGTTCCAATTCCTGTGATTTACAAAGGAATTCCAACGGGCAAAGATTTTTATATGGATTTTCTGGTTGAAGATAAAATCATTCTTGAGTTGAAATCAGTTGAAAACCTGATTCCCATTTTCGATGCTCAGTTAATTACCTATTTACGCCTTGCAAATAAAAAACTTGGGCTTATAATCAATTTCAATGTTCCGGTTTTGAAATCCGGAATAAAACGACTTGTCAATAATTTTTGATTATACTAAAACACAATTTTATTAAAAATCTGCCTCAAGTTTTTGTCTTTGAATTTAACTATAAAACGAATTTCTCTGTGTTTTTCTCTGCGCTCTCAGCGCCTCTGCGGTGAATAAAAAATGAATACATCTCCGAAATCTCTTGGCTACCGGTTCCCTGCTGAATGGGAACGTCACTCTGCAACCTGGCTCTCCTGGCCGCACAAAGAAGCATCCTGGCCGGGGAAGATCGATACGATTTATCCGGTTTATGCTGACTTTATCAAAATACTCGCAACCGGTGAACGGGTTTGCATCAACGTGGCTGATGACGCCATGAAAAATCACGCTTTGAAGTACCTTTCTGCCAATGGAACTGATCTTTCGAAAGTTGAATTTTACCCCTTCCCGACGAATGATGCATGGTGCCGGGATCATGGTCCGGCTTTTCTGGTGAATCCTTCCGCACCTGAACCTAAAATCGTCATTGACTGGGATTACAACGCCTGGGGTGATAAATATCCGCCTTACGATCTGGATGATATCATTCCTACTTTAATCGGACGAAAATTCGGATACCCGGTTTTCAAGCCCGGCATCGTCATGGAGGGCGGTTCCGTCGAATTTAACGGAAAAGGAACTTTACTGACCACTTCTGCTTGTTTGCTTAATCCGAACCGGAATCCGCATCTGAATCAGGATGAAATTGAAGGATTTCTGCGGGATTATTACGCTGTTGATCACATTCTCTGGCTGGGTGACGGCATTGTGGGCGATGATACAGACGGACACATCGACGACCTGACCCGATTCGTAAATCATGATACCGTCGTTACCGTTATTGAATCCAACAAAAAAGATGAGAATTATGACATTCTTCAGGACAACCTGAAAGAACTGAATAAAATGCGATTGG
The DNA here is from genome assembly GCA_017303995.1 of Bacteroidota bacterium. GTDB lineage: Bacteria > Bacteroidota > JABWAT01 > JABWAT01 > JABWAT01 > JAFLBE01. Next base: position 90,636 of record JAFLBE010000006.1, on the reverse strand, counting down.
AATCCGGAAAACAAATGAATGTGGTCGAACTCCCCATGCCGGATTCGATTATTTTTGAAGATCAGAGATTGCCCGCATCCTACGCCAATTTTTACATCGCCAATTCTGCCGTCATCGTTCCGACTTACCGATGTAAACAGGACGATCAGGCCCTGGATATTTTGTCCTCAGTTTTTAAAGACCGGAAGGTTATCGGACTCGATTCCGTTGACATTATCTGGGGATTGGGAAGTTTTCACTGTTTAAGTCAGCAGGAACCGGAATAAGGAGCCTTTATGTCAAAGTCACTATTTTCAGAATCAGATTTAAAACGGATTGAAACTGCCGTCACGGCCGCAGAAAAGAAAACATCCGGAGAAATTGTCCCCTATTTTGTTGAGGCAAGTGATTCGTATGTCGATGCCTTTTGGAAACTTTTAGGGTTTACCCTGATTTTTTCTTTGCTCCTGACGGCATTTATTTTTGAATATTCAGGTTGGTGGTTCCCGGTTGGAATCTTCGAAATACTGACTGCCATCACCGGAGGATCTATTCTGCTTTGTTTCCTGCTGGTTAAAATAGATCCGGTTTTACGTTTCGCTGCCGGAAGAAAATCCATTCAGGACCGCATTACTTCCCGTGCTGCAGAAGCCTTTGTTTCAGAAGAAGTTTTCGCAACCCGTGACCGAACCGGCATTCTGATTTTCATTTCTTCCCTCGAACATCGTGTTCTCGTTATCGGCGACTCTGGCATCAACGCCAAAGTGAAACCGGAAGTCTGGACGGAAGTTGCAAATCTGGTTGTAAATGGAATCAAATCAGGGAAAGCTGCCGATGGAATTATTTTAGCCATAGAAAAATGTGGTGAAATACTCGAAACAGCCGGTGTTGCAATCAAATCTGACGACACAAACGAAATCGGAAACGAACTGAGAGTTGGAAAATAACACTCTTTTCTTGCTCCCATTACCCTAAAAAAGCATTTAAAACTCTGCATCCTCTCATTAGACCCGCGCAACGAAGTTGCTTGGGTGTGCCTCTGCGGTAAAATCGAAATTATAACATATAAGGAAAATCATGGGTCTTAGAATTGGTATTGTCGGGCTCCCAAATGTGGGCAAGTCCACTCTTTTTAATGCAATTACTTCAGCCGGCGCGCAGGCTGCCAACTTCCCGTTTTGTACCATCGAACCTAACGTTGGTGTTGTTGACGTTCCTGATGCACGCCTTTGGGTTTTAAAAGAAATCGTCGGAACGGATAAAGTTATTCCCGCTGCAGTTGAATTTGTTGACATCGCCGGTCTCGTCAAAGGTGCTTCAAAGGGTGAAGGATTGGGAAATCAATTTCTTTCCAACATCCGGGAATGTGATGCCATTCTGCACGTCGTGCGTTGTTTTGATGATGATAACGTCATCCACGTCGACGGATCCGTCAATCCGAAACGAGATATTGAAGTGATTGAAACGGAACTGATTTTCAAGGATCTCGATACCCTTGAGAAAAAACTTCAGCGAACAGCACGCGGATTGAAATCCGGCGATAAAAAAGCAAAAGAAGACACTGATTTGCTGATGGCTCTGAATGATCACTTCGGTCAGGGAAAGCCCGTCAGAACCTTCCCGGCAACTCCTGAACAAAAAGAAGTGTTTTCCGATTGTTTTTTCCTGACCGATAAACCGGTTCTTTATGTTGCAAACGTTGCTGAAAAGGATATTCTCACCGGAAATAATTACGTGAAACTGGTAAAGGAAATCGCTGACGCAGAAGGTGCAAGAATCGTCACCATTTCTGCTGCCATCGAAGCTGAAATTGCCGAACTTCCTATGGAAGAAAGAAAGGATTTTCTTGCCGGATTAGGACTTGATAAATCCGGACTCGACCAGATCATCACCATCGGATTTGATATGCTCGGGTTGATGACCTACTTCACAGCCGGAAAAATTGAAGTCCGTGCCTGGACGATTCACAAAGGCGATAAAGCTCCACAGGCAGCCGGTGTCATCCACACCGATTTTGAAAAAGGATTTATCCGTGCTGAAGTTCAGAAATATGACGATATCGTTCGCCTGAAATCTGAAGCAGCGGTAAAAGAAGCTGGTCTGCTTAAAGTTGAAGGAAAAGATTACGTTGTCCAGGATGGCGATGTGATGCACTTCAGGTTTAATGTTTAAGAATTGAATTTTAAAACTGCAGGTTTTCCTGACCTGCAGTTTTGTTTTTATCCCGGGTTTTCAAATACAATACTTTTCTCCCGCTCCCAAGCGCGTCAGAAGTCCAGCCGGAAAGAAAACCATTTTACCACAGAAATAACTGAAATCACGGAAAATTAAATTCAACCGTTTAAACCCGAATTCATTTCCCTTTCTGTTCATTCTGTATCTTCTGTGGTGAAAAGAGCTTTTGCGAAATCTTTTAACCCGGCAAGTATCCTTACTTGGGCGCGGGAAAAAGGTATTTGAATTTATTTCATCAGAACCATTTTCTTTGTTTGAACCTGATTTCCTGCCTTTACCTTATAAAGGTAAATTCCTGATGAAAGTGATGAACCATTTACAGAAAACATATAGGTTCCGGAATTTTGAAATCCACGATTCTGACTCAGTACTTCTTTTCCCGATAAATCAAACACCATAATTTCAACTTCAGCTGGTGATGCTATCCTGTATGAAAAAGTTGTTTCCGGGTTAAACGGATTCGGGTAGTTTTGACCCAGTAAAAAATCTTCAGGCTGCTTTGATTGTTCAACTGAAGTTGGTGTATGCCACTCATAGTCCTCTTTCAACCAGGGCTTAAGTGTTTTTGACTCAAAATCAATTGTCTCGGTTAACATAGATACCAGATTTCCATTCTGGTATTGGTAAGATTTTTGCTCAACCGTTTCAATTTTACCAAAATCATTTCGTTTTGTATTGATTGTGCTTAAAAGTCCGTCATTATAGCTGTATAAATCAGAACTTGTATAATCCCAGTGGTTTTCAAATGTTCCCCAATAAAACAATTGAGTTGAATCAACCACACCTTCCGGACTGTAATACCATTTGGTTTTGTAATAGATTTGCCATGCCAGTGAATCAATAAACCCATAATAATTAATAACTTCAAGGGGATTTCCGCTTTCATTTAAAATCAGAAATGTGCTATCGACGCCTGACCAAACATTATTTTCAAAAGTTGAAAATGAACGGGCATTTTGAAATCCGTTCGAATCATAACCAAATCGCTTAACTGTTAAACTTGACTGTCCATCATTATAAAAATGTAAATTTTGTTCAGCAATAAGTTGGTTTAACTGATTGTATTCAAAGGTGGTTTCCTGATTCAGAACATTTGATTCAGATGAACCCTGATAATTTTTTATCCCTTTTAATAATCCGTTTTCATATAAATAAATCGACTCACCAACTTTCGTGTAGTTGCCACCCAGAAAATTCCAGTAAACATCCTTTCTTACCAGTTTTCCTTCTTCACGTATAAAACGTTCCTGGTAACCTTCCTCCCAATTTCCATTTTCCCATGACCAGAAGATTTCTCTGGAAACAGAATCCTGATCATCAACTTCGTAACTCCATTTTTCAATACCAACCCATTCACCCAGATCGAAACTATAACTGGCACGTGATTTTAAACCTGGCTTTTTTAAGTCTGACGGAAAAATTCCGGGAAACGTCACACCAAATTGCGATTTGGCTTTCTGAACCTGATTTTTAGTCTTGATGTCTGTTTTCCCTGCTGAAAAAGCCAATCCGGAAAAAAGGACAAAAGAACATACTGACAATATCACTTTTTGCATATTGTTACCTTTATTTTTGTTTTATTTAGAATTGAAGATTGACCATGAAATCCATTCGGATCACACCAACGCCACCTTTTGATTTCCGCCATTCCATCAGTCAGATTGAATCCTGGCCAAGGACTTATTTTCATGCCTGGACGGGAATAACCTACTTCCAATCGTTGTCACTTGACACGTTTTCGACTGCTTTTGCACTCACATGGAATGGGGATATTGAAAAACCGGAATTACAACTTGATATTCCTGATAGACTTTCAGACAGTCAAACCGGGGAAGTAATAACTGCTGTAAGTCGACAATTTTCAATGAATTACGATCTCAGGAGGGTTCTTACGGAAGTCGCTGACCCAAAGTTGCAGGCGCTGCTTGAAAAAAGAAAAGGATTCCATCCTGTGATATTTCCGTCACCCTGGGAATGTATTGCATTCAGCATTATTTCAAGTCAGGTCAGCGACCGGCTTGCCAAGCGAATCATTGAAAATCTCATGGAAAAATATGGAACCCGGGTTGATTGGCAGAATATGGATTTTCTTTGTTTTCCGAGACCTGATGAATTTGCAAAAGCCACGCAACCAGAACTGAAGGAGCTTTCACTCAGCCGCCAGAAAATTGACTATTTGGGCGGTCTTTCAGAACGACTTGCAAAAAAAGAAATTATTTTCTCTGACTGGGAATCACTAACAGACACAGAATTAATTACGAATCTGTTGTCAATAAAAGGTATCGGTAAATACACGTCGGCATTTGCGGTTCCGTTTGGGTTCGGAAGGATGGAGGCAGAAGTCCCGATTGACAACAATTTTAGAAAAGTGCTGGCTTCGGTCTATGAGGTACCGCCATTCTCTGACGATGAATTTGCAGCAATACTTAAAATCTGGGGAAAATATGCAGAAATTGCACTTTTCTTCATCTGGACAGAATTTGATGAACGGAAAAGGGCAGAAAAAGTAACACGTGGTAAGTAAAAGGTTTTTACCAAATAATATTGCTATCACTTACCACTGTTTTCTAATCTATATCAATTCCCACCGGACAGTGATCTGAACCCATAACGTCAGACCAGATAAATCCATTTTTTAATCTTGACTTGAGGTCGGGGGTAATAAAAAAGTAATCAATCCGCCAGCCAGTGTTCCGTTCACGACTGTTGAACCGCTGATCCCACCAGGAATATTTTCCGGGTGACTGATCAAATTCGCGAAAGGTGTCGATATATCCCAAAGAAACATATTTATCGAGCCAGGCTCTTTCAATGGGCATGAAGCCAGATGTTTTCACATTTTCCTTCGGGCGGGCAAGATCAATTTCCTTATGAGCAGTGTTATAATCACCGCAGGCAATTACAGCCCGTCCCTGTTTTCTCAGATCTTCACTTATCCTCAAAAACTCATCATAAAATTCCAGTTTGTGCTGAACCCGGTCATCGCCACGACCACCATTCGGGAAATAAATATTGAAGAAGGTGAAATCCTTGAAGTCCAAGCGAACAGTTCTTCCTTCAGTGTCAAATTTTGGATTTCCGAGACCATAAGAAACAGATTCCGGTTGAATTTTGGTATAAACTGCTGTTCCTGAATAGCCTTTTTTTTCAGCGGAATCAAAATAAACCTGGTAACCGGGAATTTGCAATAAGGTTTCATCGAGCTGATCGGGATGTGCTTTGGTTTCCTGAAGTCCCAGAATATCCGGATTGGTTTTCGTCACCCAATCAATGAATCCTTTTTTCTGAACTGCCCGAATTCCGTTTACATTCCATGAAATCAACCGCATAACCACTCCTTATTTAAGCAATTTTTACAAATACCCTACAAAAATAAAGACGAGGCGTGTTCAAATAACAGCGGAATGCTTATTTTTATAGTAAGTTGAGAAAGGGAAATCAAAATGCCGGCTAGAATTGCTGAAAGTATTGGCGATAATCTGCTTGAAAAAGCAGCCGGTACCCGGGAATTTCTCCAGTTTTTCGGTGAAGCTATTCGTCAGATGTTTTTATTTTCCCGGCAAAGTCAGGTTGCGACACTGGTGCTTATGCGCCAGATTCTTTTTACCGGATTTGAAGCATTGACTTTGATTTCGCTAATAGCGGCTGCAATCGGTGGAATTATCATCATTGAAGGCCACCTCATGCTGGGTGATTTTGGTTCAGGCCAGTTACTTTATGTGATTTTGGTAACTGTAATCGTAAGGGAACTTTCAAGTTTACTGGTTGCTTTTATCATTATTGCACGATCTGGAACTGCTATTTCAACTGAACTTGGTAACATGGTTGTGAACCATGAAATTGAAGCCCTTCAATCCATCGGAATTTCACCCATTTCCTACCTGGTTGTTCCCCGGGTTTTTGGTGTTGTTGCCGCCATGTTTACGCTCACTATTTACTTTACGGTTGCCGGTCTGCTTGGCGGATGGGCCGTTTCTTACTTTTTCTTTCCGATCGGGCTTGAGGATTTCTTTTTCCGTCTTTTAAATGAGCTTGCTGTCGTTGATATTTTTTCAAGCTTTACCAAAAGCATTGTCTTTGGTTTTGCAGTTGGCACAATTGCTTGTTATCAGGGGATGAAAGTTGCCTTTGCAACCACTGAAGTCCCTCAGCGCACGATAAAATCGGTGGTACAATCACTCACTTGGGTTATCATTCTCGACATTTTAATCACGATGGTGTTTTATGTCCTTTGACAACTCACATCTATTTCTCGAAAATATAACTTTTTCACACAACGGAAGGGCATTGATTCAAGACCTGACCTTGAACTTTGAAAAAGGCAGTTTTTCAGTCATTTTAGGTGGAAGTGGATCAGGAAAAACCATTTTACTTAAAATCATTGGCGGAATTTTATTCCCTGACGATGGTCGAATTGTTTTGGATGAAATTGATACCGAAAACCTGACCGAAGCTGAGGAAAAACAACTCAGGCAGAAAACGTCATTTGTATTTCAGGATGGGGCTTTACTTTCAAACTTAACGGTTCGGGAAAACCTGATGCTGCCGCTGGATTTTCACTTTCCGGGAATTCCCAAATCCGACAAAATGGAAGCCATTTCTGGGTATCTCAACCGGTATTCCCTATCTGATATTATGGAAAAACGACCCGCTGAACTGTCACAGGCACAAAAAAAATTGTCTGGGTTTATCAGGGCACTGCTCACCCGTCCGGAGATCCTGCTGATTGATGAACCGCTTGCATCAGTAGACCCAACTTCTTCACGCCTTCTCATCCAGGAACTCGTAAAGCAGAAGTCACAAAAAACCACTATTATTGTAGGGGCACAAAGTCTTGACCGGTTTGAAAAATGGTGTGACCGTGTCCTGATTTTTCAAAATGGAAAAGTATTAGAAGAAGGTTCACCGGAACAGGTCAGAAAATCTGAAAACCCTTTAACGAAAGAACTTTTACACATTGACTGAATTAGTTACAGGTTACTTATCACAGATTACGGGTTAAGACACTGGGAAGTAATTAAAAATCAGGTGAATCAAAAATTGTCATACTGAGTAATTTTTTCAAATTTTAATCGGGTTCGGGCATATTTCGTCTTTTAAAAACTAAACTATGAAATTCAAATTTAAATATACAAACAAAATTGTCGGCGTTTTCATGCTGGTTGCATTGGGATTGCTGATCGGAAGTCTGATTCTGATTACCATACAACAAAAAGTATTTGTTAAAAAGTACGTTTTTAAAGCCCGGTTTCTGGATGCAGAAGGCCTGTCAACTTCAACTCCTATCCGGTTTAAAGGATACGAAATCGGACGGATTACCCAATTCAGGCTGAATGAAGAAAACACAATTGATGCTGATTTTACTGTTGTTGAAGAATACAGAACTAAAATTGTAGAAAACTCCGGACTCAATAAAGCAAAAAATCCCATATCGGGAACCAGTACAATCGAATTGCTTCAAGGTCCTGACCCGCAGAAAATTTTGCCTGAAGGCGGGCTGATTCCATCCATCGACATCCCTGAAGGGCGACGTTTACTCGATGAAGGTCTTGTCATCAAAACCGGTGATGTCATTTCTTCAATGCTCGTGAATACAGACCGTTTGCTTGAAAATCTCAACCGGGATAATAATGAAAAATCTGGTGCACTTTTCAGAGCATTGGTAAACCTGGCTGATGCATCAGAAAAACTTGACAAAACAATGGATCAGATCAGTGTAACCTTTGACAAATTCAATAAAGATGAAAACCCTCAGGACGGTGCAATCTTCAGAGCCTTAACCAATATGGCAGACCTGACTGAACAGCTTCAGACGACAACTGCCCTAATCAATAAAAGCCTGATTAAATCAGATACATTGATGTCGGCCTATGCAAACCCAAACGGATTGGTGGTAAAACTTGCTGATCCGAAGGGTGAGAATTTCATCAAACCCATAAATGAAACCCTTAAAAACCTGAATTATTCGCTTACAGAAATGGGAAAATTGCTTGTTTTTCTGAATGAGCAGCAACCTGAACTGTCTGGCGTAATCAGTGAGGGAAAACAAACACTTTCAACTGCACAAAAAACCCTTGAAGGCATCAATAATAATCCGCTCATCAGGGGTGGAATTCAAAGTGAAGCTGAGAAGGAAATTCAGGGTTCAAAACTTCGTCCGAAACATACAAAATGAAATATTTGCTTATTCTTTTAGTTATCCTCGCAGCGGCTTGTTCATCTGTTCCCGAAAATCTGAAAAAGCCGACAGAATCTGTTCGTTCGGCCCGGGATCAGATGCAAAAGGGCATTCGTGCTTCTCTGCAGGAAAATCACGAACAGGCTATCCAGCATTTTCAGACCGCCTATGGGTATTATACTCAGGTTGATGAAATTAAAGGGAAAATCCGTTCGTGCCTGGCCGTGGCCCGTCAATATTTGCTGGTAAAAAAAGGTGATCTGGCTGAACCCTGGGTTAACAATGCGAAAAATCTGATAACCCTTTATCAGCCTGAATTACAGTCGTCACTTCTTTTACTTCAGGTTGAACAACTCTTTATTTCAGGACAATCAGATTCTGTCATCAAACTCACTGATTTGAAATTTGAAGCTTCGCCTGAAATTTCAGGTCAAATCTGGGCATATCGACTTTTGTCAAGGGACAGACTAAGACAAGAATTTGAGGATGAACTTGAGGAACTGGAATCTGCAGTTGACGATATGACTGATCTGAAGGATGATAATGAACTTGAAGATCCGTACGCATACAGTTATTGTTCTTATCTGACCGGATGGGCCTATTATGCAAACACAGATTTTAAAAAGGCACTTCTTTTTTACAATCAGGCTTACCAAACTGACCGGGAACTTGAAAATCTTCGAGGTCTTGCCGATGATGTTTTTGGTATCGCCCAAACCAATGAAAGGCTAAAAGCAATTCCGGAGGCAATCGCCGGGTATTACAGGGCTACTGAAATGTACCGGCAAGCTGACCGAAGTGCAGAGGCTGAAGATGCTGAATTCAGGTTACTAAGGTTAAAACTACCCGAAAACGATGCCCGGGCTAAACTTCAGGAATTACTGAAATCAACATCCTCAGAACTTTTGAAAATTGAAATCAAGTCTCTTCTGGAAAAACCAGATTCTCTTTTTCGGCAGAATAGAAACCCGGACTGAACAGAAAATCATTTTCCTCGATTGACCAATGACCCCTCTTAAGCTTGTATATGCCATTGCCGGACTTATTTTTACCGGAACGGGAATCATTGGCATTTTTATTCCAGGTTTACCAACCACACCCTTTCTGCTTTTAGCACTTTGGTGTTTCGCCAGAAGTTCTGACCGGCTTCACAACTGGCTTCTAAACCATAAGGTTTTAGGTACATTCATCCGGGATTATCAGGAAAAAGGTGCACTTCCGCTACGATTGAAAATCATTTCACTCGTTACCATTTTTCTGTCACTTTCACTTGCTGTCTGGTTTCATGAATCGGTAACGATCAGAATTGTTGTTCTCACTCTCGGCATGACGGGTGTTTGGGTTATTCTGAGAATTCCTACCTTAAAAAAATAATCAGATTTCGGGTTACTTGCCGGAAACTTCCTTTTACCTGCGTATATCCGTATTTTCGCACCCAATATTTCAAGAAAGAAAAACATGTCCATTTCAATCAATTTAGATAAAAAACAAGCCAGACAACTGATAAAGGCTTTGTATATTGCAGATTGGGTTTACAATTCTGCCCGTCCCGATGAAGAGATTATTCCCGATATTTTTATGCTTCAGCAGGAGATTTATCACCAGCTTGCCTTAAAGGGAAACCGGGATGTCATCGCCGACCAGGAAAATAAGGCCGTTCTCATCCCAAACGGGTTGGTAGCTGATGAAGCAGAAGAAATCATGGATTATTTTTCTGAAGTGAAGTTTGTTGTTGACCTGTCAACCAAACTTTCAACACGGGATCTTGAAGAGAAATACCCTGATCTTGATTTCGATGAAGCCGAAAATTTTGATGATCTCGAAGACGAATTGCTTGAAATCAATCAGAAATATTTACCTGATCTGATGGAAAATGGCATTAAACATCTAAGATGGATTCCGTTGAAACTCGCAAACGGATAATTTTTCAGATTAAATTGACCCGGTAAAAAAACGTTCTGCGGGAATCCAATGCTGGGTTTCCCAGTCGTATCGTTCAAGACCGAAAAACTGTTTTTTATAATCGTAATAAGAAGATTCAAGGTGCGCATACCCTGGATAGTAAAACTTCTTTCCCGTTTTCAGCGAATACTGAATTTCCATCAGCATGGTGTAGATTCCTAACCCTCTCGACGCAAAATCGGGTTCAAAAATCCCATAAATGCTGGATGTTGACCAGTTTCCGATATCAAGAAAACTGGCAGCAATTAACCTGCCCTGATCAAAAACCACAACTGTTTTATTTTCCACCGGAACAGAATCAGGTTGAAAACTAAGAAAATCAGTGAGCGAATCAGGTACGTTTTCTTTAAAGCGTACTCTATGTTTTTCGAAAAGTTCTCTGATTTCCTTGTCAACAAAAGTTGGTCCCACTTTAACTGAGAGATCTTTGTTTTTTCTGATCAACCTTCGCTGACTTTCAGATTGTTTAAACCGCTCAAGATTGATTCTTAGTGGAACAATATGAAGATTTTTTCCATCACTTTCCTGATTGTCATACCTGAAAAAATACTCACCAAAATGCCGCCAGCCACCTTCAAGCAGCATATCGAGGCCAATGGGTGTCACCGATCCGGTAACGAAATATTCAGAAAGAGGCATAATTTTTCACTTTAGGGAATAAACTGTAAAAATAGAAGTTTCTGAAGGATATTTCATAAAATGGGATGAGATGGATGTACATTTTCCCAAATTCAAATCAGTTTCTAATTCAGAGGGTTTTGGTCGAAACACTGGGTCAGGATCTTCCAATTTCGTCATCCAATGCGGAATTCCCAGCCCATTTCGGTATCTTTGTACAGGATCCGGATAAAAATAACGAAATCGCGGATCAGCCAGAACCTAAACCCTCCGGCCTTTTTTCATTATTTTTCACTCTCCGAAAGCAATTTTACCCTTGATGACTTTTGATTCTCTAGCTCTGATCCCCTCCATTTTAACTGCCTTAAAAGAAGAAGGTTACACAACACCAACCCCCATCCAGGAACAGGCAATTCCCCACATTCTGGAACAAAAAGATCTTTTGGGTTGTGCACAAACCGGAACAGGCAAAACCGCAGCCTTCGCTATTCCTATCCTTCAGCTGCTTCGTGCTGATCAGGATCACGATCACCGGAAAAAAATGATCCGGACGCTCATTTTAACACCAACCCGTGAACTCGCCATCCAGATTGAAGAAAGCTTTAAAGCTTACGGGCGTCATACCGGACTCAGAACTTTGGTTATTTTCGGTGGAGTAGGTCAGAAACCCCAAACTGACGGACTTTACCGCGGAACTGATATTCTCGTTGCAACTCCAGGTCGTCTGCTTGATCTCATGAATCAGGGATTTGTAAACCTGAGTCATATTCAAATTTTTGTTCTGGATGAAGCTGACCGCATGCTCGACATGGGTTTCATCCACGATGTAAAGCGTATTATTAACAAGCTTCCTGCAAAACGTCAAACTTTATTTTTCTCTGCAACCATGCCGATGGAAATTCAGAAACTGGCCGGAAGTATCTTAACCAATCCGATTAAAGTTGAAGTCACACCCAACATCACCACAGCCGAAAAAGTAGTTCAGTGGCTGTACATGGTTGATAAAGAAAATAAGAAAAATCTGCTTCTTCATTTACTCAGGGATGAAAATCTGGAATCCGTTCTGGTTTTTACCCGAACCAAACACGGTGCCGACAAAGTTTGCAAAGATCTGGTTAAAATGAGTGTGAATGCAGAAGTCATTCACGGCGGAAAGTCCCAATCTGCCAGACAACGTGCTCTGAATAATTTCAAAGACGGTGTTACCCGGGTTCTGATTGCAACTGATATTGCTGCCCGTGGAATTGATGTGGACAATTTGTCTCACGTGATCAATTATGAACTCCCTGATGTACCTGAAACTTACGTTCACCGTATCGGAAGAACTGGCCGTGCCGGTGCATCCGGAATTGCATTTTCTTTCTGTGATGCCGAAGAAAGAGATAACCTGCGTGACATCAAACGCCTGACCGGATTAGAAATCCCAATGGCTGATGACAATCCGTTCCCAATGAAAATCTTTACGGTTGAACCAAAACCTAAAACGTCTCATTCTTCAAGACCCGATACCCGTCATCCACGGCCAAGCCAAACCAAACAATTTTTTGGTAAAGGCACCACCGGATCTAGAAAACCGGCAAATTACAGAAGTAATAACCCGTAACTATTGTTATTTTGATACTGGATCGTGGGCTTATGCCCGGGATCCAGTATTTGTTTTACCCAGAAATTTCCACTCCCAACCTTTCCCCTTTTCTCTCCTGATAAACTATCATTTGGTTCATTCACCAAAATAAATTAGCTTTAGTGAAATATTTAAATACTTTGAATTGTTATCTTTAAACAATAACTATCCTGAAAAGTCTATGATCCGGTTACTTAATTTTCATTTCAAATCAAACTCAATCCTGCTAAACTGGATCTATACCGTCCTTTTCATTCTGATCATTTCAGTTATCGATTATCTCTCGGGACCAGAAATTCTGCTTTCTGTTTTTTATGTTGTTCCTGTTGGGTTTGCATCCTGGTTTCTTGGCAGGAAGGCCGGTTTCAGAACAGCCATTATTTCTGAAGTGGTTTGGCTAATTACAGACTTTGCACTTCGGAACAATTTTGAAGTAGATGGAATTCTGATCTGGAACGCTGCTATCAGACTGTTTTCATTGCTTCTCGCTTCCTTTCTTTTTTCAAGATTGCATGAAGCAATTAAAACTGAACATGAACTTGCCCTGGTAGATGGTCTAACTGGCTTGACCAATGGCCGTGGTTTCAGAGAAAGAACCAATGTTGAAATTGAACGGATGGTTCGGTCAGGCGAATTGTTCACGATGGTTTATTTTGATCTCGATAATTTCAAAGCAGTTAATGATACATTTGGTCATCAGAAGGGGGATGAATTGCTTCGTGCTGTTGCCGATATTATGGTAGAAAACCTCAGGAAAGTAGATATTCCTGCCCGTCTTGGCGGAGATGAATTTGCCATTTTACTCACCAATACAGAGGCTGACGGAGCCAGAATAATCATCGGAAAAATAAAACAACAGCTTGATGAACTCATGAAAAAAAACAAATGGCCGGTTACTGCCAGTTTTGGTGCCCTCAGCTTTGAAACGGTTCCAAGTTCTGTCAACGAAATGATTACCCTCACCGATCAACTCATGTATACGGTTAAAAACTCAGGAAAGAATAACATCGCTTTTGATGTTTATAAGAAAACTCACAAAGCTGTTGAATGATTTCTTCGTTCATCACCTTCACCATTTTCCCACTTTAATCACCAGACATGAACAAAACAATTCAAATCCTTTTAGGGTCAGTATTTTCGCTGATCCTGCTCTACGTCATTCTTCTGATTCCAGATCAACCCGATCCTCCGGCGATTAAGGCTTCAGAAAAACCCTTCATTTGGAACCAGAATGAACAATGGCAACAACTGGAAACTCAATATTTGACTAACCGGACAGAAAACCCTGAAAAACTGGATTCAGTTCTTACCAAAGGATTTCTGGAAATGGCTGTTCTGCTTAATCAGGTAAAAAAGGATTCTCTGACTCCTGATGATTCCATTTTTAAAAAATTGGAAGTCACGTTTTTCCAGTTGGCACCGGCTGTTGCAGTCAGACAACATTTCAAAGAAAAATATCTGAATCTGTATTCTGAAATCAGAATTGCAGTTAAACACAAGTCCAGAAATTGGGATATGACCGATTCAGCTTCAAGAATTACCCTTTACCGGCTGCTATATGGAATGAGGGCAGCAACTGAAGAAGTTCTCCTGCAATCCGATTCCCTTCAATTCAATCCGGCACTTTTCGTTGAGGAAACACCGAGCCAGACGCCTTTTGCAGAACTTTTTGGAATAAAGGTTCACTCTGGCGATTTACTCGTTTCCAGAGGTGGCTTTGAAGTTTCGGCGCTGATTTCCCGTGGAAATGATTTTCCCGGAAATTTCAGTCACGTTGCTCTTGTTCATGTTGATGAAAAAACCGGAATTCCATCTCTGATTGAAGCTCATATTGAAAAAGGAGTTGCAATCGCCACTGCCGAACAATATAAGCAGGATAAAAAACTCAGGTTCATGGTTTTGCGGTTAAGACCTGATTTACCTGATATGGTAAAAAATCCCAAACTCCCTCATCTTGCTGCTGAATTCGCACTTGATCAGGCCAAAAACCGTCACATTGCCTACGATTTTAAGATGAATTTTGCAGATTCGTCTTCCTTGTTTTGCTCTGAGGTTGGGTCGTTTGCTTACCGGAAACACGGCATTCAAATCTGGAAATCAGTCTCAACTATTTCGTCTCAGGGAATTGTTAACTGGCTGAATGCTTTCGGTGTTGAAAATTTTGTAACCCAAATGCCGTCTGATTTGGAATATGACCCGCAATTGGCAGTGGTTGCTGAATGGCGTGATCAGGAAACCTTGCTTCAGGATCATATTTACAGTGCGGTTATGGATGCGCTTATTGAACGGGCAAATTCAGGTGAAGAGTTAAATTATAATCCTTTTCTGCTACCGGTAATCCGGGTATTTAAAGCCTATTGCTGGGTAATGAACCAATTTGGAAGCGTTGAATTAATTCCGGAAGGAATGAGTGCAACCATCGCCCTGAAAAATGAAGAATTTGTTCTGAGATTTCAGAAACTCCGCAAAATTACCGAAGAAAAAGTTGAACATTTCCGGAAGAAAAACGGATATATGCCCCCTTACTGGCAAATGATCCAACTCGCCGGTGAGTAACCTACTTTGCCACCAGGTTGACCTAACTTCCCGTCGTAAAATCTGCTAAACCGTCTGTCAGTAATTCAGTAAAACTTTCAAATAATTTGGGAAGTTCAAGAAAACCGCTTCCATTTTTTCGGAAAGTTTCTTTACCTTTATCTTTCAACCGATTGCTTTATCCTGAATTAAATCCGGAGACGTTATGACCCGACTTCTTTATGTACTTTTGCTTGTATTTGCAATCCAGCTTTCTTCCCTTTCTGCCGAAACACTTCAATCGCCTGATAAAAAACTGACACTTACCTTTTCTCTTACCGAAAAGGGTGAACCGGTTTACACACTTTTGTTAAATTTGAAACCTGTACTGGAAAAGAGCAAACTCGGGATCCTTTCCTCATCTGGACGGGGTTTTTCTGACGGATTTGTTCTTTCAAAAGTGGAAACCAGTTTCTTCAACAACACCTGGGATCCGGTTTGGGGCGAAGTAAAAACTATACGGAATCAGTACAACGAACAAGCATTCACACTTATTCAACCATCCGAAAAAAATCGAACTATTATCCTCCGTTTTCGGCTATACAATGACGGACTCGGGTTCCGCTACGAATTTCCCCGTCAAAATCAGCTTGGATATTTCACAGTCACGGGTGAGCTAACTGAATTTAATCTTACCGGTAATCATAAAGCCTGGTGGATGCCCGGTGATTATGACACCAACGAATATTTGTACACAACTGGACCCCTTTCAGAAATCAATGCTTTTGAGGTTTTCGCTTCAAAGGAAAAGGGTGAAAAATCTCAGGCAGGTGAAGCCGTCGTTCAAACGCCGCTTATGATGAAGTCTGGTGACGGACTTTATCTCAATATTCACGAAGCAGCTTTGATTGACTATCCGGCAATGAATCTAAATGTGGATCGTAAAACATTTTCCATTTCTGCTCACCTTGTTCCCTCTGCAACAGGTGCCAAAGCCTATTTGCAAACACCGGCAAAAACACCGTGGAGAACAATAATCGTCACCGAAACAGCCACTGCCATCCTGGATTCAAAACTTATTTTAAATCTGAATGAACCATCCGTCATTGAAAATACGAGCTGGATCAAACCCATGAAATATGTGGGAATCTGGTGGGAAATGCACGTCGGGAAATCGTCATGGAATTATTCTGATACATGGAATCTAAAACTGGCTGATACTGATTGGAAATCGCTCAAACCAAACGGCCGTCATGGTGCTACCACAGAACGAACAAAATATTATATCGATTTTGCAGCAAAACATAAAATTGACGGTGTTTTGGTGGAAGGTTGGAACATCGGTTGGGAAGATTGGGCCGGTAACTGGAAAGAAGATGTTTTTGATTTTGTAACGC
This sequence comes from Bacteroidota bacterium, assembly GCA_017303995.1. Taxonomy (GTDB): domain Bacteria; phylum Bacteroidota; class JABWAT01; order JABWAT01; family JABWAT01; genus JAFLBE01. The sequence continues at coordinate 74,129 of JAFLBE010000006.1, read as the reverse complement.
CATATCCCGATTTCAATGTAAGTGAATTGCAGGATTATGCAGCCTCAAAAGGGGTAAAACTGATCATGCATCACGAAACATCAGCATCAGCAACCAACTTTGAACGCAGGTTCGACAAGGCTGTTTCGTTCATGAAAAAGTATGGTTACGATGCAGTAAAAACTGGCTATGTGGGACGAATTATTCCCCGGGGCGAACATCATGATGGCCAATGGATGGTGAATCATTATGTGAGGACCGCCAAAGGATTTGCTGATAACCAGATTATGCTCGATGCCCATGAACCCGTTCGCCCAACCGGACTTCACCGAACCTATCCGAACTGGATGGCCAATGAGGCTGCAAGAGGAAATGAATTCAATGGGTGGAGTTATGGAAACACACCTGAACATGAAACGATTCTCCCGTTCACCCGGCTAATGGGCGGGCCGATGGACTACACACCCGGAATCTTTCAGATCAAACTGGATTATTATCAGCCCGGGAAAAAGGAAAATGTAAAAACCACACTTGCAAAACAGTTGGCACTTTACGTAACTCTTTACTCACCACTGCAAATGGCTGCTGATTTGCCCGAAAATTATGAGCGTTTCCCAGATGCATTCAGATTCATTGAAGAAGTTGCTGTTGATTGGGATGATACCAACTATCTTGAAGCAGAACCCGGTGATTACCTGACCGTTGCCCGGCAGGCAAAGGGAACTGATGACTGGTTTGTAGGTGCGATTACCGATGAAAACGGCAGATTGGCAACAATTAACCTAAGCTTCCTTCCAAGGGGAAAATCGTACACGGCCACTATTTTTCAGGATGGCACAAAAGCGCACTGGAACTCAAACCCTATGGAGTATGTTATCAAAACTGAGACAGTTTCCGCTGAAAAAACATTGTCGGTTCAGCTTGCTCCAGGCGGAGGAGCAGCCATTATTTTGAAACCGTCTAAGTAAGCGCGAACGGAATCCTGCCTTTTTTTTCTTATCTTGACTGTGAAGACCAAATGACTTACTTCACCGGTAACTTCTTTAAGTCCGGATAAACTATTCACCATTTTTGGATGCTCATGAATCACATCACTGTGAAATTCGCCAACGATCAGAACACCGATTTTTTCCATACGCTGAGAAGCAGGGTCAACGACTATTTCGAAACCCGGAAAATTTCTAAACAAGCCAATTTTGGCATGGTTTTCAAAACCATATTTATGGTTTCCCTTTACACAATCCCTTACCTGCTCATGATGACCGGTCTGGTCGAAAACACCTGGCTGATTTTTACCATGTTTATTCTCATGAGTTTCGGAATGGCTGGAATTGGTATGGATGTCATGCACGATGCCAATCACGGATCCTATTCCCGGTATCATTGGCTGAATACCATTCTGGGTTACTTGCTAACTTTAGTAGGTGGAAGCACCCTGACCTGGAAAATTCAGCACAATATGCTGCACCATGCCTATACCAACATTGACGGACTTGACGATGATATCAATATCGGTGGCATGATCAGATGCTCACCCGGTCAGGATCGGAAATGGTATCATCGTGCCCAACATATCTATGCCTGGTTTCTTTATATGTTTGTGACTCTGAACTGGTTCTTCTGGAAAGACTATCCTCAGCTTTTGAAATACAAAGAAATGGGCCTGGTTAAAGACCGGAAACAATCTGTTTATGAACTTTTCGGAAAACTCATTTTATCCAAGATTATTTACGGTGTGGTTTTCCTTATTCTGCCGATCATTTTGTTACCTATTTCGTGGTATCTCACAATCACCTTTTTCCTGATTATGCACTTCATTACCGGGTTTATCCTGGGAAGTATTTTTCAGTCAGCTCATGTTGTGCCTGAATCTGATTACGGAACCCCAAATGCTGCCGGAAAAGTAGATGACAGCTGGGCCGTTCACCAGTTAAAAAACACATCTAACTTTGCAACCAATAATCCGGTTGTAACCTGGCTGATCGGCGGACTTAATTTCCAGACCGAGCATCATTTATTCCCGAATGTCTGCCACGTTCATTACAAAAATATTTCAAAAATTGTGAAAGAAACCACGCAGGAATTCGGAATTCCCTATCACGTTGAACCCTCCTTCTTCAAGGCAATGTGGAATCACGGGGTCATGTTATATCGTCTTGGAAAATACGATATGGCAAAGGGATAATTTCATTTTGAAATAGATTTTTTCAATTTAAAAACCCCATTTTTTAAAAGGGTGAACATTAGTTCACCCTTTTTTTTTAGACTATCTTTAATGGAAATGTGATCAAAGGGAAAAACCGAAACCTGGTCAATGGGTGTTAGGTAAGGTTTTATCCCGAAGTGTAGGATTAAACTTGTAAAGAATCCAGACTTGTCTTTTTCCCCTTGCTATTCTGCAGGCTATTGTTTTACATTTACCAGGGTGATGCTTCAATTACCCAATCAAAAAACTTTTTAAAATCAGAAACTGATTTTATGGAATGGAGACCTTTTCCGGGTTTCAGGTTTTGGAATTATTCTATTGTGGACTTTAGGTTTTTAAAATGACCGTTTTCTCTTTCATTCTCTTTTTTTCGGCGCTTACCAATCTGATTCTAACCTACTTTGGTATCAGATTCAGAAAATCAAAAGGCTCGCTAAGTTTTGCCCTTTTCACACTTTGTCTTTCCTTTTATACATTTGGTTATGGGGTAGAACTAACCTGTACCTCTCTGGAAGCCATGAAATTCTGGATCCGGTTTGAATATGTTGGAATCGTATTTATTCCCGTATTCTGGCTTCTTGTTGCACTTCAATATGCAGGCAAGGAGTCTGTTTTAAATGGTTTCACCTACACACTTCTTTTTATTATCCCACTTACCTCTCTGATTTTAGTTAATACTAACGATATGCATCACTGGTTTTATATAAGCCAGGAACTTGATACATCTGGTTCATTCCCTGTTATGCAATTAGTAAGGGGTCCGTGGTATTGGGTTCAAAATGCGTTTGTTAATATTTGCATGATCATCGGCACCGGATTGTTTATTGAGTTTATCCGAAAATCTTCACGTCTTTACCGTACTCAGGGCATAATCATGCTCGCGGGATCTCTAATTCCCTGGCTTACTCACATTCTTTACCTTGCTGGTTTTATTCCAAAAGGACTGGATCCGACACCATTTGCCTTAACAATGGCTTCCCCATTTTATTTTTTTGGAATTTTCAGATACAGACTGCTCGATATTGAACCGTTTGCTCTTGAGAACGTTTTTGCCAGTATGCAGGAAGGCGTCATTATCATTGACAGACAAAACCGGATTATCAATTTTAATCAGTCTGCCAAAAAAATACTGCCGGGAATATTCCCAGAATATCTAGGTAAACCGGCTCACCTTGCCCTTGCAGACTGGCCGGGACTTGCTAACCTTATCCTTTCTGATGATGAAAATATTCAGGAAATAAAACTTTCGGAATCACAAAATTCACTCTCAGTTTTTCAGGCAACGGTTTCAGCCATCCGTGATGTTCAGCAAAATAAAATGGGTAAATTGCTCGTTCTCAAAAATATTACCGAGCTGAAACAGACAGAACGAATCCTGATTGAAGGTGAAAAAAAACTTCAGGGCTTAAATGCAACAAAAGACAAGTTTCTTTCAATTCTCGCTCATGATTTAAGAAACCAGCTGGGAGGATTTATGAATCTTTCGCAGGTGTTGTCTGAAGAATTTACAGAGATGTCTCCTTCCGAACAAAAGGAAATGATCGTTTTAATGAAAGAATCATCAGGATCTGTTTACAAACTTCTTGAAAATCTGCTTGAATGGTCGAGTTCGCAAAGGGGAATTATTCCATTTGAACCCGAATGGATTGAATTGAATCTACTTGTTGAGGAAGTTTTTGACTATCAGCAGATACCGGCAACACATAAAAATGTCGAGCTTATCAATAACCTGCCAAAACCACAATACATTCTGGCAGACAGGAATATGCTAAATTCAATTTTGCGAAACCTGGTGTCGAATGCCATCAAATTTACAAGAGAAGGTGGTAAAATTACCGTTAATGCCGAAAGTGCCGACACATATGTAAAAGTTTTTATTCAGGATACAGGTGTTGGTATCGGATCCGAAATCATTGACAAACTTTTCCGGATCGATGTGAATGTGTCAATGATTGGTACTTCACAGGAAAAGGGAACGGGTCTGGGGCTGATTCTCTGCAAAGAATTCATAGATAAACACAACGGAAAAATCTGGGTAGAAAGTGAATATGGAAAAGGATCAACTTTTTTCTTCCAGCTTCCGGTCACTCCTGACAAATAATTTTCAAAACAACCCCAACTGTCCCGGCCGGTGCTGATCAAATAAATCCAGGTTAAATGCCGGAATGGTGTCTTCCGGTAAATATCGGTCTTTTGCCAGTTTAAACTGCTGCCTGATGATTTCTGCCCACTGACCCTCTCCCCGCATTCTTTTCCCGAATCTGGAATCGTTTAACTTTCCGCCATGAAGTGACTTGATCCGGTTCAGAACTTTTTCTGCACGATCGGGGAAGGTTTTTTGAATCCAGTCTTCAAACAAAACGCCAACATGTCCGTTTAATCTAACCACCTGGTACGTCACCCCACCAGCACCGTTCTCAGCCGCCAGTTTCACAATATCCATGATGTCAGTATCGTTCAGCCCGGGAATTATTGGGGCAATTAAAACCCTGACCGGAATTCTGTTTGAAGTGAGAATCTGAATGGTATTCAGCATTCTTTTAACGGAGGATGTTCTGGGTTCCATGACTCTTTTCAAGTCTTCATCAAGTGTATTCAATGAAATATTTACATGAACCAGGTCGTTTTGGGCAAGTTGCTGAAGCAGATCCAAATCCCTCAAAATGAGACTGTTTTTCGTGATAATGCCAACCGGGTGATGAAACTCAGCAAAGACCTCAAGACATTTTCGTGTGATCTGAAGTTTTGCCTCAGCAGGCTGATAACAATCAGTATTTCCAGACAAAACAACTGGACTCACTTTCCATTTTGGGTTTGAAAGTGCATCTCTGAGCAAACGGGGAGCTTGAAGTTTGACGAGAATCTGGGTTTCAAATTCAAGACCGGCACCACCATCCCAGTATTCATGTGAATTTCTGGCATAGCAATAGATACAACCATGTTCACATCCCTGATACGGGTTCATGCTCCAGTCCAATGGTAAATCTGGACTTTCCATTTTATTCAGGATTGTTTTCGGTTGAACTTCAACCAGTTTCGTCTCCGGCCTGGGGAACAGAAGTTCTTCCCGTTCTGTTTCTGTGGGAAGGTCATTGACTTCAGTCTCAACTGAACGGGCAGAAAACCGGTTTGGAATCCGGAGTTGTGCGCCCCTGCCCTTTATTTTTTTTATTGCCAGATTAGGTTTCATCTTATCACTTATTACTTATCACCCCGATATGAATCGGGATTTTCGCTTTTTACGATTTATAACTTATAATTTGTAACCCCGAAAGTGTTCGGGATCTTCGCTTCGCTCGACTTATAACTTATAATTTGTCACTTATAACTGTATATATATGCAGTATATCATAACACCTTTTTTAAATCAAGTGCTTCACCGGATTTTTTGCTTTATTTTTACAATTCCTTTTTTGAGATAAATAGATTATGCCCCGGATTTTAATACTTTTTGCTCATCCAAGACTTGAAAAATCGAGAATCAATCTTCAACTGATCAAAGATATCACTACCATTCCAGGTGTGACTTTCAGAGATTTATATGAAGAATACCCGGATTTTGATGTGGATATTAAAGCTGAACAACAATTACTGCTCGAACATGATGTGATCGTTTTTCATCACCCGTTTTATTGGTACAGCGCCCCTCCCCTGATTAAACAATGGATTGACCTTGTTCTCGCTCACGGCTGGGCTTATGGTTCAGCAGGCCGGATGCTTGAAGGAAAGTTCTGGTTGCAGATAATTACCAGTGGCGGTCCGGAATCAAGCTACCAGGCAACCGGAGGAGCCAGATTCACCATCCGTGAATATTTAATCCCGTTTGAACAGACAGCAAGACTTTGTAAAATGACGTTTCTACCGCCACTCGCTATTCAGGGTACACACCGAATGACATCTGAGGAACTTGGAATTCATTCCCGCCGATACCAAAAACTCATATCGGGACTTGCAGATGGTTCAATCCGATCAGAAGAGTTGACTCCGTTTTCTTATACCAAAGACTATTTTGAATCTGTGGAAGGAAAGTAGACCATGCATCATGATTCCTTCTTTTATCTGGCACTGGTTTATTTAACTGCTGCGGTTATTGCTGTTCCAATTGCAAAACGGCTTGGACTGGGCTCGGTTCTGGGTTACCTGATGGCCGGGATGTTAATTGGTCCGCATTTATTGGGTCTGATCGGTGAAGAAGGTCAGGACGTTATGCACTTTGCTGAATTCGGCGTGGTCATGATGCTTTTCGTGATTGGTCTTGAACTCGAACCCTCTTTACTCTGGCGGATGAGATCTGCCATTCTGGGTCTTGGCGGACTTCAGGTTGCAGGTACCGCCATCATCATTGGCGGACTCGCATTTCTGGCCGGACTTTCCTGGCAGGCTTCAGCAGCACTCGGAATGATACTTTCGCTGTCATCTACTGCAATTGTACTTCAAACCCTGAATGAAAAGGGATTGATAAAAACCACTTCGGGACAAAGTTCATTTGCAGTCCTGCTTTTTCAGGATATTGCCGTCATCCCCATGCTGGCCATTTTTCCGCTTCTGGCCATTCAAACGGCCGGGACGGATTCTGCCTCATCACAAACCTGGGTCGGCTCTCTTCCTGCATGGCTTCAAACGGTTGTGGTCTTAGGGGCAGTTGGCCTTATCATTGCCGGTGGAAGGTTCATTATCCGGCCCGCATTCAGATTTATCGCCCAAACCAGACTGCTTGAATTATTTACTGCTGCGGCACTTCTGCTTGTCATTGCAATTGCAGTTTTGATGACCACGGTCGGATTAAGTCCCGCACTCGGCACTTTTCTCGCTGGCGTTGTTCTGGCAAACAGTGAATACCGTCATGAACTCATCAGCGACATTGAACCGTTTAAAGGTCTGCTGCTAGGATTGTTTTTTATTTCAGTAGGCGCGTCAATCAATTTTTCTCTGATCGTTGCAGACCCGGGTTCGATACTTATTCTTGTTTTGGGATTGATGCTGGTTAAAGGTCTTGTGTTATTTGTTCTGGGAAAAGTTTACAAAATAGGAACTGATCAGAATCTGATTTTCTCCTTTGCACTGTCACAGGTGGGCGAGTTTGCCTTTGTTTTATTCTCATTTGCCCTGCAGAATGGCATTTTTGATGCCGAACTTACCGGGAAAATGGTGGCTGTTGTTGCGCTGAGCATGGCCATGACTCCGCTGATCATGACCTTAAATGAAAAAGTACTCTTGCCAAAATTTGGAACAGAAAAAACAAATGACCGTGAAGCCGACGAGATTCAGGAAGACAATCCGGTAATCATTGCGGGTTTTGACCGGTTCGGAAATACAGTTGGCCGATTATTAAAAGCAAACGGAATCGGGACAACAGTTCTTGATAATGATTCAGATCGTGTGGATACACTAAGAAAACTGGGATTAAAAGTGTATTACGGTGATGCAACCCGGCATGAATTGCTTCATGCTGCCGGCGCAGATAAGGCCAAACTGATGATCATCGCCTATGAAGAATCCGAAAAAAATGAGAATCTGGTTCACCTGGTTAAAAAACACTTTCCGCATTTGCAAATCCTGGTCAGAACATCAGATCGAACAGAATCTTACCGGCTGATTGAACAGGGAGTTGACCACGTTTACCGGGAAACATTGGATACTGCACTCCGGATGGGTGTTGATGCCATGCGGATGTTAGGAATCAGAGGATTTCATGCCCAAAGAGCTGCTAACATGTTCAGAAAGCATGATGAAACGGTACTGAAAAATCTGAGTGCCGTCCGCAAAGATAAAAAAGTCTATTTTTCGATGGCAAAATCGGCAATAGCTGAACTTGAAGATTTAATTCAGGCGGATATGGCAGATACCGATCTTGAACGGGATGCCGGCTGGGATTCTGATTCGCTTCGCGAAGAAGTCCTTGCACGGTTCCAAACCCCTCCAAAACCTGAAGAACCAAAGGTGACTTCATGATCAACATTTATAACTGGCTTTGCAACCGTGTCAATCCGGCACTTTTCAGTTTTCAGCAAGGACAACTGAGGCGCATGCAGAAATCTGGCGGAATGGAACTGCAACTCGGCGGGGTTCTTGCCAAATGGTTAAGCAGAGCAGCTTACACGGAAAGAAGTTCGATTCTGGTGCAAATAAAGGAACTCAGACGGGAAAGTTGTAAATCCCAACAGAAAATAAACCGCCTTGATTTTGGGGCTGGTAACCGGAATCTGGTCAGAGATGGTGATTTTTCAAAGGCAAACGAAACGACACTAGGAAAAATTGTTTCCAGAGAAACAAAACCGGACTTCTGGGCAAAACTGCTTTACCTTCTTGTTGTGGAATTTAAGCCGGAAACAATCATTGAACTCGGAACCAACGCCGGCTTTTCAACCGCAACGCTGGCAGCAGGGTTAAAGTACAATCAAAACGGTTCTTTAATTTCCCTTGAAGGTGATCCTTCATTAGCTGAAATAGCCCGCAAAAACCTCGCAGATCTCAGATTAGACCGGGTTGAAGTCATTACCGGACTTTTCTCGGATACACTTCCGGGAGCACTGCAAAAGCTCAAGTCACTTCAGTTCGCCTACATCGACGGACATCATGATGAGTTGGCAACAGAAACTTATTTTGAACAAATCCTTACTCATTGTGAACCGGGTTCAATTATTATTGCGGATGATATTTCGTGGTCAGATGGAATGAAAAGAGCGTGGAGTAAAATCAAAACTCACCGGCAAGTGGCTGTTTCAATTGATTTGAAGTCAATCGGGATTGTTATTACCGGGAAACCTGGCGGGAAGCAAAATCACTATTCGTTTTTTCTGATCTGAGATAGGTGGAATTCAGGCGTAAGGCATAAGGATTAAGGTTAAAGCTGGAATACTTAGAACGTACCCCACAAAGCGTATCTCATACCACTGACCACTTACCACTTATAACTTGCCACTTGTAACTGATTCCTCATCCGCCCTTGTACGTTTTCTTCCGGTTCGAAATGTAATCTTCAAATAAAAAATCACCCAGCTTATTCAAGGAAGAAAAGTAAGCACGTCCCTGATTGATTTTAGTCAAATCCCGAACAAAATCCTGAAGAATCGCATCACGGGCAATCATAAACGTAGTGATCGAAATTCCTTCCCGCCGGCAGATTTCAGCTTCATCCAGCGTCCGGTTTAATATTTTCGGATCCATTCCAAACGAGTTTTTATACAACTTTCCGCCTTCTCTGATGCACGACGGTTTCCCGTCAGTTATCATGAAAATTTGTTTGTTGGTCGTATTTTTTTTGCGAAGAATATGCCGGGCAAGTTGAAGTCCCTCTTTGGTGTTGGTGTGATAAGGTCCGACCGCCAGGTAGGGTAAATCCTTCACAGAAACTTCCCAGGCTTCATCGCCGAAAGCCAGAATATTCAGGCTGTCATTCGGATATTTGGTCATGATCAGCTCTGAAAGTCCCATCGCCACTTTTTTTGCCGGGGTGATCCGGTCTTCGCCGTATAAAATCATCGAATGGCTCAGGTCAATCATGATCACTGTTGCCTGACTCGTGAAAAATTGGGTATCATAAACTTCCATATCTTTTTCCTGAAGCTGGAAGTTATCAATGCCGTGATTCAGATGGGCGTTGTAAATCGTGCGGGTCACGTCAAGCAGATCGGTGGTGTCACCAAACTGAAAAGGGCGGTTATCGGTGGTTTGTTCATCTCCCGAACCGGTAAAATTCGTGCGGTGATTCCCGGTGACCGACCGTTTCATACTCGAAAAGATTTCTTCAAAAGCACGGGATCTGATATACCGTTCCATCTTGGATGAAATCTGGAATTTCTGTCCGGGTTGATCTTTCAGGTAACCGTGAGTTTTGAGATCTTTTTTAAAATCATCAAAAGTATAGTCCTGATCGAACATTTTGTGCTTTTTATTAAGCTGCCTCATCCAGTCTAGCGCTTCATCTGCATCACCATTGGTGTACTGAAGCAACTGTGAGAAGATGTTGAGGATTTGTTCGAACCGGTCTTCGCCGGTGATTATCTGGGGAATAAATTCCCGGTATCTGAGTCCATTCATGAAGCGGTTAACAATCCTTTTCCTGATTTTGTTCGGCTGTGGAAAATATTTCTTCTGCACCGGCGATTTCTTAAAGGAGAACTTTTTTCCGAACTTAGCAGATATGAAACTGACGACCCCACTTTTATCTCTTTTATTTCTGGTTTTACTTCTGACTTCCTGCTCAAAAAAGGAAGGCCCGAATCCTGACGAAAACCAACCACCAGACACCTCTGTGTTATCCACTGAATCCAGTAAGAAGGCAGTTTTGGCATTGTTCCGTCAAAATTATTTAAAGCTGCAGATGGATTCTGTTTTTACTCTTTTAAAGACAGTTCCGCAAGCGAAACAAACTGATTTATATTTATCCTCAGTAAAAACTGAAGAACAAACGGCTAAGTTGCTCAGAAGTTTTGCGTTCAAGAGTTTCAATCAGATTTCGGTCAATTCTTCAACCGGATCGGGTTTGAGAACGATATATTTTCCGGATTTACCAGCCGAAATTCCCGGAAACCCAAAACCTTATCCGGTTGGAACGGTTCTGATCTGTGAAAACCGGGATCTGGAAACGACTCACACGATCAATTATGAAGTCATGGTGAAAACTGAATCCGGCTGGGACTTTTTTCTTTATGATTTCGGATTTAATCTGATGACCAATGGCATGTATTATCAATATCCGAAAGATTGTATATCCTGTCATTACGGTGCTGGAAATCAGGATCCGTTTTACCGGTTTGTTCAGTATCTGAATCAGAAAAATCCGATTACCAAACAGGAAATCAGATATGATCACCTGATTTCTTCGGAAAAACTGGATGAATTCAGAGAAATCCCCAAACAGGATGGGGTATTCGGACCCTACCTAAAACTGTCAAAATCCAAATAAATTCGTTTAACCACAGAGTTACACAGAGAATTACAATCAGGGTATCACAGAGTTTTTTTTTAAAAATTAGAATTAATTTCTCAGTGTAACTCACTGAAATTAAACTCCTGTATGTCTCTGTGTTTAAGTTATTCAATTCAAGGTTTTTAAAATGTTCAAAGCTTTCCTTTTCACTTTTCTTTTCGTTCCGGTTATGGCTTCTGCCCAATCCATCAAACTGTCGGTTACCTTGCCGGAACCTGCAATAGAAAATCTTTTCCAATCGGTTCTGAGTGATAAAATAAAGAAACTGAATTCAGATGATTTGAAAATTTCGGAAGGAACTGCAGATTGGACTTCCGGAAAACTGACAACAAATAATGCCGTTTCCTATTCGGCAAATACCGGATTTCTCGGAATGAAAATCTCGGTTTCAGGAAATCTGGCCATTACCTTTTCTTTTACCTACGATGGAAACCAGTTAACTGTAAAACGTGAAAATGTAGCCTTTAAAAATTCCAGTTCCGGACTTTCCTTATTTGACGGAATGATCAGTACAGTTGCAGAAAAACAGTTGCCTGAATTCTTTACGCTTCCCAAATCCACCATAGAAAAAAATCTGGAAGGACTGGCAAAATCTGCTAAACTATATGATTTGACGATGAATCTTAGGTCACTAAATTTAACTTCCCTTTCTTTTCAGGAAGCAGGAATGAAAGCAGAACTTGAGTTAAACGCCCAATTATTTACTGCAGATTTAAATCCGGCAGCTTTTCAGGAAGCCGGACTTCTTCTTAGCCGAAACTGGATGGCGGTTCAGCTTTCACGTGCACTTCAGAGAAATGAAAAGCTGAAAACGAAATCAGCACAGGTCATTTTATCCCCCGAAAGATGGACGCTGCAAACCCGAGCAGAATATGGATTCAGGTGGTTTTGGTTATTCAAGGATACTTTTGAAAGGACCGTTATCGTCAATACTTTTCCAGAACTAAAGGAGGGTGATATCCGGTTCACAAAATCAAAAGTTGAGGTTTTTGATGAGTTTCCCGGAGAGTTTAGTATGACGAACTGGTATGTCCGGGGAAAAGTTGAGGATGAAATTGAAAAACTGAAGGGATTGAAAAACTGGATTCCGAAACAGACTTCAGTCAATTATTCGGGACTTGCTGGATGGGTGACTGTCAATAATCTGACGTTTACACGGGCTGAAACAACTTCAGATGCAGTCGTTTTAGGTTTTTATCTTGAGCTTAATATCAGTTTTAATCCTTAAGGCAGGTAAGCACTTTTTCTCTTAGTTCAGGGTTTGACGAAACGGCATTGGGTCCGTAAATCGTGTCATTTCCGTTCCAGTCAGTGAAAAACCCGCCTGCTTCCTTCAAAATAATTCCAAACGGTGCACAATCCCACGGATTCATGAACGGATCAAGGGCAATTTCAGCTCGGCCAGTTGCCACCATGGCATGACCGTATGCATCTCCCCACGTCCGGTGAAAACGGCAACAGTCCAAAATCGGTTTAAAGGTTTTCCAGGCTTCTCTTTTTTCAAAATCCCTGAAATCGGTAACCATAATTCTGGCTTTTGAGATTTCAGTGACCGATCCAACTTTCGCAGGTTTACTATTGAACCAGGCGCCAAGTCCTTTTCCTGCATAAACCATTTCCTTCAATGCTGGAAAATTGGCAATCCCGACAATGATTTCACCTTCAAATTCCAGTCCGACCAGGTTCGAATAAAACGGCACACCGGCGATGAAGCTTTTTGTTCCGTCAATCGGATCGATAATCCATTTGTACGGACTTGATGTGATTTTATCACTGTACTCTTCGCCGATAATCTGATGATCTGGAAATCTGGACTGAATTGCGTTCCGGATAAATTGCTCAGCTTCTTTATCTGCAATCGTTACGGGGGACGCATCAGATTTGGTTTCAACGGCAATGTCGGTTTGGTAATAATCAAGGGTTCCCTTACCGGCAGCTTCGGTGATTGAAATAGCGAAATCGAGTAAGTCTGAAATGGAAGGGGTCATGGAGATAATTTTGAATTTTAAATTATAAATGTTGAATGAAAACTTTACCGCAGAGGCGCTGAACACGCAGAGAAATACAATTTTTTTTATTATGACTCCCCTCCTTTTCCAAAGGAGGGGCTGGGGGTGGTTTTACCATCTTAAGGAAGCCAAAAAATAAAATCCCCCCGCTACTGCCTACTACCTACTGCCTACCAGTTATTTCCCCGCCAACATCATCAAATCATCCAGTTTCAAAGGTTGTTCTGCAAAAAACGGTTCCGCGTACCTGCATCCGCCCTGAAATCCGTAAAACTGAACACGGGCAATGAGACTTTCTGCAAATTCGGGTTTTGAAATCCACGTTTCTTTATCGTCTGATTTATGACCGGGAACAAAAAACTGAGATTTATAAGCCTGAAAAGCTTTTTGGCGAACCTCAAATTCAGCCGTAATATCTACAATCACATTGGGCATAAACGGTTCGGCAAGCATATAATACAAATATTGTTTTGGCCGATGGGAAGGAAGCTCAGAAGTTGGCGTTCCGGTCGGCCATTTTTCCGTTCCGGCATAATAAATACATTCCTTAACCAGTTTTGAAGCATTCACATGATCTGGATGTCGATCTGAAAAATAGGGAAGAATCACCAAATCAGGGCGATACTTCCTGATCATCGTGATAACTTTGGCCTTATTTTCACGGCTGTTATCAATGTGTCCGTCTGAAATTCCGCAATTATCCCGGACGGCAATTCCGAGAATTTTAGCAGCATTTTCGGCTTCCTGTTTTCTTGTTGCTTCATCGCCACGGGTTCCAAGTTCACCACGGGTCAGGTCAATAATCCCCACCTGATACCCTTGTTTCACCAGTTTATGAACCGTTCCGCCACAACCCAACTCCACATCATCCGGGTGGGCACCAAAAAAGAGAACATCACATTTCATTTTAAATCCTTAAATTCAGATGATAGAAGACAGAAGTTAGAAGTGCAACGAAGTGTCGGTCAATGACCGGATCTTTGCCCAAAATCACTTACCACCCCGAAGCTAGTTCGGGATCTTCGCTTTGCTCGACTTGTAACTTATCACTTATAACTTGTTTTTCCGCCATTCTGTCACGGTATCCGGTTAAAGTGGCACGTTTTTTTTTGGTACCGTATTTGCATTTCAGTGGCGGCACCCGTTTCCCGGAATTTAACCGGAACTGGGTAAAGGTAACGAAATCAGAATTCATTATCATCCGTACTGAAGCTGAAACAGGAATTGTGTTCGGTTACAGCAGGGATGACTTTTAGAAAGATTAAAATGAAAACGAAGAAAACGAAAATTCTGCCAATTCTTCCACTAAGAAATACGGTTATTTTCCCCGGTGTCATCATCCCGATCACGATTGGCCGGTCGAAATCTCAAAAGCTGATCGAAGATGTTCTCAAATCAGATAAAATTCTTGGCGTCGTCACCCAAAAAGATCCGAAAACAGAAGAGCCGGGTACAAATGATCTGTATCGTGTCGGGACTGTTGTCAACATTCTAAAACTGCTCAAACTTCCTGATGGGTCTCAATCCATCGTCATTCAGGGCTCTGACCGGTTTCACATTGACGCTTTTCACGAGTCTGATCCGTTTTTTAAAGCTGAAGTTGAAATTCTGACTGAAGATGGCATTGATAAAATGGAATCTGATGCGCTGATGCTTTCATTAAAGCACTTATCCAATCAGCTTATCGAACTGAATCCAAATATCCCAAATGAAACCAAGATCGCCATCGAAAATATCGACACGCTTTCTGCTTTGCTTTATTTTATTGCGTCCAACCTGCCAATTTCCCAGAATCTGAAACAGGAATTGCTTGAAACCAGTTCACTGAAAGATTTATCGGATAAAATTCTGGCTCATATCCAAATGGAACTCAGTACACTTGAGCTTTCTTCTGAGATTCAGCACAAGGTAAAAGCTGATATGGAAAAAGCACAGAAGGAATTTTACCTTCGCCAGCAACTTAAGGCCATTCAGCAGGAACTGGGCGAATCTGATTCTGCCGATGCCGACGTTGAAGAACTCAGAAAACGCGGAAAAGAGAAAAAGTGGCCGAAAGAAATTCAGGACGTTTTTGATCACGAAATCAAAAAACTTGCCAGACAAAATCCGGCAGCTGCAGATTATTCAGTCACCAGAAATTATATCGACTGGTTGCTTGATCTCCCCTGGCACGAATTCACAGCCGACATCCTCGATCTGAAAAAGGCAGAGAAAATCCTCAATGAAGATCATTACGATCTTGAAAAAGTGAAGAAGAGAATTCTCGAATATTTGGCAGTTTTAAAACTGAAAAAAGATATGAAAGGTCCGATTCTGTGCTTTTACGGACCTCCGGGCGTTGGAAAAACCTCGCTTGGACAGTCTATCGCCCGTGCGCTTGGCCGTAATTTTGTGCGGATCTCACTGGGTGGCGTTCGTGATGAAGCTGAAATCAGAGGTCACCGCCGGACTTATGTGGGAGCACTTCCGGGCCGGATTCTTCAGGGAATGAAAAAAGCAAAGTCAGACAATCCCGTTTTTATGCTGGATGAAATTGATAAACTCGGCATGGATTTCCGTGGCGATCCGTCATCTGCTTTGCTTGAAGTTTTGGATCCGGAACAGAATCACTCTTTTTCTGACCACTACCTCGAAGTTTCCTATGATCTGAGCAAGGTCATTTTCATTGCCACAGCAAACAGTCTTGAAAATATTCCTGGTCCACTTCGTGACCGGATGGAAATTATTGAACTCTCGAGCTACACTGAAATTGATAAACTTCAGATTGCCCGTCAATATCTCATTCCCCGTCAGGTAAAAGAACACGGACTTGAAGTTGATGATGTGACCATCCCCGAAGAAACACTTAAAAAAGTGATCGAATCTTACACCCGTGAAGCCGGCGTAAGAAGTTTGGAAAGAACCATTGGTGCGGTTTGCCGGAATGTTGCCAAAGACAAAGCCGTCGGAAAAAAAGCAAAAAAAGAAATTCTTCCAGAACAATTGGAAAAAATACTGGGCCCCGAAAAATATTTCAGCGATGTTGCAGAACAGACTGAAATGCCGGGTGTTGCAACGGGAATGGCTTGGACTCCAGTTGGCGGTGATATTCTTTTCATTGAGGCGAATATTATGCCCGGCAGCGGAAAACTCACCCTAACCGGACAGTTGGGTGATGTGATGAAAGAATCGGTTCAGGCGGCGATTACTTTTGCAAAAGCAAATGCACATGACCTGAATATTGATCAGAAATTCTTCACTCATTTTGATCTGCACATTCACGTTCCCGCTGGTGCAATTCCGAAAGACGGTCCTTCTGCAGGTGTGGCCATGTTAAGTGCGATTACTTCGATTTTCACACAAAGGAAAATCCGTTCAGGATTGAGTATGACCGGCGAAATCACCTTGCGTGGACTCGTTCTTCCGGTTGGTGGAATCAAGGAAAAGGTTCTGGCGGCAAAACGTGCCGGAATCAAAGAAATTATCCTTCCGGAAAGAAACCAGAAAGACATCAAGGATATGACCAAAGAAGCTGTTTCGGGACTCAAAATCCATTATGTAAAACGGATGCGGGAAGTTCTTGATTTGGCTTTGGATAAAAAACCCGTCCAGGATCCGGCCAAATTATTGGAACGGATTGGTAAGGACGAGAAAAAGTAAGGATTTTAGTATTATTCTTGTTATCCTGATTGGCTGTCATCCCGGACTTGATCCGGGATCCACGCCTTTTCTTTAAGGTTATAAATATTTTCAGACTAATCTTCGCAAATAGATTATTAGGTCTTTTTATATTTTAATACCATTGACTATCCTCTCCTTCTTTCCTACTTTACAACCGGAAGTCATATTTAAAAAACCATAACTTCCGGTTTGTCTTCAGATTCAACCTTTGTTGATAAACAAACCATCTTCGAGATACCTTTTGGCATCCCCTTTTACCTCCACCGTTTCTTAGAAACGGGGACGTTTTGGGTATCTGATGCACCTTTGAAACCGTCATGGATACCCTGATTTCTCACTTCAGAGAAAAGGAAAACGCCATGAAAACCCTCCTTACTTTTTTACTTCTTTCAATCAGTTTCTTTCTGATCGGTTTATCTGCTCAAGCGCAAGTAACCAACCTGAATGTAAACGGATATACCTCAAATTTTATTCTTCCTGAAGAAAGCGGAATCATGTGGGAATTTGACATTCCAGCTGGTGAATCCGCCTTTTCTGAATTATGGCTCGATCTGAATGCAAATGGCATCATTGATCTGGGCATTGATAAAGACATGTTTAATGGCGGATTTTACCAAACGGATGGAGATCCGGAAGGAGAGGACGGTCCGCCAGATATGGATGGAATTGCAAATGGCCATTTTACTTTTGTCTTTCCCGATATGCACTTTGCCCCGGGTGCTTATATCTTTCGCTTCACACACAACGGAGTCGGACCTGTACTTGCTGGTAATGTAACTCCGCTTGCTTCACCCACCTTTACTATTTCAGGAAAGTTGAATGTAATCGGTGGTATATCACCACAAAATATTGCTGTATATGCGACAATGGGAGAAGACACGCAATGGGGTAGCTTAACTGATGCATCGGGTAATTACATGATCCGGATGAATGAAAGTGCTGCCGGACAAACCTTTTCGGTTGGGATTCAGGAAGATATGAGTCCTTATAGTGTTTCCCCGAAGGAAACAAATTTGCTCATGAACCAAAGTTATACCGGTATTAACTTTTCTCTGATTGAACCAAATGCAAAGGTTGTTGGATTCTTAACCGGCAGTGACGGACATGTTTTTGCCAAAACAGAAGTGTCAATTCAGCCAAAATATGGCGGGCGCGGGAAACAAACCATGACCGATGAATCCGGATTTTATCAGTTCGGATTTTCTGCAGATGAAATTAATTCTGAACCTATCTGGCGGGTTGAAGCCGACCATGAAGGTGTTGCGCCCACCTATTTCCCGCCAAGAACACTTGTTTCACTTCATGACGGCGATAGCATCCGGGTTGATCTGACAGCAATTAAAAGTAATGCAACCATCTCGGGAAAAGTTCTGCTAGACGGACTTCCACCAGCAGGCAAGTCTTACCGGATTTTCACCTATGCGCAGGTTGGTGAAAATGATGCAGGTCAAACCGAAACCTTATCCGATCCAATAACCGGTGATTTTACACTTCATGTTGTGACCAATTATTCAAGTTACGGACTGGGAATAAACGATCTTCCTGATGGATTTGGATTTGAATGGATAAATGCAGAACCTGGTACATCGGGTCTGATCATGAAAATCCAAACCGTTTCCTGGCTGTCTCAGGAAAGTAGCACCAGTCAAAATCTCAATTCCGTTACATCGGTGAACGGGAAAACTGCATGGGTTGCTGGTAATGGCGGAACCCTGCTGGCTACCACCGACGGAGGCAAAACCTGGAACCAGCAAGCCACGAATACATCCGCAAATATTAATTCAATTTTCTTTGCAAACGCAACAACAGGCTGGTTTGTAGCAGATGGGGGAATTATAAAAAAGACCACAAACGGCGGGTCAACCTGGGTGTCGCAAAACTCGACCACCGCACATAATTTAAATTCTGTCCTTTTTGGAGAAGGAAGTGATCAGATTGGCTGGGCTGCCGGCGGAAATGATATGGGAAATTCCGTTATCCTGAAAACCACCAATGGTGGAACAACCTGGACGGCACAAACCAGCCCGGTTAACGGTAAAGTTTCTTCCCTGACCATGATGAATAACGATTACCTTTGGGCACAAGCTGGTGGTAACGTTATCTGGACGTCAAACGGAGGTACAAACTGGGCAATGGTTACCGGAAATGGCCTGGGATGGGGAATTGTTTCAGTAAGAGCTGCAAACTGGAACTCAATCTGGGCGATCGGTCAGAATTCAGGTGTTTATCACTCAACTGATGCTGGTAACAGTTGGACTTTTACCGGAACCAATGGTTGCGGATTTAATTCCGGATCCATCACCAGTGCAAATCTTGATAACGCCTGGGTCGCTGGCTCGTGCGGACAAATTCAGCGTACTCTTGATGGTGGTCAAACCTGGGACAATCAACTGATTCCCAACGATTATAACAATACGAACTTCAGAGCCATACACTTTATCTCACCAAATTACGGATGGGCTGTTGGCGACAATGGAACCATTCTCGCAACCACAAATGGAGGAAGTAAAATCCGGCCATCTGACTGGGGAAGAACCACATCCCCAACAAAGATGAATTTATTTTCGGTAAAAGCTGTGAACAGAAATGTGGTTTGGGCTGCCGGTGACAGCGGAACGGTTTTGCTCACTGTAAATGCAGGCGAAATCTGGAATTCAGTTGGTGGCGGTGCAATTGGGAAAGCCCCGATTTATGCCATTGAAGCAATAAATGCAACAACTGCTTTTGTCGCGGTAAGTGAAGGAAATAATGCCTACATGTACCGGACTACCAATGGGGGTGCAGACTGGTCAGTCGTTTTTACTCAGCCAAATGGATGGCTGGATGCAATTAAAATGGTTAGCGCAATGAATGGCTTCGCATTAGGTGATCCAGTTGGCGGAAAATGGACTATTCTTAAAACGTCAGACGGTGGTGCAACCTGGGCTCGGATTCCGAATGAACCCCTTCAGGAAGGAACAGATGCGGGAATAAACAATGCCATGGCAGTTGCAGGGACTCAGCATATCTGGTTCGGAAATGGAAATGGGGATGATGGTAAAACCATTTATCATTCAGGAAATGGTGGTTTAACCTGGGATACAACAAAAGTTAAAACCTGGATCGAAAGCATTAGTTTCAGTGATGAAAACAATGGCATTATTACGAATCGGTCAGGAGATCGCAGTATAACTTCAGACGGGGGAAAAACCTGGACTCAACCCAATTGGTTCGGACCCGGACAACAAAGAGCTGGCGGAAGCTGTTTCGCCATCGGGAACCAACTGTATATTGGTGCCGGTGGATATGTTTATAAAAGCACAGACAAAGGTGCAACCTGGACATCTTCTTTTTCAGGTGGATTAAATTCCGGATGTCTGAGTTTTGTTTCTGATCCGACCGGAACAGTCGGTTATGGTGTTGGCGGTGGCGGATGGATTGTAACCATTGGCGGTTACCGGGTTGGTGTAGAAGAAGAACTGGTGAAACCAGATCAGTTCGCCTTATTCCAGAATTACCCGAATCCGTTTAACCCGGAAACGACCATTTCGTTTACACTTCCGTTTTCATCTCAGGTAACATTAAAAATTTATGATGTGCTTGGACGGGAAGTTTCTACTGTTTTCTCAGGTCAGCTTTCTTCAGGGAAACAATCGTTACACTGGAACGCCTCGGGTCTGTCGAGCGGGATTTATTTTTACCGGCTTGAAGCCGCCGGAAAATCCCAAACGAAGAAACTGGTGCTGTTGAGGTAAGAACACGCCGTACGTTGTACGTGGTACGTTTTACGAAAAATGCCGGGTAATGAGCCCGGCATTTTTTTATTGTCTGAATCAGGATTTGCAGAATTATAGGATTAGCAGGATGAAAAACAAACATTAAAAGCCAAAAGCAAAAATATCAGGATTTTAAATGTGCAGGATTTTAAAATCCTGAAAATCCACCAATCCTGAAAATCCGGATTCTGACAATTAACCATTAACCCTTACGCCTTACTCCTTAAACCTTATGCCTACTTTTTGAATTCCGACAAAAAATTCTGAAATTGAGATTTTTCCATTAAAACCAGTTCAACATTATGGATTCTCTCAAACTCACTTCCCTCGTCATTCTCGTTTCTGTCGGACTTATTTTTATCGCTCTGGAACGGATTTACCCTTACACGCCCGGACAAAAATTTTTCCGGAAAGGAATTTTTACCGACTTTTTCCTTTACGCCATTCTTCAGTCATACGTGCTGGGTCTTCTCATTTTTGGCCTGATCAACTGGATTGATTCCTCTTCGGGACTTTCCCGCCTCCAGATTGTAACCGACTGGCCAATCTGGGTTCAACTCGTCTTTTTCACTGTTTTGCATGATTTTTATATTTACTGGTTTCACCGGTGGATGCATGCGAGTTCGGTTTTGTGGCGGGTTCATGAAGCTCACCATTCACCGAAAGCAGTTGACTGGATTGCCGGCATGCGCAGCCATTCTCTCGAAATTATCATCAACCAAACTATCGAATTTGCCCCGATTATCCTGCTGGGCGCACCGCCCGAAGTTGCCATTTTCAAAGGTACAATCGATGGAATCTGGGGGATGTGGATTCACGCCAACATCAATGTAAAGTCCGGCTTTTTCCAGTATATCATCAACGGACCCGAAATGCACCGCTGGCACCATGCCAATGAAGTGAGATACGGGAACACCAACTTTGCCACCAAATTTGCCTGGTGGGACTGGATTTTCCGTACGGCCTGGCTTCCTGAAGAAAAACCAAAAGCCTACGGTCTGGCCGATGTTGATTTCCCTGAAAACTACTTCAAACAGCATTGGTTTGCCTTCAGGAAGTTCTGACCTCATTTACTTTTCATCCATCATTGATTCATTGAGCGGAATATCGTAAAATAGGGGTTTTTACTTCTGGATAACTCTGTTTTGGAAATTACCATCTTTCTCAAAGGTATTTTAATCGGGCTTTTTGTATCTCTGCCGGTTGGTCCGATCAGCGTTCTGGGCGTTCGCAGAATTTTGCTCAGAGGTCCGTTTTATGGCATGATGACCGGTTTTGGTGCAGCCACCGCGGATGCCGTTTATTGCTTTATTGCTGCTTTTGGTTTAACCTTCATCGCTGATTTGCTCATCAGATTTAACTTTGAATTCAATGTTTTCGGCGGGATTTTTCTTCTTCTTTTCGGATTCAAAATTTTCTTTTCGAAGATGCCGCAACAGGTTGTAGTCAGCGATGAACTGCCTGCAACCGGCAGCCGGGGTTTAAAAAGAACCTTTCTCACCTCCTTCATCATTGCCTTTACCAATCCCATCATGATTTTATCTTTCCTGGGCATTTTTGCTGCTTTGGGAATTAACGCCATCAGCGGCAGTTTGTGGCATGTTTTAATTCTGGTTGCCGGCGTTTTTGGCGGCGCTGCCGGATTCTGGTTTCTCTTCAGTCAGCTCATCAATAAAGTCCGCACCAGATTTACACTTGAATCCCTTCACCGGGTTAACATGATCAGCGGTCTGGTTCTGGGTCTTTTTGGTATCGGTCTGATCTTAGTTGTGGTTCTGGAATAATCAGTCAGAAAAGGAAGTTGGATTATGAGCAGACGTGATTTTCTAAGAAAAGCAGCCTGGATCTCAACCGCCGGTGCTGCAGCTGTCCTGACAGGCTGCAAAGTCAGATTTCAATCCACCGAACAAACTTCCGGTTCAGCTTCCTCCCAAACTTTCCATTGGCGTCTGGTTTCGACGTGGGCTCCGCATTTCCCGGTGATGGGTGACGGTCTCGATCAGTTTTCAAAATGGGTTGATGCCATGTCTGGCGGAAGACTCAAGATTCAGGTTTATGGCAGTGGTGAATTGGTTCCGGCTCTTGAAGTTTTTGATGCCGTGAGTCAGGGAACCGCAGAAATGGGTCATGGTGCGTCTTATTACTGGTCAGGAAAAGTGCCTGCCGCCCAGTTTTTCTGTGCCGTTCCGTTCGGACTCAACGCCCAGCAAATGAATGCCTGGCTGTACTCAGGCGGCGGACTTCAACTTTGGGAAGAAGTTTATAAACCCCACAATCTGGTTCCCTTCCCTGCCGGAAATACAGGCGTTCAGATGGGCGGATGGTTCAACCGTGAAATCAAATCAGTAGCTGATTTTCAGGGTTTGAAAATGAGAATGCCGGGTCTTGGCGGACGGGTGATCTCAAAACTCGGTGCAACGGCTGTTTTATCTCCCGGCTCAGAACTATATACCAATCTGGAACGGGGTGTCATTGATGCAACTGAGTGGATTGGACCTTACCATGATTATCTGATGGGATTCCATAAAATTGCAAAATTCTATTACTATCCGGGATGGCAGGAACCGGGCCCGAATCTCGAATTAATTATAAACGGTGATGCGTTTAATCAGTTACCATCCGATCTGCAGGAAATCGTCAGAACGGCTGCTTTCCGGTTGAATTTGTGGATGTTATCTGAGTTCGAAGCCCGGAATGATGAGTATCTGAAAAAGATTCAGAATGAACCGGATGTTAAAATCCTCCCGTTCCCGGATGATGTAATGGCTGAACTCAGAAAACAATCTGAAATCGTGCTGACAGAACTAACCGAAAAAGATCCTCAGAGTAAAAAGATTTATTCTGCCTATTCTGCATTCAGAAAAGCAATTTCAGAATACAGTACACTCTCAGAATCAGCGTTTTATAATAAAATCAGTATCGGGTAAGGAAATAGAATTTTGAGAAATAAAAAAGGCGACCGGTAAGTCGCCTTTTTTATTAAAGCTTTTCTTTTAAAATTCTACCTGTTTCTTCCGCCTCTTTCAACGGGTGAGGAAACAATTGCGTTGTAAACCTCCTGCGCTAAAATAGCCGGGGTATATACTACAGACTGACTGACCAGATACCCGTTAAATCCTCTCAGGTGATTCCGTGATCCGCGGGTCAGATTTCCAACAACCCAGAGAACATCTTCAGAAACAGTTGCGCTGAACCGTTCTTCCAGATCCCGGATGTCAATTTCTTCAATGAGCATTCCAACTTTGGCTGCTTCCACAGCAGATTCAGAACCTTTTTGAGTTAGTGAATTGTACAAAGATGCCAATAAAGTATCCTTAAAAACGCCTGGAGAATTATCTGTAACAGGATCTGTTAACTGATACCGGTCAAGCAAAACTTTGATTGCATCCATGTGCCGTTGTTCAGAATTTGAAATATTGTCAAAGACTGAAAGTCCATATTTTTCAAAAAAGAACTGGTAAACGTCTCTGGCAAGTTTTTCCTCTTCCCGCATGAAAATTAAAGAAGAACTGTCAGAAACGACAAGTTCACCAATGGCCGGCAGGGAAGTCAGATTGAGACTGGGTTCACCCGAAAGTTCAGGGGAAGTAGATGATTCACATGCTTGTGAAGTGATGAGCAGAAAGGCTGAGGTAATGAGGCTGATCGTTTTCATAAAATCTCCGTTATTTGGTTGCACAACAGTATTTCAAATGCTGTGCCAGAGAAAAAACGTGAAATCAGCCTGAATTGGGCATATTTGTTTAATGAATCCGACCGCCAGGTCGAAGAAACGACGAAACGGCCGAAAGTTTTTACAATCCCCTTATTTTTTCCCAGACTTCCCAAAGACCGGTATCATCTAGAACCTGCGTTTTCCGTTCCAAACCAACTTTTACCAAAACTTTGATGGAAGCCAGATTATCAACCAAAGCCCGGCCTGAAATCTGAAAAAGACCCAAAGTTTCAAAGCCGTAATCGAGACAGGCTTTTGCCGATTCAGTTGCATACCCTTTTCCCCAGTGATCCCTGAAAAACCGGAAGCCAATATCAACCTCGCCGGTTTCCGGGTGGAACTTAAGTCCGCACCAACCCAACCAGTCACCGGTTTCACGGTGAATAACAGCCCATCTTCCCATTCCATACTCAGAATAGCAGGTATAACCTTCCAGAAAAGTCCTTGCTTCTTCGATTGAAGAGTAGGGTCCGTCACCGGTATATTTCACTACTTCCGGATCAGAATTCAGATCAAAAAGATGAATGGCATCATCGGGTGTGAATTCACGGAGATCGAGTCGTTCAGTTTTTAATATCAGCATATTTTTTTTGGTTACGGGTTACGGGTCACTTATCACAGGTTTAGAAATCACAGCATACTCCCAATCGCCTTTTGGGGGTTACATTCTATGAAAAGAACAATTCAGTTTCAGCTTTTCTTGAATTCAACCCGTAACTCGTAATCTGTGACCCGTGACCAGTAACCTAGTTCAGCCAATCGATCAGTCCCGTTGCCAGCCACGGAAATTCAATCACCAGAAAAAGGACAAAAAGCTGAATCAGAATAAAAGGAATAATTCCTTTGTAAATATGATTGGTGGTCACCGAAGGCGGTGCCACTCCTTTCAGATAAAACAGAGCGAACCCGAATGGCGGAGTCAGAAATGAAGTTTGAAGATTAACCGCGAGCAGAATAGCCAGCCAGGTCAGATCTACACCCATGTGAATAAAAATGGGTGCAACAACAGGGACAATGATGAAGCAAATTTCAATAAAATCGATGAAAAATCCAGCAATGAAAACAATGACCATCACGATCCAGAGAAAGTGGTGAGGTTCCATATCCGACGATAAAATCAAATCACTTAAATAATGATCGCCACCCATTCCCCTGAAAACCAAACCGAACGCCGTTGCCCCGATCAGGATAATAAAAACCATGCTGGTGAGCAAGGTTGTTTCTCTCATCACCGACCGAAGTGTTGGTAAATCGAGTTTTTTTTGTGCAAGTGTCATGATTGTGGCGCCAAGTGCACCCACTGCAGCAGCTTCAGTCGGTGAGGCAATTCCAGTAAAAATCGTCCCAAGAACCGCAACCATCAGAAAAAAGGGAGGGACAAAAGCTTTTCCGATTTTAATCCATTTTGCTTTTCCGGTAAACCTGGCCATCATTTCGGCAGGCATTGGCGGAGCTGATTTCGGACGAACCCAGGCAAAAACTGCCACAAAAATCAAATACAAAAAGAAAAGGGAAAATCCGGGAATGATAGCCCCAACGAATAAATCACCGACCGGCACGTTCATTACACTGCCAAGTAAAACCAAAACGATACTTGGCGGAATGATCTGGCCCAATGTCCCCGAAGCAACAATTGCGCCTGTTGAAAGTTCAGGACTGTAACCCCGTTTCAGCATCGTTGGTAAACTTAAAAGTCCCATTGTCACCACAGTTGCCCCCACAATCCCGGTTGAAGCCGCCAGTAACATGCCCACAATAATCACCGAAAGTGCAAGTCCGCCTTTAACTTTCCCAAAAATCAACGCCATCGTTTCGAGCAATTCTTCTGCCAGACCCGACTTTTCAAGCATCACGCCCATGTAGACAAAGAGCGGAACCGCCAGCATCACATAATTATTCATCACACCCCAGACTCTGAGCGGAAGCAGATTAAAGAAATCCATCCCGAAAGTGAGATATCCGAAAAAGAGTGAAATTCCACCCAGCGTAAAGGCAACCGGGAAACCCAGCATCAGCAGCAGAAAAAGCACCACAAATAGAATCATCGGATTCAATTCAATGATCATGGTGACTCTCTTTTTCGCCGATACCCATAATAATGGCTAGCTGATGAATAGCCTCAGAAACTGCCTGAATAATCAGAGCAGCAAAACCGAGCGGAATCATTGATTTGATCAGCCAGCGGAAGGGAAGTCCGCCGGGATCTGAAGAAGTTTCGGAAAGTGAGTACGAATGAGAAATAAACGGGAGTGAAGAATAGATAACAAGAAGGGAAAAAGGGATCAGAGCGAGAACAATGCCGGAAAAATTAATCCATGCTTTTGTTTTGGGTTTCATCAGACTGTAAAAAACATCCACCCTGACGTGGCGATCATTTTTAAGTGTGTACCCTGCACCGAGAAGAAATAAAACAGCGAAAATGTGCCATTCGAGTTCAACCAATCCTGAACTGGTTGTGTTGAAAAGATATCGGGTTAAAACGTCGAAGCACACAACAAGAACAAGAGTAGTCGTCAGCCAGCTCACTCCCCTGCCAAGCCGGTCAGTAAACTGGTCAAAAAACTCAGCAACCCTCAGAAGTTTTTCCATCAATAAACCATAAATTCAAGTTCGACTGGTAAATGATCGGAAATATCACGGGCTTTGTCAAGCGAGTTAAATTTCTGACTGAAATCAATGGCTGCCGCTCTGGCTTTTTTTATTTTTTTCGGATGGAAAAACAAGTTGTCATATTCGTTGGCAAGATGTTCACCGTCTGATTTTTTCATTTTCAGACTGGTTTTTGTTTTGGTAAAGGAAGGTTGAAATCCGGCATCCTTCAAATCATCAAAACCTTCATGCGATTCTGAAAGATTAAAATCACCTACGAAAATCAGATTGTCATTCGGGTAGGAAGCAACCACATCATCCAGTTTTGAGGTTTCGGTCTGCGGTTTTTTTGAAGTCGGTATGGCATGAAAACTAACGACCGAAAAGGTTTTTCCGGCAGATTCAAACCGGGCAAGAAATGGCTCACGGTCAATTTTCGAGGCCAGTTCAGGAATCAGAAACGGTTTTCCTTTCAGTTTTAGCCGGTGTGTCTTCCATAAAAAGGCATATCGTTCTGTACCCTCGCCGGTAGTGGCATCAGAAACCACATAATCCCATTTGGCGCCTTTCCTGTTGAGTTCATCAGAAAGTGCGGCCACCGCTTTTGCCCCTGCAACTCCAGTCGAGACTTCCTGAACAGCCACCACATCAGCATCACGTAAAGTTTCAGCGATAAAGGCAATATCTTCTGGCGATTTTGACTTTCCGAAATTGAACAAATTCCAGCTGATCAGATTGACAGTTCCTGATTGACCGGAAGTAACCGTTTCAACAGTAGGGGCACTTGTTTCATTGGAACGAAAAACGAACCACGCCGTATACAGGATCCCGGCAAGCACAATCAAAAAAATGAGGGGGCGAAGGGAACGGTTCAATGCTGCTCCTTTTCTCGAAACCTGTAATCAGAGAATGACACCTGAAATCTGAAGTGTAACATCCAGATTACACAAAAAGGGTGAAACTACAAAAAAGGGCTTTCGGGAGCAAATTTTAAATCCGGCACGGGATTTTCAATAGAAAAGGGAAACAAGAGGTAATTATGAAAATGGTTAGCGGATTTTTTAAACTATTTACGGTAGTAATTTTTCTGGTGGTTTTTTTATTGGGAAATATTGCTGTACTAAACCTGTAACCAAAATTTGAGACAGTTAGATTGTACGTTCCCCAATTCAATAATTTTAATTGAAATTACCTAAAAGCTAAAAGCCAATAGCTTTCTTCCTGAATTTATTCCCCGTTTTCCGCTTTCCACTTATCATACAAAATGTGAATGATCCCGTCTGCAAGTCCGATCTGCGGTACGTGAATTTCTTTAATATCAGCCCACTTCATAATTGACAGATAAATTTCGGATGCTGGTAGAATCACATCGGCACGATCAGGCTTCAAACCCAGAACACGAACCCGGTCATGAACTGAATGAGACTTAAGCGTTTTAACAACTTCTTTCATTTTCTTGGCTGTCAATTGCTTGCCTGGCTTCGGTTCTGCCATCTTGTAAATTTTGTTGATGTTTCCGCCGGAACCAATTGCCGATAGTTTCGAGAACAGCCGGGTATATGCTTCAACCCACTTTTGCATCCTGTCCCATTCTTTATCTACCGGACGACCATCTAAAATCCGAACAGGACCAATATTAAAAGAAGCCGATTTGTAGCGTTCCTGATTTGCAAAAACGGAAAGTTCTGTTGACCCGCCACCCACATCAATATAAAGGTAAGCCCGATCTTCGGGTAATTTTTCTGCGACATGATTTGAAAAAATGTATTCTGCTTCCAGCTTCCCTTCAATAACTTCAATTCTGATTCCGGTTTTATCCCAGATTTCTCTAACGATTTCGGGAGCATTCGAGGCTTCTCGCATGGCGGATGTTGCGCACGCCATAAAACCGAGCGGATTATAAACTTCAGTCAGTTCTTTATAGGCTTTCATGGTCTTGATGAGCGTTTCCTTTTTCTCATCAGAGATTTTTCCATCAACGAAAGAATCATCACCCAACCGGATGGGCATTCTGATCAGGTTGATTTTATGAACGTCAACCTGCCCTTTTTCATTTTCAAAAACCAGGGCGAACAATAATCTGACGGCATTTGAGCCGATATCAATTGAAGCAAACCTGAGTCCGGGTTCTACGTTTACTGAAGATACAGCTTCCGAAAAAATGTGTTCAAACGGATTTAGAATACTCATTTTGTTTTTATTTCAGACCTGCCAGGTACGTTTGGATGGCATCCTGTGAACGGATGGGTTTTGCACCTGGTGCTGCTTTTCTGTACCGGTTTGACTGATCACGGTCGAGCAAACGGGCTTTCACATTGTCGTGAAGCTGGATATCAAGCATTTTCTTTAATTCTTTCTGCAGATCCCGGTCGTAAATCGGACAGGCGACTTCAATTCGCTGATCCAGATTCCGGGTCATCATATCAGCAGATGTGATATAAAATTTCGGATCCAGATTATTGCAGAAAGCATAAACCCGGCTATGTTCCAGATATTTATCAACAATGGAAATAGCTTGGAAATGTCCGTTTTCATGATGAGTTGATGGTACCAGAGAACAGGTTCCCCTGATGATCAGACGGGTTGAAACGCCAACACGAACAGCTTCATTCAGTAAGGCAACCATGTCTTTATCAACCAAATTATTCACCTTCAGAATGATCCAGGCTGGCTTGCCGTCAAGATGATTTTCAATTTCTGTCCAGATTAATTTTTCCAGACGGGAGCGCATGTTATAGGGTGAAACCAGAAGATGTTTGTACCTGGTTTTTGAGAGTTTTACGTGATCTTCAAAAGAATCAAAAATCTTTGATACTTCATCAGTAATTTCTTCATTGGCAGTTAACAGACTGTCATCACAGTATAATCTTGAGGTGTCTTCGTTGAAATTGCCGGTTGAAATATTGGCATATCTGACGGTTTTACGGCCTTCTTTACGGGTTATCAGGCAAAGTTTTGAATGGACTTTATACTGATTTTCTCTTGGATCAGCTTCTGTACTTCTGAACCCGTGAATGACTCTTGCACCTTCTTCAACCAGTTTATTTGACCAGTAGATGTTGGCTTCTTCATCAAACCGGGCCTGCAATTCCATCACAACGGTTACAGCTTTTCCGTTTTTTACTGCATTGATCAAGGCATTTACCACATTTGAT
The DNA here is from genome assembly GCA_017303995.1 of Bacteroidota bacterium. GTDB lineage: Bacteria > Bacteroidota > JABWAT01 > JABWAT01 > JABWAT01 > JAFLBE01. Next base: position 44,129 of record JAFLBE010000006.1, on the reverse strand, counting down.
TTACCTGCAACCCGGTACAAGGTCATTTTTATGGATTTCACATCCGGGTCAATTGCAGCCTCACGAAGCAAATCGAGAATATGATCAAACGACTGATACGGATAGTGAAGAAGGATATCCTTTTTCTTGATTTGAGTAAAAAGACTCACTCCATGCGGCAGGTTAGGGTGATTAAGCGGTTCTGTGGGACTGTATCTGAGGTCAGAACTACCCACATTCGGAAACCGGATAAAATCTTTAAAATTATGATACCGGCCACCTGCAATTGCATTATCTTTTTTACTCAGGTGAAGGCGTTTGAAGAAATAATTCAGAAATTCATCGGGCATTTCAATGTCGTAAATAAACCTGACCGGACTCCCCTTCTGCCGTTGTTTCACACTTTTACTTAATTTTTCGATGTAACTGACGACGGCATCGTTATCCATATCCAATTCGGCGTCACGGGTCATTTTCACCGTATAGGCTGAAATATCATCATAATCATAAATAAAAAAGATGTCATTCAGGCAAAACCTGATCACATCATCCAATAAAATGATGTATTGTTTGCCATTCGATTCTGGAAGCACCACAAAACGGCTAAGTCCGGTTGGTACTTCAATCAGAGCGTAACTGTTTTTTGATTTTGATTTCTTATTCCGGAGGCTGACAGCAAGATAAATTGATTTATCTTTTAAATAGGGGAATTCCCGGATTCCATCCACCATAATTGGAACAAGAGACGGTTGGACTTCCTTTTTAAAAACACGCTTAACAATTTCACCCTGGCTTTCAGTGAGTTGTTTTTCGTTGATTATAAAAATATTGTTCTTCGCCAATTGCTTGAGAACAGCGTCGTATATTTTTTCGAACCGCTTGTTTTGGGCGATAACAATGCGTTGAATTTCACCCAGCACTTCTTCTGGTTTCTTGCCAACAATTTTGGTATACCGGTTACTCATACGGGTCATGCGTTTTAAGACTGCAACCCGAACGCGGAAAAATTCATCCATATTTGAAGAGAAAATACCCAGAAATTTCAACCGTTCAATGGCCGGAACAGAAGCATCATCAGCTTCCTGGAGTACACGTTCATTAAATGATAACCAACTGATTTCACGTTCTTTAAATAAATGAAGATTCTTTTCCATAACCACTTTCTTTCGGTTCGATACGGCCATCGGGCACCCACTTTTGCCCTTTAAAAAAACCGCCGCCAATCCTTCCAAATTTCAGAAGAAAAGGCGGCAGTTCAAATTTTCTCACACAATTCTATACTTATATTTCTTCAGCTATGCCTTTTTAGGACGACCCTTTGCTTTCGGAGTTTCAACCGGAGCAGGGGTCACAGTTTCAACAACTGCTGCAGGTACATCCGAAACTTCAACCCACGATGGCTTTGGTCGCTTTGTAGGTCTTACTTTCGCTGGCTTTTTAACTTTAGGAACTTTGACAACGGTTGCTTTTACTTTTGGTACTTTTTCAACTTTTACTTTAGGTAAAGCAACTTTTTTAGCTGGTTTTGGTTCAACCGTTTTGGGTTTTTCAGCTTTTACAACGAGAGCTTTTTCTACTTTGACCGCTGGTTTTCTGCCACGTTTTTTGGGTTCTGCTGAATCGGGTTTCGCAACTACAGGTTTTACGCCTGGTTTACGTCCACGTTTTTTCGGTTCAGCTGAAACAACCGGTGCTGCTTTTTCTGCTTTCACAGCTGGTTTTCTGCCACGCTTTTTGGGCTCAGATGATGCAGGTTTTGCAATTGCTGGTTTTGCACCCGGTTTACGCCCGCGTTTTTTCGGTTCTGATGAAACAACCGGTGCTGCTTTTTCTGCTTTAACGGCAGGTTTTCTGCCACGCTTTTTGGGCTCAGTTGAAACAGGTTTTGAAACTGCAGGTTTTACACCTGGTTTACGTCCACGTTTTTTCGGTTCTGATGACACAACAGGTGCCGCTTTTTCTACTTTAACTGCTGGTTTTCTGCCACGCTTTTTGGGCTCAGTTGAAACTGGTTTTGCAACTTCAGGTTTTGCACCCGGTTTACGTCCGCGCTTCTTTGGTTCTGCTGAAACGACAGGTGTTGCCTTTTCTGCTTTGATCGCAGGTTTTCTGCCACGCTTTTTGGCTTCAGGCTTTTCTGTTGAAGTAACAGCCTTTACTGCAGGTTTACGACCCCGCTTTGAAGGAGTGGCTTTTAAAATTGGTTTTTTTACAGGTTTTGGACTGACTGCTGGCTCATCCTGCTTGGATGATTCACCGATTGCTTTTGTCAATTTTTTTGCAAGTTTATTGACTGCATTTTCAATGACTTTGGTGGCTTTGTTTTTTGATTTCGAATTCAAACCACTTAAGCTGGATTTAACGGCAGCGTTAAGTCCTTCTGAAATGATTTTTTTTAATGCCTGGTACTCAGGCGATTGTTTGGTTTTTGCAACCTGTTGCATAACGATTACCCCTTTTCCCGATTGTAAATCTGTCCAGTTATCTGACTCAAATAAAATAGAAATTGCACCTGATGTTGGAAGTGAAATATCGTGGCGGCCACAGAATAAACCTGCTACTTTTTCAAGATCAGGATTATGTCCGACAAGCAGAATTGAATTTAATGCCGGATCTGTCTGAAGAATGACTTCCAAAATTGATGAGACCGGTGCATCATAAAGTTTTTCGTTCACCAGGATTGACTGCGGGTTACCAGTTAATTCACCAGCCACGACTTCGGCAGTTTCAATAGCACGTAAGGCCGGACTTGAAAGAATCAAATCAACCTTCAGTCCGGATTCTTTTAGTCGTCTTGCAACCCGAAGCGCTTCATTTCTTCCATCACCGGTCAAACTTCTCTCCCGGTCTGAAAAAGTAGCGGCTTCCATTTCTGCCTTGGCATGACGAAAAAGAACAATCATTTTCTTATTTCCGCTCACAGATCATTTTCCCTTTCTGTACAAAAAACACACAATTAAATCAAAACCAGGGCAATTTACAGAATTACCTTGGCACGGGCTTTTAATACCCAACACGCTTATTCAATCGTTCTCTGGTTAACCGCAATGATTCACTCAATGTTGCCGGTTTTTCTTTTCCTTTTTCAGAAATTAATTCATCCTCAATTTTTCTGATATTCAATTCAGGTTTAACTGAATAATTCTGATGTTGCTGAACTGCTTTTTCCATTTCAGAAACAAAATGCTCTTTACGGTAGGGTTTAATAAAATATCTGAATATTCGTCCTTCATTAATCAACCTGACGGCCAAATCGATATCTTTTATATCGGTAAGTAAAATGGGAACAACATCAGGGTGGTCATCACGGATAACTGAAATAAAATCAATTCCATCAGTTTCACCAATTTGTGCTTCACAAACTAATACCGCAATCGGATATTGAGCCAGAGCAGCAAATGCTTTTTCAGCAGAATTGGCAACATGAACAAAATAATCTGACCCAAATACTTCACGATAACTAAAAAGTTGAGATTCACTTTCATCAACAAATAACAAGTGAGATTTGCTTTTAAAGCCAGTAGAAACTGAAGGTGCATGGGACTGTAATACAGCCGGACCTGAAAATGATCTGGATGGAAGATCAGACTTGGTTTTTACTGCCTGAACCTGGTCGAATAACTGACCTGCTAAATCAATGGTTTCTTTTAATTTTTCAAGTTTCCATGGTTTTGAAATAAATCTGAAGATATCGCCGGTATTAATGGTTTCTATCACTGAATCGAGATCAGAAAAACCAGTTACCAGGATTCTAACCGTATCAGGATACTTTTCCTTACAGATTTTAAGAAATTCTGTGCCCGACATTCCTGGCATTCTCTGGTCAGATACAATAACCTGAACCTTTGTCTTTGCAAGGATATCAAGCGCCTTCTGACCATTTTCTGCGGTGTAAATGGTGTAAAACTTATCAAAAATATTTCTTATTGTTTCAAGAATCTGGGATTCATCATCTACAAATAATACCGAGTATTTCATTTCCCAACTTTTCTAATTCTTTTGATCTATTTATTTCAATGCTTTATTTATCTAACAGAGGCTTCTTGATGATGAACATTTCTAAAAACCATCTTAATTACCAATTAATCGATGAATTTCGCAGAATTACATGATCACAATTCAAAATTACACTGGGTTTTAGACCAATTGAACATGCTATCTTTGAGACTTTTTAGAATTGACCAGATACTTTGATTACGAATTTATTAAATTTTTATCTCACAAATTTAATAACATTTTCACACTAATTGTTAAAAATATTAGTTTCTCTGCAAATAATTTTTATTTTTCATGTTATTTGCTTCAATTCTATGCGTTTTCGCCTCCAAATCAGGGAATTGCAATATTTAAAGGCGCATAAAAATCATCTCCAATTTGATTACCAATGAATAATCTGGTTTGAAATCCCTTTTTGAAAGTCAGGATGACGATATTGAAGGTTTATTCCTATTTAGAAACCAGAAAAGGACACTGCATCACATGAAACCACTTACCGGAAAAAAAGTCCTGATGTTTGTTGATGATATCTATGAAGACCTTGAATTATGGTATCCCAAATACCGTGTGATTGAAGCAGGTGCTGACGTTACCATTGCCGGACCCGAGGCAAAAAAGGTTTACAAAGGGAAACATGGGTACCCGTGTAAATCAGATTTTTCAATCTCAACTATTTCTGAATCCGATTTTGACGCGCTCATTATACCTGGAGGATTTGCTCCTGATCAGTTACGCCGGTCAGAAAAAGTAAAAGAATTGACCCGTCAATTTCATCACTCAGGTAAATTAATTGCCTTCATTTGTCATGCTGGCTGGATTCCAATTTCCGCAGGTATTGTAAAGGGATTCAGACTAACCTCAACACCGGGAATCATGGATGATTTAATCAACGCCGGGGCAACCTGGATAGATGAACCCGTCGTGACTGACCGGAATTTTATTACCAGCAGGAGACCGGATGATTTACCTGATTTCTGTGCAGAAATAGTGACCTATTTGACCCCAAAAATAGCGTAAAACGTACCACGTATCACGTACCACTATTTATCGTATTCTGAATTTTCAAAATAAAGGCAGAGACATGGTAGGGTTTTGCAATAAATCCTGCTTTGCCGGCATTGACAAGATCTTCTATTGCATCATTTTGACTGAATCCGCTTGAAAAAATAAATTTCATTTCGGGACTTATTTCAGAAATGGCTTGATAGGCTTCCTGTCCATTCATTTTTGGCATCATAATATCCAAAAGAACCAGATTTATTTTGTCTTTGTTTTTTTCAAAAACAGAAATGGCATCAAGACCATCAACTGCAAAAAGAACTTCATAACCGAAATGAGATAAAATATCGCCAGCCAGCTCCCTAATCGAAGCATCATCATCAACAACAAGAATACATTGGTTAGTTTGAGCTTGTTTCTGGGTTTCGTTTCCGAAATGAACACTTTTTTCATTTTCGATAGGTAAGATCAAGCTTTTTTCAGATACAGGAATATAAATATCAAAACGGGATCCTTCGCCAGGAACAGAGGTTACACTCAATGCTCCTTCGTGGCCTTTTACAACACCATAAACCATTGCAAGCCCTAAACCTGTTCCTTTTCCAATTTCTTTGGTTGAAAAGAAGGGTTCAAATATTCTTTCAATAATTTCAGGTTCCATTCCCATTCCAGAATCTGAAACAGAAAGGATGATATATTTTCCGGGAGTTATTTCACCTGAATTCAATTTTTTTGGCGACGTACACTTAAACTGGCGGGTTGTAATTTCAATTTTCCCTTTACCCGTAATTGCATCGCGTGCATTTACACTTAAATTTAAAATGACTTGTTGCAATTGAATCGGGTCGCCGGAAATCAAGGGTAATTCTGTATCAAGAGTTGTGCTGATTTCAATTGATTTGTCAAAAGTCCGTTCGAGAATTGCAAGCGTCTCATTAACCAGCTTGTTTAAACTCACCGGAACCGGTTCAGATTTACTTCCCCGGGCAAATGCCAGCAGTTTTGAAATAAGTTCGGCTGCTTTTCCGGCACTTTTTTCAATTGCATCAATATATCTGAATTTTTCATCCTCTATTGAAATCTGTGATTTTAGAAAAGATGAATAACCTAAAATTCCACCCAGAATATTATTAAAGTCATGTGCCATACCACCGGCGAGCTGACCGATTGAATCCATTTTTTGTGACTGAAACAATTGAAGCTGAAGTTTTCTTTGTTCAGTCATATCTTTCATGATTCCACGCAGGAATACTGGGTTTCCTGCAGAATCTTTCACCAGACGGGTTGATTGTAAAACGGTTATGGGCAATCCGTCTTTTTTCTTTAAGGTAATCTCGTAGTTTTTTACCGATCCTTCCCTGTTAAAAAGATCAACAAGGGCTTCCCGTTCTTCCTGTGAGAAATATAAATCACGTGCAATTGAGATATTTAAAATTTCTTCGCGGGTTTCATAGCCAAACATTTTAATACCGGCCGGGTTCATATCCAGAAAACGACCATCCAAAGATGACACAAAAACCGCATCTTCTGTTTCCTCAAATAACGTCCGGTATTTTCTTTCAGATTGATTAATCTGTTCAAACAGACGGGCATTTTCGAGAGCAAGTGCGGCCTGTTCAGCAAAATCCTGTGCAATTTTAAAATCTTTATCAGAGAAATACTTTTCACCTTTCAGACGGTCAACTCCCATTACGCCCACAACTTTCCCTTTTATTTTCAGGGGAATTGAAATCATTGAGGTGAATTTTTCAAGCTGTGGAATATTACGGAAATTCGGATGGTGCTGAACGTCGTGAATCAGCATTCCCCGCCCGGTTTGAGCAACGTAACCGGCAATAGAATCCCCGACCGGAAATTTTAAAAACTGAACAGTTTCTGCAGCAATTCCCCTGAAAGCCCCGATTTCAAGATTGCCGGTTTCTGCGTTAAGAAGGAACAGAGCGCCGTGACGTGAATGGGTGAGATCAAGAACCTTTTCAACAATCATATCCAATAACTGATCAACCTCTATTGTTGAATTGATTGCCTTGGTTACTTCCATCAGTGACAAACTGTGCAAGGCCCGGCGATTTGCTTCGTCATATAAAATTCCATTTTGAATTGCCGCAATGGAGTGAGTAATGAACAATTGAATCAACTCAAAATCATCCTGGGAGAATTCAGGTCCGTCTACACGGGTCACCGAAAAAACACCATGAACTTCATTTTGAATTCTGACCGGAATTGCAATAATGTGTTCTTTTCGGGGTTGGTAACCTGGCGGATAAATTGAACGCGGGTCATTCTGACAGTTATTGACGAGCTCACTTTCGCCGGTAATTACCAATCTCCCGATAATACCTTCACCCAGCGGAACCAGCCAGTTATCAATCGGGAATTCTTCCCAGTTATTCTTCACAATAGCAAGGGGTTTCAAAGATTTTATTTCGGGTTCAACCCAAAATAGAGCACATAGATTATAGTCGATTATTTCTTTAAGTGTGCCCGAAATCTGAGAAAAAATATCATCCAGGCTCAAACTGGTTAGCATCGACTGAGAAATTTCGAGCAATCTTTTTCTTTGCATTGAAAGTTTCTCAACAATTTCTTCAGCACCCTTCCGTTGAGTTACATCGGTGATTCTAACAACCACAAATTTAAAACCACTCACAGCCAGCGGTTTAGCAGCAATATCTGCCCAAAAATATGATCCGGTCTTCTTTACCGGTACTTCAAACAGAACCAGATCATCTGCACCATCCCAGGAGCCTGGCAAAACAAAAAGATCACTCAATTTCAGATTTTTCAAATTGGACTCGTCAAACCCAAATCTTTCCATTGCCCGTTCATTTCCGGCAATCAGCCGGTAGCCATCTGCATCGGTGACAAATAACATATCAGAAGATTCTTTGAAAATGGCAGAAAGAACCGATGTTTTAACCAGAAATCCGTTTTGGAAATAAAGTTTGAGTCCGAGTAAAATTCCTGATGAAACAAGGACAACCAGAATCAAACCGGTATATACAACCTGAACATTCAATGATTGTGTTGAGAAATAAAGACCTGTTAGCGGAATAACCAGCATGAGAACGGTATAAACGGCGAGAAACCAAACTTCCCTGATGCCAACGGCGAAAACGAGATAAACGAAAAAGATGCCTATGCTGTATTCAATTGAAAAATTATTGATAAAATTAAGCGAAAGAATCCAGATACTGCATAGTGAAAACAGGGTGTAAAAGATGGAAACTGTATAGTCTCTGACCGGGGAGAAGAAAAAGGAAAGAATAAAAAAGGAAAGGAAAAGTGAAGAAAAAATAAGTCGAAAAATCAACGGATCGTTGTAAACAGAAACAAATTCCAGATGAAGAAACCATCCGGCAGTGAGAACAATTGCCGCAATGACAGACAAAATCCGGTAAATATTCAGGTCATTCCTGAAAGGATAGGCCTCACCTGACACAATACGGGCAATTTGCTTTTGTTTCTGATCCATTTTTCAGGAAGTCTTTCGTATCACTAAATGTACAAATTTTTCTCGGAAAAAAAACCGGATTTTCATTTTTGAGCAGATGATTTTGACTCGATTATCAAAATAAGTAAACTTTTTTATCCTGACTTGCTTAATTTTTCCGGTTTTTTCACTGATTTACTTAACAACAACATTTTTCTCACTTTTAGATCCTGAACACTTTGTTTTTCAAAAAGGAAAACTACTGTATTTTAATTCGGTATTTTGTATATTTGGGATTGTTGGTTTAAACCCCTCTGTTCAGGGCCTGCTGGAAACCCCGCTAAAGTGAAGATCCGCCAAAAGGAAATCCTGTTCAGATTCAGAAAGAAATTGAAAAGTATGAGTGAAGTCAGATACGAAGACGACAGCATCAAGTCCCTTGACTGGCGTGAACACATTCGGTTACGTCCCGGAATGTACATTGGAAAACTGGGTGATGGTTCAGCACCTGATGACGGAATTTATGTTCTGTTCAAGGAAATCATGGATAATGCAATTGATGAACACGTCATGGGTCATGGCAAAACCATTGATATCAAGGTTTCTGACCAGACCGTAAAGGTCAGGGATTATGGTCGTGGAATTCCGCTCGGGAAGGTGATTGACTGCGTTTCAAAAATCAACACCGGCGGAAAGTATGACTCGAATGCCTTTAAAAAGGCGGTAGGATTAAACGGCGTCGGAACCAAGGCCGTGAATGCGCTTTCGGGAAATTTCAGAGTTCAGTCGATTCGTGACGGACGAACCAAAATCGCTGAATTTGAAAAGGGAATTCTGACTCTGGATCAAAAGGAAACCGACATTAACGACAGAAACGGAACCCTTGTCGTTTTCTCACCCGACAGCACCATTTTCAAGAATTATCATTACATCGCCGAGTTTCTGGATGAAATGTTGTGGAATTATGCGTTTTTGAACGCCGGTTTAACCATCAACTTCAACGGACAAAAATATTTTTCTGCGAACGGACTTTTGGATCTGCTCGGAAGAAAAGTTGAACCCGAAACCCAGCGGTACCCGATTATCCACCTGAAAGGTGAAGATATCGAAATTGCCATGACCCACGGCAATCAATATGGCGAAGAACATTATTCTTTTGTGAACGGACAGTTTACAACCCAGGGTGGGACTCACCTCACTGCCTTCCGGGAAGCGGTTGTAAAAACCATCCGGGAATTTTATAAAAAAGATTTCGATCCGTCTGATGTGCGGGCTTCCATCATTTCTGCCATCAGTATCCGGGTTCAGGAACCGGTTTTCGAAAGCCAGACCAAGACGAAATTGGGCAGCCAGAATATGTGGGCAGACGGTCCGACCGTACGCGGATATATTGGTGATTTCCTTAAAAAAGCACTTGACGATTATCTGCATAAAAATCCGACCGTGGCACAGGCCATTCTGGAACGGATTACCCAGTCGGAACGGGAACGGAAGGAAATTGCCGGGATCAAGAAGCTGGCCAATGACCGGGCGAAAAAAGCCAATCTTCACAATAAAAACCTGCGGGACTGCCGGTTCCATCTGAACGAAGAGAAAAAGGACGACCGTAAATATCAGTCGGGGATTTTCATCACGGAAGGGGATTCTGCATCCGGATCCATCACCAAATCACGAAATGTTGAAACCCAGGCGGTATTCAGTCTTCGTGGAAAACCGCTGAACTGCTTTGGCATGACAAAGAAGTATGTCTATGAAAATGAAGAACTTAACCTGCTTCAGCATGCGCTGAATATCGAAGACGGAATTGAAAATCTGCGGTACAACAAAGTGATTCTGGCTACAGATGCCGATGAAGATGGTAAACACATCCGGATGATTCTGCTGACCTTCTTCCTTCAGTTTTTCCCTGATCTCGTGAGAAACGGACATCTTTTCGTTCTGGAAACGCCTTTATTCCGTGTCCGCACGAAAAAAGAAACGATTTACTGCTACGACGAAGAAGAAAAACAGGCAGCCATGGTGAAACTTGGAAAAGGAACCGAGATTACCCGCTTTAAAGGATTGGGTGAAATTTCACCTGACGAGTTTTCGGGGTTTATCGGTGAAAATATCCGGCTGGCACCTGTGATTTTAACCAAGGAAACGCCGATTCCGAAACTGCTCGAATTTTACATGGGCACGAATACACCGGAACGCAGAAATTACATTATTGACAATCTGAGAGTTGAAAAGGATTTGGTTGAACATGAGCTCAACTGACCCAAATGAGCCGGTCATGCCGGACAATGGAACTGAAAAACTTCACGAAATGACCCACATCAGGAACATGTTTGATTCCTGGTGGCTCGATTATGCCTCGTACGTTATTCTTGACCGGGCTGTGCCGGCAATTTATGACGGACTGAAACCGGTTCAGCGCCGGATTCTTCATTCCATGAAAGAAATGGATGACGGCCGTTATCATAAAGTGGCGAATATCATTGGCCAGACCATGCAGTATCACCCGCACGGCGATCAGTCGATCACGGCTGCTTTGGTCAACATGGGTCAGAAAGATCTACTGATTGATTGCCAGGGAAACTGGGGTGATCCCAGAACCGGTGACTCAGCAGCTGCTGCCCGTTATATTGAAGCACGACTTTCCAAGTTTGCGCTTGAAGTTTTGTTCAACGGTGATATCACCAAATGGCAGCTTTCTTACGATGGCCGAAAAAAGGAACCGATCTTTTTTCCTGTAAAATTTCCTCTTGTTCTTGCACAAGGTGTTGAAGGTATCGCAGTCGGACTTTCTACCAAAGTCATGCCCCACAATTTCTGTGAACTGATTAATGCCTGCATTCATATTCTGGAAGGAAAAGAACCTGTCATTTTCCCTGACTTCATGACCGGTGGCATGATCGACGTTTCCAATTATAATGACGGACGAAAAGGCGGAAAACTCAGAATCCGTTCAAAAATTGAAGAACTCGACAAGAAAACCCTCGTTATCCGTGAAATCCCTTACGGAAAAACCACGACAGGACTGATTGAATCGATCATCAAGGCCAATGACAAGGGCAAAATCAAAATTAAAAAAGTGATCGACAATACGGCCAAAGACGTTGAAATTGTGGTCGAACTGGCGCCGGGAGTTTCACCGGATGTCACTGTTGATGCGCTTTATGCTTTTACCGATTGTGAAATTTCTGAATCACCAAATGCCTGTATTATTGTAGATGACAAACCCGTTTTTATGGGTGTGACTGAAATTCTAAAATTCAACACCGAACACACCGTCAATCTGCTGAAGCTGGAACTGGAAAATACCCGTGATGCCCTCATGGAAAAGTGGCATTTTTCTTCCCTGGAAAAAATCTTTATCGAAAAACGGATTTACCGGGATATTGAAGAATGTACGACATGGGAATCGGTTCTGAGCACCATTGATTCCGGACTCGAACCTTACAAGAAACTCTTCAAACGGGAAATCACCCGTGATGATATCCTGAAATTGACCGAAATCAAGATTAAACGGATTTCCAAATTCGATTCGTTCAAAGCAGATGAAGAACTTAAAAATCTCGAAAAAGAAATCGGTGAAGTCAATCATCACCTTGCTCACCTGATTGAATATGCCATTGACTATTTCCGTGGAATTCTGAAAAAGTATGGCGCCGGACGTGAACGGAAAACTGAAATCAGAACGTTTGACACGATTACTGCCCGTCAGGTGGTGATTGCCAATCAGAAATTGTACGTGAACCGGGATGACGGTTTTATCGGTTACGGACTTAAAAAGGATGAGTACATTTCTGACTGTTCAGACATGGATGACATCATTGTTTTCCTGAAAAACGGAACTCTGATTGTTACCAAAATCGAAGAAAAGAAGTTTGTCGGCAAAGACATTCTTCATGTTGATGTCTGGAAGAAAAGTGATGAGCGCCGGATTTACAACGTGGTTTATCTCGATGGGGATTCCGGTTTTGCCTACGCCAAACGGTTTAATGTAACTGCCATCACCCGTGACCGTGAATATCCGGTTACTAAAGGAACCAAGGGTTCGAAGATTCTCTATTTTACTTCCAATCCGAATGGTGAATCAGAAGTTGTAAATGTCACCTTGTCTCAGGGTTGCCGTGCCAAGATTAAAGTTTTCGATTACGACTTTGGTGATCTGAGTATTAAAGGCCGGAATTCAATGGGGAATATTCTCACCCGCTGGCCGGTAAAGAAAATTGTGAGAAAATCGGTAGGTCCTTCGTCTTTCGGTGCAAGAAAAGTCTGGTATGATGCCACTATTGGCCGGCTAAACCATGACGGACGTGGAAAATGGATCGGGAATTTCAACACGAGTGACTCGATTCTGGTTATTTACAAAGACGGAACGTATGAACTGACGTCCCATGAAATTACCAACCGGTATGAGCCTGAGAATGTTCTGGTCATTCGTAAATTCCACACTGAAACCGTGATTTCAGCTGTTTACTGGGAAGCATCTCAGGAAAATTATTTTGTGAAACGCTTCCAGATTGAAACCCAGACTCTGGATAAACGATTCTCCTTCATCGGCGATGAAAAGAAATCCAAACTGACGGCCGTTTCGGTTGTTCAGGAACCTTCGATTTCTTTCACCATTGAAAAAGGAAAAACGAAGGAAGAAATTACTGAAGAACTGAACCTTGTTGAATTTATGGATGTGAAAGGCTGGAAGGCCTTAGGAAACCGGTTGAGCCAGTTTACCGTGAAATCGATTCAGTTACTGAGTCCGGTAGATGATCTGATGGAAACCGCTGAAGCTGAACCTTTGCCTGAAGAACCCGAAGAATCGTCACCCACAGAAAGTGATGACGATGAGGATAAGGAACAGATCGGGTTATTTGAGTAAGGGGGCGACGTAAAGTTTCTTACCTGGGCTGTTTTAAAAGTTTAAAATACTGGATTCCCGCCTTCGCGGGAATGACACCTCTTAATAAAAAGCCCACAATGTCATTCCCGCGAAGGCGGGAATCCATGTCTTTTTCATAAATTCTTATTTCCTTTTTAAACCCCAAAATACATCCTTTTTGCAATTTCGTACCCGCATCCTCTATTTTTGCAGAACCATGAAACAAAAAACACTGAAAAATCTGGCAATTCTGCTGCTTTTCGTTTATCTGCCACTTGTGGTTACGGTAAACCTTTGGCATTTCCATGCGGTTGCAGGAAGTCCTGATTCAGCTGTTGTGACTTCGCCTGATCTGCCTTCGGGTCAGATTCAGGATGGTGATTTCTGTTTACTCCACACTTTTCTGGGTGCATGGAGTTCGTCAGAACCCGTTTCGGGAACAGTCATGGTTTCGGTTGATCTTCCAGCGCCTGCTGAACTTTCTCTGATCACTTACAGGTCAGACCTTTGCATCACCCCACGGGGTCCCCCGGTTATTTAATTTCCCCACTACTTCCCTTTTTCTGATTTTTTCCTGATGGGAAGAAATCCGTCTTTTTTTAATTTTAAATCAAATTGGAGTCAATAATGACCTCGTTTTCTACTTTTCGTATTGCTATTTCTGTACTTTTCGTTTTTACTCTTATCGCTGGATGTAAGGATAATTCGGTTGATGACGACCATAATGAAGAACATGCTGAAGTTGGTGGTGCCGCTTTCAATGCTTCAGGCAACCGGTTGGTCACTTATTGGGACACAAAAGTTAAGGGACAATTTGAAGTTCCTCAGGGTTCAGTATCGCCGATTATTGAAATTACCTTTCTTTCTGATCTGGATTCATCCAAAGTGGCAGATACTCACACCGAAGAACTCACACTAAAACTAACTGTTGCAGATACATCTGTAGCTGTTGCAACTGTAGCTATTCCAGCAGGATTTCTGAAAACAATGCATGAGGATGACTATGCAATGACCATCCGGGGGAAAAAAGCAGGATCAACAACCTTAAAGGTATCACTGCTTCATGGTGGCCATCCGGATTTTGAAACTATTGAAATCCCGTTAATTGTGAAATAATAAAGTAACTGATTCATCCCGGTCATGGAATTCGTGACCGGGATGAAGAAAGTAATTGAAAAGCTGATGAAATATTTTTTTATTCTATTTCTGCTTTGTTTTAGTGGAAATGTTATTGCAGAAGTGCACGATGTTGGCAAAATATCTGGAGTGGTAACAGACAAAGAAACAGGCGAACCCGTTGATTTTGTTGCTGTTCTGATTGTAGAGTTAAACCAGACATCACCAACACGACCCGATGGTTCTTTCCTGTTCACAGAAATCCCAATTGGTACTTATACAATTAAGGTGTACCGGGTTGGTTATCATTCTGATTCAAAGACGATAAAGGTCACCCCGCATGAAGCAATAATCCTAAACTTTTCAATCGAAAAACTTTACCGTTCAACACAGACCATTAATGTGGAATCTGACCGGGATTCTTCCGAAATAAAAGTGGTTCCAGATCAGGTTTTTTCCGGAAAAGATCTCAGACAAATGCTGGGTAAAACTATTGCCGAAACCCTTAGCAATGAAGCCGGGTTGTCGCAAAGAAGCATGGGACCTGCACCGGCACGACCAGTTGCCCGCGGACTCAGTGGCGATCGTTTGCTGATTTTGGAAGATGGCGGAAGAACCGGCGATCTCTCTGCAACTTCAGCTGATCATGCCCTAACCATTGACCCAATGACGGCTGAACGGATTGAAATTATCAGGGGTCCGGAAGCAATTATTTACGGATCGAACACACTTGGTGGCGTAATCAATGTGATCAGAGAGCAAATTCCCCTCGAAAATTATCCGCACTTTCACGGATCACTTTCAGGTCAGGCTGAATCAGTGAACAAAGGCGGTTCCGGCGGACTTTCTCTTACCGGACCCGTTGGCTTTCTTCAAACTCATTTGGATGGAAGTTACCGGAAAGCCGGAAATATGAAAACTCCAACGGGCACCCTTGAAAATACAGGCATTGAAACCCGTAATTTTTCAAATGGCTGGAACTGGCATTTTGGTGAAGGATATGTGGGCGCATCAGCCGGATATTTTGAGTCGTTTTATGGGATTCCCGGCGGGTTTGTTGGCGGACATAAAAATGGGGTTGATATTGAAATCAGACGGCGCCAATATGAAATAAAGGGAATTTATCACCTGCCCTGGGTTTGGCTTACGAAATTGGAATTCAATACAGCTCACATCAATTATTACCATCTTGAACTTGAAAAAGGCGGACTTTCGGGTGCTGAATTTGGTCTGCTGACCAATACTGTATCTTTAAACGGATTTCACCAAAAACTCGGATTTTTCGACCGCGGCAGGTTTGGTGTCTGGTTTGAAAAACGGGATTATGCTTCAGCGAAACTCACTTTCACTCCCAATTCCTTTGAAAATACTTTTTCAGGACATCTGTTTGAAGAGATCAATTGGTACCCATTCACCTTTCAACTTTCATTCAGATATGACAACAAAACCGTTTCCCCTAAAAATGAATCCGTCTCGAAACGAATCGGAAACATCAGAGAGCGTAATTTTCAGAATGTGTCAGGCGGTTTCAGTGCAATTTATCTGATTACCCAAAACTGGACGGCTGGTTCCAACCTGATCAGGTCTTTTAAAGCGCCTGGAATTGAAGAGTTGTATTCAAACGGACCCCATCTGGCCGCCTATTCTTTCGAAATCGGAAACCCGGACATCAATGAAGAAACCGGATTCGGCATCGAAGTTTTTCTGAAACATCTCGATGAATTCGGAAAGACAGAGTTCACCCTATTCAGAAATCAGATTCAGGGTTTTATTTTTCCTGTAAACACCGGACGGCTGAACTCGAAACTTCCCTATTTGTTTGATTATCAATATGCGGGCGTCAATGCCCTGATGACAGGTGCTGAACTCACCTGGGATTATGTTTTGCCTGTGAATTTAAGAATTTCAGGTAATGTAAGTTATGTACAGGGTGAATTGACAGATTCAAAAAATCCGTTGCCCTATATGCCTCCCCTTTCCGGAAAACTGAAATCCCAATATCAGTTTGATCATTCTGATTTTGGATTTACCGTGAAAGCAGCAGATAAACAAAACCAACTTGGAGAATTCGAGCAGGCAACCAACGGATACATTGTTTATGATCTTTTTGCTCAAATTCACTTTACCAATAACGACTATCTTCATACCTTAGATTTCACTGTCGAAAATATCTTAAATACAGAATATAGAAATCATTTGTCACGGGTAAAATCAATTGTTCCCGAGCCCGGAAGAAATTTTAAATTGCTTTATAAATTCTTTTTCTGATGAAAACCAGGGTAATTGAATGTTGATTTCCATTTCTGATATTGTTGCTGCCGAAATCAGGATTTCAAGGTTCATTAACCAGACATCGGTCGTGACTTCCCGTGAACTAAATCACCTTTTCAACGGTCAGTTTTTCTTTAAGTGTGAAAACCTGCAGAAGGCCGGTGCTTTTAAAATGAGAGGTGCGTCAAATGCTGTTTTTTCATTGACGGATGAAGAAGCAAAATTCGGAGTTGCAACCCATTCCTCGGGGAATCATGCGGCAGCGTTATCTTTGGCAGCTTCACTTCGTGGAATTTCTGCATTTGTTGTCATGCCCGAAAACGCACCAAAGCCAAAAATTGAAAATGTGAAGCGTTTTGGCGGAATGATCACTTTTTGCCCGCCCACCCAAAAAGACAGAGAAGAAACTCTGGCCCGACTTGTGAAAGAAACCGGCGCCGTTCCTGTTCATCCGTCAAATGATCTGAAAGTTATTACCGGCCAGGCAACCGCTGCTCTGGAGTTCCTGGAAGAAATCAAGGATCTGGATTTTATTTTGACTCCGGTCGGTGGCGGCGGATTGCTTGCCGGAACAGCTCTTGCAGCAAAATCTGTAAAACCCGGCATTAGAGTCATTGGTGTTGAACCTGAAGCCGTGAACGATGCCTTTCTTTCCCTCACAACTGGCACTATTCACCCGCCAACCGGTGGAAAATCGGTTGCAGACGGACTTCTCACCTCACTTGGAACCCACAATTTCCCGATCATTCAAAACTTTGTTGATGAAATAATAACGGTTAGTGAAGATTCCATTCTGGAAGCTTTGAAAGTTCTGGTTCACCATTTGAAGCTGGATATTGAACCCTCATCAGCAGTTCCTTTTGCAGCTTTTCTGGAAGGGAAAATTAAAGCTGACGGAAAAAAAATCGGGATTATTCTTTCCGGAGGAAATGTGGATAAATCGAAGTTTCCTGAGATTTGGGGATGAAGATCGCTGTACGTTGTACGTGGTACGGGGTACGTTTTACGGGGGATTTAGGAATTACCGGTCACCGGGTTCAGCCTCAGGTTGATAATCGAGGTGCCCGGTATTATGGTCTTTGTAACTCCGACCTCCGGTCGGAGATTTTTATCAGAACAATACATTAAACGCACCCAGGCAACTTCGTTTCGCGGGTCTGGGGAAAGTCACGAGTTAAAATTAAAATTCAATTTTCGCCTGAGGATATTTTTCTTTTAAAAATCTCTCAAAAGGAGATAAAACCTGTTTTTCAAACTCATTACAGACAACTTTATCAGTTTTCCAGTCATCATCCCAGCTTGTTCTTTTATTTCCAAGAAAAGTATAGCCAGCCAAACTCAGTCTCGACTGTATCTCTTTCCAGATTAATTGCATAATCACACACTGAACCCCGAACTAAATCAGTTGTAAAAAACTTTACAATAGGGTAGCACCCAGAAAAAAGAAGAATTAAAACTAAAGCGGATAGTTTTTTCATATTTTGATTTCTTACAAAACTGATAAACATAGATCAACTATTGGGAGGGACTTGATATTACAGCAGTATTTCAGGATCAAGAAAGGCCACATTTCAAGAGCAGTTATCTCAAAACAAAACAAAATTATTCATGCTTCAACCTTTAAAATTTTCCCTTCCCCTCAGGGCACAACCCATCCGCCGGTGAAACCATTATTCCGGAAGTTGAATTTTGCCCGGTAATGACCGGCAACACCCAATCTCAGCCAATCAATCTGATCAACAACCAGGGTGATCACACTGAAATTCTTAAAGGCAAAATCGGGAATCTGATTGTCAACTACCGGGAATGCTGAAACAGGATCGTCAGCAACAGAACCCGGCCGGGCAGGTGTGGCATAATTGATTTTATTTTCAATGGGAAGTGCAGCCCAGATAGTCTTCAGGTGAGAACCGCCGGATTCAACCGTAGCCGTTCCATTCAGCCTGATCTGAATACTCTCCTGCTGATCATAAAAAAGAAGTGAGATTTTGGGATGTTCAGAGATTTCCTGAATTTTGTTTGATCTGACATCCGAATAAATCTGAATGCAGCGGCGTTCCCGGTTTGAATACCTGAGAATGACTGTTCGCATCTGGGGTGAAACGCCATCGAATGTACCCAAAACCGCACGGCGAAACGGGTGTTTGCTCAAGGTTGCCCCAAGCTCAACAGAATCCCAGATGGAATCTAATATGTGATCTAATTCTGAATAGGTCATGAACTTAGAATGACTTAATTTTACTCTCCGAAAGATAGACACAGGCTTGTTTTGAACCAAAGTTGTATATTTGTGAAACGATTAAAATTCCGTTACAGTTAGGTCTTCTGTCTCATCAAAGGGATAATAACATGAAATTCTCTTATCTGACTCTAATCATTGGCAGTTCCATTCTTTTTAACTCCTGTATGAATCCAAAATTAAACTACCCGGATGCTAAACGTGAAAATGTGGTTGACACCCTGCATGGCGTCGCCATTGCAGATCCATACCGCTGGCTTGAAAATCCGGACGACTCTGCAACAGTTGCTTGGGTAACCGCCGAAAATACCATCACCCGTGCTTTTCTCGATTCCATTCCTGACCGGGCAAAAATTCAATCCCGCCTCTCCGAACTCTGGAATTATCCGAAATATTCTGCACCTGCAAAAAAAGGAAACAATTACTTTTTTTCGAAAAATGACGGACTTCAGAATCAATCGGTATTATACTGGCAGGAAGGTCCTGAAGGTGAACCCAAAGTTTTGATTGACCCCAACACGCTGAGTGCTGACGGAACAGTTGCCCTAACCTTGACAACTGTGAGCGAAGACGGAAGTCTGCTTGCATACGGACTTTCTGGAAGCGGAAGTGACCGTCAGGATGTGAAAATCCGGCAGGTAAAAGACGGAACCGATCTTAACGAAACCATTAAATGGTGCAAATTTACTTCGATTGCCTGGCTTCCAGATGGATCGGGATTTTATTACAACCGCTTCCCTGAACCCGGAACGGTTAAAAAGGAAGATGAAAACCGTTTCAACAAAGTTTATTTCCACAAAATTGGGACCCAGCAAAGTCAGGATAAACTGATTTACGAAGAGCCATCAAACCCTGACCGTGGATTTTCACCCATGGTGACTGAAGATGGCCGGTATCTTCTCATTTATGTCTGGCAGGGAACTGACCCCAGAAACAGAGTTTATTATTTTGATCTGAAAGGTGGAAATAAGCTGGTCAAACTTCTTGATGCCGGCGATGCAACCTGGTCACCGGTTCATAATGAGGGAACTACTTTTTATTTCTTCACCAATCTGGATGCGCCGAAAGGAAAATTGATTTCAATTGATATCAGTAATCCTGGTTCTGATAACTGGAGAACCATTATTCCTGAACAGCCGGAAGTTTTAGATTTCGTTACCGTTGTGAACCGTCAGTTTGTTGCCGGTTACATGAAAGACGCTCATCACGAGTTGAAAGTTTATTCTGCTGGCGGTGAATTTATCAAGGAAATCCCACTCCCCGCAGTGGGAACCGTTGGCATCAGTTCTTCAAAAAGTACAGATACTGATATGTTTGTCACGTTTACCTCGTTTGTCTATCCGCCAACTATTTTCAGATACGATTTCACAACCGGTAATCTGAAACTTTTCCGCCGGCCGGAAGTGAAGTTTATCCCAGAAGATTTTGAAACCCGTCAGGTTTTCTACACTTCAAAGGATGGAACCCGGGTTCCGATGTTTATAGTCTTTAAAAAAGGGTTGAAACTGGATGGAACTGCTCCGGCGTTACTTTACGGATATGGCGGATTTAATGTGAATATGACACCCGGATTTTCACTTTCACGACTCATTTGGATGGAAGCCGGTGGTATTTTCGCCATGGCCAATCTTCGAGGCGGCGGTGAATATGGTGAAGACTGGCATCAGGCAGGTATGCTTGAGAAAAAGCAAAATGTATTTGATGATCTTCATGCCGCTGCTGAATATCTGGCAAAAGAGAAATATACATCCGCTGAGAAGCTGGCCATAAATGGTGGAAGTAATGGCGGACTTCTGGTTGCTGCTGCCATGACTCAACGCCCGGAACTGTACGGGGCGGTGGTTTGTCAGGTGCCGGTTATTGACATGCTCAGGTATCATAAATTCACTGTTGGCAGTTACTGGATTCCTGAATATGGAAATGCAGAAGCCGATTCGACCCAGTTTAAATTTATGCTTGCCTATTCACCACTGCATAACATCCGGGAAGGGGTAAACTACCCGCCAACCCTGATCACCAGCGCTGATACCGATGACCGTGTTGTTCCGGCCCATGCGAAAAAATTTGCTGCAACTTTGCAATATACTTACAAAGGGAAAAACCCGATCCTGATCCGCATCGAAACCAAAGCCGGACACGGCGCAGGAAAGCCAACGTCAAAAGTGATTGACGAAGCTGCCGATATTTATTCGTTTCTTTTTAAACAATTCGGGATGAAAATGTAGGGGTTTTTCTCAATTTCAAGCAGGGGCATAGCCCCGGCCTGTTTGTAGAAAATTTTCATCGTTATAATTTAAAAAGCTCCGTAGGAGTGGCCTGTTAAATTGTATTTTTAATAGGTCGTTCCTACGGAACTTTTTTTGGTTGGATTTCCATTTCTACAAACGGGTCGCACCTCCGGTGCTCGTTCAAACCAGGATTTCTGGTTAAACTTCTATTCCATCATTTTAAAACTGGTTCAGAAGAAACGGTCAAAAAAGAAAAGCGCTGGGTAAAAAAATACATGGATGTGCGTCGCAGAACTTCGTTAGCCCGCCTTCCAGTCGGTTGCCTGGTTTTTAACGCGGGGATGACATTGCCTTTTTTTGCTAATCAAAGATTTTTAAACCATAGGCTAGACTAGAAATAACTTTCTGATTAAACAATAAAGAACTGCGTGGGGTATTTCCGTGCGGAAATGCCCTTTTCAAGTCCGTTCAGGGCGGACTTCCACCTGGTATATTCCAGATCCAATTCGTCCATTGAAAGCAAATCACCTTTAAACGGGTAATCTCCGGTTGAAATGGCCGGATTGAACAAAGACAACTGAACCCGGTCTTCAGGAGTTAAATTAAACCGGCCGATCATAGCAACCGAAGATTCGAAATGGGAATCCCGGAATTGCTTCCCACCCAGACCCAGCAGAAAAATGAGTTGAAGGGTAAATCCGGCTTCCTTGATCCGGTTTACCATTAGGATAATAATTTCAGGATCGTAAGGTTTACCAACCCCTTTCAGCAACTCTTCACTTCCAGATTCAATTCCGATTGCAATATCAGTAAGACCAGACTGACGGATCATTTTCCATTCTTCAACATCTTTCAGGTGACCAGTAAATCCATCCAGGAAACTCCCGATGCGGTTTACCCTGAATTTCGGATGCAGGCTTTTCATTTCCGAAATCCAATCCTGAAGTTCTTCCATCAGAAAAATAAACCGGCGATTGGGTGATGCCAGTGCATTGGCTTCACCGATAAAAATGTCACGCCGGGCAGAAAGTCCCTCTCCGAAAAATTCAGAAATTTCGTTCAGGTGATCGTTCAGTGTCTCTATATTTTTGATTTGGAAAGGCCGGTCTTTATAAAACGTACAAAAAGTGCAATCATCATAACTGCACCCGACGGTAAAGTTTGCAATAACAGACTGGTAAAACTCGGGCGGAAGAATCGGAATCCGTCCCCAGATTTTTAAAAACTGCTGATGAACGAATCCAATATTTTTCAGAAAAAGAATAATCCGGTTCAAAAATTCTGAAACGGGAAAAGGCTCAACATCAAATTCAGCAATTTTCCAGGCAGCTTCAGGGATTTTCCGCCAGTCTTCCCATTCCCTGCCCCATTCCTTCCACCAGTATTCTACATCACTCATGGGTAAATACCGGTCTTCAGCATCCTGATTCGATGATTTAAACAGAATACTTCCATCCAACCCGACCCGGTAATGGTCGCCATGATTGAAATGTCCAATAAGCCGACCGGCATAATCGAAGTGAAACTGCCTGACCGGATCTGTCAGAATGGTGACGGTTGCTGGTTTAAAGTTGATACTGAGCATGAGTTCCCTGGCCGGCAGATCATTTTTATTTCATGGTGATTTGGTTAGTCGAAAAGACCTGCTATTTTCAAACTTCACCAAATTGCCGGTTACCTGCAATGGACCTGAAACGAACCTAATCAACATCTAATCCACCAGGAAAATGACCTTTAACCTGACACCCATCGGATTTATTGAAACACCCTTCGAGGAAAAATACGAAGCACCCCGGCAACCCGGTCTGGAAGGTATTCATTCCAAATCTGTCATCCGGCTGACACCCGGCAACCGGTATGAACAAGCCTTGAAAGATCTGGATGGTTTTTCTCATATCTGGATTATTTACTGGTTTGACCGGGTTTCCGGCTGGAAACCGCTTATTCTTCCGCCAAGAGGTTCTGCTGTTAAACGGGGTGTGTTTGCAACCCGTTCACCACACCGGCCAAATCCGGTCGGACTTTCACTGGTTCGAATTGAAGAAGTTAACGGATTGGAAATCAGAATTGGCGATTGCGATTTACTCAACGGAACACCGGTTCTCGACATTAAACCCTACTTGCCCTATGTGGAATCGGTACCAGAAGCTACCACCGGATGGATTGGTTCAAATCTGACCAATGGTGAAGTCTTGCCTGTTTGGGAAATTGAATGGTCAATAACGGCGGTCAAGCAACGTTTATTTCTTGAGCGGGCCGGACTTTCAGGTTTCAGCAAAAAAGTGGTACAGGTTTTATCCTCTTCGCCAGAACCACATCCTTATAAAAGAATCAAAACACTGGAAAATGGTCTTTTTCAACTTGCCTGGAAAGACTGGCGCCTTTCATTCCGGACTGAAGGAAATAAAGTCCAGATTCTTGAAATTTATTCTGGATATCAAAAAAATGCCGAGCAACCTGAACTTCACCGCCAGTTCAGGGAAACTTTGTTTCAGGCATGAAGATTATAAGGTTTTGATGGTTTATTAGGCATCGTTAAAACTAATGAACGAAGAGAAAGTTTTATATTTTTTCAGTAAATTGGCACTATGACAAAAAAAGAAAATACCGGTCTTGATTTTTTGATTGACAAGCTTACAAACTCAATTGAAAACGTAATTACCGGTGACAGTTTTGCAACAGATATTTCATTGCTTACAATCAGCGATTTAAAAACAGTAACAAAGAAACAAGGTTGGCTTTTTGACTGGAAAAAGGAATTTAAAGAACCTGCCAGAGATGTTTTCAAGCTAACAATAGTGAACAACCCCACTATTATTCAAGGTATTATTAGTTTGGAGGTTAAGTCAGACTACGTATATATGCATTTATTGGAAAGTGCACCATTCAATAAAGGAGAAACAAAGGTATATTCTGGAGTGCCTGGAAATTTAGTCGCCTATGCCTGTAAGCTTTCTTTTCAAAGAGGTCACAAAGGAAATGTTTCTTTTCTTTCAAAAACTCAATTAATTGAACATTATGAAAAAACACTTGGTGCTTTTCATTTTGGAGGCAGGATTATGATAATTGAAACAAATGCAGCGCTAAAACTTATTGAAAAATATTTTTAATACTATTGAATCATGAAAACAAAAAGTAAAGAATTAAATGTTGATTTTATTGGCGGAATGGGTAGTCTTACGGAGAGTGAAGAGAAAGCCCTGATTGATTTTTTCAAAAGGAAAAAATCACCTTCACCCAAAAAAGTGGTTAGGACGACACTTATTAAAAAGACCAAAGAACACGCCTGAGTAAAAACTACTTTGATTACCACCGACGGTCTATAAATGTTGCCCAGGTTGAGGATTGTATTTTTCAGAACTGTTCATAATTTAAGGGTTTTGCATTTCTCCAAAAATAAAATCTATGCAAGAAGTTGACGACTACCTGGCTGCTCAGCCGGAACCTCTGGCCCGGATTATGAGCCGGATCAGAAGCATGGTTTTAAGTCAGGGTCCGGAAATCGAAGAAAAGTTTTCCTTCAAAATCCCATTTTATTATTATTCCGGTTGGATGGTCTATCTCACAACTTATAAGGGTGGCGTTGACATGTCTTTTATTCGTGGATTTGAGTTGTCTGATGCACACGGCCGTCTTGAAGTCAGAAACCGCAAACAGATTAAAAGTATTCATATACGTCCGGAAGAACCCTTTCCAGAGGACGTCATCAGGGAAACGCTTATGGAGGCCATGATTCTGAATGAACTGGCAGCTGAAGCAAAAAAGAAAAAAAAGAAGGCCGATTCACCGCAGCGACGCAGGAAACGCTGAGAAATGCATTTGTTAATCTTGCAATCATTTTCAGCTATATTTAAATTATAAACCTAAAATTCTTCTTCCTTCTATCTTTTGACTCCTTCCCCCCATTATAATTGAATTAATCTTTCCGCTTCTTCCTTGATCCTGACCGTTGAAAACAGGAAGTTCGTAACACAAATTTAAATAAAAGTGTTACAATGAAGATTAAACGTTTCGGTGTTTCCCTCGATGAAAGCCTGGTTTCAGCTTTGGATGAATTTGTGGTTGAAAGCAAATTCCCAAACCGGTCACAAGCCATCCGGGCCCTGATTAAAGATTATCTGGTTAAAGACAACTGGGATCAGGATAAACTGGTTGCCGGTGCTGTTGTGCTGGTCTATGATCATCATAAACGGGATCTAAACAATAAACTTACGCACGTTCAGCATGATTTCCACCATCTGATTCTATCCACCCAGCATATCCACCTTTCACATCACCTCTGTCTCGAAACCATTTCAATTAAAGGCAAAGCCTCTGAGCTGAAGGCATTGTCTGATCAGATGGTCGGAATAAAGGGAATTCACCACGGGAAACTTGTTATGACGGATCTGGAATGAAAAATGCCGGTGACGAGTGACATGCGACAAGTGACAAGAAAAAAAATCCATTGCAGGTAATCCATGAATTTCAGGCTTCTTAACACGACTCTTCTGTTTTCATTTTTATTAACGGTTCAGGTAACTGCCCAGCAGGTTTCAAAAGATACACTGGATTCTCAGTTTACTTTGGATGCCGTTGTCGTTACCGC
Source organism: Bacteroidota bacterium (assembly GCA_017303995.1). Lineage (GTDB taxonomy): Bacteria > Bacteroidota > JABWAT01 > JABWAT01 > JABWAT01 > JAFLBE01. The sequence goes on along the minus strand of JAFLBE010000006.1, from coordinate 18,413 downwards.
ATCAAAAACACCTCAATCGAGGGGAAATGTAACACAGAAAATTGATGTTTTGTCTGCAGCGGAATTGAACCGGCAGGTTTCAGGAAACCGGAATGTGGCTGAAGCTCTCATGTATCTGCCCGGAAATGCGGTTAAGGCACTTTCCAGAAATGATGCGAACTGGGGAGCTTTTGGCGGAATTGGTCCGAAATATTCTACTTTTATGCTGGGTGGTCTCCCGATTGACGCCTTTACCGATGTTCAGGCTCTGAGTTTGAATGCCGTTGAGCAAATTGAAGTTCAGCGGGGTCCTGCTTCGGTGTTGTATCCGACATATTTATCTCAGGATTTTGACGGAAATCAGTCACCCCTTGCAGGAACCACCAATCTGATTCTGAAAGAAAAGGTCACTTCCCCCAAAACGATTATTTCTGCATCAGGTGGTTCGTACAACACTTACACAACGGGAGTTCATACCGAACAGAATATTGTCAGTACCAGCTTAATCACCGGTTTTTCATTTGAATCTTCAGATTACACCAATTACGGTGCACCCGGATCCTGGTTAAACATGAAAAAAAATCCGGATTACCAGAAACAAATTTATTATGGCGGATTTTCTATCCCCTTTGAAACTGATCTTCCACAAAAAGTGTCGGTTTTTGTAAACCATGCCACCCATACCGGAAATGTGGGGCGTGAATTCAGAAAGTATGATCATACTTATAACCTGGTCAACTTTGGTTACTCAGTTGAACTCAATAACGATTTTTCAAATCAATTAAACCTGGGATTCAGGAGTAGTTCACGCTTCTGGCAGGACGATGTTTCTGTTGCAAACACTTATTATCTCGCCTCTGAAAACGGTGTTGATCAGCAATTTTTATTAGTGGATAATACAGTTTCATGGAAACAAGATAAGGATGCATTTCTTTCATTTGGGGGTGATGTTCAGCTTGCCGATTATCAAACCTGGTCAGAACCAGTTGGATTGAAAAAATCAACCGGTAATGATGCCGCCAGTTACCAGTATGGACTTTTTGCACAGGAAGAAATGACTTTTGACCAGCTTCTCATTCGCGGAGGACTTAGATTCAATCTCGTTGGAAAGGAAATTTCCTGGCAGAACGGTGATTTTGTTAATGGCAAAGACGAATCTGAATCAGTTTTGCTTTGGAATCTGGGTTCGAAGTACACCATTGATGATCAAATTTCAATTTTTGCAAATGCGGGAAATAGTTTTATAAATCCAGCCTTAAAACATATTGGGGGAAACCTTTCAATTACACAACAGTCGGACACATCTTCAAATGGAATTTTACCAAATCCCACACTGAAACCAGAATCAGGAATTTCAATGGATTTTGGATTTAACTTCCAGTTCGCACAAGGTGGTATTTTTTCATTGCGAGGATTTTACACCCGGATTTCAAATGCAATTGTTGAAAATGTTGTTATTGAAAAACCATCCCGAAGTCGTGGTATTAATGCAGGGACAACAGTTTTGCTGGGTGCAGAGGCTGATGGTTCGTATCTGATTGTTGATCTAATTTCCATTTTTGGAAATGTTACTTACACTCCTACTAGAATTGAAAATTCGGCAGACAAAGATCAGGACGGATCGAATGTTCCTTTTGTCCCCGATTATACCGCAAATACGGGAATGACGTTTTTCCTTCCTTACGAAATTAAAATCAGCCCGTATCTTCATGCATCCGGGAAAATTTATGACGGAACGTCTAAATCCAGCAGAAAATCTTACGATCAGGGAATACTGCTGAATTTGAACGCAACCGGATCGGTTTACCAATCGGATCTTTTCAGTCTTGAGACCTTTGCCAACTTTTATAATCTTACCGATAACCGGTTTGAAATGCCATGGGGATTTCAGGATCCCGGTTTTTCGTGGACAGGTGGGATGAGAATTAGTTTTTAAAATGCCAGTGACAAGGGACAAAGGACGGGGGACTGGGGAAACAGTTACAAGTTATAAGTCGAGCGCGGCGAAGATCCCGAACTAGCTTTGGGGTGGTCAGAAAGAAATATTCCCCTCCTTTTCTAAAGGAGAGCCTGCCCCGAACGCTTTCGGGGGGTGCCGAAGGCGGGGTGGTTTGGTTTATTTACAGTCAAAAGAAAATTAAAACCACCCCTGGCCCCTCCTTTGGAAAAGGAGGGGAATAAAAAACAAAAGCCATTAAATGAAAAAAATCGCCATTTTTCTTATCGGTCTTGCCGGAATCGGATTACTCATCGGTGTGATGAGCAAAACGGTGAAAACCAGCGAAATCACCCGCAATCCGGCGGATTCAACCGGAATTACGGTGACTGATTTCAGGGGAAAAACGGTTCATCTTGAAAAACCTGCTGAACGGATTGTCTGTCTGATCGAAAGTGCACTTTCCGGACTTTACATGCTTCAAGCTGGAGATCGTGTTGTCGGGATTTCAAGAAATGTGACTCAGGAACCGCTGATCCGGTATTATTCTATTCTTGATCACCGGATTGCAGACAGGAAACTTCCCTCCCCGGGCAACTGGGATTTTGTCAGTCTGGAATCGGTTCTGGCACTCAAACCGGATTTAGTCATTATCTGGAGTGAACAGAAAGAATCAATCGAATCCATCGAAAGTCACAACATTCCCGTTTACGGCGTTTTTCTGAACTCATTTGATGATCTTTCAAAAGAAATCACGGATTTAGGAAAACTGACCGGAACGTCATCCCGGGCAGATTCTCTTCTTTCTTTTTCACAAAAGCTCACCGATTCCCTTTTCACAATTCTGTCAAAAACCGAATCGAAACCTAAAGTTTACTTTTCCTGGAATCAGGGACTTTTTGAAACCTCGGGAACCAACAGTACGGTTAACAGTTTGTTTGCCCTTTCAGGGGCACAAAATGCTGTTCCCATCCCCGAAGAACATGCCGTTATTTCCCTTGAAAATCTGCTGAGCTGGAATCCGGATGTCATCGTTCTGTGGTCTGATCCGGCCCGGTCACCTGCTGATATTCTTGCAAGACCAGAACTTAAAACCCTCACAGCTGTGAAATCAGGCAAAGTTCATGAACTTCCCTCTGCTTTTTATTGTGATTTCTGGACGCTGAAATATCATCTTGCAGTTCGTCAGGTTGCAGAATGGGCTCATCCGGAACTGGTAGCTCTGGCACTCTCAGATTCACTGAAACGGACGATTCTGGTTCACTTTTATGGAGAAAAAGGCTATCAACTCCCGCTGGATTAAATCCGGATTCTGGATCTGGCTGATCCCAATTCCCCTGATTCTGGCCTCCCTTCTGGTCGGTCCGTCTGATGTCATGCCCGTTTCGCAGTTTATTTCTTCCTGCTGGTCAGCACTCACCTCATCAAACTTTCAAAGTGATCCCGATTTTTCCCTGATGCTTACCATCGTCACCGACGTCAGACTTTCACGGATCTTACTCACATTTCTGGTTGGCGGAACGCTGGCTGTATCAGGAAGCAGTTTGCAGGCAGTTTTCCGGAATCCATTGGTTGATCCTTTTATTCTGGGAATTGCTTCGGGTGCCGCTTTTGGTGCAGCTCTGGCCCTTGCTTTTTCGTGGATTCCCGTTCCGGTTTCTGCTTTTGGATTTGGGTTTCTTGCGGTCTGGATGAGTATTCATTTTGCCGGGAAGGAAGCTGAACATTCTTCTGTGAATCTGGTGCTTTCCGGAATGATGGTTTCGGGGATTTTTACGGCTTTACTTACGGTCATTCAGTTTGTAAGTGATCCGTTCCGCCTTCAGACAATCATTCACTGGACCATGGGCAATCTTCATCAGGCAACCTGGACGAAAGTAAATCTGCTGCTGATTCCGGTTGTTGCCGGACTTTCAGGATTATTTCTTTTCAGATGGAGGCTGAATGTTCTGGCTCTGGGTAACGAAGAAGCCAAAGCTGTCGGTGTAAATCCTGAACGTGAGAAGCTGATGATTCTGATTTTGGCGACACTGGCTACGGCGGCTTGTGTGGCAGCGGCCGGGATTATTGCCATGTTCGGACTTTTCGTTCCTCATTTGGTGAGAATGCTGGTCGGACCCGATAACCGGAAAAGCCTTCCGGCCAATTTTGCTCTGGGCGGATCGTTTCTGCTGATTATCGACACGGCTTCGAGAAGTTTATTTCAGTTTGAAATTCCAATCGGGGTTTTTACCATGTTTCTGGGTGCACCTGTTTTTCTCTGGCTGATGAAAAAAAAATCGTCGGGGTGGATGTGACTCAGTCTGCGGTTTCCCTTCAAAATTGTTCGTTCTCCTACGGTAATCAGCCCGTTTGGACGGATTTATCAGTCGACATTCCAGAAAATCAGTTTTCAGTCATTCTTGGCCGGAATGGATCAGGAAAATCGACTTTACTCAGAGTCATGGCGGGTTTGCTGAAACCGTCTTCGGGAACTGCTTTGGTTCACGGGAAAAATCCGGATGATCTTTCCGGATCAGAACGTGCCGGACACATCGGATTTCTGCCTCAGTTTCACCGTGCCGTTTTTCCATTTTCAGTCCGTGATGTGATCCTTACCGGGAGAGCCGGTCGCTCAGGATTCCTTCCGACAGAAAAAGATCATGAAATATCTGAAGCTGCCCTTCATCAAACCGGAATTTTCCATCTTGCCGATAAACCTTACACTCAGCTCTCGGGCGGAGAACAGCAACTTGTCATGGCGACCCGGATTCTTGCCCAGCAACCGGCTGTTATTTTCCTCGATGAACCAACCAGTCACCTCGATTTATATTACCAGTCGGCGTTACTTTCTACCCTAAAATCGCTGTCAAAAGATCAGTTTACTATGATTGCCGTTTTGCACGATCCCAATCTGGCATTTCGTTTTGGTGATGAGTTTTTCTTTTTGAGGAAGGGAAAACTGGTGAAACCAGAGTCGGGGCAAGAATCTTGGGATGCTGACTTTTTATCGGGAATCTTTGACACTCCGCTTGAAACGATTCCATTTGAAGGAAAAGCGTTCGTGGTTCACCGGTAAAATGCGGGGAGAACGCTAAGGCACGAAGACGCTAAGAAATTCAATAGCAGGGACCAACAGAAATCTTTTTACCCTTTCCCGGCGGCTTTTCTTAACCGGTCATTGATGGCTTTTCCAAGACCCATTTCGGGAACTGATTCTGCGTAAATCATATCGAGATTCAGTTTATCCAGAATATGCAGAAATTCAAAAATCCGAGACGCAGCTTCCCGTAAATCCCCTTTTTCACTCAACCGTAAAACTGTAACGTCTGCATCTTCAGGGATAAAATTCCAGGAAATTAATCCTGTTTTTTTACCGGATAGAGGTTCACCTTTCCACAATTTCATGGGAGTTCCAGGGCTGTAATGAACAGCGAGCTGTCCGGGTGAATCGGGTCCATGACCACCATGAAGTTCAGTTCTTTCATGCAGATCAGGGAGAACGGTTTTTAAGTCCTCGAAAGAAAGTCCGCCATGACGGAGCAGAACCGGCCGGTCTTCAGTCAGAGAAATTACCGTTGATTCCACGCCGACTTTACACGATCCGCCATCCAGAATAAAATCAATTTTTCCGGAGAGCTGAGACTGAACATGTTCTGCAGTTGTGGGTGAAATATAGTTGAACGGATTTGCAGACGGAGCTGCCAGAAATCCGCCACTAAGCCTGATTAAATCACGGGCAACCAGGTGAGCAGGAAGTCTGACTGCAACAGAAGGCCGACCGCCGGTTGTTAAATCTGGAACGGATTCCAGTTTCGGAAGCACCAATGTCAATGGACCCGGCCAGAACGCCTCAATCAATTTTTGAAGTTTCGAAAGTGGAAATGAAGTCAGTTTTTCGAGATCGGCCGGATCAGAAATATGGACGATCAGTGGGTTGAAAGTTGGCCGGTTCTTGGCTTCGAAAATCCGGCTGATGGCAAAAGTATTGAACGCATCACCGGCAAGACCATAAACCGTTTCCGTGGGCATTGCACCAATTCCGCCATTTTTCAGAATGGACGCTGCTTTTTCTAAAAACTCTGGATCTGCAGGCCAGATTGGGGTTAGTTCAGACATATCAGTGAAAATTTCCGATTCTGCGGGTCCAGTTTATGAATCCCGATTGTTTATCTGATTTCAAAACGCCAAAATAGGCAATCAGAATCAGATAAGTGACAAAGTAGGCAGTGAAAATCCACCCCAATTTATTCATGAATGAGAACGGACTAAACGAAACTGCAAGTCCGGCCGCCAGCGCCATACCGGAGGAAAATAAAATCCTGTTCAGTTTTTTGGTCGGGAACAGATAATGATAATCACAGCTCATGAGCTGCTGAATCATCACGTTCACGCCAACCCAATAGAAAAATCCGGCGAAAAGAGTGGCAAAGAAAAATCCCCAGGGACCGTTCATCGCAAAAAATAAAATCGATGCAAGCGCGAATCCACCCATGGAAGACAGGGTAAACCAGTTCAATTCCTTTTGCCGTTCCAGCATTATCATCAGTTCAGCCATCGGATTGGTGAGAAAGTAACTTCCGATCGAAAGAAACGACATCGACACGACCAAAAACATCCAGTTAAAATCAGATGGAATAGAAGGAAGTTCAAACTCGACCAGCGGAGTCAGAATTAAAAGTAAAAACGGAACAAAGGAAAAGAAGGCCATAATATGCCAGACATTGACGTGGCGGGCGTATAATATGTATTGATCAGGCAGATAGAGACGGATAAAATTTTTAAAAATCAGACTCCATAGCGCCAAAGCTTGGCTGATAGCTGTTAGCACGACGAGAAACAGAAAACTTCCCAGCGTCCAGACAATGCGGTATTCCATGCGAAGATTAAACCAGGCAACCCAGAAAATCAGAATGAAAAACATCCATTGCAACCAGTCAGAACGGTAAAAGGAAAAATAAGCACCAAGAATACGTGAAAGTTTATTTCCTGATGTCATCATGACATCCAAAAGCTGACAATCAATGAGTAAAATGATAAAAAGAACAAACCGGATCAGTACCGAAACCAAAAGCAGACGAACGATCAGCAGGAGATCCGGATGAAAAATCAGCGGGAAGACGAAAGCTGAAATGAACATCAACCAGGTAGAAATCCGTAAAACTGAAGCAATTTTGGATTTATTGACATGGGAATAGGCAATTTCAAACAAAAGAGTAGGAATCAGAATTGCGGAAAAAGCACCAAAATAGGCTACAACTGAAGCAGGAATCATGGTGTTTCCTGTCCAGTGGAGCAATCCGGCAAGACCAATGAAAAGCAAAAAAACCATCAAAGCAATCAGAAAGGAAAAAAGAAGAGTTTGGGTAATTAATTCCGGAATTTTATATTCTGAAAGTGGCGTGTGATGAACGAAAAAGATTCGTCGGTAAAGCGCTTTGAGTGATAGAATCAGAATAAAAGTTGAAAAAAGAAGTCCGGTAAAAGCTGCTGCCTTTTCCGGTGGAAAAAGTTTAAAAATGACGAGACAGGCGGAAACCCAAAGCACCGTGTAAAAGAGATATTCCGTAAATTCCCGGCGGACGTAAGTGAGGTAATGTTGGGCGTGGAGCAAGGGATTAATTCTTAATGGTTAATGGTAAATGAAGTTAGAAGTTAGAAGTTAGAAGTTAGAAGTTAGAAATCGTAGTGAAACGAAGACCCCGACACTTTCGGGGATGGAAGTTTTCTTTCATAGACCTGATTTCCTTTTTCTTTGCAGTAACCAGTCATTGACTGAAAGTAAAACCGAAACTACCGTATTACGGGAATAACGAATAAATAAACCCTGGCGTTTCCTGCAACCGAACTTTTCTTTGAAATCGGCGATCCCCGGTGTGTTTCCACCGCCAAAATCGAGTCCGGTACAACCCAATTCCCGGGCTTTTTTCACTGATTCCCAGACCAGGTGATATCCAACCGGCTCTTTTCCCGAATCCCGGTCAACGGCAGAAAGCCAGTCAGTCAACCAACCCCTCCGATCATAAATCCATAACCTCCAGCCAGTGGTTTTTCCATCCGTCTGATACCGGATTGCCAATATTTCATTGGGAGAAACTCTGGATAAAACCTGGTGCAATTCTTTGGCTGAAACCGGACTTTTTACTCCGTGATGAAGGTAAGTTTTTTCAAGCAATTCAAGTTCTGAAAGTGAAAGTTTATCCGGAGCAATCCACTCAAAATGACCCGAAACCTGTTTTTTTAAATTCCTGCGAACCAGTTCGGAGGTTTGTTTTATCTGAGCAAACTCATCAGGAAGGAGATCAAGCCAAAGTCCGGTTTGCGAACTGGTTTTAAATTTGAGTTTTGGGTAACCCTCATTCTGAAAGGCAAGATTGAACAGTGCAAAAGAAAAATTTCCGTCGGAAAATAAAAAGTCCATCAATTCAGGAATTTTTTGATCAATACCATCTGCAAAAACCGGAGCAGAAAAATACAAAAGAGCGTGTCTTTTCGGATAGGAAAGTCCGGCTTTTTTTGCAGGGAAAAAAGCGAATCCTGCCAGACGCTGACCAGTGGCAGAATCGGTAATTTCGAGCAAGCGGGGATCCTGATTCCAGACTGCCCGGAAGGCAGAAAGGGTTTGAAACCAGGTTCCTGTTGATTGGGATAAAACCCAGGAATCCCAGTCTGGGGGAAAACTACCAGCTTTGTATTGGGTGAGAAGAAAAGGTCGAGTGTTTTGGCTGTTCATTTGAAAACAAAGGTAGGGAATGGGGAAATCAGATGCTATTGGTGGAATTCAGGAAATGCTTTAACCACAGAGGGGGACAAGAGTTAATCACAGAGGAAAACAGTTCTGGGAAGTTGATTCAATACAATATTCCAAACTAATTGATTTGAATTTTATCCATCAATAACAAAAGGTCTTTACTCAACAAAACTCAGTGCCTACCTCTGCGTCCTCTGTGGTTAAGCATTTTGCATTGAATTTCAGGAAATACGCTAACCACAAAGGGGGACAGGAGTTTTTCACAGAGGAAAACAAAATTCTTTGGTTAATAATTTCGGTGGGAATGGACTTGTTATAAAAATCACCAGGATTAATAAATTAGCCTTTTTATTCCAAATTTGAGTGAGGTTACATTGAAATTCAGGAGTAAGCCGATTTTACATTTTGATAATTTCAAATAGGTCAGAACCTGAGCAGTATGTACATCATTTAAAGCCTCCACAGCTTTTATTTCTACAATGACCCGATTTTCGACCAATAAATCAATTCGGTACCCTGATTCCAATTTAACGTCGTGATAAACCAATGGCAATACTTTTTGTTTTTCAACGTTTAACCCGGATTGTCTTAATTCATAAAACAAACATTCTTCGTAAGCATTTTCCAAAAGTCCGGGGCCAAGTTCTGCATGAACTTTAAATGCACAATGCAAAATTTGTTCAGTCAATTGATTGATTAACATTTTTCTGACGAATTGATTTGAATTTTATCGGGAATGAACAAAAATATAAAAAGTCTTTACTTAAGTAAACTCTGTGACTAACTCTGTTTACTATGTGGTTAAGCATTTTGTTTTGAATTTCAGGAAATACGCTAACCACAGAGGGGAACAAGAGTTAAACACAGAGGAAAATAAAATTCTTCGGTTAATAATTCGTTTGTATTTTATCCTTCAAAAAAAAGGTCTTTACTCAACAAAACTCTGTGACTAACTCTGTTTACTCTGTGGTTAAGCATTTTGCATTGAATTTCAGGAAATACGCTAACCACAGAGGGGGACAAGAGTTTTTCACAGAGGAAAACAAAATTCTTCAAAATAAGTGATTTGGATTTTTTCCTTCAAAAACAAAAGCCTTCACTCAACAAAACTCTGTGACTAACTCTGCGTCCTCTGTGGTTAAGCATTTTGTAATTCCCCGTGCAAAAATGCCATTTTGGTTGTATTTTGAGACTTTACCATTTTAATGAGAATTATGACACTTCGTTCACGGGTTTTTCTGGGTGCAGGGTTGATGCTGGCACTGATTATTGCCGGATTCTGGTTTGGAATCAGACCAATGGTTGCCAATGCCATTATTGAAGAAAGAATGACGGTTGTCAATCAATTCCACGGTTATTTTCTTGATCAGAATGATCGTTTTTTTGAAGATGCCCGAAAAACTGCTTTCCAGTTAAAGGATTGGTTGGGTTCAGGTCCGGAAGCATACCGGAGCGCCTTTATTTTTTCTGTGAATCTGAATAAAACACTGATTACGCAGGAAGTAATTGCTCCAGGTGAACCTGATGCGCTTTCCTCAAAAAACAATGATTACACCGGGCCGATTCCTGAATTTACGGCTCTTACCTTTACGGAATCTGACTCAGGATTAGCCTATTGCTGGAGTAAACCTGATCAGGATTTGTTTCTTTTCGTGATTCGTGAATACACGACCGTCAATGAAATCAGAGTCGTTGTTTACACCTGTTTTGATGCTTCGTATATCATCGGTCAACTCAAGTCTTACAATCTGGGAATCCCCTATTCTCTTTCGTTTTCAGATCCAACCTCGGTTATTTATTCGACGCATAAGCAGGCGTCACTGCGGACATTTAATTCAGGTGCCGGAACCCAAATTCAGACGGAAGAATCGGATTCCGGGAAAATTTTCCTGCTTACCGGTCAGTTTCAGACCTTCCCGTTCGGACTTGCAATCGGTGTTGCAGAGCATGATATCACGGCACCTGTTGACCGGTTATTCTTGCTTGTTCTTGGTTTACTGATTCTTTTATCGGCAGTGTTTTTTGCCGGTTTTCAGTTTTACTTCGTTGCCATTACCAAACCCGTCAGAGAACTGGTAGCCAGTATTGAACCCATCCAGAAATTAAAATTTTCGGCACCCATTGCAGATGTAAAATTTGCGGAACTGAAACCCATTGCTTCAGCATTGGAATCCATGCGGACAATTCTGGACGAGTATGACCGGATGAAAACGCAGAAATTGATTCTTGCAGAAAGCCGGAATCAGTTCATGATCAATTACATTGATGATTTTCTTGCCATTGCAAATGAAACCGGCGAATTCCACTTTCTTAATCAGAAAATGCAGGATCTGCTCAGCCACCATAATTTGCTGAAACCGTCTTATTCGATGGCCGAAATGGTGAATCTGCTTTCAGTGAATCATGTCAAGCAACCGGTTCATGTCGATCATTCTGATCTTGAATATAACATTTCGGTTCAGCAGGGTGAAAGCAAACTGGCAACCGGAGAAACCACCCGTGATCTGATCTGCCGGTATCAATTTGTTCAGATCCGTGAAAAAATATCAGATAAAATGCTCGGGTCGCTTCTTATCCTTCATGACCTGACCGAAGACCGTGCTCTGGAAGAGCTGAAAAAAGATATGATGAACATCATGGTTCACGAGCTCCGGAATCCGATTACCTCGATTATCGGATTTTCTGATATCATGCTGGATGATGGCGGGCTGGATGAAGAGCGAACCAAGTACATTGATATTATCAGAAAAAGCGGTGAAAAACTCAGTGCGCTGATTAACCGTTTTCTGGATGTTCAGCGTCTTGAATCGGGTAAAATTGATATCCAGTTCAGCCAGGTCAATCTGAAAGCAACGGTTGAAGATCTGGTCATGAACTTCATCCCGCAATTGGAAGAAAAAGAACTCAAGGTTAATCTTTCAGTTGGGAATGAGATTCCTTTTGTTGAAGCCTCACCCGAACTGATGAGTGAAGCTGTTCAGAATTTACTTTCGAATGCCATCAAATACGGTGATCCGGGACGAACAATCGACATTAAGCTGATTGCTCAGCCAAATGCAGTCACCTTCAGCATTACCGATCATGGTTATGGGATTCCCGCTTCGGAACAAAGCCGGTTATTTACCAAATTTTTCAGAGTTAAATCCAACGAAAAAGCATATAAGCAGGTTGGAACCGGACTTGGGCTCGCTTATGTTAAAGAAATTATCTCACGGCATAACGGAAATATTACCCTTGAATCATCAAAAGAAATCGGTTGCCGTTTTACCATCACCCTTCCCACCCGTCAGGAAAAAACGTTTGAAAACTGACATCAAAACAGGACTTTATTTGCTTTTGCTTTGTCTTGCTTTGCCGGTTCAGGCTCAGCAGGATGTTCGGTTTCCTGCCGGTGAACTTAATAAAAAAAGTTTTCAGATTTTGGGCGACTCAGCAGCCTGGCCGGTTTTATACCAGCAGGCCGATTATGATGCACTGACAAACAGCTTCCTGGCAAAAGGTTCGAAAACTGACCTGTTCAAAAGATTTAAACTGAGTCATGCAGCGGTACTTTCTGCCAAAGAAAGCAGAAGCGGTCTCATCAGAAATGGCGCAAAACTTTTTGCTGAAAAGGAACTGACGGCACTGAATCAGTCACTCGATGCATACGACCAGGCTATCGGAAACGGCAACCTTGCCGATTGTTTGAAGTTAGCTGATCAGGTCCAATCAGCCCTGAAACAAACCCGTGAAGCCCTTGATCAAAACCGGGTTCAGTCGGTATCCGCCCGTTTGGAAGAAAGAATTGGATCGGTTTTTCAGCGAAAAGGACTTCTCGGCAGCTGGAATGATGCCGTTACCGGAAACTTTTTTGAAGAAAACGACGGAATCAAAACCCTGAAGGAAAGTCAGGCCACGCTTGAGTTTAAGGACGGCTCTGAAGTGGTTGTCGAAGAACTTACCATTGCAACCGTCAAAGCTGCCCGGATTGACAGACTGAATCAGCAGGTCAAAACTGAAGTCACGCTGGTTAACGGAAGTCTGCTCGCCAAAATTGCAGAAAATTCAAAACAAAACCGGAGCTTTAATCTGAATCTGGGAACTACGAAATCAGATCTGCAAACCAGTAAATTCTGGGCAAACAAAAGCGCCGACAAGAAAATTCAGATGTCAAATTATGACGGTGAAGCAAAACTGACCGCCTCAAATGTTTCGGTGACCCTGAAGAAAAATCAGGGAACGGTAGTGGTTGAAGGTAAAGCACCTCAGCTTCCGGTTGACCTGCTTCCAAGTCCGAAAATGTTCTGGCCCCGGCAGGATTCCATCATTTTCCAAAGTTCAATTGTGTTCAAATGGACGCCTGTTAAAAACAGCAAATCCTATCAGGTTGAACTGGCAAAAGACTCCGATTTTAAAACCGTTTTTTCCAAACAGCGGGTCAATTCAACTTCACTTCAGTCTGATCTGCCACTGGATGAACCTGTTTTTGTAAGGGTTCAAGCTTTTGACAGTCAGGATATCCGGGGTGGTGACAGTCCGACTTATCGGGTGATCCGGAATGATGATAAAATTCCGCCGGCGATTTTCCTCAACGGCGTCACCAGTGATCAGGTTTACATTCCCGGAAGTGACTATCAGTTAACCGGACAAACCGAAGCCTTTGCTACACTGATTTCAAATGAAAAACCGGTTGAAATCAAAGCTGATGGTTCCTTTTCACTTTCAGGTGTTCTCAGGGATCAGAATTTTTATTTCCGGTTGAAAGTGACTGACCGTGCCGGAAACAGCAGGGAAAGAAAACTCACGGTTACCCGGATGGATACAACAAAAATGTCGGCAATTAACTGGAATATTCCGGTTAAGGATCGGGTGCTCACTATCGGTTCAACTACGGTTACTGCATCCGGTAAGGCTTATCCAAATATAAAGGTCACCCTGACTCAGGGCAGTCAGATTCAATCCGTTCAAACCAGTCCCGATGGCGACTGGGCAATCCGATTTGTTCCGGAAAGCAAAGAACCTGTCTCGATCAGGTTTACCTTGACCACTTCCGACGAACTCATCCACCAGATAATTTACAGTGTGAGGTAAGTGATGAAACGACTTTTTTACCGGAGTTTCATTCTGTTTTCAGTTTTATATTCAGTTTTTGGCGGATCAGTATTTGCCCAATCTTCTGTTTTTTACATGTCAAAAGGTACAACGGGTCCGGTTTCTGCCGGGGAAACACTTCCCTTCACTGACTTCTGGTTTCGTCCGGGTGCAGGGGCCGCACAAACTTCCGTAGAAATCTTCGATGCTGCTCTTGGCGGACCGATGGATATTCTTTCAGGTCCGGCAGACACCAAAACAACATTTGAACTGATTGCCTTTGATCAGGTTTACCGGATTACAGAATCCGGACTTCAGCCACTTTCCGGAAACCCACAGATCACCGGGAGCCAGTCTTTTTCAACAGAGCCCGAATATCTCAACCGGTGGCTGACCTTTTCAAAACCACTGACTTCCGGCGGAAACGGTTGGATTTTGCGTGTCCGCGCCGGTGATGGAAATGACGTCAACTCCTATAACCTCCGTCTGGCAGGAAACGGATCTGGCTGGCAAACTTTGGCGGTTAATCTGAGTATCGGGATTTCCGGTATCCGTGACAATCAGGAAGTTCAGTTTCTTCCCGATCAAAAACTTAATTCTGATCCGGTTCCACTTACAATTGCCGGTGAAGAAGATTCCCCTGTCTCAATCAAAGACGGAACTGGAAAAAACTTATCACTTTCTGATCCTGCTTCGTCCTGGGATCCAACATTAAATGGCAGGCGAAATCAATGGGGAGTGGTTGTAAAAAACACCAAACTCAAAGTAAACAACCTCACCATTACAGGGGCATCCTCTCCAGTTGTTTTCGGGTTACCGGCCACGGTTGTAACCATTCCGGTTCAGCCGGTTTACACCATCAAGGCGGATTATATCGGGGATTGTACCCGGTTCAGACTTACCCTGATGAACCGTGGCAAGCCAGTTACCAATCCCGGCACGATTCACTGGACGATGGACGGACAGCAGGAATCAGGAAACCCCGTTGAAGTTGATTTCGGAAATCCGGGCAAAAAACAAATTTCAGTTTTAATTGAAACGGAAGCCATTCTCATTCCGGCCTATTGGACAGCCAAAACTGAAATCAACGTCAATGCCTCACCGGTTGCACAACTTTCAGCACCTTCAAAAAGAATCGGAACCGGCGAAGTTTTACTTCTCAGTGCCGGACAGTCAACCGATCCTGATGGCGATCCGCTCACGTTTCAGTGGCTGGTTAATGGTGCCACAGCGGGATCAGGCACACCATTTCCTTTTTCGAGTACTTTCCCCGGAACTTACACCGTTAAACTGATTGTCACCGATCAGTCTGATAAACCGGGTTGTGCCACCGATTCCAGAGAAGTTACCGTGACCGTCAATGCACAACCTTTTACTGAAATCAGTTTCCCCGCCGTTCTGGCAACCGGAACCCAAAACCAGTTTAAAACGATCAAAACTGCTGATGGCGATGCTGATAAACTTTCATTTTCCTGGTCAGGTCCAGGTGTAACCGGTTCTGCCAACAGTGAAACGGTCAGCATTCTTCATGAAAAACCCGGAACCTATACCGTTAATTTATCGGTCAATGATAATCAGGGTACGCCCAATTCCGTTTATCAGACGTCAGCTACTTACCGGTCAAATGCAGAACCTGAACCCCGTTTTACCCTTCCGGTTCAGTCGGCTCCCGGTGTTTCACTTTCACTCAACGGAGCTTTGACGACTGATGCAGATTCCCGTGATCTGGTTTATACCTGGCTCATTTCCGACGGCAGACGGCTTTCCGGACCCATGAATACCATTCAGTTTAAAAGTCCGGGAGATTATTCGCTCACCCTTCAGGTTGATGATCAGGAAAATGTAGAAAACTCGGTTCAGGAAATCACACGGAAAATCCACATCAACTATCCGCCTCAACCGGTTATTACTGCCGAAGACGTTTCACCGGAATCGTATCAGGAATTTTCTGCAAAAAGAAGTTCTGATGCCGATCAGTCGATCGTGAAATACAAATGGAATTTTGGTGACGGAAGTACGGCTGAAGGGATTGAAACGGATCACCGGTATGAAAAAACCGGAAAATACACGATTACGCTTTCTGTGGATGACGGACAAAATCAGCCCAACAGCATCCAGTCGGTCACCCACGATCTGATCATTGTTAAATTCCCGGTTGCCCGGTTTGACCTGATTGAAAAAACGGAGCCCGGTTCTGCCGTTTCCCTGGATGGTACTGAAAGTTCAGATCCGGATGGATCCGTTTCAAAATATGAATGGAAAGTGAACGGTTCCGTCCTAAACCGGAATGCCAAAACCGAATTCACCCCGGATGAACCCGGCGTTTACACCATTTCCCTCACGGTTACTGATGATTCCGGATTTGATGTTTCGGTGAATACCTTATCAAAAACCGTGGCCGTGAACTATCCGCCGGTTCCAAAATCGATCATTTCCCCATTTGCAACGGCTCCCGGACAAACGGTTACTTTCGATGCCTCACCAAGTTTAGATCCGGACGGTTCGGTTAAAACGGCTTCGTGGCAATTTGGCGACGGTTCGGTTCTGACCGGAATGAAAGTGACGAAATCATTTGCATCTTCAGGTCAGCAATCGGTTGTGATGACCGTTTCAGACGGAACTTCCTTTTCAAACGGAAAAACATCTGAGACGTATTACTTCCTGATTAACACAACACCGATCATCGTCACTCAACCGGCAATCCGCCAGAATTCACGTTCCGTTCGTCTCGATGCTTCCGGGTCTTACGATCCTGATGGGGATCCGGTTCAATTGGAATGGATTCTTCCCGGCGGCGAAAAACGGTCGGAAGCTGCCTTTACCTGGCAGGCACCCAGCGGCGGACTTCATCTTGTGAGCCTGGTTGCACGCGATAACAACAATTTACCCAACAGCATCACTACCCAGAAAATTGAAATTAAAGTCAATCGGCCGCCTCAGGCCAAAGTCGATACTTTAATCATTGCCTGTACCGGACAGACGATTTTGTTTAATGGATCTGCTTCTTTTGATCCGGATGGTGACGGACTCACAACCGAATGGGATTTTGCTGACGGAACGAAATCAACTGAGACGAATCCGGCCAAGGTTTATTTCTCTCCGGGATTTTATCAGGTGAAACTGAGTTTAAGTGACGGATTTTCTGAACAGCCTACGGTTGCAACGATTCCTGTTATAATCAAAGGGTCTCCGGTTGCAAAACTGGCGTTCTCTGACACCACGATTTGTGTGGGAACGCTTCTGAAACTGGATGGCGGATTGTCGACGGATCCGAACGGACCCATTGGTGCCTACACCTGGGACTTTGGAAACGGTGACCGTGATCTGGGGCAGATTGTGAATTACATCTACAAGGAAAAAGGCGTTTTCAATCTGAGCCTGACCGTTGTGGGAACACCAACCGGAAACTGTTCAAACGTCAGCCAAACATCGGCAAGAGTGACCGTAATCGAAGGTCCAAAAGCCGAATTCACCTTTGAACCATGGGTTTCAGTGGGCGAAACGGTAGTTTTTGACGCCGGACTTTCTTCTCCTCAGGATGCAATTGCAAATGCAGAATGGGTGATCACCGATCAGGATAAATCAGTCAATCTCAAGGGTGAAAAAGTAACTTATGCTTTTGAAAAACCCGGTTTTTACACGATCCGGCTGGTCATTAAAACAGAAAGCAAAACCGATTGCAACATGGCTTTTCTGGAAAAGAAAATCAGAGTCAACGCTGCACCGGAAATTGCCTGGTCGGTTCCCGATTCAGTGACGTTCGGAAGTTATCTGGATCTGGATGCCAGCGGTTCTTCAGATGCAGATGGTGTAGTAGCAGAATTTGACTGGGTTGTCAACGGAAAATCAATCGGCAAAGAACCGAAAGTCAGCATTCCGGTGAATCAGCCGGGAAAACTTGCCGTTTCGTTAACGGTTCGTGATGATTCACCCACATCTTCCAAACGGACAACCAAAACCAAAACCGTTCTGGTCAATCAAAGTCCGGTTCCCAATTTCACAGTTCCCGTTGTGGTTTATGCAGGCGAACTTTTGAGTTTAACGCCGGCCACAACCAAAGATGTCGATGGTGATAATCTCACCTCAACCTGGACGGCAGGATCAGCACCCTTTACCGGAATGTGGATGGTAAAAGAAGGAAATGAAATTCTCACATTAACTCAGGATGATGGCCGAGGTTTTAAAAACTCCAGACAATCGTGGTCGGTTCGGATAACCGGAATTCCTGCCCCCGAAGTTTTAAATCCATTCCCGGCAAGAGTGATTACCGGAACCGTGATTCTGGCCTCTTCGCTCCGGTTGCCAAAGGATGTTTATTTACTGGATGGTGGACGACCTGTGTCATCCTTTGAACTTCGTTCTACCGGAACTTCAACGGTTCAGCTGGGATGGAAACCCAAACAGGAAGTCCTCAAAACCTGGCCATTCCAAATCGTTGTGTTCGAACCTATCCGGTTTGTGAAAACTCACCCGGCAGTAACCATTATTTGGAATCCGGGCAACCCCAGCATTTCTCTTTCGGCACCGGCCTTGAACCGGAGTGATTTAAAAACCACCGAAATCAGATGGAGCAACGGCACATCCGAACTTGGAAAAGGAACCGAACTGACCGTTCCATTAAAAAAAGGAGTAAACCGGTTTGTCCTCAAAGCTCGTGATTTAGATATTCCGGGAAGTCCGGTTGGAGAAACGGTAATT
>JAFLBE010000059.1 GCA_017303995.1 Bacteroidota bacterium | reverse complement strand
CAGTTGATAAAGAAGATGAGGTCTCACATGATTGGGTTGCAAAAATCACCTTCAGTCGTTAAGAACTTCTTTATGCACCACAGAATTCGCTATGCAGCATAAATTGTATTTATCCGCCGGAGTAATATCATCACTTCCTTTGAAAAAAATCTATTAATATAATTGTGCAATTTAAATTTTAATAGGAATTAATCTTCTTGGTAATTTTTACTGCAATTAAGGGATGAAATTTGAACGGCACATCTAAAAACCTCAACAACCGTCATCCTCTCGAAGGTTCGTTTACGAACCGCGGATCCGGTGATACTTGGAAACTTGATTGGGGAACCATTATAAGGCAAATAAAGAGGTTTTTAGATGTGCCGTTACCCAAGTATTATTACGGGATTATCGTTATCAACAATGGGATAGATTTTAAAATTTATCCCATTGTTGATAACTACTATTTATTTCCAATCCACACCAGTTATAATATCGGCCGTGCTTGAATTGTTGGTCAATGCAATCTTTCCAGTACCGTCATTATTCATTAAATATATATTTTGAACATTTGCACTTTGGGATATATAAGTGATCCGCTGGCCATCATCTGATAGTTTTGGATTGTATTCGTCAGTTGTTCCAGCTGGGGTAAAATATTCCAACCCGGTTCCGTCAGCATTTATTCGTAATATCCTGGTTTGTGTCCCATTACTACCGTGTAAATAAATTTTATCTCCGAACCAACCATGGACATCCTCACTACCGGGGTTAAAAGGATTAGTTAATAGTGTTTTATTCGAGAAAGAAGGATAATCTGCAATATAAATCTCTGTAGTTGCGCTGGCATAAGGATTTCCTTCACTAAATACAACTTTGCTACCATCACCAGATAAAGATAATGGCCCAATACTTCTTGTGGTTGTTTGTGTTAAGTAAACAATATCACTTCCGTCATCATTCATTTTTATTACATCTCTTTTTCCTTCATCCCCATTTCTGGCAATTGAAACATGCAGGGTTGAATTATTAATCCATTTTGGAAGATAGTAGTAAAGAAACTGAGCAGTTTGGGAAGTAATTTTAATTTTATTGGACCCATCAATATTTGCGATAAAAATATTATATGCAGCGTCAGGTCCTGCAAAGAAGGCGATCCTTTTCTTATCAGGTGAAATTGATAGACCTCCAACATACGATTCAGTAAATGAAAGTAGTTTTGTTTTTCCGCTTCCATTTGATGCGTTCATTTTCCAGAGTTCCCAATTAGTGGAACCTCCAATTTTACCAATAAAAAGAAGTTCAGCATCCGTGTTCCATCTAACAATTATTTTAATTGATCCCGGTAAAAATTGAAGCGTTAATTCAACAATGGTCTGTTTTCCTGATTCAACAGTACCCTGGCCAGTGCCGGAAGCAACAATTGCACCACCTGCATAAATATTTACCAAAATTTGATACGTTCCAACAGAAAGGTTTAATTTTTCACCAGAGGCAGATAAACCGTCAGCCGAAATAGTAAGACTCAATCTTGCAGCTTGTGGGCCACTGAATAGAACAATGACACTATCAACATTTAATCCTGTTTTATCTAATACTTCTGATAAAGAAATCGCCAAGGACACCTTCCCGACTTCCGGTGCTTCATTGGACGAATTTACATCATTATCGGAGCAAGAATAAAAAATAACAAATAGTGGCAGAAAGGTTAGAATTCCAAAAAGCTTACGCATTGTTTTTCCCTTTATTTTATCGTTGTGTACAACAAAACTTATCATTTTTGTTGTGAAAACAACCTATATTTTAGGTTGACGGGCATGGGATTATTCAAATCCCATACCAATGTCAAAAACCATAAAATTTCTCTCATTTTGAATGTTTTTTGTTTACATTTGTCAACATACTGCCACGGCGCATGTTTCCGATGATAAACCAGAATCTCTGGAACATGACTATTATTCTGGAAATCGGTCCGGGTATGAATGTTGCAGGTATTTTTGGTAAAAATGCAGGTTGACTTACCCATGTTATCAAGAACTCTGAAAATTTTCCTTCTAATTATTACTCTCATTATCATAGTAATATCTGCTTGGTTTGTTTTGGACTATTCAAAGCCAATGAGACTCTATATTGAATCCAGATCTGCTGTACCCGAATATTCAACCCTTGTTCATGATTTTGATCATGATGGGAAGTCTGAAATTCTGGGAACACAGGTTATTTCTGAACAAGATTCAAATGGATGGGTAAAGCCGAGCCGTACTCAGGTAATGGTTCTTTCTCATGATTACCATACTGTCAATCAGTTGAATCTTCCCTTTGTTTTGTACAGAAGCAGAGCATTTGCTTTTGATTTCGACCGAAATCAGGAAGATGAATTATACCTGTTTTCAATTGAAAATGATTCTCTTTTTCTATGGGTTCTGGATCCACTTAAAGAACCAACCATTTTAAAGAAAAGACTTTTTTGTCTTTACGTCGGGGATAATGAATTTGTTAAAAAGGGTAATCATCCTGATGTTTATTTCAACTATAATTTTATAACCTATAACGATGATCAGGACTTTGATCTCGTTTTATATATTCAAACCGGATTTGGAATTCAACCAAGAAAATTTGTTGTTCTTGACCTAAAAAATGAGGTTCAGCTTTTTATTTCTAAACCAATGGGGTTTGCGACCAAAAATTTCGGTTTCCGGGATATCAACAACGACGGCAAAAATGAATGTATTCTTTTTCAAACACATTCACCTTCAAATGATGGGGAAAGAATAAATCCTTTTTCTGATGCATCGACATGGGCAATCATTTTTTCCGGTGACCTCTCCAAAATCTTGCTAAAAAAAGAATATCCTGGTGTTTTTTCAGATAGCCGGTTCCACATTTTCTCAAATAACTTATTTTTTATTACTGTCAGTACTTACAATGCTAAAAAATCCAGCGGGCTGATTCAGGTTCTTGATAAAAATCTTTCGCCGCAAAAAGAACTGATTCTTGAAAATTCCAGGGTTTTATCATCCGGACTTTACCCGGAGGAAAAGAAGCCAATCGGGTTATGGGTTTTAGGGAGTGATGGAAACATCAGAATTTTTGATTATAACCTTGTCGTAAAAAAAACCATTGACCATGCAGATTTGGTAAACCCTGAAATTTCTTTTGAAACTGATTTGGATTTGGATGGTAAAAATGAATTTCTTTTCCATACTAGAAATGTTGCTAGTTATGGAATCCTGAGCAGTGATTTAAAGGATAGTTACACATTCGAAACAGATGACGTTCTTACACAAATGCTTGGGAAATATGCATATCTAAAATTAAATGGTTTCAAAAAATCAACTCTATATTTCCGAACAGTCAATTTCCAATACGAACTATCCTATCTTCCCAACCCGTGGTATTATCCTACTTTTCTTTTTCCGCTTCTGGCTGGTTTTCTTGTCTGCTGGTTTATATATAATCTGTTTTCTTACCTGATTTCCCGCCGGATTACGCTTCAGATTTCACAGGATTTCAGAACGTACAAACCCGGGCTAATCGGAATATTTTCTTCAGAAGGGAAACTACTCTATTGGTATAATCAGCAACCGTACTGGACAGGCGTTCAAAGATTTCTAGAAAAACCCGATAATAAAAACTGGGTAGCCAGTTTAGTTAAACAAAATGAACAAAAAACACTTTCGATTTTACACGATTTTCCTGATTTAGCTTCCTGTTCCGTTTCATTAATTCCGGTTGCTTTGTTCAGATCAAAACTGATTGTGGCCTGGCAGATGGAAATAAACTCGACAACTCGGGATCAGCGCTTGCAATTATGGTCAAAAGTGATGCAGAAAATGGTTCATGACCTTAAAACTCCGCTTTCTTCTATGTCGCTTAATCTGAGAACACTGAAAATGAAACTGGAAGAATCCGGATTGGAAAAATCATTAGGTCAGCCCGAACTTTTTCTCATGGAATCTGAAATCAAACGGCTGAGAGATCAATCCCGCCAATTTTTGAGAATGGTGAATCTTGAACCGCCAAAACTTTCGTCTGTTAACCTTGTTTTTCTAATCAGACAGGTTTGTGACCGGTTTTCTTCCTTTTTCAATGATGGTACTGAACTTACCCTGGATTTACCTGCTGAACCGGTTTATGTGGATCTTGATCAGGCCCAGTGGGAGTTTGTCTTCCAGACCCTGATTGAAAATTCGATCGATGCACTCAATGATGGTGGAACCCTGCATATTTCGCTGAATTCCATTCATCAGCTTGATCAGGATTTTAAACCTGCTGTTGAGATTCAGGTTTCAGATTCAGGGAAAGGAATTCCCAAAGAAAATCTTGACCAGATTTTTGAACCTTATTTCACTACCAAACGGGAAGGAAACGGGTTGGGTCTGGCGGTTGTAAAAAAAATCATCGAAGACCACTCCGGTCAGATCCGTGCAGAATCTGATCCGGGAAAATGGACAACCTTTACCATTTTAATTCCTCAGACTGAACCAAAGGTGAACTGATATGCCGCATTTGCTTGCCATTGATGATGATCTTCACTTTCTGACATCCTTAAGAAACCTTGTTCTGCGTTTGGGCTATACCATTTCAATTGAAAACAACCCACACCGGCTGGAAGATCATCTCACATCAGAAGAGACAGATTGTGTGCTTCTTGATGTGAGAATGCCTGGTAAAGACGGACTTGAATTATTCCAGAATCTGAAGAAAAACTGGCCGGGCATTCCTGTCATTATGGTTTCCGGACAAAGTACCATCACCATTGCCATGAATTGTATCCGTCAGGGAGCCTTTGATTTCATCGAAAAACCGGTTGACCCTGACCGGCTTCTGGTTTCGTTAAGAAATGCAATGGATAATAAAAATCTGACTTACACCAGAGAGACTTTACTTTCTGAAATCAAAAAAGAGTATGAAATTCTCGGCATCAGCAAATCCATTCAAAACCTGAACAGAATTATCCGAACCGTTGCCCCAACTGAGGCCAGGGTTTTAATTCTGGGTGAAACCGGAACCGGAAAAGAACTGGTTGCAAGGGGTATCCATTTTCAGTCAAAACGTTCGAACAAGTCTTTTGTTAAACTGAATTGTGCATCAATCCCCGGTGAATTGCTTGAAAGCGAGTTATTCGGTTTTAAAAAGGGCTCATTTACCGGGGCAATCCGGGATCAGAAGGGTAAATTTTTACAGGCCGATCAGGGCACTTTGTTTTTTGATGAAATCGGTGACATGAGTATTGATCTGCAGGCGAAACTCCTTCGGGTTCTTGAAGAAGGAGAAGTGGAACTGATCGGAGATTCATCGCCCCGAAAAGTGAATGTTAGAGTTCTGGCAGCCACCAACCGGAACCTGCCGGAACTGGTTTCTCAGGGAAAATTCCGTGAAGATTTGTTTCATAGACTCAATGTTGTCTCCATTGTAATTCCACCTCTCAGAAACAGAACTGAAGATATCCCGGTTCTTGCCAACTTTTTTCTTAACCGGTTTGCTGACCAGTATAACAAACCTGTACTTCATTTCGCCCCGGCAGCAGTTGATGAACTGGTTCGTTTTAACTGGAACGGAAATGTGCGGGAACTCAGAAACCTGGTCGAAAAACTGGTCATTTTTTCAACTTCAACTGAACTTTCACATGAAGAAATAACCGAGGCATTCGGATTTATGGATCTGGTTGCTGAAGAGGAAAATCCGGAATCCGGATTAAAAAACGTGGTTGCAGATTCTGAGAAACATCAGATTTTACTGACATTGAATGATACTGACTGGCACATTGGTGAAACAGCCGGAATTCTGGGAATTAATCGAACCACGCTTTTCAAAAAAATGAAGCGATACGAAATTAAAAAACCGGGTTTGTGAATGCTGGTTTGACGTTTTAATTTCCGAAAAATTTCCATTAAATTTTCGGATTATCAATTCCGGAACTCTTATGCCCACTCCTTCTTCCCTTCAAAACAGACTCAATGAAATCGGTCATTCTCTTTCAAAACGGTCTGAAGCCCTTGCCCTTTTCGGACTCGGTTCTGCCGGACCTGAACTTGACCGGATGGATGAATTTTCTGACCTCGATTTTTTTGCAATCGTCGCTCCTGGATCCAAACACCATTACATTCACAATCTAGACTGGCTGACTGATATCCACCCGGTTTCGTATGCCTTTTTAAACTCTCCGGATGGCTATAAACTGCTTTTTTCCGACGGAATATTTTGTGAATTCGCCGTTTTTGAAGAGCACGAACTGGCGGGAATTCCGTTTTCAGAAGGAAGGATGATCTGGAAACGCGACTGGATATCGGATGAGATCAGAAAACCAGTCAGAAAGCAACAGCCACAACATCCATCACCTACCGACTGGCTGATTGGAGAGGCCGTGACCAATTTATATGTTGGGTTGTGCCGGTATCGGCGTGGAGAAAAACTTTCTGCCATGAGATTCATTCAATGGTATGCAGTTGACCGGTTATTGGATTTGGCTTCCAGAATTGAAACTCCAAATCAAGTTTACTCTGATTCTTTTTCACCTGACCGGCGTTTTGAACAACGATTCCCCGTATTATCAGAAAAACTCGGATTGTTCTGTCAGGGTTATGGCCGGTCACCGGAATCTGCTTTGGCTTATTTGGAGTTTTTAGAGCAGCATTTTGAAGTGAATCAGGCAATGGCGGGAGAGGTGAGGAAGCTGGCGGAGGATAAGGGTTAATGATAAATGGTTAATGTTTTAAAACCCGGCTTTTGACGGGGTTAATGAATTTTGAATTGAATCCCTGCAAAAAAGTTTGATTCTCTTTTTCACTTGTCATTCACCATTGACTTCATACCCCTCACAGGTATTTTATCCTTCTCCAGTGGGAGAAGGTGTCTCCCGTTCACGGGAGACGGATGAGGTCATAAAGCCTGTGAGAGAAGGGGCATTCTTCCTTAACCATTTAACCTTTGAATTCATCCTGTCCATCCTGAACATCCCTGTTCAAAATGAATTGCAATTCCGCCCGGGATGGGATTATTTGTTTCAAATAGAGTTGTGGCCGGGCGGTTTGTTGGGATGCGCATTTTTCTACAATCAGGCCACCCCTACGGGGTTACAAATACTAAGTTGAATTTCATTCACTATTGATCATTAAACCCGTCAAAAGCCGGGTTTTAAAACATTCACCATTCACCATTTTTATGGCGAATTTCCATCCCGCCTCAAATTTAAAAATTACCTATCTCTGACAAGCCGAACAGAATAACCAGTTCCAAATGACCTGGCTGCTTTACCAATGCCTTTTTTATCATACCTTAAAATCCGTACCCAGGCATTAAATTCGGTGGCAGCTGTCGAACACCAATAATAACCGGACATCATTATTAAATCAAAAAAGCCCACGAACGCCGCATCTCTGAACCCGCCTGGTAAACCATTAAAACCAAACTCATCTTTGCCTTTAACCAATTCATACGGCCAGGTTTCAGATTTCAGTTTTTCTCCCGCTAAGGAATCTTTTCCTGCAAAATCAATCAATTTCGTCCAATCAGCATCTGTTGGAACCCGCCAGTTTCCGGTTGAGGGAGCAAGCTTTCCGGAGTTGACTGCGTGCCAGTTATACAAATAACCAAATTGGGTGACATTTGCTTCATCGTTTGAATACGCACAAAAGGCTCCAGTTTTGTTTTCCGTCCAAAGCGTACCATCAACTACCTTGAGAATTGGTGACCCATCATTGTAAGCTGTCGTCCGTAAATTATCAACTGTCCACTCCTGAGTACCGATAACAATCGTTCGATACACAAAACCATTATAATTCAACGAACCATAATTAAATTTTTCAGCCTTTTTGTCATCATCTTCGTCCTTGCATCCAATAAAAACAATTACAATCAGGGAAAGGAACAGGAATTGAACAGGTTTCATAATTACTCCGTTGTTGATTTATTTTAATGTTAATATATATTTAATATAAAACCAAGTTCATTAATCAGGTTTTATCAGTAAAAATTGTATTTTTTAATCTTAAAGGCCGTTTTCGTGATCTTAATAACAAAACCAGAAGTCTGATTTCACTTCCAAATGGTTTTTTCTGATATAACCTCCTTCAGATTTGAATTCATCCTGTCCGTCCTGAACATCCATTTTCAAAATGAATTTCAATTCCGCCCGTACTTCGACACTTCGGCAGGCTCAGTGACCAGAACCTCAGTGACCGGGCGGAATTATTATTTCATATTTAGGTTAATTGGCCGGGCGGTTGTTTTTTTTGTAGGGATTTGGAACCCCGGCACCTCGATACTCAGCCTGCGGCTGAACTCGGTGACCGTGGCTACCAAGAGTTCACCCCTACGGGGCTAGGATAATGCAAATTCAAAAATCCATACCATTGACCATTAAACCTTTAACCTTCATAATTTAACCATTGCATTCATCCTGTCTATCCTGAATATCCCTGTTTAAACGATTTTCCTCTAATTCTAACCCGCCTCTAATTTGAAAATTCCATTTTCTGCAGGAACTTACCTTTTTATCTAAGGAAGCCACCATGGACACCAAAACCCAAATTCTCGAAACCATGAAAAAAGCAGGAAAACCCCTCAGCAACGGACAAATTGCAGAACTCTCAGGGATTGACAGAAAAGAAGTAGACAAACTCATGACCAAATTAAAAACAGAAGGAAGTATTGTTTCTCCGGTCAGATGCTATTGGGAACCGGCAAAATAAACAGCGAAACGGAACCATTTAAGAAGTTTTTTCCTTAATTTGGACGTGTTATCAAACCAAATCAGGAAAATAAATGGAATCCCTCTCTCTTTTTCTCACACTCAAGACCGTTCACATCGTTTCATTTGCAGTCTGGTTCGGACTTCCGCTTGCTCTTTCTGCAGAAATAAAAAAATCACTCGCAGACCGTGGAACCAGTTTTAATCCGGACCGGATTGATGCGGTTCATAAAGTGCTCATGATTTTTGGCCTTGCAACTTTTATAACCGGATTTCTGCTCATTTTTGCCAAAGGCGGTTTCGCCATGGTTCACCCGAATATTCACATCGGGTTGGTGCTTACCATTCTGCTTCTCGGTGTTGAACACGGCATGACCTTCAGAATCTGGAAATCGGTAAAATCTGCTTTTTCAGCAGGAAATCTTCCGGAAGCCCAGCTGAATGCGAAAAAATATGGAACTTTTTCAAGTATTGAACATTTTCTGAAACTGGTCATTATTTTTCTGATGGTTTTTCGGTATTAAAACTGGTCACTTATTACGGGTTACGGGTCACGAATTACTGCCTGCCCCGAACGCTTTCGGGGGGTTATGGGTAAAGAGAACTCCAATATCTCCATTTTCTCTGTGTAACTCTGTGGTTAAGTTATTTATGAAAGGGCGGTTACAAAACCGTCCTTTTTTTTTATCTTTACAATTTAAACTAAAGAGCCATGTCAACATTACCTGAACTTATTGCTGAAGCCGGAGTTGTTGGTGCAGGTGGCGCCGGATTCCCGACCCACGTGAAAGCAACTTCCAAAGTTGATTACTTTCTGGTCAACGGCGCTGAATGTGAACCCCTGATTCACAAAGACTTTGAACTGATGCTTCACCATGCAGAAGAAATCGTAAAAGGATCTCTGCTGATGAAAAATCAGGTTGGCGCTGCAACCGGACTCATCTGCATCAAATCGAAAAACAAAGCAGCAATCGATGCAATTTCTGCCCATCTTCCCGGCACCGGACTCGCCATTTTTGAACTGGGCGATTTTTACCCTTCCGGCGATGAATATGAAATTGTGCACTCTGCAACCGGGCGTCTTATGCCTCCTGGCGGAATTCCGCTGAATGTGGGATGCGTAGTCAACAATGTTGAATCGGTTTTGAATGTTTACCGGTCTTCAATCAACAAACCGGTGACTGAAAAATTTGTTTGTGTTACAGGAGCAGTCAAATCGCCAAAATCTTTTTGGGTTCCGATCGGAACGACTTTTGGTGAACTGATTGATTTTTGTGGTGGCGTAACTGTTGAAAAATATGGGATTTACGTTGGCGGTGTGATGATGGGGAAACTCACCTTTGACCGTACCGAAGTTGTTACAAAAACCACCGGCGGACTCATCATTCTTCCCGAAGATCATAAACTCATCCAACGGAAAAATCAGCCTGAAAAAAACTGGCATAAAATCGGGAAATCAGCCTGTGACCAGTGTTCTTACTGCACCGAATATTGCCCAAGATATTTGCTTGGCTATGACGTTCAGCCACATAAAGTGATGAGATCCCTCGGCTTTACCGGTCAGGACAATTCGATGTGGAATCTTTACGCTGATCTGTGCTGTTCGTGCGGATTGTGTACGTTATATGCTTGTCCTGAAGATTTATTTCCAAAAGAAGCCTGTGACCAGAGCAAACGGGAAAATAAAGCTGCCGGAATCAAAATGCAGCAGAAAAAACCGGTTGAAGTCCACCCGTTTAAAGAAGGAAGACGTGTCCCGCTGAAACAACTGGTCAAACGTCTCGGACTTTCTGAATTTGAAGCACACACCCCGTTTACTTCCGAAAAACCAGTGCCCAAATGGGTTAAAATAATGCTTCGTCAGCATGTGGGTGATGCAGCACTGTCTTCGGTAAAAGAGGGTACTTCTGTTAAAGCGGGTGATAAACTTGCTGAACCTGCAACCGGGAAAATGGGTTCAACCATTCATGCCAGTATTTCAGGATTGGTAAGGGAAGTGAATCCGGCTTATGTGATTATTGAAAACTCCGGTGACAGGTGACAAGGGACAAGTGACGGAAAAAACCGTTGTTCGGGATACACTGTACGGAAATTGAATTTAAAACAACGGGCGACCAGCCGGTCGCCCCTACGATCTACTACCTACTATTTACTAAACTACTAAAACCATGCTAACTTATCCTGCTTCTTCGATCGGACTTATTGAACTTTCCAGCATTGCAGCCGGGTATCAAGCTGCAGATGTGATGCTGAAATCAGCCAACGTCAACCTCATGCTCAGCCGGACGATTTGTTCGGGTAAATATATGGTTCTGATTTCCGGGGATGTTTCTGCAGTTCAGTCGGCTGTGGAAAATGCCTGTGCGGAAGTGAAGTTTTCTTTGATTGACCATTTCGTCATTCCGAATGTCGATCCGTCTGTTTTAAACGGCATTGCCGGACAAACTCATGTTGATTTTCTGGATGCGCTCGGGATTTGTGAATCATTCTCAATTGCTGCCCTGATTGAAGCTGCTGATGCTGCCGTTAAATCAGCCAATATTCAGCTAATTGAAGTCAGACTGGCAATGGCACTTGGCGGAAAAGCATTTTTCACCTGTACCGGTGATGTTGCTTCAGTAAAAACAGCAGTAGAAGCGGGTGCCGCTATCCTGACTGAAAAAGGTGTACTGGTCAATAAAGTGGTTATTCCTCAACCCAGAAAAGAATTACTCGGAGACATGATCTGATTCTTTAAATCAGAATGTTGAAGGTTGAATTTTAAATTTTGAATTGGAAAGACAGGGGACCCTTCGATACATCCGTCTTTCGACGGATACTCAGGGTAACACAAGTTGTTTAAAGGTTATTTCTGATTTTCATTCAAAATTCAGAATTTAAAATTCAAAATTTCCCTGCCATTAACCACTTACCATTAACCATTATCTCCCCCGTATCCAACCCATCGGTACATCTGATTCATATCCTTCATCAACCGATTTGATCCGGTATTCGAAATTGCCTTCCACTTTAAATCCGAGTGATTCGTACAGACGAAGGGCGTGTTCGTTACTTTCCCGCACAACCAATTCAACTCTTAAAATTTCAGGAAATTCAGTCTCAACAATCCGGAGAAACTCACGAAATAGATTCCGGCCGATTCCTTTTCCCTGAAATTCAGGATCAACCACAATTGTCAAATCACTGAAAGCATGGGCAAACACTTTAATTCCGGGTGGGTAGGCATGAATTTCACCCACGATTCTGCCGGACGGGGTTACCGCAACAACTTCAAGTCCACGGTTTAGTGACTGCAGCATAAAGTGAGAGATATAACCCGGATCAACTTCATCTTCCTCACGGGCAATCCCACCCGGAAGCCGGGCTACATTTTTATAGAGCTGAAAAATATCTTGTTCATCAGAAGAAACGGCACGACGAAAAGCTATTTCACCCGTCATCTTAAATTCACCAGATCAACCAAAATCCTCCAGGTCCCCTTTGAATCTCTCTTCCAAACCCGAACATATTGATAGTGATCAATTGCTGCAAAACGCCCTTCCTTCAAAACCATATTCCCGAAAACATAGGCCAGATCTTTTGATGCTGAACTTAACCCGGCAACCGGGCGAACAGACATAAATCCCTTAAAATTTGTGATGGCATCTTTTGGATTTTTCGCAGTTCTGGGGTAAAAACGATCCCGGTACAATTGAGCTTCCGGATGTAAACTTGCATTCAGTTTTGTCATATAACCACTATCGGTGAGTGTATCAGAAAGCGATCTTTCAATTGCGAGCAAACTGTCAACAACAGATTCCTCCGGATTTGGACGAACAAGCCGGGGTGTCTTATCAAATCGTTTAACTTTTGTTTTCTTCACCGGTTGTTCTGGTACTTTTGACCCATAGTAAAGAAAAACTTTCCAATCTCCGAGTGAATTTTTCTTCCAGATGGTAAGATATTGTCCCCATGTTGGTTTTTGCTTTTCACCATGGCTTGAATCGGGATCAAAAATGAACGGTCCGGTTGTAAACCCAAGATCACCGGCTGCTGACAATTCTCCCATTGCCGGTTCCCATTTTAATTTTCCAGGAATTCCTTCGTTTAGTTCATACCAGGCAATTCCATTTATAGGTTTTGGACGAAAAATGACGCCTGAATCAGCCAAAGTCTCTAAAAAGGCAGCTTTGACTCCTTTTTTATTTGCCAAGGCTGAAAAATCGCGGTCCTTTTTTACCAATTCATTGAAAGCAGTTGACTGAACTGGTTTTTGTTTCTCCTTTTTACCCGATTGAGCCTCTACCGGCAATACTAAAACAAGAGAAAGTAATAAAACTGAAAATAATCGAAACATAAAAATCCTCCATTGGCTAAAAATACGGGATTTCACTTCCATCGGAAAGTTTACATCCCTGAAATACCAAATTCTTTGCTTTGCCTTACTAAGGTTCAGAATAAAATTTTATCCATTTAAAATTGCAGTCAATAACAAACAGACGAACCTCCCTGGCAATGGGTTCCATTCCAATTGCATTCTCCTTTGATACAACTTTGGGTACTTTGCGTTTAATGTATTGGTTTCTTTTTCGTAAATTTGTTGCTTTTTAACGCAAAACACCCAAAATACATGTCAGAACCAATCCAAAAAGCCAAAGTTTACGACCCGAAACAGGTTGAACTCACCCGGTATGCCAACTGGTTGAAAAACGGACATTTCCGTTCCAATCCGGAATCCCCCAAAAAGAAATTTGCCATCATGATTCCACCGCCGAATGTGACCGGCGTTCTGCACATGGGTCACGTTCTCAATCTGACTATTCAGGATATTCTCAGCCGCCGGGCCAGAATGCAGGGAAAAGATGTACTCTGGCAGCCGGGAATGGATCATGCCGGAATTGCAACCCAAACCCGCGTTGAAAAAACACTGAAAGCTGAAGAAGGGAAATCCCGCCATGATCTTGGCCGTGATGCTTTTGTTGGACGTGTCTGGGAATGGAAGGAAAAATATGGCGGAATCATTTTCAACCAGTTTCAGAAACTCGGACTTTCATGCGACTGGGACCGGTCACGGTTTACCATGGATGACGGACTTTCCCTCGCCGTCAGAAAAACCTTTGTAGAGTGGTACAAAGCCGGTTTGATTTACCGCGGAACCCGGATTATCAACTGGTGTCCGGCTTCCATGACGGCTCTTTCTGATGAAGAAGTGATTTACAAAGAGCAAAAAGGCAAACTTTACTATTTCAACTATCCGTTTGCTGACGGATCTGGTCATATCACGGTCGCCACAACCCGTCCGGAAACGATGCTCGGTGACGTTGCAGTTGCCGTAAATCCGACCGATGAACGGTATATTTCCAAACTCGGAAAGTTGCTGAACCTTCCGTTGACCGGCAGGCAAATTCCCCTGATTGCTGATGATTATGTGGATGCAGCTTTCGGAACCGGTGCTGTAAAAATTACCCCGGCTCACGATCCGAACGATTATGAAATCGGGAAACGGCACAATCTGCCCATGATCAATATCATGAATCCAAATGCATCGCTGAATGAATCCGTACCTGCTGATTATGTTGGACTCGATCGCTTTGAAGCACGGAAAAAGATTATCGCCGATTTCGAAAAACTCGGACTTCTCAATAAAATCGAAGAATACGAAAATAAAGTCGGTTATTCAGAACGGGCTGATGTGGTTGTTGAACCCCGTTTGTCTGATCAATGGTTTGTGAAAATGGAACCGCTGGCAAAACCGGCGCTTGAAGCCGTCAGAACCGGGGAAATCAATTTTTACCCCGAACGGTGGACGAAAACTTACGAACACTGGATGACCAACATTCGGGATTGGTGTATTTCACGTCAGTTGTGGTGGGGACATCGTATTCCCGTTTGGTACTGTCAGGATTGTGATGAGCTGATCTGTGAACTCGAAGATCCAAAAACCTGCACGAAATGCGGTTCTGCCAATCTGAAACAGGATGAAGACGTTCTCGATACGTGGTTTTCTTCCCAACTCTGGCCATTTTCTACGCTGGACTGGCCGAAAGAGTCACTCCATCTGAAATCCTATTATCCAACCGATGATCTGGTAACCGGACCTGATATTATCTTTTTCTGGGTTGCTCGGATGATCATGTCGTCTCTTTATTTTACCGGAAAAGTTCCGTTTAAAAATGTGTATTTCACCGGGATTATCCGGGATAAACTCGGCCGGAAAATGTCGAAATCTCTCGGCAATTCTCCAGAACCGCTTGATCTGATTGACCGGTACGGTACAGACGGACTCCGGGTCGGAATTATGATGGTGGCGCCTCAGGGAATGGATATCCATTTTGATGAAGAACGCCTGGAACAGGGACGGAATTTTTCCAATAAAATCTGGAATGCCTACCGGTTTCTTTCCATGTTTATCGAGGACGGAAAGTCCTATTCAACAGTTATCGATCCGGCAAAACTGGATCTGGCCGATAAATGGATGCTTCACCGGCTTCAGGTTGCCATTGAGTCAACCAATGAAGGTTATGAAAAGTACCGGATGAACGATGTCATCAACGCCGTTTATGACGTCATTTGGAGTGATTTCTGTGACTGGTACATTGAACTGATCAAACCAAGACTTTACGGCGACGATCCGGCTGAAAAAGAAAGAACCCTGGCAATCGGACTTTTCCTTTTCGAGACGATGATGAAACTGCTTCATCCGTACATGCCGTTTATCACCGAAGAAGTCTGGCATTCTCTTCGCCCGAGAAAAGACGGCGACACGATCATGTACGATTCGTATCCGGTTGTAAATGCTGAATTTAAGAATGAACCGGCAGCACGGCAGATGGAATTTGTTCAGAAATGTATCAACTCCATCCGGAATGTCCGTGTTGAAATGAATGTGGCTCCAGGCAAAGCAATTTCCCTGATTGTGAAAACCACGTCCCAGGAATACACCGATATTTTCAATCTGTACCGAAGTTATTTCGAGAAACAATCCAGGGTAACTGAAATTACTGCCGGTGAAAACGTTGAAAAGCCCAAAATGGCGGGCTCCATCGTTGTCGACGGACAGGAAATTTCCATCCCGACAGAAGGATTAATTGACGTTGAAGCTGAAAAAGCCCGGTTGCAAAAAGAAATTGACCGGCTGGAAGGCATTTTAAGAGCAACCTGGGGAAAACTGAACAATCCGGGATTTGTTGCCAAAGCACCGGAATCAGTTATCGTTGCAGAAAAGGAAAAAGCTGCTGCAATTGAGGAGAATCTCGGGAAATTGAAAACCGCAATTGCTCAGTTTGGGTGAGATTGGCATTTAAACTCCCCTCCTTTTTCAAAGGAGGGGAAAATCCGGTCACTGAGCGGAGTCGAAGTGCCCGGATTGGGGTGGTTTTCTTTGGGTTTGGAGATAACAGCCAAACCACCCCTAACCCCTCCTTTGGAAAAGGAGGGGAACAATGCACTTAAACTCAAGTTTTACTTATACTTTTTGGTATTAAAACTCCCCTCCTTTTTCAAAGGAGGGGTCGGGGGTGGTTTTCCTTAAGGTTTGTAACATTTCAAGTGATTTTCCATGCCCCCAAACACCATTTCGAATAAACCAGAATTAAAACCAGTAAGACAGCACCTTCGAAAGAACCAAACTCCGGCGGAATCATTTCTTTGGAATGCTCTAAAAAACAAACAACTCGCTGGACGTAAATTCAGAAGGCAACAAAGTTTCGGATCCTTTATTGTTGATTTTTATTGCCAGTCAGAACAATTGGTCATTGAATTAAATGGTAGCATTCATGATGATCCGTTAAGATATCAATATGATGAAAAACGAAAAACTTATTTGGAATCACTGGGTTTGAAAGTTGTAATTATTAAGAATGATGCCATTTTTCAACATATAGAGAGTGTTCTGGCAGTTATTTTAGGAAATTTTAGAAATAGGTAAAATTCCAAACCACACCTTACTTAAATTCATATTTTACAATATCTTGGCATTTTAAAACTCCCCTCCTTTCGTAAAGGAGGGGAAATCAGTCGTAAGACTGATGGGGTGGTTTTCTTTGGGTTTGGAGATAACAGCCAAACCACCCCGGCTTCGCCACCCCTCCTTTGGAAAAGGAGGGGAACTATGCACTTAAACTCATATTATACAATATTTTGGCATTTTAAAACTCCCCTCCTTTTCCAAAGGAGGGGAAATCAGTCGTAAGACTGATGGGGGGTTTTCTTTGGGTTTTGAGAAAACAGCCAAACCACCCCGGCTTCGCCACCCCTCCTTTGGAAAAGGAGGGGAACAATGCACTTAAACTCAAATTTTACCTATACTTTTTGGCATTTAAACTCCCCTCCTTTTTCAAAGGAGGGGAAATCAGTCGTAAGACTGATGGGGTGGTTTTCTTTGGGTTTTGAGAAAACAGCCAAACCACCCCGGCTTCGCCACCCCTCCTTTGGAAAAGGAGGGGAACAATGCACTTAAACTCACATTTTACTTATTCTTATTTGTATTTTAAACTCCCCTCCTTTTCCAAAGGAGGGGAAATCAGTCGTAAGGCTGATGGGGGGTTTTCTTTGGGTTTGGAAATAACAGCCAAACCACCCCGGCTTCGCCACCCCTCCTTTGGAAAAGGAGGGGAACTTTCGACTTATAACTTGTAACTATTATAACTTATAACTTTGCCCATGATTCTACGTCCCGACATACTAAAAATCCTGATCACCGGCCGGTACCGCCAGATGCGAAACCAGCTATTCGGACAAAATAAAATGGGGACTTTGTTCCTCATTTTACTTTTTGCTGCGTTCTGGATTTTCATTTTCTACAAGTCTTTCATTGGCGGTTCAGAAGATATGGTGGCCAACCGGGAACAATCAATTCCTTATTGGCATCTCCTGTTTGGGGCAACTTTCTTCTACGCAGTTTTGTACCCAATCCGGTTAATGAAAGCCGGGAAAACTGGTCTTGGCCGCTTCCGGTTTTTGCCTGTTTCGTATCCGGAGCTGGTCATTTACGACTGGATTGAACGGTTGATGACCATTCAGAATTTTATCATCCTGCTGTTCCTTTTTAAATTCGGTTACTCCTATTTCAATTTGGAAGAATTCCCTTTTGTCCTTGCCCATATTATCATCTGGATGCTGTTTCTGCAGACAGTGATCAGGGTGGTATCCGCCATCATGTTTAGCCTGAAGCAAAAAAAATGGTATTTCGCACAGTTTTCGGTTGTTCTGTTTCTGGTTCTTTATTTTCTGATCATCAAACTGGCCGGTACCGGTTCAGGACTTGAACTGCTGACAACCCTGAATTCTTATTGGATTACCGGACTCATGGTAACCAACCTTTTCCATCCATCCCTTCAGAATTCCCTGCTTATTCTCGGCATTTTCGGTGTAAGTCTGGTGGTGGATTTTTTCCTTTTCTGGTATCTCGAAAAAACGGAGGAACGGGTTTCTTCTTCCCTTTCAGAAAAAACTGAAAAAGTGAACATGATTCAGAATCCCTGGTGGGCAGCCATTCGACGCCATCCAACTTTTGGGATTTTTCTTCTGATGGGTCCGTTTATCGGATTTTTCACCGGAAGTGTCAATTTTTCTGATAATCCCGCACAGCATTTGTTTGAAATGGACACCAAACTCACCTGGATGGTTATCGGAACGTCCTTTTGGTTTTATGCTGCCGGAATTTTGGGTCCGTTTATTTTGCTTCATCTGACCCTTGATCGCCCGGTCACGAAACTCCTTTTTCAGTTAAAAACGGCCTATTCCATTTTTATCCTGGCATCCTTCCTGCTTCTGATGGGCTTCGACGGGTATCAGCTTTTTTCGACACCGTTGTTTATGATCTGGGTGGTCAAAATGGCCTGGATTGTAACTTTTTGCCTGATATTTTCTGATCTGATGGTGCTTGCCAATGCCTGGGTGCTGATTAAAATTCCGGCTAAAGGCGGATTTAACGTCCCAACGACTCAACGACTTTGGCTTGCTGCTTTTATTTTAGGCGGTATGTTTCTGATGATGACCGCAACTGACTATATCATGAAACTGATTTTAACTTCCCCGGAAGGTCAATGGATTCTTTTGATCGGGTTTACTGGGGTGATTCTAACAAGTTTATTTTATTTCCCGGTTTTGATATCCCGGGTTTGGGTCAGCAGACGGGAAAAAATGACAGATTTATTGAAAGGAAACAGTTAATGTCTGTTCTTGAACTTCGGGGTTTATCAAAATCATTCGGGAAATTTACTGCCGTTGATTCCATCAGCCTTTCTGTGGATGAAGGCAGAATTTACGGCTTTCTGGGTCCGAACGGTGCCGGAAAAACCACAACTATCAAACTGATCAGCAGAATCAGTGATGCAGATACCGGAGAAATACGGTTACTTGGCGATTTGATTTCTTCAACCTCGGTTGGGGCACTCAATAAACTTGGCGTTTTGTTTTCTGAACCTGCCATTTTTGATTTAATGACGTCTCTTGAAAATCTGGTTTATTTCGGAAAGTTATATGGTTTGACCCGGGAAGAAGCAGAACGCCGTGCGTTTATTCTGGCCAGAATGCTCGATCTGGATGTGGAATCAAAAAAACTGGTGACTGATTTTTCTTCCGGGATGAAAAAGAAACTGGGTTTTCTCTGTGCCCTGATCCATAAACCGGATTTACTCGTTCTGGATGAACCGTTTGAATCGGTTGATCCGTCATCTTCAAGAATGATGAAACGGATTCTGAAGGATTTTGCAGCCGCTGGCGGTTCAGTATTTATTTCAAGTCACGTACTTTCGCATCTCGAAGAAATTATCGATGATCTGGCAATTATCAACAAAGGTGAGATTGTGCTTTCGGGAGATTTTGCTTCTATTCAGCAGGATCTGGCCGGACTTCAGCAGAAGTCCGACCTGGAATCCATTTTTCTGTCATCAATCGGGGAAACTGAGGAAAAACCTGTCGTTTTTCCCTGGTAATTTTATTTTTTAACAGGGATGGACAGGAAAAATACTATAGGTCAATGGTGAATGGTTAATGGTAAATTGTTAATGCTATTTGCATTTTTTAACACGCCAGCTTCGTGACATATTGGAACCTCCGTCACCGAGTTCAGCCTTAGGCTGATTATCGAGGTGCCGGGGGTCCAAATCAAACAATAACTTCTTCAAGTTCATTTCAGCTTAAATTGAAATGGTATTTTTACCTCAGCTGCAACTGCTTTTCCATCCTTTTTCCCAGGAATGAATTTTGTTGCTTTTGCAGCTTCAATAGCTGCCTTGTCCAGTTCTGCATTTCCTGATGATTCCAAAACTTCCGTCTTCTTGACCTCACCCTTTTCTGAAACCACAACATTAAGAAGTGCTTTTCCTTCAATCCCTTTTTTCAAGGCATCTTCCGGGTAAACCACATTTTTCATCAATTCACCGAATCCACCTTTAATTTGAGGTGGTTCATTACCTGGAATTGAAGATTCTTCGCTATTTCCTTCTGCTTTCTCGTTCTGAAGTTTAAACTTGATCGGGAAGGTTACTTCAGAAGCTTTGCCTTTTCCGTCTTTTAACGCCGGTTTGAACTTCAAATCCTGAGCAGCAACGACTGCCTGTGCATCCAAAGTGGCTGATCCGGTTGATTTTTTAACCGTAATATCCTCAATTTCTCCGGTTGCTGAGACTTTCAGGTTGAGCAAAATGGTGCCTTCTTTTCCCTGATTTCTTGCCAACTCCGGGTATTTCAGATTTTTCATCAGCTCAGAAATACTCTCCATTCCCCCAACCAATTCCGGGAAGTCTCTGTTGAGAGTATCTGGTTCCGAAGTTTGTTCCTGACCAGCTATTCTCTTTTCCACCGCTTCCAGTCTGGCATTTGAAACCAGCAGGATGAAAGTGATAGAAAAAGCTGTTAAAACTCCCGCCAAAACTCCAGTGGCGATTTTATTTTCCTTTATTGTCTGATACGTTTTCATTTTGGAAATCCTTTCTTTTAGATTCTCAGTTGAGTGAGACATAGCTGCCGCCACTCCGGTTGAGGCTGCGGGTTCTGAAAGGTGAGTGAGCAGCAGGGTTGCGTACTCCTTTTTCCAGTCAGGACAAACAGTCAGAACCTGAACATCGCACGCCATTTCCCGGTAGTTGCTGATTTGCCGGGTTAACAGATGCAGAAGCGGATTCCAGAAGAAAAGAAACTTGAGCGCTTGTTCTCCCATTTGTTTCAGGTAATCGTGATTCCGGATGTGAGAAACCTCATGACGGAGTATCAACTGAAACTGAACAGGATCTGAACAATATTTTTCGGGGATGATAATTTTGGGATGTGAAAACCCAAAGGTAAACGGGGTTACAAATCCGTTGGATTGATAAACCGTGACTTTGGAGTTTAAATCATTTTCAAGCAAAATCAGCTTAATGACTTCATTTTCAGGGATTAAAATCAGGTACTGATGATATCTCGCCAGGCGGTGAAAAAGCAGAAGATATCCGGTGAAATAAGAAAATCCGATCAGAATGGTCAGTCCGGAAATCCAGCCGGTGATTGCCTTGATTTGTTCGTAAATATCCGGAGAAGGTTCAGAGATTGCTGCCGGAACGGGTTCTATAGTATCAGTATTTAAAATTAATATGTTGTTGGGAATAACAATAAAATCGGGTTTTGACTGAACAAATTGCGTGTTCAGAATAAAATTGATAAAAATGGCTGCAGGTAACGTCCAGAGCAGTAAAATACGGATCTGCGTCTGGAATCTGGGATTTTCAGCAAATAAAAAGTGAATAAAAATAAAAACAAACCCAACAACAACTGACCAGGCAAGTGTGGGTAAAAACAGGTTTTCAAATAATGAAAGACCCGGGTCTATGAGTTGGAATCCGTTCATCAGAGATTCTCAATCAGTTTTTTAATTTCTTCAATTTCGGATTCAGTTAATTTTTCTTTTTTCACCAGATTTTGCACCAGTTGAACCGGTGAATTCTGGAAAACACTCGAGACGAAGGAGTCTGCAAGCTCGCCTTTTACTTCCGCTTCAGACCGGACCGGAAAATACCGGTAAGTCAGTCCTTCTTTTTCAATGCGGAGCATATTTTTATCAGCCAGTTTCTTTAAAACTGTCATGATGGTGGTGTAGGCTACCTTCCGGTACCCATTTATCCGGGAATGAACGTCGGCCACTGTTCCGGATCCAAGATCCCACAGGTGGTTCATAATTTCCATTTCAGTTTCTCCTAAACCGGAGACGGACCGCTTCTGCTTCATAAAACCTCTGGCAAATCAGCAACTACAACAATAATACTACTATGATAGTACATAGTCAAGAAAAGGTGAATTATTTTTTTAAAGTGAAGGCACGGGAGGGATTTATGGGGTACGAAAAAGGCTGTTACATACAAAAAAACACGGGGGATTTTTAACCACAGAAAGTACAGAATAAACAGAAAAGGGAAAAAGTCTAAGGTTAAGGGGTAAATGTTCAATGGTAAATGAAATTCCAATTCCTTTTTTCCGTTCCTTCTGTGGCTTCTGTGGTAGAACTGGCTGTTAAATACAAAAAGAACCGGGAGATTTTTAACCACGGAAATAACGGAATATACGGAAAGGGAAAAACATAAGGTTTACGGGTAAATTAAATTATAACTCTTTTTTCCGCTTCTTCTGTGTTTTCTGTGGTAGAAAAGGCTGATAAATACAAAAGGGCGACCAGCCGGTCGCCCCTACAAAAATCAAATTTCATAAAATGCGGAGACACCCCAGTGGGGTGTCTCTACGAAATTCAAATTAAAAAAACTCCCCCGCTCTGCGTTCCCAGCGCCTCGGCGGTAGAATTATCCCCTTATTTCAGCAATTGTAATTTACCCGTTTTGACCTTGTCACCGATCTCTACCCGGTAGAAATACGTTCCTGAGGCTAATGATTTTCCATCAAAAGCATAATTGTGAACTCCGGCGCCCAGATCGGCTTTCCCAAAATCGGAAACCAATTGTCCCAGAATATTATACACCATTACTTTTACACTTGTGGGTGCTTCAAGCGAAACTGAAATACTGGTATTTGGATTGAACGGATTCGGATAGACAGAAACGCCATTCTCCAGTTTTTTCAGTTTAATAGCATCTGCAGTTGCTTCATCTGGTTTGCTCAGGCTGGTTCCGTTGAAATCATAAATTTCATAACCCCATGAAGAAGCGACCGGGAAACCGAGACGGAAGACCAGAACATCGCCATCCTGAACATCTTCAAAACTGTTAATGCTTAGCTCATCCCACAATCCGGCAGAATATGAGCGGATGGCAACACCACTTCTGAGTACATCAATAGCCAGAGCCGTTTTAATCGAATCCGGCTGACGGACGATTATCGTATTCTGATCAGGAGCAATTAGTTTCACCGCACAGAGTGAAGAACCATTTTCGAGAGAATCTATCGGTTCAACCAAAGCGCCAGCAAAATCAAGAATGACCGTTTTGGACTGACCGCTCAGGGTTGTGTAATTTCTGACCGAACGAACATCGGCGTACAGGGTACCTTCGCCTTTGTTGAGTACACCTGAACCGGAATATTCAACCAGACTTGCGGGTGAGTTATTGGTTTTGACAAAAATGGATTTGCGATCGGAGGCACCAACCTGTTCCCGGGCAAAAATACCAGCTGTGTTTGAGCCGATTTGGGTAATAGATGCCCCACCATCTGCTTTGTACCAGCTTGTTCCCTGTTTGAAGTTGACTTCATAAACGGGTGAACCAATATAGGATGTGTTTTGTACCATGACAACCGGGTTGGTAGCATTGGAATAGATCTTTGATAATGATGGAAGTGAAGTAACTGAATAATATGACGCCTTCTGATAGATTTCGGTGTCACAAGAAACCACGCCACCAGCCAGATTTCTTTGTGCATTTGCAACTAAAGTGTAGCTCGCACTGGTTGAATTCACACCACCACTCAAACTGTAAAACGTATATTCGCTGTTTGAAACCGGGAAGACCAG
>JAFLBE010000058.1 GCA_017303995.1 Bacteroidota bacterium | reverse complement strand
TACCCTTGCTTGCTTTTTCCCAGCATTCCGCACAAATCCACTATTTTCGTTTTGTTTTGCGCTTCTTTGAATCGTTGGATGGCGGGGCACCAGACTTTTTTTTTATTTCAATTCCAAATTTCTCTTCAGCTACCTCTACAAGTGTCTGCCAGAGGCCACTTCTCATTTTCTCATGTTCCAATTGGCGTTCCAGCTCGGCTATCCGTTGTTGTAAGGCCAATTTTTCGGCTTTTTCTTCTTGTGTCTTCATTTCAGACAAAGGTAAGCAATTACTTTGCCTATTTAATTCTCCGCTGAATTGCCGAATCCAGTAAAGTATACTGCTTTTTCCTTTTATTCCGTACAGACGACGAGCGGCTTCCTTTGAATATAAGCCGGATGTTACATCCGATATTACCTGTTTTTTGAATGCTTCGCTGTAGGTAAATGGGGTTTGATGGTTCATGTTTTGTCCTGTTTTTAGTTGACTTTTTTCTGTTTTTAGAGTCAACCTATTTTAGGACAAGACAATGTCATCCTTAACTTAGCCTGCCCCGTCCCGAGAAACGGGATCGAGGATTGGGTTAACGAAGTTCTGCGAAGCTCATCCATCCCTCCGTTGCCAAAAACCAAAATATCAACAAGGATACTGTTTCACTACCTTATCAGTAACCACATCAATTAACTCATTTAACCGGAAAAAGATCGTTCCCTTGTAAAAGGTTCTCGTACAATTTTGTGAAACCGAGAACTCAAAAAGATACTCATGATCCCGGTCTTTTTTCAACCGGATATGATCCATGCCGTAAAGTAAACTGCCACATTCCTCCGCTGAGAGATCAGGGGCAATATTCTGAATTCTTTGAATCAGTTTGCTTTTGATTTCGGGTTTCAGTTTGGATTCGTTACTCCAGGATAAACCAAAACCACTATTTCCGATCTTATATTTCTCTGACAGAAAAAGTCTCATCTGAATCTCCTCATCACTTTCATAAAGAAAGGCAACTGATTCAGGAACGACTTTCGGTTCCCGAACCTCACTGGTAAAGGTGCAGGAGGATACGAATAGAAAATTTAGGATGAGGATTAGGTTGGTTTTCATGGTAGGTGAATGAGGATTGCTTATTCGGGTCAAGTTGTTTATCACTATGGTTATTTTTCTATATAATAAAATAATTTGGTTTAAAAACTAAATATAATTAGTCTAGTACTAATTCAATAATGATGATTAATAAGTTTAATGAGATGTATTTTAATACAAATAATCTAAAGCCTTTTTAATGTCATGACCTGCCAATTGGCGGAATAACGAGTTCGATTTAAATGTTCTCTCCCAATTTAGTAAATCCTCTACGTTTAATTCTTCTAAATGAGACAAATCAATGTCGTGGGTGATTAATAATTTTTCCATTTTTTCAAAAATTGATTTTGCGATTTTAGGTAAGCCACGATGTTCAGTTAAATCCTTTGTTCTAATGAGCTTTGATATTGCAATTTCAGAGTAAATCCATGGTGAAAGTGTTGATTTTAACTTAACAACATCGTTTGGGAAAATTGAATTTGGAGTATTTAAGAAAAATAAACATTCTGAATTATCTATCATTGAGCTTAAAGCGGTAGTCAACATCATATGAACGTGACTTGTTGATAAATTTCGTAAATTATAGTCATAAGAAATCTTGTCTGGATGGTATGGTTTAATAACACAAAACTCATCGTCAATCAATTTTATTAATTTGTCAGCATATCCCCATGCACAGGAATCAATAAATGAAGTCAAATTGAATTCATGATAAAGCCATCCAGCTATTGAGATTGCTAATTTTTCATCTCCATGAGAATGTGATATAAAAACATCGCATTTAAATGTAGGGAACCAGCTTTCTGTCATGGCGGTTCCATTTAATGAACCATCCTTATTCGAGAAAGATTTAATTTTAGTCTCAACTTCATCTTTTATACTTTTTATTGATTCTAAACCAAATTGGTAATATTCATTTTTAAAAGATGAATCAACAGTTAAATTATAACCTTTGTACATATTCTTCTCAGTTACAGAATGTTTAAAATAATTTTATTCACGAACACGTTTGGCATATATTACTTGAAAATAATATGAAGGACAAAACAATCAACCCAAGTAAGAAATAAAAGGGAGTTGTTGAAAACGATTTCATTCCGGAATATGTGTTTTTTAAATTTAAAGTAAATGAATTTGGTCCTTTGAATGAAAATAAATCCGTGTAATCGAATTTTGAACTATCTAATTTTGTCACGAATTGGTTACTTTCGGATCGGAAATATTTTTCTAATCCTAAATAATAACAATCCAGTAAATAAAACAGAATTAATGGAAAGTATACTAAATAAAAGTAATTCAAATTATTTTTATCTATTAATAAAACGAGAATTGCAGAAATCAAGGTTATCACCCATGATTTACAATTTGAGCTATTATTTGCCATTCTGGAAATAATCCCCTGCAATGCATTAAAGTGAGTTTGAACTGCGGAACTATTTTTTATGTGCTCATCCATGATAAAATCCTTAAATAATGTGGGTTAAGTATATGAATTATTAAAAATCCTCTTTTATATCTTCAATTGAAATAATACAACTCATCAATTTATATTTTTCCTGTTTTTTGAATGGTGTAGATTCAAAAATAAAATCACATAATTTATAAACCTCATCACGCCTATTTACAATTAAATATTTGACATCAGATGAATTAGGTGTTAAGGCATATGATTCAATATTTGTATTATGATCTTTGATTTGCCCGAATTCTGGTTCAATAAGTATGGGTTTAAAATTCTTTAAATCAGAATTACGG
This sequence comes from Bacteroidota bacterium, assembly GCA_017303995.1. GTDB lineage: Bacteria > Bacteroidota > JABWAT01 > JABWAT01 > JABWAT01 > JAFLBE01. The sequence goes on along the minus strand of JAFLBE010000058.1, from coordinate 22,083 downwards.
TATATAAACCTCCATTCTTTTTCGTCATAAAATATTTTTTGTTTATTATTTTTTGTAGATTGACCTCGATAAGGCTTAATATATTTTATAATTTCATTTGTTATGTTTGTAAAACCATTACTTTCATTACTCTCAATGAATAATCTATCATAAATACCTCTAAGTTCGGCATTTGTTGTAAGGTAAGTTACTGGATTTAAATCTTTTGTAAGAGCCCATTCCTTTGACAATCCAATTCCATATTTGCCGTACTCCCCAATGTGATCCAATGAGTGAGTAAGTGGTATATCACAAAAACAAATCATTGGAATTGCTAATCTCGGAATTGCGCTATCCAAAGCGGCATAATCTTCAATTACATATCGCGGGAATAACCCATTTTCAATTATCGAAGTTAAATTATCAAATGAGTTGGTAAAATGAAAAAGTGAATTTGAACTTAGGTTAGTAGACATGTTAATTTAAACCCTACAATTCCTTAACTAAACCAAGAAAGTCTTCCAATTTGTAAGCACCATCAACTGACCGTCTGTCGTAAACCATGAAGTAACGATAATTATTTCCTGCCTTACTTGCCCAAAGGGCACCAAGTCTGATTTTTTGTTCAGCGTCTAAATGATCACCTTTCGTTTCGAGTAAAACTGTTTTTCCACTCTTTGTTTGAATGATAAAGTCAGGAAAATGATTGATAAAACCATTTATTCTGAAACCTCTTCTTTCAATATTTCTTGTCCAGAAGGCAATGTTTGGCATATTACCAATTTCATTAATAACGCGCTCTTCAAAGCCGTTTAATTTGCCTTCCTTCTCATAAAGCGACTTTGTGATGTCTTTGGCTGTTTCACCAGGTGAAATGTCTTTTGGTAAGGTAAATGAAGGTCTAATAAATACTTTATCGGTGTCTAAAAAGTCTTTGAATTTCTTCTCAGCAAAGGCTTCTGACAATGATTTTATTTTCTGTTTAATCTTATCAGTATAGGAGTATTCATTATTTGCAAAATCACTAAATTGCTCATCTTTGAAATCTTCCAAAATACGGTTGATATATTTTTCTATTTCCTTGTCTGGAATAGGATACATATTACCAATAATATCCATAATGCGTTTTGTGAAGTTCTTCACCCTGCTTTCTTTTCTTGAAGAATCGAGAATATAGGCCATCACACTTTCTTTTACAGAACCATCAAGTCGTATAAATGTAGGCGTGTGCTCTTGTCTTGTATCATCCAAATCAACTTTGTAGAGTTCTGAAGTAATGCTGTCAAAGGCAATGTTAGTGTCGGCTTTACTCAAAGCAAAACCATCTAAAAGATTTTCCTTTTCCAATGGCAATTCTTCTTCATTTTTACCAAATAAGTCATTTGCAGGAACCTTTAAATAAAACTGTGGTAAATTAATTTGTCTGGCCTGATCCTGAAATATGTCTTTGATGCGGTATGTTTTCACAAGCTGTTGTATTTCGTTTGGCAATGAATTCGTGTTATTTACTTCCATTTCTGAGACTGTTCTTTCAAATTCTTCATTTTGTTGAAGCGCAGTTTGCTCAATATCAGAAACGGTAGCATCTGGTTGCAAAGAAATATCATAATCTGAAATTCTCGTCGTGTCTATATCAGATGTAATATCTTCAGTTGTCTCTTCATTTGTAGGGAATACTGTAAGTTGTTCAAATGGGTCAACTGTCTTGACCTCTACCAACTTGGTTGCATCGGAAAGTTTATAATCTCTTTCACTGAAACCTGCTTTGTTAAGCCCTTTTACAATGTTTTGTAATGTATCCATGAACTTTGAAGATGCAGTTAAAACATAACTCAAATTAAGTAACGGGAAGTTGTGTTTCATGACATAAGGCTGCCGTAAAACACGGCCAAGTATCTGCTCGACATCAACCGCCGAACTTTTGTCTGCTAATGATGCTAAAATATATGCAAACGGGCAGTCCCACCCTTCCTTCAATGCATTAATGGTAATGATAAACCGGACTTCACAGTCTCTGCTCATTAAATCAATACCTTTTATCTCATTGATATTTGCTGTTTTTATTTTGATTTGGTCGGCAGGGATTTTTAGTTCAATTAGCTTTTCTTTTAGTTTCTGTACGTTTGATTTTTCTTCCTCTTCGTTCAAAAAATCACTGCCATACTTGGGTTGTGCCTGAAATAACACGATCGGACGAATGTATTTTCCTCCTTTCGTTTCTTCTTCAACAGCCTGAAGTTCCAAACGTTTTTGAAGTTGCAAACTGGAATTGATGACTTCTGTTTTATCCTGATGATTGTAAACAATAACAGGAAGTTTTACCATGTTTTCCTTTTTTAACTCCAGCGCATCAATAAAACTAATAATGTTGCTATTCTTTCGGGGTGTAGCAGTAAGATCAAGAATAAAACAAGGATTAAAAGCCTTCAGCATCTCAACACTTAGATCCGTTTCTGCATTGTGGCTTTCATCTACAACCACAACAGGATTTAAGAATTGCATGACTTTCATTAGCGATATTTCTTCATCTTTGCCTAACAAGGTTTCAAAAGATTGCAATGAACCATTTTGCTCGAAAACTTTTCTGCCTTCTTTATTAGCAGTACGGATGCTGTCAAAACTCAATACAAAAATATTTAATTGTTCATTAACGGTAGTTGCATTAAATCCGTTTCCTTGTAATAAGGCAGCTTTGTCAAACACTTCAACTTTATTACCAAAATGAGAATTGATTTTTTGACGGTAAGGATGACTTGTGTCTTTAAGGTTTTTAATGGTTTGTTCTAATATCGTAACGGAGGGTACTAACCAAACCACCGCCCTTGGTCTGTCATAGGAAAAGGCTTCAAAGATAGTTTTAATTGCGTTGCAAGCTATAAAGGTTTTGCCGCCAGCAGTCGGTACTTTAATACAAATGTGTGGTACCCGTGCTACATTATTTTTATAGGGTTCAATTGCGGAGTTTAATACTGGTATTAGAGGTGTTTTGGGGTGCTTTAACCAAAAACTGTTAAATGCAACCCTTACATCCTTGGTTTCCTGAATATGCTCCAAAAACCTCGAAAGGTCGTTGATGACTTGTTGCTGATATGGTTTTAATTCCATGATTTTAAAATCTTGTTATATCTCTTGGTATTTTTTTGAAAATGATATTATGCTTCGTCATGAATTCACTGGTAAGCAAACAATTGTCTGCATAAATCACATATTGTTCCGCTTTGGTTTTCATGGTTGCTAAAAAAGCATGGTCTAAAGTTGTTATTTCCTCAAGCTTGTAGTGGAAGTAGTAAGCTGTATCGTTATGTTTGCCTAAAAAATAGTTGTTATCTGTGTGTTTGGTTGGGGTTAATGGTGTTTTGGTTTCGGTATAAAAAACGTATTGGCGAATTTTCTCAACGCCAACCAATTCATTCAAATTACCGTTATCCAAAAACAAAGGTTGTCCTAACTTATAAAAATCAAAACTACCACCAGTTCCTTCTGTAGACCCATAGCCCTTTATTACTCTTTTTATTCTTTCAGCAGTGATGGATTCGGCATAATCTTCCATTTCAATTAGAATGAATTTTCTATTCCCAGCATCCTGTTTGTTTAAATTCAAAACAGCATGTGCGGTTGTGCCTGAACCAGCAAATGAATCTAAAATGACATCACCGGATTTAATATAAAGATGAAGGATTCTCTCAATTAGTCTTGAAGGCTTTGGTGTATCAAAGATTGAAGCGGATTCAAATATTGAATTTATTTCTTGCTTTCCTTCTTGATTATGTCCGACCTCCTCATTTGACCACCAAGTCCAAGACGCAACACCTTCTCTTTCATCCAAATATGTTTTTCGACGTGGAACACCATCCTTTTTTATTCCATACCACATTCTTCCCTCAGCTTCAAGTCGCCTATATACAGTTTCAATATTTTTCCAACAACGACCATCGGGTGGTGTATAAACTTTCCCGCCAGGAGTTAAAATTGAATACATTTGGTTAGGTCTAAACCCTTGAGCAGTAAAATCGGATGAAACCCAGGGTCCCCTTGGGTCATTATCGGGATTCTTAAATGTCTTAATCTGTTTACTAGAAAGAGGTAGTTTATTTAAGTTTTCTCGTACTTTTTCCCATTTTTTCCCATATACAATTATGTGTTCATGTCCAGCACCTATCGTGGCTCTTGCATCTGGGGATGTTCTCTTTTGCCAAACAATATTGGCTACAAAATTTGATTTCCCAAATATTTCATCTAAAACTAAACAAAGTGAATGAACTTCGGTATCATCTATTGATATAAAAACAGCTCCATTTTCAGAAAGTAGTTTGTATAACAATTTCAACCGGGGATACATCATACATAACCATTTATCATGGCGTGTAAGGTCTTCAGCTTCCTTTCCTACAACCTGCCCTAACCAAGATTTTATTTTTGGGTCGTTAACATTGTCGTTATAAACCCAATTTTCGTTCCCGGTGTTGTAAGGTGGGTCTATGTAGATGCATTTTATTTTCCCTTCGTATTCGGGCAATAGGGCTTTCAGTGCTTCAAGGTTATCGCCATGTAATATTTTATTTCCGCTTTCAGTTTCCTGTTCGGTTTGGGTTCCATTGTCAAAACCATAGGAATGTTCCAATACTCTAAACGGTACATCGAGGTGATGATTAATTACTTTCTCTTTTCCAATCCAGTGTAATGTCGGCATGTTGTATATTTTAAAATTCTATTTGTAAGTATTGGTCGTAAAAATGACTTGAAAAACAGAGTCTATTTCAAATATTATCAGTTTGGTTTTCTGTTTGAACCTGATTGTCTGAATTTGTGGAATAAGTCTGAAAGTAATTCTATTTGATTTAGAACCAATTTGATGTTCAATTCATTATTCGAAATAAAGGTATCTAATTTCATCAATTCCTGACCTATTGAATATACAACTGAATTATCTGGTGATCTGTTTTCTTTTAGGGAATTCATCAAATCATATATTTCAAGCCTGTGTGCTGTTAAAGAATAATCTTCATTAGGTCCTTCACAAACCAAATCAGCGTCAGGGTTGTCTTGTCCATCATCTTCCCAATTGCAAAATGTACATAGATCATAAATGGCTCTTGAATCTAAAGTCAGGTAGCCACAAGAAGGGCAAGTATTTGAAAGCGGATAAGAATTATCTTTTCTCGCAAAATGACTCTTAAGCTCAGGAAAATTCAAATCGAAATATTCCAGTCTTTTTAAAATAGCTGATATTTTTTGTTGGTCTGTCATTAGGTTATTGCATCTAATTTTTCCTGTAATTCTCCAATAGTATTCCATTCTGCGCAGTTTGCAGGAGTTTGAGCTGTGTGATCGATAAGAGCTTGTAATAGTGATTCAACTTTTGTAAACTTTTCGTGGTGAGCAACAAGTGTCTTTAATGCATTATAAGGTTTTTCTGTCGTGATTTCTTCACCGAAGTATGCTTTTTCAAAGTTTGGAAGAGATGCCAAAAGTCGGACTCGTGTTCCCTCTGGCTTTGAATTAACTGCAGCAAGTATGTTTGGGTTGTTACCCCATGCTGGATTTGCCATTGCCCCACTTGAAGTTAATGGGGTGTCACTATCGTGAAGAATAGAATAGCTTGAACCAAAGTGATTAAGAATTTTAATTAGAGAAACGATTGTAGCTTTACCTCGTGCCCGAATTATATGAATGTCTTTATAGGATGCTGGATTTCTTGCCTTGATGTAATTAAAAGCAGTGTATTCTGTGTCACCTTCAACAACTATTACCTTTCCTCCAAAGAAAAATTCTGCAACGTAAGGATCACAAAGGTTTAGGAGCTTTAGGTTTCTCTTATCATCTTCATCTAATTGTGCGGTGTCAGGTCGAAAAACGGTTGTGCCTTGAATAGCACCATTTTCATTTTTTTCAACCTTTACTATGGTTGTGTTGTCCCTTGAAAAGTCAATAAAGATTGGAGAATGTGTCGTAACCATTACCTGCCAATTTCCTGAATTTGGTAAATCATACAAGACATTGCAAGCATCACGAATTGCATTTGGGTGTAAACAAATTTCTGGTTCGTCAATTAAAAGCAAGTGGGGTCTTACAGTTGCCTGATCTTTTCCCTTTTGGTTATTTTCAGAAATAAATTTCAAGGCTGTCCACAACAAAGTTCTTCTTGCTCCACTTCCTTGGCGTTCTACTGAACTTAGAAATCCATCGGCAGGTCCCATTAATAGTTGAGGGTCGGCCTTGAAGAGATTAATAGTTTTGTCAAGATTGTCCTCTGGTTTTGCATCAAAATCAATTCTGTAGTTTGGAAAAACTTTTTCAAACTGTAAAGAAAGTTCAGTATTTACTGCATCAATTTGCTCTTGGGATTCCGCGACAATTTTCTTTTGCAGTTCTTTTACTTTACCTAAAAGCTGGTGGTATTCATTTTCCTCTTCTGTTTGGTTTGCACCTTTTAAGTTTTTAACTCTGTCATTAACTGCTTTCATCAGGAGTTCTTTAATTGCAGTTGCCTGGTCTTCCGGTGGATCAAAGGCATCAACCCTATGTGGCTCTGGTCTTCTTGAATTTGCAACATTTGGTGCGCCCCAAGGTACTTGTTCACTCCAGACTTGTGCAATAGCATCCCAACCTTCTCTTTTGGGATCGCCCTCACTTGCCCAAATCCATCTTTCCTTAACAAGATGTTCATCATTGGGTAAAGTGGTTATCCACCTTTCTCCTGGACTATTGTCATAAACGATTGTGTGTAATTCGATCTCGGGCAAATTATCGGTGTCAATTCTATTGTTTGGAAAGTCATCAATTTTTAATTTGCCTTTGGTTGAACCGTGAGACATCACAATTTCATATGCTTTAAGAATTGAACTCTTACCAACATTGTTTGCACCAACAAGAACAACAATATCATTAAGGTCTATCGAAACGGGTGTTTTGCCGATACACCGGAAATTTTTTACAATAAGTTTTGTAAGTCTGGGCTTTTGAATTTGGGGATCATCAGAAATTAGTGATGCCGCTTCTACAGCGGCTACTTTTGCTTTTGCCATTTGTGAATTACTTTTTAAAGTTTGTCAATTGCTTTACTGTCACTCAGTGATTTCTGGAAACTCATTTAATTTAACGGTAATAGCTAACTGCCAAAATAAACAAATCTATTTATTTGAACAGGATTTAAGGAGTCAAATATATTAAAAAATAGCATTATTCAATCCCGCCTTAAATGTAACCTTCCTCCCATCCAGAATCAAACTTTCTTAATTAGGTAAGATTATCCTTTTTAAAACCAATTCCAATACATGTTTTTATGTATTTTTTTGAGATTTGGCCAATTTAGTGATAGTTGTTGGAAGGTGGGGTTTGGTTTAGGGAAATGGTTGATGGGGAAAAGGAAAATAGCAGATCACAATTCCCATAAACCCATTTCCCTGACTTCTTTTGTCTTCGGGGAGGTATCCCGAACGCGTTCGGGATACCCAAAGGCCCTTACCGCCCAACCGCTTTTTGACTTGTAACTGGCACTCCGACCCTGATCGAATCTGAACTCAGTCGGCAGTAGCATCCTTCAAACACAGATTCGATTTAACCGGGCACTGCGCTTCTTGCTGTCCCGAACGCTTTCGGGAACCGGTTGACGGCGGATGGGATACAAATACTTACAAGTTATTCTTAATAATTTATATTCATGCCAGAATTAGGGCTTGTGCAGTTTTTCCGCAAACTCAGCGGAAAGTGCGGTTGTGAAATACGTGCGCCTTCAAGAACGGGATCAAAAACGGTGATCCTTAAATGTTCAATAATTCATTCGATTCCGTTCTTGCGGGATCGTTGGTGGGAGAGGGATTTAGCGTTCTGAGGTTTCAAGGCCACTGAGCTGGTCACTGAGCGGAGTGGTCGGTGAGCCTGTCGAACCGTCGAAGTGGGTGTCGAAGGGTTGCCTACTTTTTCCAGAAAAAGTCGTAGATCCCGGACCCTTTCGGGGTGGGTCTCCGAAGGAAAAGGAAATTGCTGTCTTTAGCCCCAAGAATCGGGAAAGAGCTTGTTTGTTATTAATTTTTGGAATCAAAACGGGGTGCTTTTACAATCCGTACTTTTTCAAGAAAACCAAACGGAAGGGGTTGATCAGAAAAGTGAGACCACTGACAATGTGAATAGTTACTTTTCTCTGTTTTTGTGGATTCTACAGGGTCATGTAAAACATCCATCGGGTTTCCATCAGGCAACTGTATCTGCCGGACCATTCCAACTTCAATTTCAGCAACACCCGTTCCCGGTGGCCAGGTATCATTACGCCTAACCGTTTCAGTAATTGTAGAGAATACAGCAATATCACTGGAAATAAAACCGGTTTTATATCTAAAAAGAGATTCTTTGGGTTTCCCGTCAGGCGTCATCTGACCCGGCCTGCAAATTGAACGCCAGATCAGGGTATTTTCAGGAAGATGCGGAATCTTAATACGAAAAAGCTTTGAAATTTTACGAAGCGTTGAACCAAAGTAATTCTTTCCCCAATAAATTTTTTGAAATTTTCTGTGATGGAAAAACCTGTTTGGAATCATATTTATGAATTTCGAATTTTTCAGCCCCGGGATAAAGTATAATTATCAATTTTTTCGATTCAGAAACCAAAGTAATATCAACAGACCCGTCAGAAGCGGGTCCACTGTAAGCATCTCTCAATTTTATCAGATGAATTTCTTCAAAAAATTTCAACAGACTGCTTAACCTGGTGACTTCATCAAGTAATTCAGTATCAAATGGTTTTGCCCCATACCCGTCCCAGTTTTCTTTATAAGTCCTGAACTCAGACAATTCAGTTTCAATTTTTGCCAAATGGAGTCCAGGTAAAGAAAAGGAGGCTGAATTAATCAGGGTACGGTAATAATCAGATTGCATTAAAAAGTTGGTCTTCTCCAAATTTATCCAATTTTCATATTTTTGCTCAACAACTGTTGATCCTGCCGAGTTGTCTGAATTATTTTCAGAATAGGTTATAAAAAACGACTTTTTCTCAATTTCAGAAGCTTCGCAACCGGGTATAAATCCAATCATATCTCACCTCCCATGACAACATTTTTTGTGTAGGGTGTCAATAATGATTCAAAAATTTCAAAAGACTGATCATGTAATTCAATAAAAACAGATTGGTAATTACTGTTTTCACTTAGTTTTCGCAAAAGTCCAATCTGCATCTTAACCTTCAGGTCAGAGCCATCCAACCTTGAATTGATATTTAAACTTTTATTAAATCCGTCTACATTCATAAAGCCCAATCCGCAATTATAATCGAATGAGCCTTTGAAACCACTATAAAATTTTGGGAAATAATTACTGCCTGTATCCAGGTAGTCTTCAATACTGCGTTCACTAACATCAAAGGTGAAATCATCGATGGTTCTGAGCGAAACAGAATCAACCGGGAAGGGTCTATCGAAGGAGTCCTGATAAAGTTTAAAGGTTTTCTCAAGGAACCCCATCATATCTGCCCAACCAAGGTACTTTTTAACCTTGTTGACAACAATTCGGTTTTGGGTGATCTGAACCAGATTAATTTTTTCACTGTCCCAGCACCTTATTCTGATCGGAATTTGACCAGCGGGTTGAAAGGAAACAATAATGGATTGTTCATTAAACTGGTTGGTTGGGAACGGATCATTTAAAAACTCAGTGACAGGATACCCGTTCTCAATAAACTTTTGTGCAAGGGAAAGTATTTGGTTATTTTCCAGAAAGGAATCTTCCCTGAAAAACAATTCTGCGTAAATTTCAGTTAAAGCTGGCTTTTTATAGGCCATTTCTTCCTCATGAGAATTTCACTACTGCTGTTTGTATATCAAAAACAGAAAAAAAGAAACTTTTGTAAGTTGTGCAAAGGTAATATAAACTCAATAAAAACGAAACTGTAAGGTTTTAAACGGTTTTGATAAGATTTGGTTCCATACTCAAACCCTCACCCCATCAACACATACGGAATCACCGTTTTATCCCATTTCTTTCCAAAGTAACGAACAGACTGATCAAATAAAACTATCCCATTGATCAGGGTGTATCGTTTGACAACCAAGACTCGAGGTTGTTGTATATCCACCTTTGTGGATATTGATTCCGAAATAACCGGATTCTTCATAGTCCGGCTCACCATCACGGATGACCGTCACTTCTCCCAGTCGTTGAACCAAAGCCAGATATTTGTTTTTATGCAGACCAAGACAATGGGCGTTATACAATCCCGGTTTTAGGCTGGCTATTCCTTTTTCATTTCCTGATCCCTTTCCCTTTCTGAAGTGAGACGGGTCGGTGTTGGCATTGAAAGCAGCAGTCACTTGCGGGGAGTCAATAAAAAGGGCATCATCATAAATGCCACGGTCGTTGGAAGCAGGATCACCCATCGTTTTGAGATAATAGCCACGGATGCCGACCACAATCACCGGATGCAACGTTCTGTCCAGATCATAAGGGTTTAGGTTCTCATACAGTTCAGTCGAGGGAAATCGGGGTTTGGCAGAGGATACCGTAACTTAGAGCATTTATTTATTTATGAATAATACTTAAGATTTCCTTTATTTCATTCACAGATTTTTCTGTTTCAGGAACAATTTCCCCTAAACCATATCCATATTTTGCGTATATAAATTCAAATCCGTTTTTCTTTGCAGCCTCCAAATCGTAAAATCTGTCACCAACCATATAACATTTGAAGGGTTTTATTCTATTCTTTAATTCACTAAGCATAATTTTTTTGTCAGACGGAGGATAAGACTTTGTAGGAAATAAAATGTTGTTAGTCTGAAAATATTCGTACAAACTAAATTTCTCAACAATAGCATTTAGATAATCCTTCCTTGCATTTGTGCAAATTGCTAGAGTGTAATTTGCTGTTTTCAGTTTTGCTAAAGTATCGAGAACACCATTAAATAATTCACCTGATTTCATTATGTTGTCAAGCTCAAGGTCTTGTAGTCTAGATTTGAATACTTTGTAAGATGTTTTGAGTTCCAATTTCTGCTGCCACTCCTCAAATTCGTGGTAAGGCATTCCAATAAATTTCAAACATTCAGCATCTGTATAGTCATTTATTCCGTTTTCCGAAAGAACTGTTTTTATTGCTGGTAAAAATATTTCCTTTGCTTTAAACAGTGTACCATCAACATCAAAAGTAATAAGAACGTTTTCGTTCTTTTTAGTTAATGCTTTAACCCTACTATCAAAACTCTCTAATTCCAATTGCTTTTCAATCTGTTCCTTTATCTTAAATTCAACTTGGCTATTGAAGTTTGTGATTTTTGAATGGAAGATATTCTCAATTTTATTCTTAATGTCTTGGATCAGCTCTTTGTATTCAAGGTATGTTCCGGCTGAAGAGATTGGTATATTTTCGATTATACTTATATTTTCAGTGATGAATTTTTCAATTTCTTCAATTATTGTTTTGTATTTTCTTTCAATTGCTTTTTCATCATTTGTGTTGAACACTCTAGAAATTTGGTCTTCCTTGGAAGCATTAAATCTTTCTGTAACCCCTTTTGCATACTTTAGAAGATGCTCATAGATTAACTCGATATTTTCTTCCACCAAACTATATTCTTTTTGTTGAACAGTTCTTGGATAATTTCGCGAGAGTAAAATTCTAATTATCTGCAACCGAATAAAAGTCTCAATAGGAATTTTATACTTAGAATCAGAAGTTAAGGCAGATTGGATTATTGTAACGAATTGATTTTCCCAATGGGAAATTCCTTTAGACAGAAGAAAATCGTAGCCATAAACAGCAAGAATAAAGTGTAGTTCGTTAACAAGATATTCTTTCCTGTCTGAAAGAAATTTATACCGATTAGAATCTTCTGTAAATATTATTTGATTGTTTCTATTCAGTGAAGCATCGAACAGAAAATTAGTTTTTGCCTCGTTGATGTTTACTACCACTTCAATATGATTTTCACAAGTTACTTTGACTTGATTGTCCAAATCAAAATTTCTTTCAAGGCAGATTCTATCAGCCTTCAATTCAATGTAAATTACATTTGAGTTTTTTGCAAGGATGGAATCATGGATTTCTTTATTTGCTTTATCCGTTTTCCCCATGCCAAAAGGTTTGTTTTCAAAAGGAAAAACTAAAACTTTTTTTTCAAAATTTATATCTGAAATTAGTGATAAGAATTCTTTCTCTATTTCTTGGTTGTTGAGAGAATATGAAATTGATGTTGCATTTTTTAATAGGTCTTTAGTATGTTGTATGTCTTCAAAAAGTATAAAGTAATCAGCACCAGAAGTTATGTCAAAGGCACTATCATTTATTTTCTTTAGCTCAAAATCAACTTGCCATTTTCTTTCGCTTGAATTTGATAAAGTGATTCTCTTTAAATCAGTCCTGATTTTTTTATTCCATTCGTCACGATTTTTTTGAATTACTATAAGCTGATTCTCTGAATTTGCATCAGGCTTAATCAATGGTAGAACTAATCCAATTCCTAATTTACCTGCACCATAATGAACATGAATATTTTTTTGTTTTGCATCTATTGAAGAACCAAACTCATTTGCTTCTTCAATAGATGCTTCCTTTGGGGCTATTGCACCATATTCATTGTGTAGTGCAATACAATTTGTAAAAGATTCTGGAGTAAAAAAATAAGAATCGCTTCTCGTCAGTCGTGCATATTTATTATACGCAAGACGGATATTATTTAGGAATTCTTCTCCTCTTGGAGAACGGGCAACCTCATATAGGTTTTTATGATACTGGTCAACAGAAACTTTAATGAGTTCAATTATTTCGGGCTTAAGTTTTTCCTGCTTAAAATTTGAATGAATGATTGCTTTTGTTTCAATTGCAATGTTGGCATTGTCTAACCATACAGGAAGAAACCTTTTCTGCCGATTAAGAAATAAAAAAGCAGTTGGTGCACCGTAAAAGTAAATATCCAATGACTTTGATTCATTCTTAGAATCGTCATCTAACATCAATGAGTTAATTATCCTGTCATCATAATAAACTACTTTATCCTTCCATTCCTTATACTCCTCAAAAATGTCCCTTGCTTCATTTATTGTTTCAGTATAAACACATAGTCTTGATATTTCATTAGAATCAATACTGGATAATATTTCGGTTAGAGTAAAATATTGCGATTGAATTTTTTCTATTTCTTTGAATTCAGGTGAATCAATTGTGTAACGTTGTTTCTTGTTAGGTTGTAATAATTTTTGAGTATATAGATTGTTATTTAGGAAAACAAATCGTGGAGCATATTTAGAAAAAAGAAAAGGTTTAACTTTCTCCTTCCCGTCTTTAACCTGGCTTCTATTTGAAATTATTTGAAAGGGATTTTTGTTTTGGAACTCAGGAGTTTGATATTTAATGTCAGATGTATAAAATAGATTAATTGAATTGGGATAATCCCAATTGGAATTATCACTCATCGCTTTCCTCATTTCATATAAACCTACATCAGATTGCGATGGGAAAACCTCATTCCACCCGTGTGGCTTAATTAGCTTGGAAATTGCCTCTTCCTTATCAGTTTTACTAAGATGACTATAATGTGAATCCAAAAGCAAGTTGTAGTGATAAGCAATTGGAAATGTGTTTGCATAAAATGAAAAATGCAAAACAACCTTATTATCTATAAGCGGTTGAAGGAGTTTAATTTGATCTTTGTCAAATACATTCATTTTATTGCATTTTTAAGTCAATGAATTGTGGGATGTTAGGTTTTTTATCTACTATTTTATTTGTAAGCAAGTAATCTGAAACATCATTTGAAATTCTTTGATAACTGAATTTTCCGCTATCCGATACAATTTCTTTGTTTGCTTCATCAACCGTTCTTGGAAAATACTCTTGACTTAATGCAGTTTTGTATTGCTCTAATGTGTATTTGGTTGCAGCTTTTTCGCCTAAGTATTTGAGTGAAAACTTCGAGTTCTTGTCAATGTCTGTCATTACATAATCAACACACTCAAACCACATTTTTATTAGGTTCTCAATTTCCTTTTTCTTTTTATCCCAAACACTTTTCTTGCAAATGAACCCAGTAACATCAGCAAAGCCCAAGTCTTCCATTGTCAAAACAACTCTACCGTTTTGTTTTAATGCTTCGGTTATTTGTGTAAGCCCCGCAGATGAAATTTGCAAGCTGCCACTTTGAGTTGCTAAAAGCCCATCGTTCATTGGAGTGTCAAATATTTTCATGTCTTTGATGTCAACATTATTTTTTTTAGCTAAACTGTAAAGCAACATTTCATACAAAGAATTTTTTTGAGCACCGATTTTATTTTTCAGGAATGAAGCAACAATTGATTCCTTGTCTAAGTTGCTTGAATTGATTACAGGAACATCACTGTTGAAAGAGATAAAGCCACCACCTTTGTAAATGTATGCAGGATAAATAAACAGGAGTGGGTCTTCTGTATCTTTGTTAATGTTATTTGATTTGGTTAGGTATTCAACCAAACTACCAAAGCCAACATCAATGGTCTTGCCGGATGAAGCAACTGCTGGTACAATATCTTCCCAATTCATTGTTTGCAAATCAACTTGAGTGTTGTATTTCTTTTCCAACTCAAGGTTTCTGATGTTTACAATCATTGCAATGTCCTGATAAGGGGAAATAGCAACAGTTAAAGTTTCTTCCTTCCACCAGTTACACGATGAAAGTAATATTGCAGTTGCACAAACGAACGTTAATGAGAGTTTTGTTATTTGTTTCATGATTTCCAGTAAATTATTTTTTTCCAGATTAAAACTAAAATTTTGTCAATGCCATAATTCATAATTCCAAAAAGCAACATACAAGCGAAGATTACATTCATAGAAAATGTTGAACGGGCTGTTTGAATCAAATATCCTAACCCAACTTGCGAACCTAAGAATTCCGAAACCACAACTAACCCAATTGCAGTTGACAAAGAAAAACGAAGTGTCGGAAGTAGTTTCTCCAAAACAAACGGTAACGCAAAATCTTTAAGATGGTTTTCGGCTTTCCTGTTTATACTTCTAAAAAATACCAAATACTTATCAGGGATTTTTGAAAGTATTTCAATCGTTGTGATTGAAAGATTAAAAGCAATACCTGTAAAGATTAATAGGAATTTTCCCGTTTCTTCAAACCCAAACCAAAGAAGGAAAAAGGGAACAGTTGCTGCCGCTGGCACAGAACGCAATGATTGAATTGTAGGGTAAAGTATGTCAGTCAAATTCTTGCTTTTGAATAACCAGAGTCCTAGTATGATTCCAATCACGACACCTCCGCTATAACCAAATATCAGTCGTCCCAAAGACCAGATGAAGTGAATAAGAATGTTCGGCTCAAGAGACGTAAAAACATCAATGATTGAAACCGGACTTGGTAAGTATCTGTCCGAAACATTGAACAAATATTTTAATACAAACCAAATTGCAGGTATAAGAATAATTCCAACAATTCTAAGCGTACTATTATTTGTTATTTTCACTATAACTTGTTGTCTTCTGTACTTAGTTCGCGGACAGGAAAAGAATTATTGAAATAATATACTGTAGGTTTTAAATCTGAAATGTCTTCATTGTAATGACTTGTAAGAATTACCTTGGTTCTAGATTCCAACAATGATATAATTTCTGACGTAAAAACACATCTGCTTTTCTTATCCATAAAATTAAATGGTTCATCTAACAAAAGAAGGTCAGGCTTAAAAATTAATGCTCTGAAAAGTTCAATCATTCTTCGTTGTCCGTAAGACATTTCAGATGCCTTTTTAAAAAGAAAACTCTCTACAAATGGAAATAATTTTTGTGACTGAATTTTCTTTTTGTCGGTGTCTAAAAATTTCAAAATATTTTCTTCACCAGTAAGCCACGGAAATAGGCTGTCTTCTTGAATTACAAAATATGTGCTTTTGGAATATTGAACTACCGATTTTTTTTCAGGTGTAAGATTTTGAGAAATTATTTTTAGCAGCGTGGTTTTGCCACAACCTGATGGACCTTTAAAAGCAATTATTGGCTCAGATGATTCAAAGTTGAAATCATCAAAGACAAGAAATTTTTCGTATGAAAATGTAAGTCCAGTTATCTGCATAATTGTTACTAAGAAAAAGCATTTTGCATCGTTTCAAAAACCTGATTAAGATTTACTCCTGATGCTAAATAAGGTGATTTGGTATAGTTCTTTGGATGAATAGATTCATACGGTGTAAGAACATAATCATCATAAGTAACTCTGATGATTCCATAATTCAATGGGTCTTTCTCAATCAATTTTATTTTTGAATCAAGTTGATAAAAAGACATAAGTTCTTTCAAAGTTTCTGTTGAAACTCCTTCTTGTTCCGTGTGATATATGTCCATCAATAAGAGAGATTCTTTCGTTTCTACAAAATCTGTTGATTGAGAAAGTCTTTTTAAAATTTCTTCAAGTTGAACAATTGATACATCATTTTTCCCATCATGCAATGTGTTCAAATACGGAGAGAACATTATAATTTTAAAATCAGCAAAACGCCTCACTGACATCATATCGTCAATGTTGTTTATTGTGCCTGTGCTAAGTGTGTGTAAAGCATTGAAAGTTACATTTGATTTTGATTGAATATTATAAATTGAATCAATGATTTTATCAAATGAACCTTTTCTGTAAAGATGGTAAGTGCCTTTACCACCGTCAAAACTTACATCAATGTAATCAAGATAGTTCGCAACAGAAGGGTTAAGGTTTGTCAAACCAATTCCGTTAGTAATTACACTAACACTTTTATTTTTCAGGTAGCATTTCTCTACCATTTTTTCCAAAAGTGCAATTGATGATTTGTTTACAAATGGTTCTTTGCCCACAATTGCAAGGTGCTCAAAATCTGAATTGAAAATCGAATTAATTGTCAATTCTCCCACAAGAAAACTTTCCTTACCATACTGTAGGTAACAATGTGGACATTTCAAGTTACAATCGTTATTAATTGTAAGGGTTATGGTTTTAAGTCCTTTTGAAGGACTTAAATTTTTTAAAATTGCCGTTCCTGCTATTGCTCCAGCCATGATCTTAAGTGTTTATTATTAATATTATTTTAATTTATTTTATTGCGTCGAATATTTGTTTAAAGGTAAGACCTTTATTTCTAAAATTGCAACATTTTGTAAGACATACCAGTCAGATGTACCAATTTTTACCTAGTGATCTATTCAGCTGTCATCCATTCAATAAATTCGAATCAATTGATTTTGCCGATAAATCCCTTTTTTTTCTAAATCAACAATGACCATCCACAGTCCTGAATTGAAAACCGAACCTTTTAAAAAAGAACCAGAATGTAGGGAACACCAATCCCTGCATACTAAAGGGCACCTCTATAACTTAAAGCGGGGTAAAACCCTTTGTCTTTAACAATTTGTTGGCTAAAAATGCTTTTCTGCTCTTTTAATAAGCAAATTAAGTTCATTGGAATTTTTCTCCACATTTAATTTTGTAGTAAATCCAAATTCCTTCTGTTTGGAAACAAAATATATATTATTTCCACCAGATATATAGTCCTCCGTTATGTCATTTAATTTTTTGATATCACTTTCGTAGACAGTGAAAGAATAGTACTTATCAGGTTGAATTGGTTCATTATTTTTGTCACATGCAAAAACAAGTAGAATATATTCTCCAATTGTAAAACCTTCCATATTCCTTTTCACCAAAACTCGAACTCGAGTTTGTAAATCATCTGTAACCTGAACTGGAAGTCCATCTTCATATTCACTATTCTTTTTTCTTTTAATGTCATTGTATATGTCATCATTCAATACACTAATAACCCCCTGTTTTTCCTTCGAGAGGGATTCATATACCATTACATTATTATTAAAAAAGTCAGTTGGAATTAGGTAAAGATCAAAAACCGGATATTGAATTGGTTGATTATTTATATTGTGGTCAAAATTTATAGTAGTTTGAATTGTTAGTAATTTTTGAAAAGATTTTTCATTTAACTTCTCAAGGTAATAATAAATTATTGATACAGTTTCACTTGCATTTCCTGTATTTCTAACCTGAACACATTGATTTAAACAAATGTGTCCATAATTGTGAAATAATTGCATTCTATTTACATCCACGCTAACTTCAATCTTTGGTTTATCCAAATAAGAATACAAAGGTCGAAACTGTGATTGAGTAAATATAATCGCCAGAATTGAAAGTATAATTGCTAAATAATTTAACGCTTTTTGATTTTCCATTTTACCTATTATGATGCAACCAATTTACTGTTTCTCAATTATTAAAAATTTTATGTACTATATTTTCTTTTTTATATTTTTATACATCCAATATTTTGACTACACAAAATGGATTTCCTTTAAAATTATTTGCATCGCCCATCATATTTTATCAGAACCAACGAATTATTTAATTAAAATAATTTTGTTTCCCATTTAAATTTAATATTTAATAAGGTTTCAATAATTTTCAAACAAAACAAATCGAAATTTTATCACAATCCCCCCCCGTCACCCCATCAGCACATACGGAATCATCGTTTTATCCCATTTCTTTCCAAAGTACGAACGGACTGATCTATAACCGTAGAAATAAAACTGACCCATTGATCCGGGTGAATAGTCTGGCATCCCAGACTGGTGGTTGTGGTATAACCACCTTTGTGGATATTGATTCCAAAGTAACCGGTTTCTTCATAGTCAGGCTCACCGTCAAGGATAACAGTCACTTCACCCAGTCGTTGAATCAGAGCCAGATATTTGTTTTTATGCAACCCGAGACAATGGGCGAAATAAAACCCCGGTTTTAGCCGGACTATTCCTTTTTCACGCCCTGCTCCCTTACCCTTTTTGAAAAGAGATGGATCGGTGTTGTCATTGAAAGCAGCAGTCCCTTGAGGAGAGTCAAGAAAAATGGCATCATCATAAATACCACGGTCGTTTGCAAAAGGATCACCCATCGTTTTGAGATAATATCCGCGGATGCCAAAAACAATAATTGGATGCTGGGTTCTGTCCAAATAAAAAGTACTCAGCTTCTCATGCAGTTCAGATGAGAAAATTCTGGGTTTGGCAGATGGCAAAATCGGTTTAGTCATATCTTATTTAGGGATATTTTGAGTAAAAAGGATAAATTTCTATAAAAAAATAATGATTCCTTAAGTTACCTGTCAAGGTTGCACTAATTCAAGAAAAAAACAATACATGTTTTTATGTATTTTTTCAGATTTGGCCAATTTTGTGATATTTGTTGTATGGTGAGGCTTGATTTTAGGGAAGGTTTTCCCAATGTGGAGGAATAAGGGGCATCGATGATCAAGAAATTGCCTATCACGATTTCCATTAACCCGTTTTCCTGATTTTCTATCCCTACAGGGACTGACTTTTGACGGCACAAAAGTCAGCAAAATGCCTTTCCGCCGCTTTCCATCTTTGGCTTATGACTGCGTTTCATATCGGAACCCGGCGAACTCATCAGGCTTCGCCTGACTCAAACACGCCGGCTTCTGATCGATATTGCACTTGTCATTGGCGCCGATTGAAAAAATGGCGGTAAAATGCGGAATGAATTATTTCTATTCAAGCAATTTATTTTTGGTTTTTATCCGCCGTCAGCCGGTCGACGCGGCAACAAGTGAAGTGCCCGGTTAAATCGAATCTGTGTTTGAAGGAGGCTACTGCCGACTGAGTTCAGATTCGATCAGGGACGGAGTGCCAGTTGCAAGTCACAGAGCGGCTGGGCGGTAAGGGCTTTTGGTACTTTTCGCCTGTGAAAAGTACATCTAAGAAGGAGAAAGTCGAAGATCCCGAAAGCGTTCGGGAGGGGTCGTCGAAGACAAAGAAATTTCTGTTTGGTGCATTTTCGCCCGGAATTAGGGCAACCCCAGAAAAAGGGTTGTGGCCAGATAAGAGGAAAGTGAAACACAATAAAAAGGCCGGACTTTCGTCCGGCCAGGTGGGGAGCGTTGGGGATGTTGCGGTGGGGTTCGTAGCGGGGATTAATCCTTTTCGTAAATTCTCTGCCAGTGGTTTGACTCACAGAACTCCATGATGTCATCAGGTTGGGCACCTTCCGGGTAAGCCGTCAGGCGAATTCCGGCTCCTTTCATGTATGAATAAGCTACCAGCCAGGAACAGATCGGGTAATTTTCCATCTTCATCCATTTTCTCACCAGATACCTGCCACCCAGAAACCAATCGGCAAAATGGGCGGCAATTGCCGGATACCCATATTTCCTGCCTTCATATCTTCGGGCGATGGTGGTAATCATCAGTTGCTGACCCTGAGTCAGTCCCAGTGAAATCCGGTCGATTTTTAAACCGTTTCCAGATTTAATCAGATCATCCAAAAGATGAATTTTAATTGTTGCCAGCGCTTCAATGATCTGAACCTGATTCCCTTCTACCTCCAGAACCATAGCGGTGTGTGATGCCCAGGAAGGTTTCCCGTCTTTTTCTTTTGAGAAAAACCGGATAAGTTTACCTAAAAGTGTGTTTGTGCGGACATGGATGATATCGCAGGGTTGGAGGGTGGTGTCGCACTTTCCGTCAGTGGACGGACGTTTCACAAATGCTGATTTGCTGACACTCACGAAACAGGCCTATTTTCCGGGTTATTATTCATTGCATGGATCCCGGCTCGTAGGCCGGGATGACAACTATTAAATTCATGAAGTTCCTTACTCATGACGATGTCTCCTTTTATCCGGGAACAGGGGTGATTTCACTGGCGTGCAAGCCAGAAAGGCCCGGAAGATTTCATCATTCAAGCGTTTGAATAGCTTCAGGTAATTCCAGAAGAGTACACCGGCTATCAGAAAGAAAAACAGAAAGTACACCAATCCTGAAAGAACGCATCCCTGAAACAGGCAGATGAACAAAACGCCAAATGCCGAAATCAGAAAACTCATGGCCAGATTACGGGAAAATCCGTACAGGTTTATGAAGTGATTGGCGCGTTCAAATGCAGTTGGGAAATGCTGTCCGATGTATTCGAATGTAAGCCAGAAAACATCATGGGCAGAACTCATCTCCATCTGAAAAGTCTGCCGGTATTTCCGGCGAAACCGTTCAATGAAATCGGGATGATACTCACGGGAATAGTTGGTGAAGATTTTCTGAAGCAGGGGTTTCAGCCACACTTTGCTGAAATTTCCCCAGAACCGGTCTATCTTTCCCCGGTAATCTCCGGCCGGAATTCCGTAAGGCGTTAGCACAAAAAGATTCTGGGCAGGGAAACCCATTCCGTTTTCCACTATCAGCCGTTCCAAAAGAAAACCCGCTGCGGCAGCAATCAGATGTCCGAAGGTATAAGCAGATAGAATGATAAATATGCCCATTCCGACCGCAAGGGTCACATCACCGTGAATGTAAGTCAGAAAGGAATGTAGAAGCGTAGCAGAATAACCGGCATCCTGAAATAAACTTCCGTTCTGATTCATAAGAATCCGGAGGATAACAGGGATATCAGTCGTCATGGTCACCAGTACAATCAGGGTAAACCCCGGCATCAGGTAGCCAAAGAAATCATATAAATTAAAGGGGAGCTTAAAGTCTCTCATGGGGGATCTCCATTTAAGGGTGAGGTCAAATTTGCCGTTTTGTCAGGTGCATCCGGATGTGCCCTTTCTGTAAGCTCCGTGTAAGGTACGTGTAAGGTGTGTATAAGCTTATACAAATCGGGTATTTCGGGGATGTTTTCTGACAGGCTGGCAGATTTTGGAAAGGTAGATGGCTCAGTGCGATTGGGTTTTCTGATTTCTCATTTACCCTTTAACACTGAGCCTTTACCCTTATTTTACAGTATTGTTTCCTTTTCAGTCAGATTACCCGGGGTATCGGTAGCCTGAATGATCAGTTTATCGCCATCCACCTGAGCATTAACAGCGGTTGCCGTGTAAACCCAATCCAAACGAAAATCCTGCTGAACGGCGTTACCCGATTCTACCAGGGTTCCATCCGGATTCATAATGGTGATTTTCACTTCTTTGACCTTGAAGTCATCGGTAACCCGGACCATGATTTTATCTCCAACCTGTCCGTAATAATCCGCCAGAGAAATGCTGACAATGTTCGGGGCGCCAAGAAAATCGGCAACGGCTATATTGTAAGCTGTAATCCCATTCCCTGCCTGTTCCTGATAATCAGCTTTCAGATCAGGCATTGCCAGTGCT
>JAFLBE010000057.1 GCA_017303995.1 Bacteroidota bacterium | reverse complement strand
TCTCCGTCCACAGAAAAAACACGGACTGATTCCACTCTAAGGGGAAAATTGATATGACCTATGAAGAAAGTTTGATTGAAGCTCTGTTATTAATGGTTGTTGGAATCAGTGTCGTTTTTGCCTCACTTAGTTTTCTGGCCGGAATGATATGGTGCTTCAAGTTTGCTGATGAGTTTCTGAATAAACGAAAAATCAGTCAGTATGCGAAAAAGATCGAAACTCAGGAAGTTACTGAAGAAATGAACGATGAACTGGTTGCCATCATTGCCGCTGCTGCTGAATCAACTTTTCAGGCACCTGTGGTTATCAGGAAGATTCAGTTTCTTGGCGGAAAAAATACCACTGCATGGAGATCTTCCGGTCGTTCGGCACAAATGAGATCACACCAGATTAATATCAGAAAATAAGGATTACCAAAAATGAAAAAGCTTTTGATTACTGTTAATGGCAAACGTTATGAAGTCGATGTTGAAGTTGTATCTGATGAAGATATGGCAGAACCACAACCTCTTTATCCGCCTCAGGCATACAGCATCAATACACCGGTTGCCCAGCCACGTGTTGCTTCGCCGGCACCAGCTCCTAGAGCAGCTCAGGGACCAGTTGATGCAAAAAGTCTTCAGTCACCCATGAATGGTGTGATGCTTGAAATCCCCATCAGCGAAGGACAGGATGTGAAAATGAAGGATGTTCTTTTCATCATGGAAGCCATGAAAATGAAAACCAACGTTTCCTGTCCTTTCAATGCGAAGGTTAAGAAAATTCACGTCAAGGTGGGTGACACCATCGAATCCGGCCAGGTTCTGGTCACTTTTGAATAAGAGTTACTTCTATGTATGAAAATTTGATGAAATTTATTTACGGGATGGGTTACTGGCAGTTGGAATGGGGTCAGGTCCTCATGCTGGCAATAGCCTCCCTGCTGATCTGGCTGGCAATCAAGAAGGGATTTGAACCTCTCTTGCTGCTTCCGATCGGATTGGGAGCCTTCCTTACCAACCTTCCCGGAAACGGACTGATGAATGCACCGGTGATGGTTGACGGTGTTGAGCAGATTGGTGGTCTGTACTACTATCTGTCAAAGGGAATCGAACTTGAAATCTTTCCGCCGTTGATTTTTCTGGGAATCGGGGCAATGACTGATTTTGGTCCGCTTCTGGCTTCACCCAAAACCTTTCTGATGGGTGCTGGTGCACAGTTTGGTGTTTTTGCAGCTTTATTTGCTGCAGTTGCGCTTGGTTTTAACCTTCAGGAAGCAGCAGCAATTGGTATTATCGGCGGTGCTGATGGTCCGACTGCAATTTACCTGACGTTAAAACTTGCACCTCATCTTTTAGGTCCGATTGCGGTCGCCGCCTATTCCTATATGGCCTTGGTTCCGCTGATTCAGCCGCCAATCATGAGATGGATGACGACAGATGCAGAACGTGCGGTAGAAATGCCACCGGCAAAACCTGTTTCCAAGAAGATCAAAATCATCTTCCCGATCGCAGTTACCGTGGTGGGTGTTTTTATTGTACCACCGGCAGCACCGCTTTTGGCCATGCTGATGGGCGGAAATCTGATGAAGGAATCAGGTGTGGTTGATCGTCTGGTCAATATGGCACAAAACGAACTGATCAATATTGTAACGTTTTTCCTGGGAACCTGCGTCGGCCTAACTATGGCTGCCGATCAGTTCCTGAAAATCGAAACGTTGAAAATCATTTCGTTGGGTGTGATTGCCTTCAGTCTTTCAACGGTTGGCGGACTTCTCATCGGAAAAATTATGTATAAATTGTCCGGCGGAAAAATCAATCCGCTGATTGGATCTGCCGGTGTTTCTGCAGTTCCGATGGCTGCCCGTGTTTCTCATAACGTGGGTCAGGAGTATAACCCGAACAATTACCTGCTGATGCACGCCATGGGACCTAACGTGGCAGGTGTGGTTGGAACGGCAATTGCCGCCGGTGTTCTGCTCGCAATTTTAGGAAAGTAATAACACCTCTCCCTGTGGTTGTTATTCTGCTGTACCCCGTTTCTTCAGGCCATTGTCTGCGGAAACGGGGTTTTTTATTTTTGGGCGGTTTTTAGGTTGGAATAGGGGATTTCCAGAACAAACCGGGTTCCGGTTCCTTCATTGCTTTCAACTTTTATTTTTCCGCCCATCCCCGAAATGATGGTGTAGACCTCATACAATCCAAGTCCACGTCCTGAACCCACTTCTTTTGTCGTAAAAAACGGATCAAAAATCCGGTTTTGAAGATGGCCCGGAATGCCATTGCCATTATCTG
The DNA here is from genome assembly GCA_017303995.1 of Bacteroidota bacterium. Classification (GTDB taxonomy): domain Bacteria; phylum Bacteroidota; class JABWAT01; order JABWAT01; family JABWAT01; genus JAFLBE01. The sequence continues at coordinate 23,410 of JAFLBE010000057.1, read as the reverse complement.
CTATGATCACCACCAATGCTGGTTCCTTTCCCTGAAGATATTTGGTTTCAACCCAAACTTTACCAGAAAAGGGTTCACTTGTAAGTTGTTTTCTAAGTGTTTGCACCGCATCAACTGAATTTTTTAAAAGATTGTAGATTGCGAGGCTGAACAATCCCGGATTGCAAACAAAACGGGGAGGTTCACCTGCCGAAAATTCAATTTTTGTTCCTTCGTCTGGTTTGAGATAATAAGAGATTACTGTCCGGATGGTTGCATCAACCTGGATAAAAGTACGTTCCATCTGGTGGGGGTTGGCAGCTTTTTTCATACTTTCAACGATATCCTGAATGCGTTCACTGCCAAGATTCGCTCCGTTTATTGCCTGACGGATATCATTCTGTTCTTCCAGTTTTAGTTTTTCACCTGAAAACCCCGAACCAGTATTGAAGTTCATTTGAATCAGATGAAGATTTGCATTGATGATTGCCAATGCATTGTTGATTTCGTGCGCAAGTCCACCCGAAATCTGACCCACGGCTGCCATTTTTTCAGAAACAAGAAGCTCCTTTGATTTTTCGATGACTTTAGCTTCAAGTTCTTCATTTTGTTTCTGCAATCGTTGCGTCTTTAACCGGATAAGTAAATAAATCGAAAATCCCGTTAAACCGGTCCAGATTATCAGGAAATACCATTTCAAAAACCAGGGGGCAGCAATTTCAAACCGGAAGGAATCGGGTTGTGAGGGTTCACCATTTTCACTCATTCCCTGGACCAAAAAGGTATAAGATCCCGGCCATAAATTGGTAAATGAGCAAAAGGGTTGTTCCTGCCAGGCTGACCAATTATCATCCTGCCCTTCAAGTTTAAACCGGTATAAAGTTTTTAAATCAGTCGTGTAGCTGTTTCTGGCAAATTGAAAGTGAATTGAATTGTCTTCCCACGAAAGTGTGGGGGCAGAGTGAGTCCAAACCGAGGCGTTTTTCCCTGAGAAAATGACTTGCCCTGTTCCGGTTTTTACTTCACGGATGTTGGTTCTGCCTGATTTAATTGGATAGGTGAGATTTTTTCCGTCTATTCTGACTAGTCCGGATTGAGTTCCAGCCCAGATCGTGCCATCCAGATCTGAATAAAAGCAGAAAAACGAAAAACCACTTAATCGGTTCAACGACCCGGAACTGGTTTTCCAGGAGTTTTCTGAAACCGCTAAAAACAAAGTCAGTTGTTCTGCAAAGACATTATCTTCGGCAGTTGCAACCAGAAGTGAGCCGTCGTGTAACTGATGAAATATGCCGGTTTTTCGGGGGTTCAGATCTAAATCTGGCCAGATTATTTGGATGGCAGCAGGGAAGCTGGTCTCCGGATTTGGATAAAATAACCCGTCCTGAATTGAGAATACAGGTTTGCCAGAAATATAGGTTGTAAAAACTCTTCCGGTGTTAAATTTGATGGTTGTATCTGCTTTAGAAATAATGGCAGATGTGTCAGTTCCATTTAAAGAAAGATCCAGGCGATAAAGTCCGGTTGAGTGACTTCCCAGCCAAAACCGGGTTCCGGATCCACCAGAAATACTTCTTATGTCATCAGAACCTTTTATTGGCGTAAAAGTTCGCCATTGCCCTTGTTTTTTTCCGATGAGAGCAGTTCCTTTTTGGTATCCCAGAATCAATAAATCAGGATTTCCCGGAACAGGAAAGAGAACAGATGACCGTGCCGGATGGATTTTTCTGAAAATGGGTTTGATCTGATAAATTCCATCACCAGTTGAGGCGAGCAATTCTTTTCCGGTTGAAAGTAACCCAAAAACCTGAGCCTGAATACCGCTGATAAATTCAAGCCGGGCATTTCCGCCATTTTTTTCATCACCCTTATTCATTTTGTACAAACCGTCACCGGTTCCAACATAAAGGGTGCCTTCATGCCGGGCAATGGAGTGAACGATTCCCTTTAAACCATTTCGTTTATCGAACAGTGAGAAAGCAGAATGATATTCAATATAACTGATGCCACTTTCAGTTGTTACCCATAAATTCTGGTTTTCATCCTCGAAAACGAATTTCACATTGTCACTTGCAAGTCCATCCTTTTCCGAAATCCGTCTGATAAACTGACCTTTTTCAGAGAACTCGAAAAGTCCGGCCGCCAACGTCCAGATCATGAAGTGACCGTTCGATAAACGTCGTCCACCATAAATCCGGCCCGAAAGCATCTGTGGGTATTTTCCATCTGCCAAAGCGGTGAGTTTGAATGTTTTTAAATCATATAAAAGCAAACCATTTTGTTCAGTGACAAGAAGAAGAGAATCAGCGGAGAAGGGAAGAATTGCCGGAACATAATCAGCGGAAATTACAAGAGTTCCAGGTAGCGGGTTTGAGGTGGTATCGGTTAAAGAAAAAAGGCCGTTTTGATCAACTGAACCATAAATTTTCCCGTCAACAAGAGAAAGTGCATCGATGGATCTGGGTTTTTCGATTTTGTAAACCTGATCATCAAAATATCTGAAAATGAAACGGCCGGAACGAAAATAAACGCCATTTTTTGTCGGAAGGATGGTAGTTACATTTCCGAATTTTCGTTTATCCTCGGGGATCTTTGAGAAAAGGGAAGTAAAAACTGGATTGAAAACGGAGTCAACATCCAGAAAACCAAAATTGGTGCTGGTTCCCCACCAAATCCGGCCAGACGAATCAGATGCCACTGATCTTACGGTTCTTCGGTCAGGAGTTGGATACCCTTTCCATGACATGCCGTCAAATTCGAGAAGGGTTCCAGTCGTTCCAAAATAGGTCAAATCAAATGAACCTGTTGAACCCGTCCAGACCTGTTCGGAAGCATTAAAATCTGGACTTCCAAAATTCTTGATGTAAGGTAATCCTGCTTCCTGTTGAGCAATTAAGCGGGTTGGAAACAAGAAGGTAAAAGCAAAAAGTAAGTGGTGGTGAGTAACCCATTTCAGCATAGAATTTCCCTGGAAAGTGCTGAATATACCAAAAAAAAGTCAGGGTTGGTGCATTCGAAATTTTGGTGATCAAAATGTGTGAGAAATGACTCTTTTCGAGAGGGTAAACTTTGGCAACTATTTACAGTTAGATTATGGTTACAAATTGAAAGGTTTTGAAAGAAAAAAAGACCAGGAATCACTGAATTATAATGAAACCAAAATAAAAAGACCTTGAATGGTTTTTCTTTGAATGCTAACTTGTCATCATATAAATGCAAAACGGTATTTACCAACTTGCAGGCTTCACTGACCGACCGGATTTCTGGTTTGACTATCAGATCAACCTATTACCCATCCGACTGGATGCTTCATTTTTTCATTTATTGAACAGGTGGTACATCAATGCTAATCCAGGAAAAAATTCAAGAATTGCTCGATCTCCGTACCAAAGCAAAATTGGGCGGCGGTGAAAAACGGATTGAATCTCAGCATAATAAGGGAAAATATACCGCACGTGAACGGATCGAAATGCTCCTTGACGAAGGTTCATTTGAAGAATTTGATATGTTTGTGACCCACCGTGAAACCGGATTTGATCTGGAAAAGCAACAATATATGACGGATGGTGTAGTGACGGGTTACGGAACCATTGATGGCCGGATAGTTTATGTTTTTGCACAGGATTTTACCGTATTTGGCGGTTCTCTTTCTGAAATGTATGCCATGAAAATTTGTAAAATCATGGATAAGGCAACTAAAACCGGTGCGCCTGTGATTGGGTTGAATGATTCTGGTGGTGCCCGTATTCAGGAAGGTGTGAAATCGCTTGCCGGATATGCCGAAGTTTTTGAACGGAATATTCTGGCTTCTGGTGTGATTCCCCAGATTTCTGCAGTATTTGGTCCGTGCGCAGGTGGAGCCGTTTATTCTCCTGCCCTGACTGATTTCATTATTATGTCAAAAGGCACCTCAAATATGTTCCTTACCGGACCCAAAGTGGTTAAAACGGTAACCGGTGAAGATGTGACCGATGAGGAACTTGGCGGTGCAGAAGTTCACTCGACAAAATCGGGTGTTTGTCATTTCGCTGTTGATTCTGAAAAGGAAGGGTTGATGCTGATCAGGAAATTAATCAGCTATCTGCCACAAAATAATCTTGAAGAACCACCTTATGTTCCGAATGAAGATCCGATTGACAGGTTGGATCCAATTTTAAATGAAATTATTCCGGATAACCCAAGCAAACCTTATGATGTGAAGGATGTCATTCACCGTATCGTGGATATGGGTGAATTTCTTGAAGTCCATGAAAATTTTGCACCGAATATTATTACCGGCTTTGCACGCTTTAACGGAACTGCAGTGGGTATCGTGGCCAATCAACCCAAATATCTTGCCGGCGTTCTTGATATTAACTCGAGCCGGAAAGCTGCACGTTTTGTAAGATTCTGTGATGCATTCAATATTGGAATTGTCACTCTTGTTGATGTGCCGGGATTCCTGCCAGGAACCACACAGGAATATGGCGGAATCATCCTGCATGGTGCGAAGCTTCTTTTTGCCTATGGTGAAGCAACCGTTCCCAAAGTCACTGTCATTTTACGAAAAGCTTATGGTGGTGCCTACGATGTGATGAGCTCAAAACACCTTCGTGGTGATATCAATTATGCCTGGCCAACTGCAGAAATTGCGGTTATGGGACCAAAGGGTGCTGCAGAAATTCTTTATCAGAAAGAAACAGCTTTGATTACCGATCCGAATGAAAGGGCAGAGTTTCTTAAAGGGAAGGAAGAAGAATACCGCAATAAATTTGCGAATCCGTATGTGGCAGCCAATCTGGGCTATATTGATGATGTGATTGAACCCCGAAACACCCGGTTCAGAATCATCAGGGCTTTACAGTCACTGGCAACGAAGAAGGATACCAACCTTCCGAAAAAACATGCCAATATTCCGTTGTGAGGCTGGGATGATTACTTTAATGTTCATTCAAAACACAGCAGCTGATACTCTCAAAACAGCGGTATCAAATGCACCGGCACCTCACACAACATCTGTAAATGAACTTGGGTTCTTTCTTGACAGATTGACATCAGTTGACATAAACGGGAACGGAAATCCGATTTTGATCTCTGTTATTGGGATGGGTATTGTCTTTCTTTCACTAACCTTTCTTTATCTCACCTTTGCAATGATCACCCGGATGCTGAATGCCTTTACCCGCACCAGGGTTATGAAAGCGGGGCATTCTGATATCCCAACAGGACAGGATATGAGTGTGTCGGGTGAAGTGAATGCTGCAATTGCCATGGCGCTTCATTTGTACCTTCATCAGATACGCGATGAAGAAAATACCGTGATAACCATCAAGAAAATTGCCCGGACTTACTCACCCTGGAACTCAAAAATTTATAACCTGCGTCAGGTGCCTCAACGCACTTCAACCCGCCGGTATTAATAGGATATAGTATGAAAAACTTTAAATTCGCAATAAATGGAAATAATTACGAAGTCGAGATTCAGTCAATTGAAGGAAATCTTGCCACCATTGAAGTAAACGGGTCGGCCTACAAAGTTGAAATTGACCGTGAGGTAAAATCAACAAAAACGCCGACTTTGGTTCGTTCGCTTGCAGTTCCTTCAACAGATACAGAAAAATCAACAGTAAGAACTGCAAAACCAACAGACAGAAAAGGAACCGGCGGAATTAAATCACCGCTTCCGGGCACTGTTCTTGAAATGCACGTTAAGGTAGGTGATCAGGTCAACGTCGGTACAAAGCTGCTTGTTCTTGAGGCAATGAAGATGGAGAACACCATTAACTCTGACAAAGCGGGAACGGTTACTTCAGTTAAGGTTGATAAAGGGGATTCGGTGCTTGAAGGTGACCTCCTGATTGAGATCGGAGGTTAATATGTCTGGTTTGGAAAAATTCTTTACCCTGACTGCGTTTGCCAACTTTACGCCGGGTCACGTGGTCATGCTGGTTATCGGGTTACTTTTTATCTATCTGGCAATCAAAAAAGAGTATGAACCTCTGCTTCTGATTCCGATTGGTTTTGGGATTTTAGTCGGAAATGTACCCTTTCTTGAAAATGCCAATCTTCAGGTTGGAATCTATGAATCGGGGTCGGTGATGAACTACCTTCATTTTGGTGTGTTGAAAGGTATTTATCCGCCTCTGATCTTTCTGGGAATTGGTGCAATGCTCGATTTTTCGACCTTGCTTTCAAATCCGAAATTGTTATTACTCGGTGCTGCTGCCCAGGTTGGGATTTTTGCAACTTTACTTGGTGCAATTGCATTGGGCTTTTCTCCGCAGGAAGCAGCGGCTATTGGTATCATTGGTGGGGCAGACGGACCAACAGCTATTTTTCTGGCTTCGAAGCTTGCACCAGAACTTATAGGAGCAATTGCAATCTCGGCCTATTCTTACATGGCTTTGGTGCCCCTCATTCAGCCACCTATCATGCGGGCATTAACCAATTCGAAAGAACGGGTCATCCGGATGAAGCCACCCAGATCGGTCACAAAACTGGAGAAAATTCTATTTCCTGTTGTTGGATTACTCTTGACTACATTCATTTCACCAAGTGCCATGCCACTTTTGGGAATGTTGTTTTTTGGAAATATTCTGAAAGAAAGCGGGGTGACAAAGAGACTAGCAGATACGGCTGCCCGACCCTTGATTGATATTGTCACCATCCTGATCGGATTAACTGTTGGTGCATCAACTCAGGCGACAACTTTTCTGACACCAAAATCAGTTTTGATTTTCGCTTTGGGGGCATTATCCTTCATGGTTGCAACTGCAGCAGGAGTATTGTTTGTAAAATTCCTGAATATTTTTCTGAAGGATGAAAACAAAATCAACCCACTGATAGGCAATGCAGGTGTGTCGGCTGTTCCAGATAGTGCCCGGGTTTCTCAAATGATTGGCCTGGAATATGATCCCAAAAACCACCTGCTCATGCATGCCATGGCACCGAATGTTGCCGGTGTTATCGGAAGTGCGGTTGCAGCCGGTATTTTACTTGGATTTATGATGTAGGGTTTGGTGAATCTGATGTTCCCATTCAAAAAAGCCACAACCTTTTGTGGCTTTTTTGCTTTAAATAACACAAATATGTCAAAAAAATCCTTTTGGGTATTGCTAATCTTAATTTTAGATTAGATATTTCAGTTCAGATAGCATTTTATTCACCCTAATCATATAAAAATGATAAGGGTCACAAAAACAGCTTGTTTTTTAAGGGTTTGTGACTCTCATCATGATGGCTCAGCCATTATATAGGTAAGTTTGCATCAGAATCAATTTAACGAAGGAGTAACACATGATTTCTAAAATTATAGCACGGGGTTTAGGTTTGGCTGCCCCAATGCTTATTGCTGCTGCCCAGTTGATGGCACAGACGAATGGCACGATTGATGACCTGTCATTTCGAATGAACATTACTGAACCAAGAATGGATATAATCAGATTTGGTGATTTGCTGAAATTTGACCCGAATTCTTCTGGAGGATCAAGCCGTATTGTATTTAGAGGTGAAATTAAGAATAACTCAAGTTCGGATGTAATTATTGATAAAGATGAATTGCAGTTTAATGTAAAGTTCAATGGAAATGCTTTGGCAACGTTGAAAAATTCAAAGCCAGTTACCATTGCTCCGAATGAGGTAGTTTCACTTTCCAACATCAACGCATTAAAGGCCTCTGGTCGCTTGTCTCTTGACGGTGATTTCTCCCCCGAAAACGTAATTTCAGCACTTTTTGGCTCCGGTAAAAAAATGACAGACATTTCAACCGGTTCTCCAATACCAGCGGGTGAATATTCATTCTCTTTTGGAACCATATCAAATCTTGCAGAAGGTAGTTTTACACTCAGTAATCCAAGTGGGTATATAGCACTCATTGGACCTGGGTCAACTTTCTTAGAAGAAGATCCTGCTGAAATATTTGACCGCAATCCAGCCATATCATGGACAGGCGATGCTTCTGAGTTTGAACTAAGAATTGTTCAGGTAGATCGCACTGTAGATAAAGCGCTTGGCGATTTACTTTCAAAATCACCTCAATACAGTGAAATTACTAAAGGAAAATTCAGAAGATATCCGCAATCTGATTTGGTTGCAGGTAAGGTTTATGCCATTCTGGTTTCATCAAGAGTAAACTCTTTGGGTTCTTCTAAGCCTGAAGAAACCTGGGCGGTTCCATTTTGGTTTACAATTCCTCAAAGTAAAACTGCTTCAGAAGTTGCGGGAAATGATATAATTGCAAAATTGAAAGCAATTTTTGGCGATCAATATGCAACCATGTTTGAACAAATAAGAAGTGGAAATGTTAAGGGAACAATCACAATTGATGGTAAAACCGTAACTTTTCAGGAATTGGCAGAAATCCTGCAAAAACTGCAGACCGGCGATGCAAACCTTGAATCTATTGATGTAAAATAAGAATTGGAGTCAGCACTATGAAAAAAACTGGAATACTGATCATTGGCGGGCTCACAGTCGCATTTGTTACAAGCGGATTCTTTATGTTTGCCGCAGAAGATGTAGCCGTGATAACCCGTGTTTATAACGAAGTTAAGGTAAAACCTGAAAAAGGAACCTGGAAGGATGCCAAGCGGGCAGACAAACTCACAAATGGTGATAACATCAAAACCAGTGAAAAAGCATCTGCAGTAGTGAAGTTTCTTGATGGTTCAATCCTTCGGGTTCGCCCAAACAGCGAATTGGTTGTCTATAGCGACCGTTCGGGAACCAAAATCAATAAAAATGTGCAAATTGATGTAGGTCAGATCGGCTTTGACGTCAGAAAGCGTAAAGAAGAAAATTTCAGCTTCAGTTCACCAACCTCAGTGGCTTCGATTCGCGGAACTGATGGTGGATACTCAACAGATAATGATGCAGACAGGTTGCTCATTGATAATGGTGAAGCTGAGCTTGAAAATAAAGCAACGGGTGAAAAAGTGAATGTTGGCTCTGGTCAAACAGGTGAATTGGATAAAAAAACCGGAAATCTCCAGTCAAGGACTCAATCACCAGAAGACCAAAACCAAATGAATGGAATGAACACGGATGGTCCCGGAACTAAGAAAAAAATGACCATTGAAGTTCAGATGCCAGATGGAACAACCAAAACTCTGGAAGTCGAATATTCAGAATAATTGGGTTCAATAAATAGTTTGATTGTTTTATATAGAAACCAGGGCGTATTCTCGTCCTGGTTAATTTTTTTTATTTAAACGAGGGACGACCACATGAATTTCGTTAAATTGATTCGCACTTCTGTTCTCCTTTCCTCTCTGCTCCTTTCTTCTTTTCTTTTTGCTCAAAACACCGGTGTCATTTCAGTTTCTACTGATCCACAACCCAGGGAGGGAAAAGATTTTACGGTTGTTGTAAATTCGTCCAACCCTGCTGTAACATTTGGGAAAGTTGTATTCGGCTATCGGTTGCCTAATGATGAATTTGTTGAAAAGGAAATGCAGTTTGATAAGGGAAGCTGGAAATATATTGTTACATCGGATTATTCAATTCCACCACGGTTAGAATATTATGTCATTGCTACTCTAAGTGATGCTTCTGAGGCAACCTATCCTACGGATAATTATCGTCAAAATCCGGCCTACTTTAGTGTTTCACCAAAAGGGCTAACTGATGCAATTGCTGTATTGATGGGAGAAGAAGGAACCAAGGTCGCTCCAGAAGATTTTATGATTATGTTATCTTATTATACAATCTCTGATCAAATTGACCTAGGTACCGTAAAATTGGTTATCAACGGGAAAGATGTAACAACTGAAGCCTCAGTTACCGCTGATGCCTTGAATTATTTACCAGCATCAACACCAAAGGGAAAGCAATCTATTAGTTTTGAAGCAAAATTGAAAGATGGGACTGTTGTTGGTCCACTTAACTGGAATGTTAGTGTAGTTTCAAAGGACGAAGCACTTGCTGAAGAAGAAGCAGAAAAAAACTATTCGTTTGCAGGGAATGTATGGGATGAGTATCGTTACGAAAAATTTGCATCTGGAACAAAAAGTATAAACCGTGCAAATGTTACTATGAATGGTAATGTACATTGGTTGACTTACAATGCAAACGTCTATAAAACTTCTGAGGAAAGTAAGTTTAACCAAGCGAGTGATAGGTATACATTAAAACTAGGTTCCGAATATTTAGATTTGACTTTCGGGGATGCGTATCCTTCATATAGCCGCCTGATGATGAATGGTTCCAGGGTTCGTGGGGTAGAAGGTAACCTGAAAACCAATTACATAAATATTGATGCTGCCTATGGTTATTTGAAACGGGCAACAGAGGCTACATTTTCGAATACCGTTTATATGATTAAGGATCCAAATGATCCAATAAATGCGTCTATTTCTGACTCACTAACAAAATTGATTCAAGAAATTGAAGGCGAGGAGTACATAAAGATTTCTAGTGCAGGCGGTGTTCTGACTTATAAAAAGGTGTCAAATGGTGGTGGTGCATTTGATCGCGAACTTCTTTCAGTAAAAGTTAGTTTTGGTTCAAAAAAAGAGGGTTTTAACACCGGTTTTGGATTTTTAAGATCAGCAGATGATGTTGAATCCAATAAATATGGTTCAAACCCAACCGCAAATCTTGTCCTGGCGACAGATATGCAACTTAGGTATGATAATGGACGATTTGAATTATATGGTGATGCAGCATTTTCTTTAAATAACTCTGATGTTAGCTCAACTAATGAGGAAATTACAAAGGAAATCAAAAAGAACATACCTGGTGGTGACGGAACCTATAATTTTATCGACAATATTATTCCGATTTCAGGTGGTTTGAGTGCACCAACCAGCGCAGAACAAATTCCAAAATACATGGCCTTTCTAGCTGGATTAAAACTTAATTATTGGAATAACTATTTTAAGTTGGAATATTTAAGAAATGGTTCAACCTATAAATCAGAAGGTTTGCCCTTTTTCCAAAATGATATTCAGGGAGTTAAGCTTACTGACCGGTTAAGATTATGGCAAAATCGTGTTTTTCTCACCTTTGGCTATGATTTGCTTACAGATAACACTAGTGGTGATAAGGATAAAAAAGACTCAAATGGCAAACTTGTATATGATGGAACAACCACACGGAATAATATCCGCAGTGGGTTTGCAATTTTTCCAGGAGTTGGTCTTCCCTCATTTTCATTTGATTTCATTAGGGGGACTGCTAAAAATGAAATCCCAACAAACCTGATTGCATCCTCTGATTATGGTGCAAATACCTTCCAGTTGGGTTCAAATTATGGATTTACTGCTTTTTCTGGTTACCATACTGTAGGTTTGTCGGTTGCAGTTACTAATAAAGTAGATAATCGTGATGAAGCCATTTATCTTAAACAATATGGTTTTTCAAGTGCTGATCAAACTGTCCGTTCCATAGTTTTGTCTTATGGCACGACGATTGGAAAGGATCTTTCTGCGAACTTCTCCTACAACAATTCTAATTCGTCATATAAGGAGGTAGTTTTTCTTTTAGCTGATAGTTTAAGGGGAACCTCTGGGTATGCAAAAGGTAAGGATGCTGAGACTTCATACAATATTCTTGAGGCAAGTCTTGGGAAAAGTTTTTTCGATAGTAAAATGAAAGCTCAGGTTCGTGCAAATGCCACAATTGGTGAATTAAATCAATACATTTTTGGAACAAATGCACAATATTATTTTATGAGTAATCTTTTTTCAACTGCCGATTTTAACTATATCCTGAATGAAGGTGAAGACGCAGATTTACTTTTCACTCTCAGATTGCAATACGTCTTTTAATTTTCTGCTAAGCTTTAATAAAAACGGACTCGATATGAGTCCGTTTTTGTTTGTACCTTTATGGTTACCAGTATAAACGGAGTTTCAAATGGCAAAAGCTAAGTTCAATATCTTCAAAAATATCTACTTCACTGCCCTGATTATCAGTATCGGTGTTGTTCTTCTTTCCTATCTTGTTACATTTACCACCCTTTTTGAAAATATTGAAACGAAATCTATCGATCAGCGTTTCGAAAAACGCGGACCTGTGACCAATTTTGGTGAACAATCAGAAGTGGTCATTATTGGTATTGATGATGGCGCCATTGATAACCTTCCTGCAAGTTATCCGTTTCCGAGAAGTTATTACGCCCGGTTTATTGAAAACATGAACAAAGCTGGCGCATCGGCGGTAGGGATAGATATTCTGTTTGATGGTGTTGATTATAAAAATCAGGAATCAGATTCCCTCCTTCAGGCCGTTCTGACCAAATACGATAATGTGATTTTGGCCGGCAGAACTGAAACTGAAAGTGTTTCCGGCGATCGTTATCAGGTGAAAAGCACAGACTCCCTTAACCTCAGAAATATTTTCTATAACATTAACGTTGGTGTAAAACTAGGGTTGATTTATGTGCCTTCAGATCGTGATGAAAACATCAGACGATATGCGATTACCCATACAGCCACCAACGGACAAGTTTTCCCCACTTTTGCCTTTGAAATCGTTCAGTATCTTGATAATGAAGCCGCAGACCGTCAGGGCAATCCTTTAATTATCAAAAAAACCGAAGAGAAAATTGAAATCGGAAGTTATCATGCTCCCAATTGGGATGGTTACACCGTATTGCTGAATTATTATGGTCCGGCTCAAACCTTTACTTACATCGGGCTTGATAAGGTACTCGATGACAGTACCATGGTCACAAACCCGGAACTTGCAAATCTGAAGCAACTGGCAGAAGATTTGGGAATGACCCCAGATTCTGTTCTGAAAGATGAAACACTTTATACCCAATGGGCAGAAGATAATTTTGATAATGAAAAAATTCAACGGTTGGCTGTTTTATATGAAGGTGCCAGCGAAGAGGATGTTGAAAACTTAAAATCCCTCTCCCTAAAGTATGATGGTACTTTCAAGGATAAAGTAGTCCTTGTTGGTTCAGCCAATCCTGAAGACAAGGATATGCTGGCTATTCCGTTCAGAAAAGGGGATTCCAAGCAAACAAACTTAACCTATGGGGTCGAGATCCACGCCACGGCAGTTCAGAATTTAATTGACGGAAATAATATTGCCCCACTTCCGCTCTGGATTCTTTTCCTGGTTTTATTTATTGCCTCATTTGGAATTTTTGTCATTACCTCGTCGATTAAACACATCAAAACACGCCATCCAGCGCTGTTTTTTTTAATCAATTTTACATTCGTTTACTCGATTATTTACCTGGCAGCCTACATTATTATCGTACTTATTCTGGGTTACGATTCGATGTTATTGTTCCCCCCCTGGTCAGGTCAGTTCAGTTTAATTCCCATCATCAACTTTTCACTGCCCTATGCTACAGCAGCAATCATTGCTGGTATCATTGCATGGTTGATGCATCGTATCAAGTTTGAACCAGAAACAACACTTGAATTTGCAAACATTCTTTTTGTTGCTCTTGTTTCCTGGCTGATTCTTGCCTTTGCACAGTATCTCTTTAACGACCATCTGATTATGGTGAAAGTGGTTCCGTTGATGTCTGCTGTTTTTCTGGGTTACATCAGTTCCATTGCTTATCAATACCTGACAGAAAGCAAGCAGAAAAAGGTCATCAAGGGAATTTTCAGTCACTACGTGAATAAAGAAGTGGTTGATAAAATGCTTGAGAATCCTGATTCAGTCAGGTTGGGTGGTGAAAAAGTAGAACTCACCATCATGTTCTCAGATCTTTCAGGATTTACTACAATTTCTGAAATGCTGACTCCTGAAGAACTCGTTGTTTTGCTGAATGAATATCTTGGATCCATGACCGATATTATCATGCAGGCCGGGGGAACGCTTGATAAGTATATTGGAGATGCAATCATGGCATTTTGGGGTGCCCCGATTCCTCAGGAAAAACATGCCATTTTATGCTGCCGTGCGGTAATGGCCCAACAGGCTAAATTGAAAATTATGGCTCAATCCTGGGTTGATCGTGGATTCCCAAGATTGATTGCCCGCTTTGGTGTTAATACCGGTCAGGTTGTTGCCGGGAATATGGGTTCATCAAGCCGGTTTAACTACACGGTAATGGGTGACTCGGTTAACCTTGCAGCCCGTCTTGAACCAGCCAACAAAGAATTTGATACACTTGTGATGATTTCTGAATTCACTCACGAAAAGGTTAAGGATGAGTTTCTTTGCCGTCAGCTTGATTTGCTGCAGGTAAAAGGAAAAACCAAGCCGGTAACCGTTTTTGAATTGATTGCAGACCGGATGATTGGTGAAGATTTAACCCACATGGAAAAAGTGGTACATATCTATAACGAAGGTTTGAAGTTGTATTATGCCCAGCAATTTGATCAGGCAATTAACGTGTTTGAACAGGTTCTGGATATTGAACCAAATGATGGTCCATCAAAAACTTACATCAAACGTTGCCATGATTTCATTGAAAATCCGCCAGAACCCAACTGGACGGGTGTTTATATCATGAAACACAAATAAGTTTAAACCAAAAGACCGTCTTTAGACGGTCTTTTGGTTTAATGGATTTTGGTTCCATTCAGAAAATGATTTTTCTAGAACTTGAGTGAAAAGTGAGGCAGGCTGGGCTCCTGAAATCCCATATTTCCGGTCAAATACAAAAAAGGGAACACCTTTAACTCCCACCTGGAAAGCATCATAAACATCCTTCCTTACTTCATCTGCAAATTCAGTTCCATTCAAAACTGATTTAATCCTGTCTGCCACAAGTCCAAGTTCAATTCCCAATTGGACAAGTGTTTCGGTATCATCAATGTTTTTACCATCCGTAAAATAACTTCTGAAAAGTAATTCTTCAGCCTCATTTTGTTTTCCAACTTCTTTGGACAAATGAATCAACCGATGCGCATTGAAGGAGTTTGCCACAATTGCTTTTTCGAAATGGTAAGTTAACCCCACTTCAGATGCCATTTCAGTAACATAAGCATTCATTTTCTCAGCCTCTTCAACCGGGATTTGTTTATGTTCTGCAAGGAACTGGTTGATTGACTGTTCTGGATTTGTTTTTAAATCAGGTGACAGCTGGTAACTTTTCCAGATTATTTCAATTTTATCCTGATTAGAAAAAAGTTCGAGGGCATTTTCAAGGCGTCGTTTACCGATATAACAAAAAGGACAAACGATATCACTCCAGATTTCAATCAGCATTTTGGGGGAGGATAGTTCAGGCATTTGAATTCTCAGTTAGGATAATATTGTGAGAAGATAGAAGGTAGAAGTTGGAAGATAGAATATAAAAGTTGAGCGAAGCGGTGATCCCGTCCAAGGTTCGTTTACTAACCGCAGATCCTGTGAAACTTGGAAACACTTTAGAGGATTCAACATCCTGTATTAAAGGCATGGATGAGCTTCGCAGAACTTCGTTAGCCGGATCCCCATCAGTGGTCGGGGCAGGGTAAGTCCGGGATGACATCACTTTTCTGTTTGAATCGGATAACCTGTTGCTTGCTGTTGGTTTGTTCAGTTTTAGAAAATAAAAAAAGGAGGCAAGAACCTCCTTTGAAAAACTAAATTAAGATCAGGTTCAATCTCTGGGTTTGCTCAATTTATCAAGTCCGAGTGAAACGCTGATCCGGTGACTATTTCCCAGGTCATTTTGTCCGTTAAATGATTCAAATGCATAATCAATCCACAAGGATTGAATTTTAAATCCTGCACCAAAATTGAGTCGTTTCAACTCATTCATTCCACTTCTGACTGCAAATTTATCCCGGAAACTGTATTCAAGTCCACCTTTAAAATCACCAGAAACAGGACCCACATTAAATTGTGCGGTTTCCTGACGGTTTTCGAAACGGTTAATCAATCCGCCGGCAAAAATAAAACGTCCCCAAAGAGCTTCCATTTGCCAGGAAAGGCCTGATTCAATTGAGGGGGCAATCAATTCTGTGGTTCCATTGTCCCAGGTAATCAGGGTCGATGTAAGATCCCGGGCAACAAGACCTGCATTTAGTCCCGAAAAACCAAACACTTCTGAAAATTGAGTTCCGGCATCAACTCCAACACCCCACGCAGATGCAATTGAACCATAAGACCGGTAAATACCTTTCAAATTAATTCCAACCGGGAAAGAAAACCAACGGGTTGTGGCATAGCTGGCATAAACTGCATATTCTGAAGCATTGAAGTAGCCCGGTTCATAACCAGACGGGGGTGTATTGTAAACTTTATCCCAGTTTTTCCAGCCTTCACGTGTGTCAGGAATATCATCAACGCCGTTGCGTAAAATGCCGAGTCCGATTGTCGAGGTTTCGTCAAAAGGTTGAACGTAGGAAAGAAAGTCCATTTTAACGATGCCTGCAAATCGTTCCTGATGCATGAACGCAATTTCGCTAAAAGGAATGCGGCTGATTCCGGCTGGGTTCCAATAGACAGAAAAGGGGTCATTGGTAAAGGAAACGGCGGTATTTCCCATCCCGAGATAACGGGCACCGACACCACCGGCAAGAAATTCACCGGCATATTTATCGAAGACCTGAGCTTGTAAGGAGGTTAATCCTGTGAAAAGGGCGACAGTAAAAGGGAGTATAAATTTTTTCATGCCGGCAAAATCGTTATTTTTGAAAAGAATGTAAAGGTAAAAAAACAACTCCATGGCATCAACTTTAGTTCCGTTTGAAAAGTTTGGTGCTGCCGGCTTATTTTTCCTTGGTTTTTTCTGGAATATTTTGATATGGACTGCACCGGTTTGGCTTCGGCTTTTACCTGAATCGGGGATTCAATTGGTGAATCTGTTGCTTAACCCTGTCTGTCACCGCACACCCGAACTTTCCTGGTGGTGGAATGGGGCTCCCATTTTGGTTTGTATCAGATGCAGTGCTATTTATCTCGCTTTTTCTCTGGGAAACCTGACTGGTTTCTTAAATTTAAAAATCCAGCCAACTTTTCGTTGGGTTTGGGTTAGTTTTGGACTATTGCTACTTGATTTTGTGTTGAATTTAACCGGATTGAAACCTCTTTCTGAACCTTTACGGGCACTTACCGGAGGGTTGTTCGGTTTTATCACCGGTTGGTGGCTGCTTATAAACGTATTAAATTCTGACAGGACAAAAAATGTTCAATGATCCGAAAACCAAAGCAATTATGATGGGTGGTGGTATTGCTGCCCTGATTTCAGTTTTTCCTGGCCTTTCTCTGATTAATTTCATTTGCTGCGCAGGTTTTATTCTGGGCGGATATCTTTCCGTTTACTTCTACCACAAAACCAAAATCGGGTACTTAACTCTTGCTGAAGGCGCTTTGATGGGATTGATGAGCGGTGTTGCAGCAGCTCTGATAGCCCTGTTTATTCAGATGATTTTTGTTCAGGCAATCGGTCTGGAGGGGTTGTCACAAAGTATGAATGAAACGTTCGAACAGTTTGGATTGGGCTCAGATGCAATGAAAGATCTTGATGGCTTTAATCCGGCCATGATGTTTACTTTCCCGCTGATTCTGGTTTATGCATTGGGTTCAGCCCTATTGTACGGATTTTTCGGGATGATTGGCGGAATGATCCGGGCAGCACAAGATACAGACCATGCAAGAACCCCAAAAGGACCGGTTGAACCGCCTTATTCAATTTGAATGGTGAAAAGTGGTAAGTGGTAAGTGGTAAGTGGTAAGTGGTAAGTGGTAAGTGGTAAGTGGTAAGTGGTAAGTGGTAAGTGGTAAGTTTACATTGAGTTACAAATTATAGCGTTTTGCCCATTTTAAGTCAATAAAAATGAAAAAAGACCAAGGTATTATTGAAGTTTTTACAACTGCTGATCAGATTGAAAAGACAGTTTACTTGGATAATAGGTTGTATTCAATAAAGTGTGTCAAAATAAATTATTGATTTAAATAAAGTGGATATTTAACAAGTCTATCTTCAAAAAGAATAAGTAACTCCTGAAGGCAAAGTCCCCAGTTATTTGGGACTTGACACCATTTTGCAGATACTCTTTTTTGAGCCAGGTAAAGCAATTTTATCAGAGCCTGATTGTTAACAAAAGCCCCCTTTGTTTTAGTTACTCTCCTGAGTTGGCGGTGAACGGCTTCAACTGGGTTGGTTGTATAAATAATCTGCCGGATCGGTTTGGAGTATTTCATAAATACCATGAGCTGATCCCAATTTCGTTTCCAGCTTTCAACAATTTTGGGGTATTTTGCTCCCCATATCTGTTCAAACCGATCCAAGGCCATTTCAGCATCCTGCAATTTGGAAGCCGTATAGATCATTCTTAAATCTTTAACAACAGCCTTTGAGTCTTTAAACGGAACAAAAAGCAGACTGGTTCTTATTTGATGGACAATACATAACTGAACCTCAGTTTTGGGGAAAACCACTTGGATTGCCGCTTCAAATCCCGTCAGATTATCCGTACTGGCGATCAGAATATCCTGCAAACCCCGCTGTTTCAAATCCTGAAGTACCCCCATCCAGTATCTGGAGGATTCGGTTTCTCCAATATACAACCCCAATAGTTCTTTCTGACCATCCATACGAAGAGCCAGTATGGTGTAAACACTATTTTGAACCACTTTCCCAGATTCCCGACTTTTATACCGGATCGCATCAAGCCAGACAAACGGATATACTGAATCCAACTCCCGTTGTTGCCAATCTAATACATCATCCAGAACCTTATTGGTGATCTGAACCATTGCAGCTTCACTAACCGTCAGTCCATATAACTCTTCCAGATGTGCCCGGATATCCTGATAACTCATCCCGGTTGAATACAAACTGATGATCTTATTCTCTAGACCCACACCTAACTGACTGCTCCGCTTGGGTAACAAGGCACTGTCGAAGCTTCCGTCCCGATCCCGTGGTGAATCTATGGATATGCTTCCATACTGGGTCTTTACTGCTTTCTGAATTTTTCCGTTCCGGCGGTTCGGACGACTATCTTCAACGTGGCTGGTAATTTCTCCCTCTAAACTGGCTTCTAATAATCGTTTGACTAGCGGTGCCAATACCCCATCTTTTCCTCCCAGTTCCCCGCCATTTATCAATCGACTGACAGCATGCTTTTCAAACTCTTTCCAGTTAAAATCGGGTTCTTCCATCTGTTTGTCTCCTGTTTTACGAATTTATGACTTTTTTCGCCTTTTTCAGTTTGACACACTTTCTAAAATACCCCCGGATAATAACCTTGTTTTGACCGTTTGGAATATTGCTTGGGGTTATGACCTGGGTGAGGATTTTGCACATATTACAACAAACATAAGTCCAGAAATTCAAAATTCAAGCAATGATTTTTTTTACACAAACGAAATAAAAAGAATTGAAGATCGGATAACTGGAAAAACCTTATTTGAAAGAGAAAAACCCTTGAATTAGATATTGTTTGGTTCAATCAACGTTAAGCTAGTTACGTCAAATCCATTTCTTTTTTAAACATTAATTCAGGATAGAGATTTAAGTTTTTTAGTTCGTTTCAACGCCAATCGGTTATAAGTGTGGACTAGGTAACCTAATAAGCGCTATTTCTTTGAATTCAAAAACTTAGCACATACTACTTACCACCTACCACGTATTTTCACGTACCACCTGCCACTTACAACTTACCACATCCCACTCATTTCCCCTTTTTCATGGCAGCTCTGGCCATTGAGGTCAGTTCAGAGAGTTTGAGCAGGGCTTCGACAGGGGCCATTCTATTAATATCCAGCTTTAACAAAACCTGAATAATCGGTGCTTCCTGAATTTCAAACATTGTCATTTGAAATCCGCCATCACCATCCTGAACTGTTTTTGTCGGTGAGGATTTCCGATCCTGATCCGCCAGAAACGATCCTTTTTCAAGTTCTTCCAGAATTGTCTTTGCCCGCAAAATCAATTCATCGGGCAAACCTGCCATCTGTGCAACCTGAATCCCGTAAGAGTGATCTGCCCCGCCCGGAATTATTTTCCTCAGAAATATGACTTTATCGCCATATTCACGTACTTCCACATTGAAGTTCCTGATTCTGGGAAAAGTGCCAGCCAGTTCATTTAATTCATGATAGTGAGTTGCAAACAAGGTTCTTGCCCGTGTTCCGGGTGCTTCATGCAGAAATTCACATAAGCTCCAGGCAATTGAAAGTCCGTCATACGTTGAGGTGCCACGACCAATTTCATCCAATAAAATCAAAGATTTTCCGGTTGCGTTATTCAGAATGGCAGCCGTTTCATTCATTTCAACCAGAAACGTAGATTCTCCAGCAGCAAGATTGTCACTGGCACCAACCCGGGTAAAAATCCGGTCAACAATTCCGATTTTTGCTGATGAAGCCGGAACGAAGGAACCGGTTTGTGCCATAAGGGTAATCAGTCCGGCCTGACGAAGGTAGGATGATTTACCACTCATGTTCGGACCCGTGATAATCAGAATCTGATCAGTTGTTGACGACAGAAAAACATCATTCGGAACGTAATCTTCACCCGGCGGAAGTAAATGTTCAATTACCGGATGCCGGCCATCCCTGATATCCAATACGTCATCGTCACTCACAACTGGTTTTGAATAATTCCGGTGACGGGCAACGTGGGCAAAGTTGGCCAGACAATCGATTTGGGCAATGGCCTGTGCATTGGTCTGAACCGGCACTACAAATTCGGCCACTTTTTGCCTGAGATCGAGAAAAAGCTGTTGTTCCAGAGCAATCAGTTTGTCTTCTGCATGAAGCAGTTTTTCTTCGGTTTCTTTCAGTTCAGGTGTGATAAACCGTTCGGCATTGGCAAGCGTTTGCTTCCGGATATAATTTTCAGGGATTTTGTCAAAATTGGTCCGGGTGATTTCAATATAATATCCGAAAACATTATTGAAATTAATCTTCAAACTCGAAATTCCCGTTCGTTCCCGCTCAGATTGCTGCAAAGCCGACATCCACGTTTTACCGTTTTTAGCCATATCCCGCAGCTCATCAAGCTCAGCATTGAATCCATCCCGGATGAGTCCGCCATCATTTAAAAGTGCAGGCGGATCTTCATTCAGGGTTGTTTCGATCAGGGAAACGACTTCCGGCAGTTCACTGATCTGTTTTCGCAAATTAACGAGAAGTCCAGATTTGCAATCGTCGAGTGTTTTTTTGATGAGCGGAAGTTCTTTTAGTGAAGACTTTAACATCACCAGTTCACGTGGCGATACTTTCCCCATCGAAATTTTTGCAGCAAGCCGTTCAAGATCAACAAAACCCGAAATCTGGCTTCTTACTTTTTCACGGAGTTGCGTTCCTGAGTGAAATTCAGAAACGGCATCCAACCGTTCATTGATCGGCGCAACGACTTTCAGCGGCTGGAAAATCCATTTTTTCAGGAGACGGCCACCCATCGGGGTTTCAGTTTCATCCAGAATGGATATGAGCGTTCCATATTTTTGTCCGTCACCCTGCATGGAGGTAATCAGTTCCAGATTTCGCTTGGTTGACTGATCGAGCACCATGAATTCGTCAGGATTGTAAACCGATAACCGGCGGATATGCCCCAGATTATCTTTCTGATTTTCGTAGAGATAATGAATGATGGCACCGGCAGCCTGGGTTGCCAGATCAAGATCATCCAGACCAAAAGACTTCAGGGAATGGACTTTAAAATGTCTGATCAGTTCATCTTTGCTGTGCTGAAGGGTGAAAATCCAGTCGTCCCGTTCGGTTACGACTGATTTCCGTGAAAAAGAAAATTCAGAACGAAGCCGTTTGGGAATGATGACTTCTTTTGGCTGAATCATTTCAAGCAGGGAATTGAGCTGTGTGGATGGTCCCTGCCAGGTGAAAAATTCACCTGTTGAGGCATCGGTGAAAGCAAATCCGGCCTGATCCTGTTCCAGAATAAGGGATCCGAGATAATTATTGGTTTTCTGATCGAGAAGTTTATCGTTAAAAGTCACCCCTGGCGTGATCACCTCAACCACATCCCGCTTGACGATGGTTTTCGTCATTTTCGGATCTTCAAGCTGTTCACAAATGGCAACCCGGAGTCCGGCAGCAACTAATTTGGGAAGATAAGTATCAACAGAATGGAAAGGGAATCCCGCAAGCGGTGTGTCACCGGCGGCACCATTTGAGCGTTTGGTCAGCGTAATGCCAAGTACTTTTGAGCAGATTTTGGCATCTTCATTGAAGGTTTCATAAAAATCGCCAACACGGAAAAGCAGCAGAACATCAGGATATTTTGCCTTGATTCTGGCATATTGCGACATTAGGGGTGTTTCAGGTTTCATAATACTTACAAAAATACGAAATGGTTACGGGTCACGGGTGACGGGTTACCGGAAAAAATAGTAAATGGTTTTCTGGTTGTATAAAAATGAAATACTGGATCCCCGCCTTCGCGGGGATGACATCTTCTTTATTTGTTGCTACGTGAGTTGTCATCCCCGCGAAGGCGGGGATCCATCCCAAAAGTATTTTAGTTGATGTTGAACATCTTTTTCTAAAAGATTCCCATCCCTTTCCCCCACCCAAAAACGTTAGAGGTTGATTATGATTTTAATTTCAACTTCAAACCGGGAATTATTAATTGTAAATTTGAAGTTTGGAAGATCATATTAATAGTTTTCTGTCTGAATTGATCATTTTACTACATACCACGGAGAATTGCTCATGAAAAGGTTTGGTTTACTTCTATTAACGTTTGTTTTTGCACTCAATCTGGTTATTGCCGATGAAGGCATGTACCTGTTGAATAAACTGGATAAAATGGATTGGCAAAAACTCAAAAAAATGGGTCTAACTCTTAAATCGTCTGATATTTACACAGGCGTAAAGGGTGCAGGGCTCGATCAGACTATCATTCAGCTTGGTGGCGGAACAGGTGAATTTATTTCCCCAAAAGGATTAATTCTTACGAATCACCACGTAGCTTTTGGTGCGATTCAGGAAAACTCAACCGCCACAAATGACCTGATTACAACGGGTTACCATGCAAAAGGGTTAAGCGAAGAACTCAAGTCAAGTTATTCAGCAAGAATGACTGAACTTGTTCTCGATGTGACGGCAAAGGTCAATGCTGCCCTTGATACCTGCAAATCTCTTGAATCCCGTGAAAAAGCATATCGTGCCATTTCGGATACACTGACAAAATCATTCACAGAATTTCCGGAGCGGACAGCCCGCGTTGTTTCGATGAACGACGGAAATGAATATGTGATGTTTGTTCTCAGAAATTTTGGTGACATCCGGCTAGTTTATGCACCACCCCGGTCAATCGGTGAATTTGGCGGCGAAATTGACAATTGGATGTGGCCACGTCATACCGGTGACTTTTCAATCATGAGAGCTTATGTGTCAAAAGATGGAAAATCATCTGGCAAATTTGACACCCTTCACGTACCGTTTACTCCGAAACGGTTTTTGAAAATCTCCGCTGCCGGTTTGAAAGAAAACGACTTTACCTTTATTCTGGGTTACCCAGGCCGTACAACCCGTTACCGCACGTCAATCGAAACTGCTTTTGCACTCGATTATTCCTATCCACAAAGTATTGCGGCACTTGATGCCGGAATTAAGGGTATGGAAGAAGCTT
>JAFLBE010000056.1 GCA_017303995.1 Bacteroidota bacterium | reverse complement strand
CACTCCCCCTCTCTCATCCACCTTTAATCCCATTCAGTTGAAGATGACCACCAATTTCGTTTTCTTTATAGGAAGCAGGGTTGGGATATCAACCCATGAAATGCGAAACCACCCCGGCTTCGCCACCCCTCCTTTAAAAAAGGAGGGGAATAAATGCAAGATTTTTACCGGAGTTTTAAATGGCAATTTTAACTGTTGAACGAAAAGTTTTTGAAAAGAACGATAACATTGCTTCTGAAATCAGAGCCAGTCTGAAGCAGAACAAAACCTTTACCCTCAATTTTGTAAGTTCACCGGGTTCAGGGAAAACCACTTTACTCGAGCAAACCATCACCCGGCTGCAGAAAACCCACACCATTTCGGTGATTGAGGGAGATGTTCAGACGGATATTGATGCGCAGCGGATTGATAAACTCGGCGTTCCGGTTTCACAGATTATGACGAACGGATCCTGCCATCTCGATGCTGATATGGTCCGGGAAGCGTATCAGCAGCTGGCATCCCTCAAAACCCAGTTTCTCTTTATCGAAAATGTGGGAAATCTGATTTGCACCGCTGATTTCGATCTGGGTGAAGATTTTAAAGTTGCGGTTCTTTCCACGACAGAAGGTGAAGAAAAACCGCTGAAATACCCGGTCATGTTCAGGGAGGCAAAAGTCCTCATTATCAACAAAATGGATCTGGTTCCCTATCTGGGTATGTCACCAGATTCTTTCCGGAAAAATGCACTTTCCATCAATCCGGATCTGATTATTTTTGAAGTATCGGCCAAAACCGGTGAAGGAATTGATGCCTGGGTTTCCTGGCTGAAAGATCAGGTTAAATAAGTGAAAATCAGAAAACGGATCCAAATCAGGGGTGTTGTTCAGGGCGTTGGATTCCGTCCGTACATTCGTAATCTCGCACACCGGTTTGACCTTTCCGGCTGGGTGTTGAATCACTCAGGTGGCGTGACAATAGAAGCTGAAGCTGAATCTGATGTTCTTGAGCAGTTTCTCACGTCCATCCCGAAAGAAAAACCCGTCCATTCGTTTATTTCACGGATGGAAATTGCAGACATTGACCTTGCAGGTGATTCCGGATTCGAGATCAGAGTCAGTGAAACGGGAGAAAAACCCACTGCCCTGATTCTGCCCGATCTGGCCACGTGTCCGGAATGTCTCGCCGAACTGACCGATCCGGAAAACCGCCGGTTCCGGTATCCTTTTTTAAACTGCACCCAATGCGGACCCCGTTATTCCATCATCCAGAAACTACCCTACGACCGGCCGAACACGACCATGAAACAATTCAGGATGTGTGCGGCCTGCAAAGCAGAGTATGAAAATCCTGATGACCGCCGGTTCCATGCACAGCCAACCGCCTGCCCCGATTGCGGACCTCAGCTCGACTTTAAATTTACCGACGGAAAAGTTGTGGGTCGTGGTGATAAAGCCCTTCTTTTAGCCGAAGATCTCATCAAACACGGAAGTATTCTGGCCATGAAAGGTCTGGGCGGATTTCAGCTGCTTTGTGATGCCCGGTCAGATTCTTCGGTCAAAACCCTCAGAAAACGGAAAAACCGGGAAGAAAAACCCCTCGCCGTCATGGTTCCGGATATTGAAACTGCACTTCAATATGCTGACCTGTCACAACCTGAAATTGAACTGTTAACCTCATCGGAAGCACCGGTCGTGCTCGTCCGTCAGAAAAAAAACAGCGGACTTTCTCCTTTGCTGAACCCGGGGAATCCGTACATCGGGCTCATTCTGCCCTACACGCCACTGCACCATCTGCTCATGGCTGATCTGCAGATTCCGCTTGTGTGTACTTCGGGCAACCGGTCAGACGATCCGATCTGTACCAATGAAGAAGAAGCAGCACTAAAACTTGGCGCAGTTGCAGACGGATTTCTGAATCACAACCGGGAAATTCAGCGGTATATTGATGATTCTGTTGCCCGGATTATTCACGGTGAATTGTTTATGATCCGCCGGGCCCGGGGTTATGCACCCCTTCCTGAAGGACAAAACATGCGAAGCGGAAAGTCACTGCTTGCTGTAGGTGCCCATCTTAAAAATACGATTTCAGTTTCTGACGGCAGTCTGGTTTGTACCAGTCAGCACATCGGTGATATGTCGACCATAACCGCAAATCTGGCTTTTGAATCGGCCATTCTGGATCTGTCGGATATTTACCGCATCAAACCCGAGCAGGTTCTGGCAGATTTGCATCCTGATTATTATTCAACACGGCACGCAGAACAAACGCGATTACCGGTGATTCACATTCAGCATCATGAAGCACACATTGCCGGAAGCCGGGCAGAAAATAATGTGTCGGGTGAAGCGTTGGGCATCGCCTGGGATGGCACTGGCCTGGGTTCTGACGGAACGGTTTGGGGTGGGGAATTTTTCCATAGTGATGATTCCGGCATTTCACACATCGGTCAGTTTGTGCAATTCCCGCTTGCCGGAGGTGATACTGCTGTGAGAGACGTTCGCCGTTCGGCCCTTGGTATTTTAGTCACTGCTCTTCCTGCGGATCAGGCAGAAAAGTGGCTGGTGAAGCTGAATGTGTTTACTTCAGAAGAAATGAAAAATCTGCACCTCATGATTGAGAAAAAACTGAATACGGTCATGACCTCAAGTGCTGGCCGGTTGTTCGATGGCGTTTCGGCTTTGCTTCATTTAAGAAAAAAATCTGCGTATGAAGGACAGGCAGCCATGGAACTGGAGTTTATCTCAGATCCGGATGAAAAAGGAGCCTATTCTTTTTCTTTGGTGGATGGAAGTCCGTTCATGCTCGACTGGCGGCCGATGATTTCAGAAATTCTGACTGATATTGATCAAAATGTACCCGTTTCAGAAATTGGCGGCAAGTTTCACCGGACGATGGTGAACATCATGATTTCTGTTGCGAAGGAAAAGGGATATCAGCAAATCGTGGTTGGCGGCGGATGTTTTCAGAACAAAATTCTGCTGGAAAATCTGATTTCGGCCGGTGAAGCAAACGGAATAAAAGTCTTTTGGCCTCACCACATCCCAACGAATGACGGCGGCATTTCCTTCGGGCAAATTGCCTGGGTAGTGGGGCGGGAAGGGAAATAGCTGTTAGCTTTTAGCTGTTAGCTGTTGGGAAATTAGAATTTAAACTTCCCTCCTTTTCTAAAGGAGGGGAAAATCCGGTCACTGAGTCCCGAGAATCGGGAAAGTGCCCGGATTGGGGTGGTTTGGCTGTTTTCTGAAAACTTAAGGCAAAGAAAACCACCCCTAACCCCTCCTTTGAAAAAGGAGGGGAATAATACCAAATACCAGCAACCATATCATTTATAACTTTTGTAACTTATAACTTGTAACCTTCATCATTGAACCTTTAAAATTTAACATTTAACCTTCCTCTGAAAGAGGTTTCCATGTGTCTGGCAATTCCAGGAAAAATCATCTCTATAGACAGCAATGATCCTGAACTGATGATGGCAAAAGTCAGTTTTGGTGGAGTGATCAAGCAGATTTGTGTGAGCTGGGTGCCCGATGCCCAGATTGGGGATTATGTGCTGGCACATGTGGGATTTGCCATCAGCAAGATTGATGAAGAGGAAGCCAATAAAACACTTGAACTGCTCAAGTCGATGGGAGAACTGGATTAATGAAGTATCTCGATGAATTCCGGGATTCGGCTCTGGTTCAGAATCTTGCCCGGGAAATCAAAAAGACGGTAACCCAACCCTGGACAATCATGGAAATCTGTGGCGGACAAACCCACACCATCGTTCGGTATGACATCGAACATCTCATTCCTTCAGAAATCACCCTCATTCACGGACCCGGTTGCCCGGTTTGCGTAACCCCGCTCGAAATGATTGACAAAGCCATTGCAATTGCTGAACAGCCCAATGTGATTTTAACTTCCTTTGGTGATATGCTCCGCGTTCCCGGTTCCGACAAAGACTTGCTTTCGATCAAAGCTGCCGGTGCAGATGTGAGAATGGTTTACTCCCCATTGGATGCCGTCAAAATTGCAGAAGAAAATCCGGATAAACAGGTTGTCTTTTTTGCGGTCGGGTTCGAAACCACAGCACCTGCCAATGCCATGTCCATCGTTGAAGCCAAACGCCGGAAACTCACCAATTTTTCAATTCTTTGCTCCCACGTTCTGGTTCCGCCTGCCATCCGGGCCTTGCTTTCCGATCCGGAATCCAAAATCCAGGGATTTCTTGCAGCCGGACATGTTTGCACCATCATGGGCACCGAAGATTATTTTCCGCTGGTCAGCGAATTCAATGTCCCGATCGTGATCACCGGATTTGAACCGGTTGATATACTTCAGGGCATTCTCATGGCTGTGCAGCAACTTGAATCGGGAAAAGCCGAACTTAACAATCCATACAGCAGATCCGTCCATCCCAAAGGAAATCCGGGTGCACAGGCTGTGATCAACTCCGTTTTTGAGGTTGCAAACCAAACCTGGCGCGGAATCGGTGAAATTCCTTTATCCGGTTTTAAAATCCGGAAAGAGTGGTCGGATTTTGATGCAGAATCCCGTTTTGATCTTGGCCACATCAAAGCGACAGAATCCCCTTTGTGTCACTCCGGACTCATTCTGCAGGGAAAACTAAAACCTGTTGGTTGTCCTTCTTTCGGAAAAGAATGCTGGCCGGAACATCCGTTGGGTGCACCCATGGTTTCTTCGGAAGGTGCCTGTGCAGCTTACTTCCGCTATACCCGTCATGAGGAAAAGGTATGAAAAATCTCTCCTGTCCCGTCCCGATTTCAACTTATGACAAGGTTTTGCTGGCTCATGGCGGTGGCGGCAAACTCACTCATCAGCTCATCCAAAACACCTTTCTTCCCATTCTGGATAATGAGCTGCTTCGGCAGCAGCATGACGGAACCGAATTTCAGGTTAACGGAAACCGGTTGGTGATGTCAACCGATTCTTTTGTTGTTCAGCCCATTTTTTTCCCGGGCGGCGATATCGGTGAATTGGCCGTGAACGGAACGGTCAACGATCTGGCCTGCTGCGGGGCCAAACCTCTTTACTTATCAGTCGGACTGATCATTGAAGAAGGACTGCCCATGGCTGATCTGGAACGGATCATGCTCAGTATGAAAAAAGCTGCAGATAAAGCCGGTGTTCAGATCATTACCGGAGATACCAAAGTCGTTGAAAAAGGAAAAGGCGATCAGATTTTTATCAACACAACCGGGATCGGAATCATTGAACGGCCGGTTCATCTCCACCCCGATCAGGTAAAAGCCGGTGATGTTGTTCTGATCAACGGAACCATTGCTGACCATGGCATCTGCATTCTTTCCAGCCGGGCCGGACTCGAATTTGAAACCACGATTGAAAGTGACACCCAACCTTTGTATGAACTGATCAATGACATTCTTGAAGTTTGTCCTGAAACCCGGGTGATCCGTGATCCAACCCGTGGCGGACTGGCATCAACACTGAATGAAATTGCAGAAACTTCGGGATTGTGCATTGAACTCGACGAAGAAAACATCCCAATTCAGGAAGAAGTCCGTGGAGCCTGCGAACTTTTGGGTCTTGATCCGTTATATGTAGCGAATGAGGGTAAAATTTTAGTCATTGTTCCTGCTGAATCTGCTGAAAAAGTCCTTATGGCCATGAAAAAGAACGCTGCGGGAAAAGATTCTGCACTTATTGGAAAAGTAAAGTCAAGTCCTGCTTCGACCTTACTCATCAAGACAACCATCGGAAGTTCCCGAATTGTTGATATGATTTCTGGCGAACAGCTTCCAAGAATATGTTAAGGTTGTGTGAAATATAAGGTTTCACCACCCAATTTTCGGTTGGTAAAGACCCTTCCGTTTTGCTTGTTACCCCTCACTTTTCGTACATTGCACTTTTTCAGGAAGACTGCAACATTCCATAATTCCAATCGAAAACAGATGTCTTATATGCCCACATCCAAAATCTTACCCGCTATTTTTATTGCATCCCTTTTAGGGACAAATGTCTACAGTCAGGATTTATTTCAGCAAAAAGCGACTTCCGTGGGCAATATTGGAGTTACTTTTTCAAACACATCTGTTATTGGAAATGCCTTCAATGCCAATTTTCAAAGAGGGATGCCCTCACTTGAATACCCGCTTGGTTCAGGTATCGAACATTTATTTAATGGCGGATTATGGGTTGGAGCGATTGTTAATGGGCAATATCTGGTTTCAACCGGCGCATCTGGCGGAGATTCAAATGGTTATGGCCCCGGTGATGCAGGTTATGAGTTTACCGCAGACACACTGAAATCACAATTTCTTGAGCAAAGTTCACTCACTGATTCTCCCTTTTTTGATCCGAAGGCCATCAGTCATCAGGATCTGACCGTAACCTACACCGATGGAAACCTTAATATTCCCGGTTTACAAAACATTCCTATCCGGAATCACCTTTCCCCGTTGGGAATACGGGTTACTCAGCAAACCTATACCTGGAATTATTCCTTCGCTGACTTTTTTGTACTCATCAATTACACCATTAAAAATGAATCTAAAGATACCCTCAAAAATGCTTATGTCGGCGTCTGGAATGACTTCGTTGTCAGAAATGTAAATATCACCGCGCCAAGAGGCACTGATTTTTTCAACAAACACGGAAATGGAATTATTGATTCTTTAAGCACAGCCTATGCCTATGACATTAGTGGTGATGTGGGTTTTACTGATACTTACATCGGGTGTACCATTCTGGGTGGGTACTGGCGTGGAAATTTCATAAAGAAATCAAATCTGTTAAATGGCTCTGCCAAAACTCAGGTCAATTATAATTTCTGGGGATTTAATTCAGCAGCCCAGCAGGGTGAACCTCCCGCTAACGATTTTGACCGATACCTGAAAATGGCCGGAAGTCAGGATTCTGCAACTATTGAAGACAATTACCGGACCTCTGCCGGGAATCGTTCAGGACTTATCAGCATCGGACCCATCCCCGTTATTAACCCGGGTGAATCCATCACTGTGGTCATGTCCTTAACGGGTGCGAAAATGGAAAAAGGTGATGAAGTTCTTCTTGATACCCCTTCAATGAAATCGTCACTGATCAAAAATATCCAATGGGCAAGACGTACTTATGCTGGCGAAGATTTAAACTTTAATGGGCTTCTCGATGCCGGTGAAGATACAGATAACAACGGTGAATTAACGAGATATACCCTTCCGACCCCGCCATCCAGTCCAAAAGTACGAATTGATGTTACTGACGGGAAAGCAAGATTATTCTGGGATGATTCCGCTGAAAACTCAACTGATCCGATTTCCAAATTGAAAGATTTTGAAGGTTACCGGATTTATAAAACATCGAGAGGTGATGAACTCGATCTGACCGCCAACCTTTCATCCAACCTCCAGAAAATTGCTGAATTTGACCGTGACAGCAACACCGTTTTTTACAATACCGGATTGCAATCACGCGGTAATTTTATTAATCATAAAACGAATCCGGTTGTATTTGAGAATGATCCTGTTTTATACACCTATGAATATCGGCTTGAGAATCTGTCAAACGGTTGGCTTTATGGTTTGGCAGTTACAGCTTTTGACCGGGGAGATTCAGCCCGTGCGATTGAATCCCTTGAATCTTCACAAAGAGCAGGAACCCGTCAAATCATGCCTGGAACAGATGAAAATCCTGATTTTGCAGCCGGCTCACCCTTTGTTTACCCGAACCCATTTTATGTAAAAGCCCTTTGGGATGGAACCGGTGATGAAAACCACCGGCTTATGTTTGCCAATCTGCCACCTTCGGCTCAAATTACTATTTTTACGCTTGCCGGTGAACGAGTTTACAGTTTTACCCACGAAGGTCAGATTGATCATGCCAACAGAACCAAATGGCTTGATACGTATGGCGTACGCCGTGAAGGGAAATTGATTACAGAAACCAATAAGGGAGAACATGCCTGGAACCTTATTTCAAGCGGAAACCAAAATATTTCTTCAGGTTTATATCTTTACACAGTTAAAGACATAAAAACAGGCTCTATTAAAACTGGCAAATTCGTCATTATTAACTAACACAAGGAAAAACTAACATGATTAAAAAGCTACTTCTCGCCAGTATTGGTTTACTGGTTATCTCTGCTTCATGGGCTCAATACCCAATGAAGTCTGTAAAAGACCTCAACTTTGTACCGGTTGATTCATTACTTCTTACCCCACCAAAAGACGGGTCACTGCTCCTGCCAAAAGGTGCAGCTTATGGCGATACCGTTTCTGTGTATTGCGTTGTTTATGAACCTTCCCGTCAGGAAGATGGACGCCAAACCTTTTTTACCGGCAGCCGGTATCGTTTTGTAGTTATGGACAGTACCTCTCTGGTTTCCAAAAACTACGATTTTGCTTTTTGTACCTTTGTTTCGGTTGATTCAACTTCAGCCAACCCTGCAGGTGCAGGCGAATTGGTTAAAGGACAGATACTGAAGGTAACCGGTCGTGTCAATGAATACAGAAGTTTAACCCAGTTTGAACTCCTCAACCGTGCAGATGCCATTGAAGTTGTTGGTTTTGCCAATCTGGCTGACCTTCCAGATGCCATTTCTGTGCCGATCGTTGATATGAACGAAGGAACCTGGGCTGCAAACAGCAGTGTGAATCAACGTAAACTGAATTCTGAAAGACATGAAGCAGCTAAAGTACGGATCAAGGATCTTACCGTTGTGTCCAATTCTGCAGCAGAGTTTGTTGTTATGGATAAGAGTGGAAATCAAATGGGTATCGATGATCAGGCAAACCGGATTTTTGGTACAACCCCTCCTCCTCCCGGATCCACCATTGACTCCCTTGACGGTTATCTTTTTACCCGTGATAACTCAGGAACCTGGTGCATCAATCCCGTAAATTATAACGCCATTTATGGCATTCAGGCAGATGTACCTGTTATTTCAGGATACAACAAAGCGTCAACCTATTTTGCACCGGCTGATTCAGTTAAAATGGTTTGGAATATTACAACCGGAAACCCGAATTCAAAAATCAGTTCAGCAAAATTGTTTTACAAAATCAACGACAGCGAAACCTTTACCGAAGTTGTAATGACCGGTTCAGCCGGAATTTTCAATTCAGCAATTGCACCTGTTATGCTGGATAGTGCTTTGGTTCAGTTTTATGCAGAAGCAAAAATAGGCACCGGCTCTCCTGTGCGGTTTCCTGGTACCGGGTATGATGGAGTTTGGGTTTCTTCAAAAGTGCCTTCTATCAAAATGGTACAGTTTTCTAAGAGATCAAATGGTGATACCTATTTATCTGGTGCTGCTCTTACCCTAACGGGTGTGGTAACTGCCTCTCTGAATGATGTGGGAAAAGTTGCCATTCAAAATGGTACCGGTGCATGGAGCGCTATCCGTGTTGAAGGTGCAAAAATTGACACATTTAAAGTAGGTGATCTGGTTTCAATTAACGGAACAGTAAGTGAAAACTTTAACCTGACCCGTATTGTCTATGTTACCACAAGTGATTTCACTATCCACAGCAGAGGAAATGCAGTTCCTGCACCTCTCATGGTTACTTCTGCCCAAATCAAAACTGCTTCGGCTGAAGCAGAAGCACATGAATCTGTTTTGGTAGAACTTACGAATCCTTACGTGGTTCATATTAATGCCGATGCACCTACAAATAGTAATTTTGGAGAGATTCTCTTAAATGAAGACTCAACCAAAACCGGAACTTTTAATGGTGTTCGTATGGATGACTTATCCAGAAAACTGGCATGGTCAAATATTGTTCGTCCAGGTAAAAAACTTTTATACGCTGGCCAGAAGTTTTCATTTGTTAGAGGATTACTGGATTATGCATTTAATGATTTCAAATTAATTCCACGTGATTCTTTGGATATGGGCGAAACCAAATTGCCGGTATCTGTTGGTGAAAACCCACTTGTAGCTGGTAGTTTTGTTCTTTACCCTGCTTATCCAAATCCGTTTAACCCATCAACTACCATTCGTCTTGATTTGCAAAAATCAGCTTTTGTTGAGCTTGTTGTGTTTAACTTATTAGGTCAGCAGATTCAAACACTGGCAAATGGCGTACTTCAGCCAAACACCTACCTGTTGCCTTTCAACGCATCCGGGTTATCATCTGGGCTATATTTTTATCAGCTCAGAATTGACAACAAGATCGTAAAAACTTCAAAAATGACTCTTTTAAAATAATCAGACATTCAGTTCCTGACGGGAAAAACCTTCCCGTCAGGTTTTTTTTCCGGATCTATTATGAAAATGCACGTCCTGACCGTCCTGATTGCAACCGGGATCACTTTTTTTTCAGCCTGTGAAGAACCTCTAACAGGTGAACGTTCTGATAATATTGCTCCCGAAACCCGTCTGTTTCTGGACACAGTTAATACGGTTACCACCGCTCTTGTCGATCTGTACTGGGACGGCGATGATCCTGATGGTTCAGTTCTTGGGTTCATCTATTCGGTTGACTCTGGCAAAACCTGGACCTTCACAGATAAAAGAAATGCCTCCGTGGTTATTCCTACCAATGGAAAATCCCTTGCACTTTCCCGTGTATTTGTTTCTGCTGTAGATGATCAGGGCAATGGTAGCCATGATCAGTCAGTTTTCTTTAATCAGGCCAATATTGGACCAGAACCATTTACAGACACCGATTCATCTGGGACTTTCACGGCCGGTGAACCCTTTTTTGATTTTGGTAAAATTGACCCGACCCCGGCCTCTGTTTTATTTTCAATCCGGAATTCCCTGCCGGTTGCTCAGTTTAATATTCTGGCAAAATTGCCGGAAACAACCCTCCCCATCGTCACTATTTTATTAAATCCTAGTGATCCTGACGGGAACAACACGATTATAAAGGCTGAATTAGCATTAAATGATACGTCAGCCGCAGCATGGATTGACATCCCCATTGATCAAAAGATCTTAACCCTTTCTTCTGACTCAAGAGATACCCTTTCAACCAACACAACCTTTAATATTCTTTTAGGGACCCAATTAACACCTTCTGGCCTCAAACTTCCAGGGTTAAAACTTAACAACCTTAACCGGCTATATTACCGGGTTACAGATAATACCGGTTCAAAAAGCCAGATTACCAACCTTCCTGATTCAAGTGAAAACTGGTATGTTAAAAAGTTTTCGAGCGCAGGCGAAATTCTCCTGATCAGGGATCACTCAAACGGTGATGCTGACAAATGGAAAGCCATTCTTTCAAAAACTCCCGGGAAAAATTCGGGCACCTTCTATAATAATCTCGATATTCTTGAACTGAAAAAACCAAACGGCGAAGTTGTTTTATCCCCGGGAACCGGTATCGTTCAGTTAAAAGCAACGTTAAACAGCTACCGGAAGGTGATTTGGTACGGAGCCAACAACACCAGTCTTGAATATGCCCAGCAATTGGTTCCCGGTTATTTATCGAAGCCAAACATTTTCGGGAAAAGCGGTAAAATTTTATTCAGAACCGGTTTTGACCGGAATGCAGGTACCACAGAGATTCCCATGGGCTTTCTCCCGATCGATAGTTTGAATTTTTCTTTTTACTATCCTGACGGAAAAAAGGGAAATGGATTTATTTCCTCAATCGTAACCAATGGGGGAATCCGGAAAGATTCATTTGATTCCAATTTCCCGACACCGAAACCGGATCTTTCCTTTTTTAATTCGTTACCCGATTCACTTCTTTATTCTGGTTTTGGCAGCTCGGTTCTAAACAGCTACTTCACTTTTGTTCCAAATACGAATGCCTACATTCTTTACCGGCTGAATTTCCCAAGAAAATCATTTGGCGAAAACTGGCCGGTTACACCCACCCGATATTTTGGTTTTGGAACCCCTGCGGTAATGATTGAAAATCTGGATCGGAATTTGGTTTTCACCACCATTCCTCTGATTTATTTGGATCAGACAACCCCAGGTTATCCGAAAAACGGCTATGACAATCCATTAATTCATTTTCTTGCATTGATCCTCAATGAGGAGTTTGAGCGTCCATGATAAAATTTCTATTTTCATCCGGAATAGTTTTACTTCTTCCGGCAATTGTTTTTGCCCAGAATCTTGGGTCAATCAGCGGCTCTGTGGTCGATAAAGAAACCAAAGAACCTCTGATCGGTGTGAATATTGTTCTAAAAGGTACCTATTACGGTGCTGCATCTGATTACGATGGTAATTATAAAATTGAGAACATCGGACCAGGCGAATACAACATTCAGGCTTCGTATGTTGGGTATCAGAAAGTACTGCAAACCGGAGTAAAGGTAGTTGCCGGTAAAGACACAAAAATTAAATTCTCCCTTCCTGTAGAAATGCTTTCTCTCGATCAGGAAGTTTTAGTCATTGGTGAAAAACCAATCTTTGATATTGAACAAGCCAACTCAGCTGTTCAGGTAAAAGCAGAAGACCTTACTGCAACACCGCTTCAGAATATTCAGCAGGTTGCCGGTAATCAGGCCGGGATTGTTCAGACCGTTGACGGAATTTACGTCAGGGGTGGTAAACCTTACGAAACCGGTTATTATGTTGATGGGGTTTCTGCAAAAGATCCACTCGCTGGAACCGGTTTCGGTCTTGAACTGAATCTCGATGATATTGATGCAGTTGATGTGGTCACCGGTGGTATCGGTGCTGAATCGGGTGCAACTTCAGGTTTTATTTCTGTCAAGACAAAAGAAGGCGGAAAAGATCACCGGGTGAAACTTAACCATCAGCGTGATTATTTCATTGAGGGTGAAAATGACCGTCAGTGGTCATGGAATTATGATTCCTGGGATGGAACCATCAGCGGACCTTTGTCACCGGTTACCGGCCTTGCCGGTTTATTGGGTACCGAT
Organism: Bacteroidota bacterium; assembly: GCA_017303995.1. Lineage (GTDB taxonomy): Bacteria > Bacteroidota > JABWAT01 > JABWAT01 > JABWAT01 > JAFLBE01. The sequence continues at coordinate 12,983 of JAFLBE010000056.1, read as the reverse complement.
ATGGGTGAGGTGACCTACTACACCAATTTTTCCTATTCGGGAAGTGATGAATTCACCAAAAAACCAGCTTCACAATTATATTCCAGTTTGTTTGACAACAATAAATCGCTGGCACCAAAAGAAGATAACCGCTGGTCAGGTGCCTTTAAAATAACCTGGAAACCAGTTCCAACCCAAAAATGGTTTTACAGTTACCGCCGGTCAGTTAACATCAACCAAAACTCAAATATGCTCAAGTTCGTCTCCCTAACCGGAGATTTAAGACCTGGCTATCAGTACGCATTTTCTTTGATTCCTGATAAGGCTACAACCTACACGTCAGACCTGAATCAGATTATTCTGGGCTACACCCAAACGTTGTCGGCAAATGATTTCCTGGATTTCAGAATAGCCCGGGTTTTTTCAAAACTTCGTGCTGATGCAAACGGTCGTCCATGGAGACCCGATTCCCTTTCAGAAGATTATAACCCTGAAAGTATTATTACCGACCCGATTTCGTACTGGAGTGGGTCAACGGGTGATGTAAGATACGTGGTTCAGGGAAATCCGCGTGAATCTGGACTTTACAACAAGGGAATCTCTTCAATCTGGCACGATCACTGGGCAGAAGAATACACTTTTAAAGGTGATTATACCTGGCAGGATGAACGTGTAACGTTTCAAACCGGTATTGAACATTTACTTTCCTCATACCAATGGATCGATATTCAGTCACCCTGGATTGGTGCTCCCATCAGAGAAGGTGAGATTTCGACTCAGCTTGGATATGCCCATGAAATCTGGAAAGTTTCGCCCTTCAACGGGGGTGTTTATGCATCTTATAAAATTGCAGAAAAAGGGTTTATCGGAAGTATAGGACTTAGAATGTCTTATTTCTACCCCGGTAGTTTTGCAGACAAACTTATCAATGATGATAAAAACAGCTTCCCAATCAACCCGTCTTTTGTGAAAAAATACAAGAAGGAAACTGTTGAACTTGGTTCCAGTAATTACTGGGTCAGAGCACTTCCGAAAGTAAAAGTATCCTTTCCTGTTTCCGATAATCAAATGTTATTCTTCAACTATGGCCATTCAATTTCCTGGCCGCAGGCCTACCAGCTTTACAGCAAAATTGATGAAACTGATGTTTCCAGGCTTCGTGGTGAACGCCGTGGCAACCCGACACTGAAACCTGAAACGACGGTTGAGTATGAATTGGGAATCCGGAATCAGATCACTGCAAATGATGCTTTGACTATCGTTGCCTTCACAAAAGATAAGTTTGATTACATCACAACCACAGGTGAGCAGGAAATACAGCACAACAATCAATATTATTACACTTATAAAAATGATGATTACGCCAAAATCCTTGGAATTGAAGTCACTTACCTGACCCGGATTACCAAAGAACTCAAAGTAAATTCCTCAGTTTCATATCAGCAGGCATCAGCAAAATCATCAGATTTTTCAGAATTTACTTCACGGAAGCAGGATGCCATCACCACAAAAGAAACCTTTCTTCCGTGGGATCGGCCCTGGATGTTCAAAGTTGGGTTAACTTACACATCACCGGCAGAAATAGATAACTGGTATGGCGTTTTGCTTGAAAACTGGAATCTTAATGTCACCAGCAATCTGCAATCAGGTAAACGGTATGATAAACTGACACCGAATGGAATTGACAACACAACCGGATTGGAAAGTTACACCATTCTCCCATCCGACCGGTATTCCAAACTGGGTGACTGGTGGTTTTGGGCAGATCTCGGAGCCAGAAGAAGTATTAATTTTCAAATGGTTAAAATGGTTCTCAGCATAAAAGTTACCAATCTCTTTGATAATAAAAACTCGACAATCATCAATCCGTTAACTGGCAATGCTTACGAATCTGGTGATCCATATCCATCGTACGATCCATTGAACCCACACCCACTTTACACGAATATCAATCCATTTAATCCGTCACGCTATCTGCCACAACGGCACATCGTCTTTGGAGTTTCAGTAGAACTATGAAAAAGAAACTGATAGTACTTGTATTTACTCTTCTTGGTTTTACCTTTGAGTCTGGTGCCCAGATTTTTGGCGACCTTGGATCGAACCGTGTTGCTACAACCAGCTTCCCTTTCTTAAAAATTGGCGTTGGTGCCAGAGAGGTTGGAATGGCAGAAACTGGAATCAGCACTGTAAATGATGCGAATGCTTTGTTTTTAAACCCAAGTCATATAACCGGACTGCCCAATTATTCTGTTTCCATATCGCAAAACCAATGGTTCGCAGATATTTCACAAACAGCATTTGCCGGAATCATCCGGTTTGACAATGACTGGACTTACGGCCTCAGTTTAAATTATCTCACAACCGCCCCGATGGAACGCAGAACCACGCTGCAACCCCGCGGAACAGGCGAAAAATTTGGTTTCTATGATCTGGCAATGGGACTAACTATTGCAAGACAAATGACAGCCCAATTTTCATTTGGCGTAACCGGAAAATTTATTAATGAACGCCTTGCCGAATTGAATTACAATGCCTATGCCATTGATCTTGGAATGAGCTATCTGATGGATAATGACCTGGATGGAAGGCTCTCAATTACCCTGATGAATTTCAGCGGCAGATTTAAGCCAAGTGGTAAAGCAACCCCTCCAGATACGGATGCCAAAACCACTTTTCAGGATTATAATACGCCATCCACCTTTCAACTTGGTTACCAGATTACTCCACTGAAAAGTGAAGATCAATCCTTAATGCTTGCCTTCCAGCTGAATCACCCCAACGATAATTCAGAAAATTATTCAATAGGTGCTGAATATGAATGGGCAAAAATGATCTACCTGAGAACCGGCTATAAGTTTAACGTTGTAGCCCAAACTGTTCCAAGTTTTGGAGTTGGCATCCGTAAGTCTCTGATCCTTTTTGATTTTCAATTTGATTACGGCACTTCATACATTGACCCTCTTGGGATGTCACATCGATTCACGCTGAGTTTATACCCTATAACCAATGGTTTTTGACATGTTTAAATTGAAAATTCTGCTTCCAGCTGTTCTTCTTTTGCCCTTGTCTTTCTCATGCGATTTTGGAAATTATTCTGACCGCACGACTTTAGACATTAAAAACACTGCCAAAGAACTTGAAGCTGGTAATAAACCCGGTGTTGAATTTATTAATATTGCCTCCTGGACAACTCAGTTTCAAAAACCTGTTGATGTTCATTACGGTTTCGATCAGCTCATTTATGTTGCCGATGAAGAACGGAATATGGTTTTTCAGTTTGATGAAAACGGTACCTTGCTGGGCTCCTACCCGGTAAAACGACCCACAAAAATAAGTATGGATCGCCGTTTGAATCTTTTTATAGCCTGCCGGTATGATACTATATATGCCGCAAAACAAGATACTTTCCCGGCTGTAATCATTTTAAATATGGCTGCTGTAAATTCAAAATTATCGGCATCAACACCCATTCTTAAACGCCAGATTTATCCGCTTTTTATTGGTGGTTTTCAGGGAAATGCCACTGAAGCTGCTCAGGTTCAGTTTACTGGTATTGCAACGTTCGCAGATAATTCTTATGCTTTTGCAAGAAAAGGACCGTCGAACAGCAGTGCTACAAGACCCGGCGGATATGACAATTCGGTGGTATTATTCTCTTCAGGGCACCTGTATCAGGGCGACCTTTCAAACAGCTTGCTTCCCCAGGGAACCGGGTTAAGTTCTGCCTCAACTCCGGTTTCAATTACTTCTTTTGCAGTTCCGCCTCAAAATCAGTCAGTACCGATCGGCAAAGATTTTTTAATTGGAATGAGCGGACTCAATTACTATCGTGTTCAGGGAATCAGATATGAAGTAACACCAGATGGAATAACCTATGAATCTGAAACCAAATACCTGGCACAGGATACATCCAAATCAAACAAATTTCTTTTTTCGCTGACAACCCGGAATGGTGATCTTGAAAGCAGATTTGCCTATCCGTCCGATTTGGATATAGCCCGTGACAAACATCAATTTATTTTTGTAATTGACAGCCAACTCGATAGTTTGTACCAATTTACCTATGGCGGTGAAGAAGGTGTTCCGGTTTTTGGCTCTAAAAATTCAATTACCTCATTTGGTGGCCACGGAACCGGCACCAAGCAATTCAACAACCCTCGGGGTGTTGCCTACGGCAAATTAAAACTGTTCATTGCTGATACCGGCAACAGACGGATCATGGTTTATAAGCTCAGTACAGATATTACCCAGAATTAAAAATTTACTATTGAAAGTTAGGGCATACTACCTCGTGCCCTAACAGCTTCCTCTTTTCCTCCTGTCGTTTTTCCATTCACCATCATTTCCTTTCTTGATTCTTGCCCATTATATTCGTATTATGCAAGTATTATTTACTTTATACGTTATTTATTAAAGCGCAATTACTTTATCACAATACATAATAATGAATTCTCCACAAATCAATCCGGATACTTTGTCCCTTTTTGGCGAATATAACAGTCATGATTTTTACGATGAAATGTTCGATGCGGGCTTCCTGCCCCGTGAACATTATCGCAAACTTTCTGAACAGTTATATTCGATGTCCGCAAAGGATCTCATCAAGAAACAGCAAAGTTCTGATCTGTTTTTCATCAATCAGGGTATCACCTTTACCGTTTATGGTGACAGCCAGGGAACTGAGAAAATCATTCCCTATGACCTCCTGCCAAGAATTATTAAAAATGATGAGTGGCGTTATATTGAAAGAGGACTCATTCAGCGGATGCAGGCTTTAAATCTGTTTCTGAAGGATATTTATACCTCCGAAAAAATCATCAAAGACAAAGTTGTTCCCCGTGATCTGGTCTATTCCTGCAAACATTACCGTACTGAAATGCGTGGGCTTAAGGTTCCGAAAGATATTTATGTTTCCATCTCAGGAACTGACCTTATCCGTGACAAAAACAGCCAGTTTTATGTTCTTGAAGACAATCTGAGAGTTCCGAGCGGCGTTTCTTACATGCTCACCTGCCGGAGCGTGATGAAACAGATTTTCCCTTCCCTTTTCCGTGATTATGGCGTACTTCCGGTTGATAACTACTCTCAGGTTTTGCTTCAGAAGTTAAAGGAACTTGCACCCAAACATGCATCAGATGATCCGACAGTTGTGTTGCTGTCACCAGGTGTTTTTAACTCGGCTTATTTCGAACATACTTTTCTTGCAAGATTGATGGGTGTCCCTCTGGTTGAAGGACAGGATCTCGTCTATCACAATAATCACATTTTCATGAGAACGACTGCAGGTTTACAGAAAGTGGACGTTATTTATCGCCGGATTGATGATGATTATGTGGACCCGCTGATTTTCCGGCCTGATTCCAGTCTGGGTGTTGCCGGTTTATTCAACGCTTACCGGGCTGGGAATGTAAATCTGGCAAATGCAATCGGCACCGGTGTTGCAGATGATAAAGCCGTTTATGCTTTCGTTCCGGCCATGATCAAATATTATCTCGATGAAGACCCGATTATTCCAAATGTAGAAACTTTTCTGACTATCCGGCCAGATCACCGGGAATATGTTCTTAAAAACCTGGATAAACTGGTTGTAAAAGCTGTTGGTGAATCAGGCGGTTACGGCATGCTGATTGGACCGCACAGTACCAAAGAACAACAGGAAACCTTTAAAGGATTAATTGAAAAAAATCCCAGAAATTACATTGCCCAGCCAACGCTTTCTCTTTCCACTTCACCCTGCTTTGTGGATGGAAAACATATAGAACCCCGCCATATTGATTTAAGACCCTACATTCTTTCTGGTGAATCTACCACTATTGTTCCTGGCGGACTCACACGTGTTGCACTCAAAAAAGGATCGTTGGTAGTGAATTCATCTCAGGGTGGCGGCGCAAAAGACACCTGGGTTCTGGGTTAAGGAGTTTAAACATGCTTTCACGTACCGCAGATAGTTTGTATTGGATGAGCCGTTACCTTGAACGTGCAGAACACACGGCAAGAATGACCAATGTGAACCTGAATTTTATGCTTGAGGATACAACCAGCTCAAATGAAGACAGGCTGAAAAGATTATTGAAGGTCTTGTATTGCCCGCCACCGGATTGCGATCCGGATGACATTAAAACCATATTGTCAAAGATCGTTTTTGACCGTTCGCATCCGAATTCAATTTTATCTCTCATTTCCATTGCAAGAGAAAATGCACGTCAGGTCAGAGAACAGGTCAGTACGGAACTTTGGGAATCCTTAAACCGGTTCTTTCTGGAATTCAGGGAACTCTCAGTTTCTGGTAATCACCAGGTTCTGGAACCCGATTTGTACAAGCGGGTTGTTGAATCGTCTTTTCTGCTTCAGGGAATTACAGATGCAACGCTGAGTCACGAAGAAGGCTGGCAGTTTATCCGATTGGGAAAGTACCTGGAACGGGCTGAAGCAACCACAGAAATGTTAAAGGTTTATCTTCAGGCGTACAGGCTTGACCGCACTGCAGATGCTGCCCAGCAATATCTTGAAAAGGTTGAAATCCTGAAATATACATCGGCATTTGAACCTTACTGTAAATTGTATACGGCTGACCTGAGATTTAACTGGATCGCAGAATTTCTGATTCTCAACCCAGATTTCCCACATTCAGTCTGTTTTTCGATCAGACAGGTATCCTATTCTCTGACTGATATTGCCATGAACAGCGGGAGGCCTCTGTCACTTGCTCTTTTACGTCTTTCGGGGAAAATCAAAGCCATGCTGGATTACAGTTCTGCCGATGAGATTCTTGAAATCGGAATCGAGAAATTCCTCGTTGATCTGGAAAAATCGTGTGCTGCCATCCATACTGAAATGGATGAACTTTATATTCAATATTCAATCGGGACGGAATTGAGGTAGGGATACAGAAGATAGAAGGTAGAAGATAGAAGTTAGAAGATGGTAGTTAGTAAAAATTCAGTGGATGAACGGGGAATTGTGTCTGCCAGTATAAATCCAAAAAACAACTAACAACAGCCTTCTAATTTCGTCCGTTTAAATGTTACCTTCTTCCTTCTATCTTCTTCCTTCTAACTTCTGTCTTCTGAACTTATAACTTATAACTTATAACTTGTAACTCTTATGATTTACACCATCCGCCACTCGACCAGAATCCGGTATTCAACACCGGTGACAGAAAGCGTCTCTGAAGTCCGGTTGAAACCACTAACCGGTGGTTTACAGAGATGTCTTACTTTTCAACTGAATGTGTCACCCAATGTTCCTATCATGCAATATGAAGATTATGCAGGAAATGTGGTCTCTCATTTTAACATCCCCTTTTTCCACAACGAAATGGTGGTTACCGCTCAGTCGGTAATTGGCGTAAAACCATCAGGCAAGATTGCGAATGTTCCCCAGAATTTAACCTGGAGTGAGCTTGATGCAGCCGTTGAACAAAGCGAACTTTTTGAGTGGACGCTCCCCAGCAAATTTGCCCAACCCACAGATGCACTGCTTGCATTTTCTGATGAACTTAAACTGAGCAGGAATTCAAATCCGCTTTTTCTTATTCTCGATCTGAATCAAAAAGTTTACAAATCACTTCTTTATTTGCCAAACAGCACACGCGCAGATTCTCCAATTGATGAAGCACTGACCCAACGGGCGGGTGTTTGTCAGGATTACAGTCATATTATGATTGCCTTGATCAGAAATCTTGGGATTCCATGCCGGTATGTGAGCGGTTATCTTTTTCATGCTGTCCGGGACAAAAATCAGTCACCTGAAACGGCAACCCACGCCTGGCTGGAAGCATGGTTTCCCGGACTTGGCTGGATTGGCCTGGATCCGACCAATAACAAACTTGCCGGTGACCACCATATCATTATGGCTTATGGAAAAGATTATGCTGAAGTGCCGCCAACCAGAGGCGTTTTTAAAGGGGAATGTGATACTGAGCTGAGTATTTCGGTAAGAATTTTACCCGAAGAAACCCGGATCGACGAGGATGACTTCCGGGTTATCGAGATCAGAAACAGCAAAACTGGCGAAGTGAGTGATTTTGACTGGGAAAAGCAGCAAATACAACAAAAACAGCAGCAACAGTAAGTGCTATTGGCCGTAATCATAATAAACCTTAAAAATCGGAAGACCAAATTTTTTCCGAAAACAATTTATTACCTTATCGATAGCGCAAGGCCATAATATCATAGAATACACCAATTTTGATTCCAGCGTGCTTGTTAACATACTCCATGTCTTCAATTGAATTTTTTATTCCTGCAACTGTTAATGAATTTAAAGTCACAGTACCCATGTTGAAATGTCCGTAAAGTTGAATGCCCCACAATGGGTTGATTGGCCGAAATTCAAGTCCAAAACCTGCTTCAATATCTGCCGTATTTTTTGCCCCGAATTTAAAAGATTGACCGGCCATTTTCCCCGTTCCTGAGAATTTACGGAAAAGAACCCCACCTTTAAAAAGATAATTCCACTTTTGAGATTTACTGAATGGTTGCCTTATGGTTAAATTAAATGCGTTGCTCGTTGTTTCTAATTTTTCATTTTCTGAATTAAAGTAACCGTTGCCAATCCGAAAGAGAAACAAACTTTTATTACTTTCCATTGTTTCTTTTGAATAAATATAAGATAGCCCGATATTACTATTCAATTTCATCTCGAATCCCACATAGAAATAGTTTGAATTATCAAATCTATCTTTAACTGTCAGTTTTTCTTTTGAATATTGGCCATAATCAGTTTTTTTAATAACTGGCTCTTCAAAATCTAAATGTAAAGTTGAACCATTTCCGAGAATGAGACCCAATTTGAGCCCAGAATCGTCAATGTCTTTTATGGTTTCAGCTACATTGGCTTTTTTATCTTTGGATGGAAATAGCTCTAAAAGCATTAGATTTACCAATTCAACGGCACTTGCTGAAAGTGCCTTTTTTTCTCCTTTAACTTTTATACTTATGGTTCCGGCCTGAATGACTTTATGATTTTTAGCATCAATTTTCACATAATTGCCGCTAAACATTGCATAAAGATGAAGGGAATCTGCATTTTTAAGAATGATCATCCCACGTTCAAACATCAAAATGGTTAAAGTAGATTGGGGCATACGTGAAAAACCCAAGTCAGTCGGAAGATTAAAAAAGAAACCGTGATCCGCTTCCTCAACGTAAGACCGGGTGAGATCATAATCTTTCAAATTATTAACAATCTCAATTTTTGCGGATTTTCCTTGTTTGGCAAGTCCCTTAATAAAAAAAGATTGAAACTCATTTTCAAAATCTGAAAACTGTTTTACGGCTTTATCTGCCTTAAATAAAAAGTTGGTTCCGCAAACAGCAATCGAACCGACCTGGACGGGGGTTTCAAGTTCCTGACTATAAGCGTTCGATGAAAATAATATCGTCAAAGAAAGTGAGGCTAACAGTCCAATTTTTGTAACCATTTTTATACTCAATTGTGTTAATACAAGAACGAAAAAATATACTTTCTAAAACAATATCTATTTAAGATGGCTGGGAAACATTCTCAGACCTTATATTTTTAATCAAAGTTAACCTATCTTTATCTCACAATTCAAATTAAAACCGGAAATAATGTTTCAGGTAGCGACTCATGCAACCTTTTCGTATAACCCCGGGTCTAAGTTTTCAGAAGCGAAAGAAGAAATGACGGAAGCAACTCAATTAACACAGTGGGTCAGGTTATGCCAGGAAGGAAATCCGGATGGATTCCGCCTCATTTACCAGTCAGAAAAAACCCGGTTATTTTCAGTTGCACTACGGCTTTGTGGTTCTTCTCAGGATGCTGAAGATTGTTTACAGGAGGCATTTATTAAAATGTACAGGGCAATTCCATCTTTCAGATTTGAGTCATCTTTTTCAACCTGGATGTACCGGATTGTGGTGAATACCTGTCTGAATCATCTTGAAAGAAAACCAATATCTGATTCTTTGGATGAAAACCTGATTCCATCGCCCGGTAAAGACTCAGACGGAACACTTGAACTCATTGAAAAGGCAATTCACTCACTTTCAGAAGCAAACCGGGTCGTTTTTATTTTATTTGAAATTGAAGGCTTCAGCCACAGTGAAATATCTGAAATGCTTGGCATCACTGAAGGAACATCAAAGTCACGACTTTCGAGAGCAAAAGAAGAACTCAGATTAAAACTATCTATGCAGTTTAATCCATCATGAATAAAAAACTACTTTCCGATCAGGAAATCAGAGATCAGCTCAAAAAGCTGAACCGGCCTGAACCGCCTGAAGATCTCTGGAATCAGATTGAGGCCGGACTCAAAAAGGAATCTGAAAGAAAAGGGATTAACCCATTTCTTTTCAAACTCACGCGACTTTCTGTAAATCCGACCTTTATGGTTTCTTCTGCTGCAGCTATTCTGATTGCAGTTATTACCGGACTTTATTTTCTGCCAGTTTCCTTTTTTAATAAGCAGGTTGTTCAATCAGGACAAGCAATCCAAACTGACCAGGATTCATCCCTTTTTGAAAAACAGGGTTTCAATATAAACGAAACCCATCAATTGGTTTCATCAGAAATAACAAAGGTCGTGGATAAGGTTCAAAATAAACTCAATTCAGCATTTACCAATCCGACAAAAAAATCTGAACCCAAAACAGCCGTTTTGCAGGATTCTTTAAAGTTAAATCTTGCTTCAATGGCCGATCTGGAACTCTTTGTTGAAAAAAATCGGGATAAAGTAGATCCTCATTATTATGCGGTTACGCAGGAACGGTTGTCTTTGCTTGACCAATCGATTTCAGAATGTAATAAAGCATTGAAAATGAACGAATTAAATAAATCAATCGCCCGGTTTCTCGATCGGTCATCCAAAGAAAAATTAAAAACATTGCAAAGTCTGGTTGATTATATAAAGGACGAAAAAAATGAAAACAAGCAATAACCTCATCTGTTTCCTGGTCATATTTGCCTTGCCAGTCTTTGGTCAGGAACTTACCAAAGAATTCTCGAAGACTCTTCCCGTCACACAGGGAACTTCTTTAAATCTGAACCATTCATTCGGTGAAGTTCAAATTTTTGCCTGGGAACAGGATAAAATTGAAATAAAAGCAACAATCCGGGTTGAAGCAAGACGGGAATCAACTGCAAAAGAAATTCTCGATGCCATTGTTATCAATGTGAACCAATCTGGACAAACCGTAAAAGTAAGCACGGATTATCCTGAAAAAGGCTGGAAAAATGTGTCCTACAATGTGGATTATGAAATCCACGTGCCGGCGTCAAACCCAGTTTCGGTTGAAAGTTCATTCGGAAACGTGACATTGACAGGGATTAAAGGAAAAGTGGTCACGTCACTTAAACATGGTGACCTTTCAGCTGAAGATTGCATGGGTTCTGTGACTCTCGAAAATCAGTTTGGGCAGGTTACCGCGAGAGGACTCGGTTCCCCGTCTAAAGTATCAAACATGAACGGTGATATCGAAATTGAATCGGTTCAAGGCTCTTTGGATGCAGAAGGCCGTTTCGGAAATATTTCGGTAACCAATATCGAAGGTGATCTCAAAGTTGAGGGAAGCAATGGGGATATTTCTGTCAATGCAGTCAAAGGAAAAGCTGATATCTCAAATTCGTTTGGTAGTACTGAAGTTATCGGAATTGCCGGTTCGTTAACTCTCGATTGCCGAAATGGCGATATCACCCTTCGTTCAGTAACGGATGTGACATTAAACTCTGCATTCGGAAGTGTTGATCTGACAGACGCTTATGCAAAAGAAAAAGGCATCTCAGTCAACAATCAAAATGGTGATGTCACTATCAGAAAAGTTAAAGGGAATGTTTCAGTTAGGAATACGTTTGCAAGCGTCGAAGCTGAAACCATTGACGGAAATCTGGATATCCAAAATCAGAACGCCTCTGTAGTAGCAGAAAATATCACCGGAAGTATTTCAATTGCAAACTCTTTTGGTCCGGTTGATTTATCAAAAATATCAGGGTCGGTAAAAATCCACAATCAGAATGGTTCTGTTGATATCGCCACCATTAAAGAATTGAAAGGTGATTATGATATTTCGACTTCATTCGGAAGTGTAAGTCTGGAGTTACCCGAAAATCCGTCAGTAACGATTTCAGCAAGTACTACTTTTGGGAGTATTGATTCTGACTTTGACCTGAATATTATTGAAAAATTCAACAAATCAACGGCATCTGGTGCCTTGGGTGATGGGAAAAACACCATTAGCATCAAAACCCAAAATGCCGGAATTGAAATCAATAAAGCAGGGAAGAAGTGATCAGTTACAAGTGGTAAGTGAAAATTCCCCTCCTTTTCAAGGAGGGGTGGCGAAGCCGGGGTGGTTTGACTGTTTTCTCAAACCTTTAGAAAAAAAACCACCCCATCAGTCTTGCGACTGATTTCCCCTCCTTGCAAATGAGGGGAGTTTAAATTCAAAGAGGTTCCCTGTAAAACAGCCTATGATTTCTTAATAAACAAGAAAGAAAGACCAGTTATTTCAACTGGTAAACTTTCACATAGTCAATTTCCATTGTTGCCGGGAAAACAGTGGAAGGATCAACAGCGCCACCCCATCCACCAATTGCTATATTTAAAAGAAAATGGAAGTTTTTATCAAATGGCCATTCTTTATAGGTATCTCCTGCCTTTTTATCAACTGTAAAAAAGACAACATCATCAATTAAAAACTCGATCTTATTTTCCGTCCAGATCATTCCATAATCGTGGAATTCTGTCATTGAAGTTGGGATCGTTTTCTTATTTGTTTTCTGGGTACCGATTTTATGGTTGTAAGAGGTTGTGTGAATGGAAGCATGAATAACATTCGGGTCAATGGCTACGTGTTCCATGATATCAAGTTCACCATTTGCAGGCCAGCCTTTGTCACCATAGGTCCATTCGGAAGCCAGCATCCAGATAGCAGGCCAGGTTCCTTTTCCTTTTGGCAATTTAGCCCGAACAACAAATTTACCATAGGTCCAATGGCCTGCACCAGTTGAGTTGATCCGTGCTGATGTGTATAAATTGG
>JAFLBE010000055.1 GCA_017303995.1 Bacteroidota bacterium | reverse complement strand
GACCGGATCACCCACCAAAGTTTCAAAGCCCTGAAACGGCGCCCGAGCTGAATACTCCAGTCAGAATAATTATTTACTTTGCCATGCGATTTCGTCCGGAGATAGTCGGGCAAAACAGACATCACAGTGACGAGATGAGTCGTGTCTTTAATGAAAAATGCTGAACAGTCAAAGTTGGTGAACATCCATTTGTGCGGATTAAAAACCAGACTGTCGGCAAGTTCAAGTCCGTCACCCATCCATCTGAACTCCGGTAAAACCAATGCAGTTCCGGCGTAGGCGGCATCAACATGAAGCCAGACACCATGACGGCGGCAAATCTCACCAATTTCTCTCACCGGATCCATTGCGGTTGTTCCGGTTGTTCCGATGGTGGCAACCACAGCGCAAGGGATTTTCCGGTTTCTGATATCTTCACGGATTGCAGTTTCCAGCGCTTCCGGATCAAGTGAAAAATCGGGTCTGACGGCAATCTGTCTGTATCCGGCACGGCCAATTCCGGCAAGTTTTACAGCTTTTTCAATTGAGGAATGAGTCTGGGTGGATCCGTAAACCACCAGCGGATGAATCTGGTTGGATCCTTCTTCGTTAAATTTAAATCCGGTTGCTTTTTCCCGGGCACACAAAAGGGCGATTAAAGTTGAAGACGAGGCACTATCCTGAATGACGCCATGAAATCCGGCCGGGAGGCCAGTCATTTCAGCGAGCCAGTTCATCACCACCTGCTCGAGTTCTGTCGCTGCCGGTGACGTTTCCCACAGCATGCACTGAGCACCCAGAGTTGCTGTTAACATTTCTGCCAGTACCGACGGATAGCTGGAATTTGCAGGGAAATAAGCCATAAACATCGGATGCTGCCAGTGGGAAATTCCCGGTAAAATCTGTACACGGAAATCGGCAAAAATTTGACTGTCGGGTTCACTTTTCTCGGGCGGATGAGCGGGAAGCGAGGATAACAGATCCCCGGGCTGGATTTGGGATTTTACGGGGTATTTTTCAGGATCGGCCAGATAATCAGCCATCCAGTCTACAAGTTTGTGGGCATTTTTCCGGAATTCATCAGGCGACATGTTGTACTCAGCTTTAATTCAGATAAAACCTTAAAATACAACAAATCCTATCAACTTTTCCGGAAGGGCAAAAAAAAATCCGGCCCAACCGGACCGGATTTTTCTGCAATCAGACAACGAAACAATTAATAGGCTTCTACATTGTATCCACGGGCACCGGCATACTCGCTTAAGATATCATGGAGCATTTTCCTTCCGCGGTGAAGGCGGCTTCTTACGGTTCCAACCGGACAACCGACCATATCTGCAATTTCTTCATAGGTTTGACCTTCAATATCACAGAGAATCACAACTGTACGGAAGTCAGTTGGCAGTTTCTGAAGGGCAATCGTAATATCATCATCAAGAAGTCCACCAAAAAGCTGGGTTTCCAGATCATTTGGGTCAACTGATTCATCCTTGATGGTATTGTAAAATTCTTTGACTTCATCATAGTCAATTTTATTGGGCTCTTTGGCCGTCTTACGGTATTTGTTGATAAACGAGTTCTTGAGAATCCGGTACAACCAGGCTTTAATATTGGTTCCTTTTTCGAAGCTGTCCCAGAACCGGTAAGCCTTGAGCATGGTTTCCTGAACGAGATCCTGAGCATCTTCTTCATCGGCAGTCAGGCGAAGGGCAAAGTTGTACATTGCAGAAAGATGCGGTACGGCCGTTGCTTCAAAATCAAGCTGACGTGCACGATCTGCTGACGAAATCATACTGCCAAGGAGCGGAGCCATAAAAACCTCAAGTGTTTGGTTATTCGTTCAAAACGTTCACAAGATGATCAATCTATACATAATTGTCAAGATTCATCTGGCCGAAAAGATTTGAAATAGTTCCCATATTTGTGATGGTTTGTCATTTTTATTATTGTCAGGGTTTTCAGGAGATGCAGATGGATGTCAGTAACTGAATGATTACCATTCGTATACAGAAATATCAATACTCAGAATTTACGATTGTCTGATCAGGTATTGATATTATTGATTGCCGATATAGGGCGGGTCTATGGGATAGTGATAAGTTACAAGTTATAAGTTACAAGTGGTAAGTGATAGGTGGCAGGTGGTAGTGATAAACCAAGGGCACTTCGACTCCGCTCAGTGTCCTTGGTTTAAGTATTATAAATCAAACGAAGCAAGTTCGGGATCTTAGCTACGCTCGACTTGTCACCCCGAAGCTAGTTCGGGATCTTCGCTTTGCTAGACTTACCACTTATAACTTATAACTTTTAACTTATTTCACCACTGTCATTTTATTGACGATTGATTTGCCGCCGGAGTCCAGTTTGTAAAAATAAATCCCGGAAGGCAGTGATGCTGCAGAGAATGTGACCTGATGCCAGCCGGCAGAAAACATCTCATTCCTTACCAGAACTGAAACTTCCTGACCCAAAAGATTGATGACTCTGAGAGAAACCTGACCGGATACCGGAAGGCCGAATTCAATTTTGGTTTCAGGGTTGAACGGATTCGGATAGTTCTGATTCAGGGCAAGTACCTGCGGAAGTTCACGGTCTGAAACACCAACGCCAGAGTGACCGATCACATTTATAACAACAAGAGATCGGGGTTCATTCGATGCAGCTGACTGAATAACCAAAGTATCCGTCAACGTCATCTGACCGGGAATGGTGAAAGAAACAATTATATCCAGTGAATCATACGGTGCAATTGTTCCCGGATCACCCGGAAAAAGAGTGAAGGCATTGCTTTTTGTCCTGATTGAAAAAATATTCAGGATATCGCCTGATGTGTTTTTGATTCTAACGTTTCCGGAAACAGTTTCTCCGCCACTTCCTTCCAGATTCAGAATTTTGGGTGAAACCGAAATGGTCGGATTCATCACCGTTATACAGTCATCATCAAAACTACCGGTGACCAGCGAATAATCACAGGAATAGAAAGGTCCGCCACTCATTTTGGTGAAATCCGGATTGAAACCCAGATTTTTATAGGTATCTGCAGTTCCGGTTACCGTTCCGGGAACTGTGACATTCGAGAAATAGCCATTGGCCGACAAAATGAAACCGAAGGCACGGAATAAATCCAGATTGGTACCCAAAGCAGATTTGGCGATGGCAAGTTCAAGTCCTTTTTTTCCGGTTCCGGCGTTGCTGTAGGCATACCTGAAACTTTTGTCAGGGAAAACTGAACTTCCGAGCGGACCTGAAACCGTAGACGAACCGTCAATCGGGGCACCGTTTGCTGCATTGGCGATGACTGCACCGCCAACAGATCCGGCCGGACCGTATTTTGCCAAAGTCACAACTGATTTCTGAGAAACAGCCAGAAGTGAAAGTCCGAAATCCACTTCAAACGACATTTTAAATGCTTCTGATTTTGCATCGTAGGTAGTGTCACCAATCTGCAGGAAGTGCCCGGATCCTTTCACATTTCCCAACGGAGTTCCGGCAGGTGCACCGGCAACTTTGTCGAAACCAAACAGGAGACCGAGTCCGTCACCATTCGGATTGGATGGATCGAGAACACATTCAATTCCGAGATAAAGCGTGTCGTCAGTTGATCCGATGAAAATACCTTTGATATCCTTTTCAACGCCAAATCCAGCATTGGTGTTTTGCTTGTTCCCCACCATCCGGTAAAACGATTCAGATAAATCTCCATCGATGCGGAAGGAAACGATGACCGGTTTGGGATCAACTTTAAAGTTCACCACTTTCTGATTGTCTGAAGGTTCACTGTCACCGGGCATTGAAACTGTAGCTGTTGCTGAATAATTTCCTTCCTTCAGATTTTTAACTCCCGGGAAGTTCACGGTAACGAAATCCTGTCCGCCAATGAACGGAATGACGAGGTTTTTATTTGAAATCTCAACGTTGTCTTTCTTCAGAACAAACGAAACCGGCACATTGTTTTTCGAAAAAGTTGACCGGTTTTCAACTGTGAACACAGCCTGAACGGAATCACCTTCGATAAAGGATTTCGCAAACCCCTTCAGTTCGAAAGCAGCTGCATTGGTCACAAACGGCGACGGATAATCTGTTGGGACCCAGATGTGGTAGCTGTTTTTCTTTGTTTTGACCAAAACACGGTTGTCACCATAAACCTGAATCGTATCAGCAGAATTGCCGGTGACATCGTACAGTTTTTTGTTGCTCCAGTCGAAGGCAGAAACCCAGACTTCGATGTCATATTTATCAGAATTATTCATGGCGAAAAGAACACCGGTTTGACCGCCGGTTCCGTATCTGCGCATCACATAAACCCGCTTGGCATCTTCGGCTGCATTTCCCGTCCAGTACGGCGCATTTCCACCATCGGTGCGGGCAGTTAAAACTTCGTGGGAACCTGAGACAAATGATTTTCTGATGGCCAGCAACTTGTTGATTTCGTCGCGGAGGCCGTACCAGTAGTAGTCACGGTACCAGACGGTTGCATAACCGGGATGAGTAAGCAGGTGGGCGTAACAGAGCACTTTTCCGCCGATAACGGGTGAATGTCCGTCTCCTGACGGTTTACTTTCATAATCCAGCCGGTCAAAGTCATGGTTATCAACAAAAGTGACAACACGGTCACCAGGTGCACCGGCGTTCACCAGACCACGGCCGTTAAAGTTTCTGATGTCGTAATTGGGTCCGCCATCAGAGAATTCTTTGTACCCGAAGCGCATGTTAAAATCGAAAACAGAAGCTTGTTTCTGCGTGCCCGACATTTTTGCCAGCCAGTCTTTCAGCCGGCCGGTATCACCGTCGTACAATTCACCGACAGAAAATTTTCCTTTCATGGCATCGGTATCCAGCCAGCGCTTGAGGTAATTCCAGTGAATTCCCTTCACGAAGTCAAACCGGTAGCCGTCCAGATTCAGACGTTTCGTCAGCCAGCTTCCCCAGACAATCAAACTGTCACCTGCCGGGAGCGGATTCCCATCCCAATCGTGCAGAGCAACATCATAGGCAAACGTGTTTTTGTAAAACTCGAAATAACCCCACTGTCCGCCAAAAATATCTGAGGTATTATCCGGATTGATATTTCCGTTCGGATAGACATATTTTCCGCCGTTTCCGGGTGTACTGGCAAACCGGCCGGATCCATTTTTCAGCGGGAAAGCAGTGAAAGAAACCCGTTTTGGGGGAATAAAGGAACTGTCGTTTTGCGTGTAAAGTGAGCCATCCCAGCCCACATACCGGCCGTCAACAATTGAAAAAGGATAATAACCGATGAACGGATTCTGCTCGGGTGATCCGCCTGACCGGTGATTCAAAACGATATCCATATAAGCTTCGATTCCGTTTGCATGAAGCTGATCGATAGCATTTTTTAACTGCTGATACGTTCCGTAACGGGTTGGGATGTAGGCACCAAATCCGGATGTCTGATCACCGCCCCGGCTGTCAAATTCGCCCAGATCAAAATAATCGTAAGGGGTATATCCAACATCAGACCGGCCTGCATTTCCTTTTGATGGCGGCGGAAACCAAACCGATTTGATTCCGGCTCTCGCCAGTTGGGGTGCCCTGATGGCAAGGGAATCGTACCAGGTTCCACCAGGATAAGTGTTCCAGTAAAAGCCCTGAAGCATGGTTGGGTCCTGAGCTTTCACCGAAAGCGGAGCCAGAAAAAGAAGGAATAATGCGAGCAGTTTGCCAGTTTTCATAGTGTCACCGGATATTAATTTTCCTGCAATAAATATACAATAAAAACTGAACAGGTACAGAGGGAAATGGACAATGGTGAATGATTAATGGTTAATGGAAATAACCGGAAGTTTCAACCTAAAAGTGGTGATAAATGAACGCCCCTGGCCCTTCGATAATCAGCCGGTGGCTGAACTCGGGGACCTTGGCTATTCAAGTTTAATCTCTCCGAGATTTGAATTTCACTGACCATTCCGCCCGGGATGAGATGACCAGTTACAAAAAGAAGGGTGGCCGGGCGAGAATTTTAATTTGTTTATTTTTCTATAATCATTTCACCCCGATGGGGTTAAAAATTCAAATCTAATTTCATTAACCCCGTCAAGAGCCGGATTGTAAACATTAACCCTTTAACATTAACCATTCCGAATCACCTGATCAGCTGCATTTTCTTAACCGCCGTACCCGATTTCGACGTTACCCGATACCAATACAATCCGGAAGCAGCAGAAACTGAGGCATCCGTTTTTCCATCCCAGGTAAGCTCGTATGAGCCGGCTGAACGTTCACCGTTTAACAACGTTCGTACTTTTTGTCCGGTGACAGAGAAAATGTCAATGGTAACTTGCCCGTCTTCCGGAAGGTCGAGGGTAAACCGGGTTTCGGGGTTGAACGGATTCGGGTAATTCTGTCCGACCGCAAATTTTTCAGGAACCGGTTGATACTCCAGAACAGCTGTTTTTCCAGAATAATGAGATGTTCCATCCAGATCAACTGATTCAATCTGATAAGTTATCATTTTCTTTTCTGTCAGACCCGGTTCATCAGGGAATGAATACCTTTTTCTTGATGACGATGATGAGGTTCCTGACTTGATCAGCTGATCAGAAATTTTAACGGGTTCTTTTCCATCCATCAGCCTGTAAATATAAAATCCTGCATTGTTGGTTTCAGATTCCGTTGTCCAGCGCAGGGTGATCCTTTTCCCGTTTTGCCGGGCAGAAAACTCACTCAATTCAACCGGAAGTGAATTATCGGCGGCGTCACTGGCGATTGTGAAATCAGAAAATCCGGTTAATCCGCTTCTTTTTACGACCGGATTTGCATTAGAACCTGTTGCCGGAACATGAGTACCATCTAAAATCCAGGGCGAACTGTTGTTCGTCCGTTTAATCAGTCTGAGTGAAGTATAACTGATAATACCGCCAAAGTTTTCACCGGTCAGATTCAGGCTGTACGTCCCGCCAGAAAGACCGTTTGCTGCAGAGATCGTCCAGTAACCTGAACTTGCTGTTGTGGTGATCGGATATCCGGAATCATTAAGAGGCAACCCGTTTTGTCCGGCAGCATTTGTAGAAAACGATGCTCTGAGTGTTCCGCCGGAAGTTGGTGCTGAGGTGAAACTCAGATCAACCAGCGCACTTGCGGTTACAATTCCGATCGGGAAAAGAACATTTGAAGCGGTGGAAGTAGAGAACCATCTTCTGAATCCGCCAAAAATCCGGCCAGATGTGTAAACCAGAGTTCCGGTTTGAGCTGGCGAAATTCCCAGAGTCAGCGTATTCGATCCGGTAGAAATATTTCCGTTGGTCATGGTTAACGTTCCGGAAACTGACGGATTCGCTGAAACTGTAAATCCGTCACTGTCATCCAACTCCAGATTTCCAAAAATGCCAGACCCGGTAATCGCTGCCGGAGACGCTTTCCCCTGCATCAGCACTTTTCCGGAGCCTGAGTGTGTTCCCTGATTTGAAACGTCACCCTTCACTGTGATGGTAAACGATGCATCGTTTAATGTACTTCCTGAACCGATAGTCAGATTTCCTTCCAGCGGAAGATGGGCGGTAAGCGTTACGCCACCGACTGAAGTGTTGGTAACCGAAAAATGGTTAAGTGCCGTAATAGTTGATGGAATTGAAATTCCTGATGAAGATCCTCCGGCGATCAGGGTTGAAGTGGTTCCGGCACTAAGATTGGTTGCCGTTCCGGCGAGCGGATTTCTGATTTCAAGCGATTGGGAACTGATGTTCAGCGTTCCAATGGTCAGAGTCAGCGTTCCGGTGATTGTTGTTAATCCGTTGAGGGAAGCACCTGCGGCATCATTCAGTTCAACGTTTCCAAGTGTCACACCACCAATTGCATGTGTGGTTCCACCATTCAGCAAAATCTTTCCGGAGCCGGTATGACTTCCCGAGGTGCCGGTAACATCACCATTTACGGTCAGTGTATTTCCGTTGTCATCCAAAGTACCGGAAGTGAGAGTCAAGTCACCAGCAATTGTTCGAGGCGATGCTGCAACAAGAGTAATGGCTGAGTTGTTCTGAACGGTGACGTTTAAAGGTCCGGATGTAGTTGGCCATTCGCCGGTTGTAACCGAGTAAGCCCCGCCATTGTTATAAGCCAAAGAACCATTGACGCCATAAGTTACATTTGCAGAAGAGGCTACACTGGTTTCGACAAATCCGTTTGAATTGATCTGAAGCGTTCCGTTTACAGTAAACGTACTGTATCGGGCCTGAAGTCCGCGTGAAAGTGCGAGTGTTGAGCCAGGATTCACCGTGATCCGGTAAAATTTCCGTCCGAGTGAAGCACCTGTTAAAGACCGGGTTCCGCCAACCGTTGCGAATCCGCCTGAAACTACGAGATACAAATCATTTCCGCCACCATTATCCGTTCCGGTGATGGTTCCGTTTGTATTCACATTGAGCTGGGAATTATTTCCAGAGAGGGTTAATGTTCTAACACCGGTGGCAACCAAATCACCGCCATCAACTGTAATGGCGCCTTCCACATCAATATTGGCAAGCAGAGTTCGGGTTCCCGATTCAAAAGTCAGATTGTAGAAGGAAGTTGCGGAACTGATATTTCCTGCATCACGGAAAGAAATTGTACTCGTGCTCTTATTGAAAGTGGTAACCGACCAGTTTCCGAAAGTAGAAATAATCCCGTTTCCGGCAGTGAGCACATTAAAAGCGGGTGCAGTTGATCCATCAATTCTTGCTGCACCCGAAAAAATAACCGTGCCGGTATTCGGCGTAAACGTTGCATTGTTGGTGAACCGGGCACCATCTTCAAAGGTGAGAGTATTGCTTCCAAGATCAAGACTTCCGGCGGATAAAATCAGGGAACCGATATCTGCATTTACATCGAGAGTGACTGCATGACTGATTGTAACCGAGCTTCCTGACGGCGGAACTGACCCCCCCCAGGTTGCCGGCGTGTTCCAGGTCCCGGGAGCTGACGTTGAATAAAACTTTTCTGCCAATGTGTAATAAGCTGAATATCCTGAAAGTCCTGATCGGGAATAAAAATTACCGGTTGCATCCAATGACCCCGTACCTGCAGTTTCTTCGTTCCAGGTTGAAGCGTCTGCAGAATTATAGGCAACTAAATTATTTTCGTATAAACTGTTGAGGTCATTGGTTTGATTGTAATTTAACTGAAATGCCGTTCCGTTATTGGTTCCGGCCAGATTAACGAAGAAATACCGTTTAATAGACAAGGCGCCGGCACCAGAAACGGTTTCCTGAGTATGATACCTTCTGACTGTTACAACTCCTGGATTTCCGGAAGTGGTGACAAGGAAACCTAAATTTCCAATATTTTGGGCAGAAAGGGCAGAAACGGCATTGTAGGTAGCTTCCACATAACCGGTTCCTGATCCGTTGGAGTTGATGACCGAGTTGCCGGTAGATTCGGTAAGTGTCCCGGTTGAACCTAACGAAAGGATGTTATTTCCGTTCAGATCAAGATTTCCGTTGGTCAGGATCAGGCTGGTTGAAATGGCCAGGTCAGAAGCAAGGGAAAGTTTTCCTGAAGAAGTGCGGTTTAAAGTCAACGTTCCGATTGAATTGGCTCCAGGAGTAAAAGCAACCGTTCCGGCATCACCGGTTCCGGTTACAGTAAGGCTTCCGGCTCCTGAAGTTGAAGATATTGTTCCTGAAGTTCTGGCAAGAGATCCGGTTACGGTCAGGGTAGAAGAACCCAAAGCCAGTTCACCGTTAGTGAGAGTCAGGGTTCCGCCAACGGTCAGCGGGGTTCCAAGTGTGAGTTTACCAGATGTAATACGGTTAACTGTCAGATTGGACAAAGTCTGTGATCCGGTTGTAAACCAGATTGTCCCGGCATCACCGGTTCCTGAGATTGAAAGTGAAGAGGATGCGGATCC
This sequence comes from Bacteroidota bacterium, assembly GCA_017303995.1. GTDB lineage: Bacteria > Bacteroidota > JABWAT01 > JABWAT01 > JABWAT01 > JAFLBE01. The sequence goes on along the minus strand of JAFLBE010000055.1, from coordinate 16,754 downwards.
GGTAAGTGTTCCTGTTCCTGAGAATCCACCGGCAGAAACAGTTAACAAGTTTCCGTTCAGATCCAGTTTATCGGATGCTGAGTTGAATGCAATTGCATTTCCTCCAGCAGGGGCAGTTGCTGTCAGATTGGTGCCCGAAGCAAGCAGAACAGTTGAAACATTTCCGCTTCCGCCAATTAAAACATAAGGAATCGTTATCGTTCCGCTTCCAGTTTTGGTTACTGACTGAGTTCCGTTTTTGTAAAAGAAAACTGCACGGCCATTTCCGGTAAAGGTTCCGGCACTTCCAACAGTAAAATCACCGTATGAAACCAGATCTCCGCCACCTGAGCCTGAAAGGGTCAGGGTTCCTTCAATATTGGTATTCCCGGAAACCGTCAGGTTTGCGGTCATGGCAGTGGTTGCCAGCGTCAGGGTTGAACCGGCGTCAATGGTCAGATTTCCGGCAATCTGACGGGCTGTTCCGGTTCCAAGATTTGCACCGAGGTCAACGGTTGTTGAATTGCTGATCTGAACATGATAGGGATACCCGGCACCTGATGTCGAGGCCCATTCCAGATTCCGGCCATAGAGTGTTCCAGAATTATATTTTAAAACTGATCCGGAAGCGTAAGTTGGGGCATTTACCGAAACAAACCCGCCGTTGTTAATCTGCAGGGTTCCGTTAATGGTAGAAAGTGACGATCCGAAATTCATTCCGGCTGAAAGTAAAACCGTGATACCGGACCCAAACGTCAGGGTTTTCGAATTATTTGAAACAACTGTTTTGGTACCGGAAATTGAGACGGTTCCCGACGTTCCGCCGATGGTTCTTGAAGAACTTCCGGCAGCATTTCCTACCAGAATATTTCCACCATTTCCAGAAAATATCAGACTGTTTCCGTTCAGGTCAATGATATTGTCATTTAAAATCTGAAGAACATCGCCAGCCGTGCCGGCAAGAGTCAGGTTGGTTCCGAGAATGATATTTCCGCCGGAATTATCGGCGACCAGGTAAGCAAGGGCAACGTTTGCAGTATTGGTTAGGGTTTGATTTGTTGTTCCAGAAAAGAAAACAGCACGGGAGCTGGCATCGAAAGTCGAGCCGGAATTAAAGGTTACATTCTTTTTAGCAACCAAATCGCCGCCAACCGAAGAAGAAAGCGTCAGGTTTCCGCTGACGTTTACATCCCCATTGACTGTCAGTGTCCCCGAAATCGTGTTCATTGTCAGTGATGAACCGGCAGCGATGGTCAGATCACCATTGGTAGAAAAGCTGTTTGCTCCTCCTCCAAGATCAACAGTGGTTCCACCTATGATGGAAACATGATGGGGTGTGGTAGCAGACCATTCTGCATTCCGGACATAGACGCCGCTGGTATTGTATCTGAGTGTTGATCCGGAGTTGTAAACAGGACCCGAATTGGTGTATCCGCCCGAAGTAATTTCAAAATTTCCGGAAACGGTAAAAATCCCGTTATTTGTAAGTCCGTTAGAGGTTTTGAGGGTTGACCCCGAGTTAACGGTCAGATTTCCGGCTGCACCGATGGTTCCGCCATTGACCAGCGCATCCTGATCCATAGTCACGGCATGATTGATGGAAACTGCACCCAGATTTTCTGTGGTGGATGGAACTGCATTGGCTGTCCAGGTTGCAGCAGTGCTCCAGTTTCCAGGATTGGCCGTCGCCCAAGCCTGAACCGTGTACGAGTAATTGGAACCGCCGTTGTTGTTTCCGTTGATAGTTAAAAGATCGGCATTTGATCCCGAAATACTTCCATAATCCCCTGAAGTGAACAAATAATAAGTAATTGTTGTACCTGAGGTGTTCACACTCGCCGGAATGGTTGCTGAATAGCTGGTTCCCGATCCAGTCATTTTTACAACCGTTGAACTTGTAAATCCGTTGTTTGAATACCGTAGCCAGACCGCCTGACCGGGACTGAATGACCCGGAAAGTGTTGCCGTCACGTTCACATTCTGCCCTGAGAATACACTTCCCTGAACGGGATTTTGCGCAACCGATGAAACCGACTCGATGTTGGTTCCCTGGATTTCGATCACCGCAACATTGGTAACGGCTGCATCTGATTTAAAAATGTACCGGTAACCTGTGTTTGTACCGGTTATCCTGAAAGCATTGAAAGCACCGTCAAAAATGGAGGTGTAAGAGGTGTTCTGATTCAGTGCAATAATATCACCATTGGCATTCGGGCGCCTGTCTTGGGTATTTGCTGAATTTCTGAACCTAAAAGATCGGTCACCACTTGCATCGGCACTGACTACCAGCTTATAATTTCCAAATGCAACAGCTTCAAACGGAAATCCGGTTGTATAATCTTTTACACCTCCTGTACCCGATTGATTGGTGAAGTCAACAGTAAAAAATTTCGGCTGGGCAGAAAGGGAGGTTGACAGGCCGATTCCGGCTAGCAATAAAAGAGGTTTTATCCAGTTCATAGAATTCAAATTCATCTTCAGATTATCCTTCAATCAATAACAAATCCCTTCGGGGACCAACTTTTGACTGCGCAAAAGTTGGCAAAACGCATTTCGCCCATCCGCTCTTTGACTTGTGGCTGGCTCTCCGGCCCTGAAAAATGTCAGAACATAGTCGATTAAGTTCAAAGCAAATTTTACAGAGCAGACACTGACATTTTTTATCAGGGCACTGCGCTTGCCACTGCGTCGACCGGATGACGGCGGTTATTCTTTAAAATACCGTTGGTTGTTAAAAGCAACAAGATTTAAAAACAGATTATCCTTCAATCAATAACAGGGATTTGGGGTAATTGCTCAGAATACCGATCCCATTCCCGTTCAAAGTACAATAATTTCATATTTTCCATCCGTTCAATAAAAACGGTTCCGAACAGATGATCAGTTTCATGCTGAATGACTATAGCTTTAAATCCGTCTGCGACAAAATCCAACGGGGCTCCATTCTGATCCTGTGCTTTTACATGGATTTTCGTAAATCTGGGAACGGCACCCCGCAATCCGGGTAAAGACAAACAACCTTCCCAACCCAGCTTTTTCTCTGTGGTTAATGGGGTAATAACCGGATTCACCAGAACCAGAAGAGGAATTTCGTTTGCTTTTGGATACCGTGGATTATCTTTAACTTCAATCACCGAAATCTGCCAGGATTCATGAACCTGAGGGGCTGCAAGTCCGGCACCCGAATATTCTTCCATGGTTTCAACCATGTCTTCAACAAGTTGCTGAAACTGGCTGGTTCCGAAAAAATCAGTTGGAACTACATCGGCGACTTGTTTCAGAATAGGATGCCCCATACGGGCAACTTTTAAAATTGACACAGGAAAAGTATCTTTCTTTTTACTGGTGGATTTTAGAGAATTGTAAAAATACATCACAAACTCTCACATTGGAATCGCATGTGACCCCCATCAAGCTGAAATCAGCATTTTATAACATTTCGGACACAATTGAACTTGCCAGAAACCTGTTGGGAAAGGTGCTCTGTACCCATTTAAATGGTGTTTATTCATCAGCAATTATTACGGAAACCGAAGCTTATCTGGGTGAAACTGATCGTGCGTCTCATGCCTGGAATGGAAAAAGAACCACCAGAACTGAAACTATGTTCCAAACCGGTGGAATTGCCTATGTTTATCTCTGTTATGGGTTGCACAACATGATGAACGTGGTTACCGGTCAGGCAGACTATCCACACGCCGTTTTGATCAGAGCCGGCGAACCCCTGGATGGCATTGATCAGATGCTGATCCGCCGGAAAAAAGTCAAAACAGATAAAAATTTGCTTGGCGGACCCGGATCTTTTTGTCAGGCGATGGGAATTGACCGTTCTTTAAATGCTGCCGATCTGACCGGTGAACTGATTTGGATTGAAGACCGCGGGATTGTCATTCCAAATTCAGAGATTTTATCCGGCCCGAGAATTGGTGTGGATTATGCCGGTGAGGATGCAAAACTGCCCTATCGGTTTTGGGTGACGGGAAAGACAGTTGTTTTGTAAACCCCTTGCCCCCGTGGAAGTTCTTGTGTAACTTGCTTCCATTAAAATGGAATTCTGTAAACCATGATGACCCAAAACTACGACCAATACACCTCCACTGACCAGGAGGTTTGGCAAACTTTATTCGACAGACAAACTCACCAGCTTCCCGGACTTGCATCCACGGCGTTCATAAACGGTGTTTCTGATATCGGATTTAAACGGGATGAAATTCCACGATTTTCTGAAATCAACAAAGTTCTGAAGGAAAAAACGGGCTGGGGGATTTATGCCGTTCCGGGTCTGATTCCGAACCGTGACTTTTTTGAGGCTCTGAAACACCGGCTTTTTCCGGCCACAACGTGGTTCAGAAAACCTGACCAGCTCGATTACCTCGAAGAACCCGATATGTTTCATGATGTGTTCGGTCACGTTCCGCTGCTAACCAATCAACCTTTCTGTAATTACCTCACCGGACTTTCGAAGATTGCTCTTGATCATATCGACAATGATGATGCCATTGAGCTGATTTCACGGCTTTACTGGTACACGGTTGAGTTTGGGTTGATTAAGGAACCTTCGGGACTTAAAATTTACGGATCCGGAATTTTATCTTCTGCCGGTGAATCCCCTTTTTCACTGAGTGATAAACCGAAAAGAGTTGAATTTAGTGTAGATGATATCCTCAGAACACCTTATATCAAAGATCGTTTTCAGGAAAAATACTGGGTAATTCAATCTTACGATGACCTTTATTCATCCGTTCCAGAAATCAGGGAAAAAATTGAAGCCTTGCTGAAAACCGGGGTTCGGTTTTGATCTTATTACTCCCGCGAATAAACAGGTATCACGAAAATCCAAATTTGTCACACTGAGTGATTTTTTCTAAGAAAAAATTTTATCGAAGTGTGAGTAATTTTGCTTGAAGGATTGCCGAAGACTTTCAACTCTATTTAACCACCAGAGTAATAGCGAAAATTTTTTAATGTGGGAATGATGTAAATAATAAACGGGATTTTGTAACGGTTGCCGGTTCACGGTTGATCATCTTTGCTTTGTATCAACTAGAACCCTATCCGGAAGAAAAAAAATGAAAAATCCTGCTCTTTACTTAGTTCCATTATTTATCACTGCTTCAGTTTTACCGATTCAATTAAAAGCTGAAACCGTTACCACTCCAGTTATCAGCGAAGCAACCGTTCCATCAGAAAAAACCGAAATGACCGTTTTGATGGATAGACTCGAAGCCATCAAGGCAATGGATGCCACAATGATGAACGCTGAAGACAAAAAAGCACTTCGCACTGAAGTTGTCACCATTAACGAACAACTCAAAAACCAGGCTGATGGCGTTTATCTTTCTGTTGGTGCCATCATCATTATCGTTTTATTGCTGATCGTTTTATTCTGATCTGAATTGCATTTTCAAATCTGAGATTTAAGGCGAATCTAAAATCCCTTATTCAAGGATGAAATTTGCAGAACCTCGTTAACCTAACTCCGGTCCCGATTCCCGGGACGGAGCAGGTAAATCATTAAAGGTTTTCCCGGATCGGGTTGACCTTTTTTTTGGGGTTTTTGGAAACGCCACCTGTCAGCTATTTTTCTGTTCAGCAAAATAGGGCATTAGCAGATCTTCGAAGGTATAAAAACCCTTCTCCTTCCCGATCAGGTTTTGCGCAACAAAAATAGCACCGTTGCCAAAAGCCTCCCGGGTAATGGATTCGTGAATCAACCTGACCGTTTGAAACGGAAACCCACAAATAATTTCGTGCTTCCCTATAATTCCACCAGCCCTGACTGATTTTATTTCCTGATGTTCTATGTCCAGATTGTTTGCAATAATTTTGGCGGTTCCTGAAACCCCTGATTTATCTTTAAAATGCTCTTCAAGAATAACCATATCTGTATTGGGAGCAATTTTTTTTAAATAGCGTGCTGCAATCATCAGATAATTAACCCCAAGTGTAATATTTGGGGACCATAAAACCGCAGTTTTTTCAGCATATTTTTTCAGGCGCTGAATGGTTTCTTCACTATAATGAGAAACGGCACTGATTATTTTAACCTTTCGTTTTGCTGCCTCATTGCCGTAATAGTCCAGCCCGGTTTCAGAAGAAAAATCAATGATGATATCAACCGGATGCTCATCCAGCAATTCAGAAATTGTGGTTAAACTGCTCGAATAAATCAATCCGGGTTCATCTGAAGGCTCACCCAGAAACTCTGGAATTGATCGGTGGTCGAGCAACTTTGAACGTCTGACAACCCATTCAAGTATCAGTTCTTTATTTCTTAAAACGGTTGCAGCAACTGCCTTTCCCGTTTTTCCAAATCCGATTAAACCGACTTTCATATTTCCTCCAGTTTAAATAAAAAGAAACCATTTCATGATTCAGAAAAGCATGACATTTCAATGAATAAATAAATCTTCAGGCCGGTTAAGGCCGTAATTCATCAAGCGCATTGAGTTGGTTTCTCAGGTCATTCTGGTTAAATGTAACACAAACTTGCCAGCCTGACAACCTGTTTCCGGTTATAATTGGGATATTATAATTTAAACTAAGAGGGCTTTTTGCAGAGAAAAGCTGAGGATTATTTGGTCAGATCCAGAATTTATTATTCACCGGATGTCACTTAAGATCGACATCCATAACTTGTTTTGAAGAATAATTTCTTTAAAATTTGGGGAAAACATATTAATACGTTCACCCATTTATGGATTGGAAAAATCAATAACTTTCTGTTTTACTTTTTGCGCAGATAAATATGCTTGATGTTGTTGTTGCCTGAATCCCGTTCGTCGATTTCGAACCGGTTCATGCTTTTGATCAGCGGAAGCATTTTCAGGAAGCCATAATTCCGGGTATCAAAATCCGGCTTTTTCTTCATCAGCAGGTTGCCAAGGTCACCCAGAAACGCCCACCCGTTTTCATCAGCAAGATCGGTGATACTGTCGGAAACCAGTTTGATGATGGCCGGATCAATTTTGCTCAGCGGTTGCTTTGCCGGCTGCGGTTTTGCTTTGGATTCCTTCTTTCCCGTTACTTCGGGTTCTCTTTCAACTTGCGGCTTCAGAATTTCGAGATAAATAAATTTGTCGCAGGCGGTGATAAACGGATTCAGCGTTTTCTTTTCGCCGATTCCAATCACTTTCATGCCGGCTTCCCTGAGCCGGGTTGCCAGACGGGTAAAATCACTGTCGCTCGAAACGATACAGAATCCGTCTACTTTTCCTGTGTACAAAATATCCATTGCATCAATGATGAGTGCACTGTCTGAGGCATTTTTCCCGGTGGAATAACTGTATTGCTGGATGGGTGTAATCGCATTTTCAAGAAGCACTTTTTTCCAGCCAGAAACCGTTGGTTTTGTCCAGTCGGCGTAAATCCGCTTGAAAGTCGGAGTCCCATATTTGGCGATTTCTTCAAACATTTCCCGAACATTGGCGTACGGAACATTGTCTGCATCAATCAGAACAGCAAGTTTCAGATCTTTTTGGATTTCCATGGTGGATTACTCTTTGGTTTTGTTTCCATTGGCTGTCATCCCCGTCCCGCAAGCGGGAGGGGATCCAGCATTTTTACCTACCCAAAGGTACCTCTTTTCCTGTCAGGCAACAAGGTTTTTCGGAATTGGCGTTTGGGAGTTTCTGGGTGACCAGACCAATACTGCGGAGATTCTGGTAATTTTATTGCCGTCTGCTTTAGCTGACGGAATCAGAATGCATAAAATTCCAAATTCGTCCGGCCACAAACCTCTTTTAAACCACCAACTTCAATCCGGACGAAACGGAGGGTATTCAACCCCGTTTGAAGTTGGAAGAATGTCGCAATGCATCAAACCACCGGGTAATAACCCGGCATTTCGACAAGCTCAATAACCAGGCTATTCATTTTAAATCCCTCCGGGATTTTGAATTTCATTGCCTTCCCCGAACCCCGAAGCTATTTCAAATTCTTCGTTTCACTCAACTTATAACCCCGATATGAATCGGGATCTTCGTTTCACTCGACTTGTAACTTTTTTAACTTATAACTTCCCTCCCGTATCACCTACCACTTACCACTTATAACTTGTCACTATTCCTATCCCCCATACAAATCTTCCAGCTCCAGCTTTTCGATTCTTTTCCGGATGGCGTTTTTTGTCCGGCCGAAGTGTTTTGCCAGATCTTTTACATTCACGCCTTCACAGAACATGACCGTAAGTTCTGAATCCATTTCCGGCGACCAGGGCTTGTACGCTTCCTGAAAATTTTCCCTGACTTTGTCCACCGAATAAGAACGTTCTTTGGGTGGTTCTTCAGTGAATTTTCTTCTGAGCGGTTTGGGAAAACTTTTAAACTCAGCCGGTTTCTCAATCTTAACTTCAGCTTCATTTTTCAGAATATGGATTTGCGGCGAAACGGGGAATTTCTTCGGCATTAATCCTTCACCCAGATGAATGCTGTTTTTCGTTCGGGTGACAGCCACATAAAGCAGGTTGATTTCTTCATTCAGTTTAGCCGGATTCAATTCTTCTTCACTGACGGTTTTGATCAGTTTTTCCAGTTTCTCCTCGGTGATAAAATCGCTCACCAGCTGAACGGAGTCATATTCCATCCCTTTGCACCGGTGAACCGTTGAAAAAATCATTTCTGCTTTGTCTTTATCTTCATCACCAACATGTTTGGCCTTGATTTTTTTGAGGATATCCGGAATGTCTTTGCCGTATTCCTTCACAATATCCACCATCATCCCAAGCTGAACGTCTTCCGTTTTTTCGATGTACTCTTCAAGCTCAGCCATATCTTTCATTTCTTTGATGAGTTTGTCCCGGATGAGGGTATTTTTCCCGGACGACAAATGCAGCACATCATAAAGTGAGGCGCCGTCATCTGCGTATGTGTACGAGTTGATGTTTCCTTCAAAGTAGATCGACTTCACCTTGGTTGATTCGGTCACGTATTCGATGGCTTTGAGTAAAAGTCCCAGATTCGTCCGGGCAAGAATGGCTTTGGTTTTGACGGATTTGGTCGTTCCCATTCCTAAGATTTTCACCGGATGGTAACTGCCAAGGTGGTTTTTCCAGTAAAGGATTTCCATGGCCAGATTGGCGATATCCTGACTGAACCGGAAGCTTTGTGATAAATTGAAAGTTTTGAAATCGGCTTTTTCGAGCGAATTGACGGCAAAACGCCAGCCGTATATCTGCTGATGGGTATCACCCACAATCACTTTGGTTGCGCTTTGGCGGAAAAATAAGTCGAGCATGGCCGCCGATGCATCCTGACCTTCATCAAACAGAATGTAATCGTAATTGAGCTGGATTCCGGAAAGCTGGAATTTCTTGAGATAAAAATCGTGGGTGATGTCGATTTCACCTTTATCCATTTTGCTCAACAACTGCCGGGTTTGCGCTTCGATGATCTCGTAAAAACTGTCAACAAATTTCCGTGCTTTGGCATCAGTCATCACTTCCCGGTAATTCAATTCCTGAACTTTGAGTTTGTCGCTGTTACAGAAATAGGCAATGAATTTGCTGATGTGATTCGCCACCATGAACTCGGCGTGTTTTTCTCCGTTTCCTTTCAGTCCGAGCAGTTCAGCAATTTCGTGGGTTTTATATCCTGACGGTCTGACCACATAATTATTCTGAAAAACGATGTGCCGGTAGGCAAGGGAATGAGCCGTTTCAACCTTGACGTTGGTAAGTCCGGCTTCTGCAAACCGCTTCACTGCTTCAATTTTTACTGATTTGTTAAAAGCCAGATAAAGGATTTTACTGGTTGATGGACGGGTTCTGGCGTACTCGATAATCGTTGTAGTTTTGCCCGAACCGGCAACAGCATTGATTTTAATGTTGCCGGTTGAGTTGATAATGTCTTTTTGTTCGGGAGTCAGGATCATTTTTTTGAATTTGGACTGTTCACTAAAGTTTGGGCTGGTTTCTTCCGTCGGAAAAGAAATCTTCAGAAAAACCACTCAGGCTTTCTTCAAATTTTTTCCAGGGATCTTTTTCAGGAATTAGATTTTGAGGATTTTCTGTTTTCAAATTGTCTAAATCTTTCGCAAAACCTGCATTTTTCCCAGGGAGAATGCTTGCCTGTGTCTTTCTGTTTTTTATATTTTTTGATTTTCTCATAGGATCACCTGGATTTCAATTTTGAAAGACTCACCTTAAAACCGAGTTCATATCCATATAATGGATCCCGGATCCCCGAAAGCGTTCGGGGATCCGGGATGACAGGCAAAATGCTCTCAGTTTTCAGCTTATCCTGTAAAAGAATTCCCCGCTTACCACTTGTAACTTATAACTTACCACTTACTATGGTTTTTCAAGCATATTGCCGGTTCTGGCGTCAGCCCGTTTCAGCAGAATACTGAACACCAGACCAATCACACCCAGGCTGGCAAACATGATCATGCTGGCCGTGTAATCATGGGTTAAATCCCGGAGCGTGCCATTTAAAAACGGGAAAAGAGCAAGTCCGATATTCTGAATGAAGGTGGTGATACCGAAGGCAGTTCCGGTGTGTTTTTCATCCACAATCATGGCAATGGCCGGCCAAAGTGCAGCCGGAACAAGAACGAAAGCAAATCCGAGTAAAATCATCGGAAGAACCGGATTGATAGTTGTAAGTCCCATCAGCAGGTGAGCAGGGATTAAAAGCAGGGAACCGATTATCATAATGGTTGCACGTTTCCCGACTTTATCGAGAATTTGCCCTGCAAACGGAGCCATAACCATCGAAGCAAAAATAATGATGGAAGAAATTCCGCCGGCGGTGCTGAACATGTGAAGAAACGAGCCGAAAACCTGCATCATGAACGAGCCGTTCGTATCAGCAACTCTTGGGAATCCCCATTTGTCAACAAAGAAATCGGTTGAAAGTGCGGTGAACGGGAAAACAGCAGAATAAAAAAGCACACAAAGAATGGCGATGTACCAGAAACGGGGTCCGAAGTAAGCGATATCCGATAGTTTGATTTTATCACCGGCAGTTTCTTCCTTCAGTCCGACGGCTTTTTCCGCTTTCCGGTCCATGTAAATGTAAACGAGATTTGAAAGCAGAGAAAATCCGCAGAAAATCGCAGCGGCATAAAGCGCAAACCGGGCGCCACCGAAATAGTCAGAAATCAGTTCGCCGGTATTGAAGGCAAACATGGTTCCGAGGCGGCTGATGGTTAGCGCAACACCGAAAGCGAGTGCCAGTTCTTTTCCCTTAAACCAGCGGGCCAGCATGGCAGATTGTACAACGGCCAGCGGTTCTGCACCGGCGCCGAAAACAAACCGGCCGATCATGAGGGTGGTGATATTCGGGGCAAAGGCGATAATGACGCCGCCAATGACCACAATTCCTGAGAAAATCAAACTGGCTTTCCGGGTTCCGAGCCAGTCAATTACAAACCCGGAGGCAAGAACAAAAATGATGGCGGCAATACTGTAAGCCGTATAGAAAAACCCAACCGTTCCGCGCCCGGCACCCAATTCTTCGATTAACGTCGGGGCGATGGCACCGATGATATCGTAGGCAAAGTAACTTCCGAAGGTGATTGCAGAGATAAAAAAGAGTCCGATAAAGCGGTAAGCCTTACTTGCCGGATCAAACCAGGAAACAGATTGGGTGGACATTGGGAAAATCCTTATTTTTGACTGGGGCTAAAAATAGGCAGTGGATATTTCTATTGCCAGATTTCATAACTTTTTTGATGAATTTCTTTTTTTGTTGTGGATATTATTGAAGAATATTTTGGGATGAGCAGGTAACAAAACCAAAACCTTTTCAAGATTTTTAAAAATTCAATGAATGGTAGTGGGCACCTCTAAAATCTTTTTCCGCACCTTCTGTGTTTTCCGTGGTTAAATTCCTACACCCAGAATCATTTAATTACTTGGTCGTTGTTATATTATCTGGTTTCAGAAAATACATTTTTAACCGCAGAAATAACGGAATTTGCAGAAATATTTCTATCTCAAATGACCATTTTCATCAGTTAAAAGTACCTCTCCGAAGTTAAAAAGGAAATTTCGGTCTCCAAAACTTGGAGAATTGCCGCCCGGAATCAGAATAATCAAAAAAACAAAATTTGTGGCCGAGCGGTTTTCTGATCGTATTTTTTTCCCCGGGGTACAACCCGGGGCTACAAACATTTCACCCTTTTCGGGTGAAGGAAAACAGGACAATCTTGCATTAATCTGTTGTTGAATGATTTTATTCTTACCACTTGTAACTTGTAACCCGGAAGCTAAACCGGGATCTTCGTTTCACTCGACTTATAACTTGTAACTTTTAACTTTCCCATGACCCAAAAAAAATCACTTTCCACCACCGACCCCCTGATTTTGATCGGAATTTTCATCACAGCGAAATTTCTGCTTCACTTATTTACCAACACCATTTACGGTTTCCACCGGGATGAACTGCTTTACATGGCGCTGGGTGATCATCTTATGTGGGGGTTTCAGGAAGTACCTCCTTCGATTGCTATTTTTGCCAAACTTTCCGGGTTGATTTTCAGTGATACGCTTGCGGGTTACCGGTTTTTCCCGGCGGTGACCGGTGCTGCCACGGTTGGTCTTGCTCTTCTTTCCGTCAGGATGCTAGGCGGAAAACAGCTCGCCATCCTCATCACCGGAATAACGCTTTTACTTTCGCCCACTTTTCTGCGGATGAATACGCTTTTCCAACCGGTCACCTTTGATGTTTTTTACTGGACGTTAATTTTGTGGCTCGTTCTCCGTGTGATTAATTCTTCAGCAAAACCATCCGGGTGGATCTGGCTGGGTTTGGCGTTCGGACTTGGCATGCTCAACAAATACTCCATTCCGTTCATCGCCATTCCGGTTGCTCTGGGTTTGATTTTAACTCCTAACCGGTCGTTGCTCAAAACCCGCTGGCCATGGATTTCAATCGGGATTGCACTTTTGGTTTGGCTCCCGAACCTGATCTGGCAGATCAAAAATCAGTTCCCGGTTTTTGATCATATGGCTGAACTCCGTTCCAATCAGCTCGTTCATGTTTCTGCTCTCGATTTTGTCGCCGGTCAGGTCCTTCTCAATCTTTTTGTGGGTTTGCTTTTTATTCCGGGTTTAATCTGGCTTATCCGGTCGAAGGAATTCAGAATTCTGGCGTGGATTTACGGTTTTTCTCTTCTGCTTTTTGTTCTGCTCAGCGGAAAATCTTATTACCTGGCGGGAATTTATCCGGTAATTCTGGCCGCCGGCGGAGTCTGGTTTGAATCCTGGCTTGCTTCCGGGAAAAAATGGAAAGTGTCTCTGTTCGGTTTGCTATGTCTGCTGAATTTGCCTCTCGTTCCTTACGGACTCCCTCTCCTCCCAATTGACACCATGAAATCTTACTCTGCCTATATGGCTGAAAATGCAGGATTGACTCCACCCCTCATTTGGGAAGATGACACGGTTCATGATCTGCCTCAGGATTATGCCGATATGTTCGGTTGGGAAGAACAGGTTCGCTCAATCACTACTGTTTACTACAATCTGCCCGATTCCATCCGGAATGTAACGGTGATTATGACCTCAAACTACGGTCAGGCGGGCGCCCTGGCTCATTTTGGGAAGTTATACAATCTCCCTTATCCGGTTAGCTTAGCCAGCAGTTTTTATTTCTTCGGACCCGGAAATCTGCCGGGAAAATACATTCTCGCAGTTGGTTATGAAAAAGAAGACATTGAGCAGTTTTTCGCTGAAATGGAACTGAAACGGATTCACACTTCATCGGTTGCCCGTGAAACCCGGGTTGAAATCTGGTTGTGCAAAGATCCGAAAGCAACCTTACAGGATGCCTGGCCAGGCTTCCGGGATGACCGTTGAATTGGGCGGATGAATTCTTTTCCCTACCTTTGCAACCATGATTGACTTTTTATACGAAATCGACAAAGCTTTATTTTACTGGATCAATCACGGCTGGTCAAATCCTGTTTTGGATGTGTTCATGCCGTTTATCACCAACCGGGTAACCTGGTTCCCGGTCTGGATTGTTCTATTTATCTGGCTGATCTGGAAAGGTGGCCGAAAAGGCCGGATTGTCGCGGCACTGATCATTCCGGTGATTTTTCTCTCCGACCAGATTTCCTCTGAAGTGATTAAACCCTTTTTCGACCGGGTTCGTCCGTCTAACGCATTGCCCGATGTTTATCTTCTCGTTAAAAGAACAATGTCTGACTCTTTTCCGTCTTCTCATGCCACCAATTTTTTCGCCGGAGCAACTCTTTTAACCTGGTTTTACCGGAAATCCGCCTGGATTTGCTTCAGTCTAGCAACTTTGGCTTCACTTTCACGTCCGTACGTGGGCGTTCACTATCCATCAGATATTCTGGGCGGTGCCCTGCTCGGAACTTTACTTACACTTGCCGTCATCTGGCTGTATCTTCAACTTGCAAAAAAATCCGGTCTTCCCTGGCTTCAGCTTGATCCGGAAGGAGTTTCAAAATGATCGAATGGAATGTTTCCCCCATTATTTTTTCTGTCGGACCTGTTTCCATCCGCTGGTACAGTCTCATGTTCGCCATTTCGTTTTATCTCGGATTCCTGCTGATAAGAGCGTTCATGAAAAAGGATGGCCGGCCCATCGAAGATGCAGACCGGGTTTTACTCTACATGATGGTTTCGGTGATCGTAGGCGCACGTTTGGGTCATTGTTTGTTCTACGATCCTGCGTTTTACCTCAGTCATCCGCTTGAAATTCTCAAAGTCTGGGAAGGCGGACTCGCAAGCCACGGCGCCGCCATCGGGATTCTAACCGGCATGTTCATTTATTCTAGGAAATCAAAAAACCAACCCTTTCTTTGGGTGATGGACCGGATTGTGATTGTCGTTGCCCTTTCCGGACTTTTCATCCGCCTCGGAAACCTGTTCAACTCAGAAATTCTTGGAATCCCAACTGACGGATCCTGGGGATTTGTTTTCACCCGCATTGATCTGATTCCGCGTCATCCGGTTCAGCTTTATGAAGCCTTCACCTATTTCGCCATTTTTGGAATGCTGATGTGGATGTACTACAAAACCCGTGAAATTCTTCAGGATGGAAGACTGTTCGGCTGGTTTTTGATTACGGTTTTTGGCGGAAGAATCATTCTCGAGTTTTTCAAAGAAGAACAGGCCGCCTTCCACATGATTCTGCCCATCACCATGGGTCAGCTGCTCAGTATTCCGTTTGTCCTTGCCGGAATTTATCTGTTGGTGACATCGAAACCGAAGATTGTAAAATTGAAAGAAAAGCGGCCCTGAACAGCAACAATTCTTGTTCAGTTTCATCGTTTCTATATCTGAACTTGCATTTGTGTTAAGATATCATTAATATCGACCTATGTATTGATATTTTATAACCGAGTTAATTCCCGAAAGGCAACCATGAAAAAATTACTTACTTCTCTTGTTTTGGTACTTTTAATCGCAGGTAACAGCTTTGGTCAGGATTATAAACAAGTTGGAATTGGAATTGGTACAACTTTTAATTTTAATCCCGGATCTCTTAATTTTCAATCAATCCAAACCATCAGGGTACCAATTAACGTCAGTGCAAATCTGAGAGTTGAACCATTTGTTGGGATTTTTGGCTCAGATGATAAAATAACTACCAAGATGGATCCTACTGCATCCAGAAAATTAAAATCATCTGCACTGTTAGTTGGAGCTGGTCTTTTTTTTGTAGTCCCACAGGAATCCGGCAATTTTTATCTGGGTGCAAGTGCTTCCAAATATTCTGCTGACGATGAAGTAAATGAAAGAGATGAAGATGGAACCTATAAACAAACAGAGGAAACATCAGGATGGATTTTTTCACCAACAATTGGTGCTGAGTATTATTTTTCACCGTCTTTTAGCCTGGGTCTGGAAGCTGGTTTTGGATTTATGAGTGGTGAAACTGATTATTCTGCTGAGGAAATTAACCAATACAATTCTTATAAGCAGGACCAAAACAATGAAAACAATAACACTTATTCTTTTACTACTCTGACAGTGAAATATTTCATTTTTTAATTTTTCAAGTTCAATTGATTTGTCTTTTCTTTTTACCATCGGCGATAAAACTTAATGTCGCTGATGGTTGTTTTTCGATAATCTGTTAATCTTATCCGCCTGTTTATTTTCGATTATCCCTCAATCATAGACCATTAACCATTTGCTATTCTGCCTCCCTCCCCTGCATCCACATCATCCCTGTTCAAAAATGAATTTTTCCCTTCCATAAAAATCTGCGCAATCCGCGGGTATTTTTCCCGCTGATCACACGGATTGACGCAGATGGGAATAGAAATTATGACCCACGAATTATAGAGACAATTTAAAATTACAAAATGGAATTTCGAGTTGATTCCAAAATGAATTTTTTCCCTTCCGTGAAAATCTGCGCTATCTGGGAGTATTTTTCCAGCTGATCACACGGATTTATGCAGATGGGAATGGAAATAATGTCCCACGAATTATAGAGACAATTTAAAATTAAAAAATGGAATTTCGAGTTGATTCCAAAATGAATTTTTCCCTTCCATAAAAATCTGCGCAATCCGCGGGACAATTGCATTTTCCGCCCGGAAGATGAGTGGCAGTTTCAAGGAGAGTTGTCACCGGGCGGGTTATTCTTGGTGATGGCGCGTATTTCTACCAAAAGGACACCCCGCTGGGGTTAGGGGATTTAAATTTGCATTTCCATTAAACATTTAGGGCATCTCTAGAAACCTCCTTTAAAGTAGCATAAAAGAGATAAAATGGCGAAATTTGTAGAAAAACAAAGAGAAGCCGATGAAGAATAAAAAGTCCCTTTCACTGTTTGACCAACAACAACGGT
>JAFLBE010000054.1 GCA_017303995.1 Bacteroidota bacterium | reverse complement strand
GTTCAGAAAATTTATAACTCCAATTACAATTTTGCCATAGCACCCAACAAACCCAAACTTTCTGCTGTTGCCGGTGACCGCAAAGTTACGCTTTACTGGGATGACGGAGCCGAATACAGCTTTGACCGGTTTTTGAGAGAACATGATTTTGAAGGATACAAAATCTATAAATCAACTCACTATACTTTTGGTGATGCCGGAACCATTACCGACGGTCTTGGGTACGAGCGATTCAAGAAACCCATCGCCATCTATGATAAAATTGACAGTGTTTTCGGGTTTTTCCCGAAAGATTTTGGAACAGGTGTTTTGTTCAATCTGGGCAATGAAACCGGTTTGGTTCACACTTATGTGGATGAAGATGTTATCAATGGTATTAAATATTACTATGCCGTTACAGCCTATGACCGGGGAGATGCCATAAAGAATATTGGCCCGACCGAATGTACTATCTTTCTGAATGTTGAACCTTCAGGAAAAATTCAGTTTGCTGAAAACGTTCTGGCAGTAACCCCGCAATTTGGATCAGCGGGTTTCGAAGCGGCAGGATTTGATATTGAACCCAAAATGGTTGGAGAAGGCAGAACATATGGTTCTGTGGGTGTCAATATTCTGAATGCAGATAGTCTGACTACAGGCGATGTGTATGAACTTCAGTTTCTAGATCAGTCAATGGATTCAATTGACAATGACAATGATGGGGTTCTTGATCTGCTTGATCCGGATGAAAAACTGCCAACAAAAACAACAGGATTCACCCTTCGCAACCTGACCCGTGATGAAAGACAAGACACGGTTCGTATTGATACGGTTGCAATAGAAACATACGGAAACGCTAAAAATAAGGAAGGAGCAGATTCCCTTGTTCAGATTTATAACCTGTATGAAGATCGTGATGGAAATCCCAGAACTTTCAGTAAAGTTATGCAAGGGCTGGAGATTGTTGTCAATAATCCGCTGGATTCTTTGTACACCAGCCTTGAAGAAGGAATTATCAGGGGTGTAAAATGGAGTGATTCTATTCCAATTGCTGATGCCTACCAGATAGACTATGGTTTGTTCAGTCAGGGTGGATTCAAAGATGGTATCTGGTATCCACGACAGTACATGGTTGTCTTTTATGATAATCTGGTAACAATGTCTGAATCCATTAAAATACCACTTAAGACAAGTGGTTCCATCAGATTGCCGGCAGTTAATACCAATGTAAAAGTGTTTGATCTTGGTAAAATTGATCCGCTTACCGGGCAATTGGCTGAGGTTAAATTCGGTTTCTCTGATGTAACTCGTGCCGGAAAAACCAAGGCTCCAAAGGGATTTTATTCAGGTGGTGATAAAATTATCCTGTTTGAACCCGTTACAGCAGATTCGAATGCCATTACCATGCATATATTTAATCCGGAAACTGAAGATTCAACGTTTTATCAGGCTCATGGAAATAAATTTCTGGGCTCTGGTGATACCCTTCGTCTCTATTCGGTAAATCCGTTCACTGCAAATACCAAGTATACCTGGACGGTTCGGGGTGAAGCAATCAACAATACTACTGCCAAAACCGTGCTCGACAGGATTAATGTGGTACCAAATCCTTACGTGGTTACCGCCTTGTGGGAACCTTACAACCCATATTCAGCAGGTAGAGGTCCGCGTTTGGTTCAGTTTATCAACCTTCCATATAGATGTACGATCAGAATTTATGCCGTAGATGGAACATTGGTTAGAACACTTGATCACAATTCAACCATGGCAAACGGAGCTGAACCCTGGGATCTGATGACAAAAGACAATATGGATGTTGCATACGGACTGTATATTTACCATGTTGATGCACCGGGAGTTGGTGAACATGTTGGCCGGATGCTCTTGATCAAATAAACAACCGAAGGTTAGTTTTTTTCTGAAAAGCCGGATCCGGATCTGAAACACTCAGGACGGCATCCGGCTTTTTGGCTTTGGGGTTGTTCTGGGTAAGTTTATTAATTGCCATTCTATCAAAAAACTTTTGTTCAAACTTGAAAAAACATGACACTTAAAACACTTTCCATTACTCTTATTCTGTTTCTTTTTTCGCTTCCGGTAAACGCTCAGGTTGTAGCAATAATCGGGCAGGATACCCTGACATTAACTGACTTCAGAGTTGCCTATCTGGATGTTGTGAAAAAGCCAGGAATTTTTGATTCAAAAGAACTTCGGGAAAAGGTTCTGAATGACCTGATTGATGGTCGAATTCTTGCAACTGAGGTCAGAAAAACCGGACTTCTTCCAGATGAAAGAATAAAAAACAAGGTCAACCATTATGGGAATAAAGTTCTCAGGGAAATCCATTACGACCGTGTGATTAAATCCGGAATTAAGGTGACCGAAGCCGCAAATGAAGAAACTTACCAGTTCACCCAGGAACAACGGAAAATCAGTCATCTTTTTTTCAAAACGAAAAAACAGGCAGATAGTGTCTATGCTTTAATAAAAACCGGACAACCTTTTGAAAAGCTGGCAGCCACTGTTTTTAAAAATGATGAAAAACTTGCCGCTACCGGTGGAGATTTGGGCTGGGTTTATTGGGATCAGCTTGATTATGATCTCGGAATGACGGCGTTCAGATTGCCGGTTGATTCCATTTCTTCACCCGTAAAATCACCCTTCGGGTATCACATTGTTAAAGTGACGTCCTGGAAGAAAAATCCGCTGATTACAAGGCAGCAATATGAACTTTCAGCATCCAAAACGAAGGTTCAGCTGGTTAGTAAAATTGGTGAAAAAATGGCAGCAGAATACCTTTCAGCACTTGCCAAACGCTCAAAAATTCAATTGTTTCCTGAAGCGTTAAAGAAACTCCAGACCAATCTGGAAGGAAAGTTGAAACGTCAGCCAAATCAGATGGATCAGACTGCAGAAATTCAGCTCTCTGATCAGGAAATCAAAGTCATTGAATCTGGTATTGAAGACATTCGGAATTTGCCGGTTGCGTCGGTAAACGGGAAGATAATTACTGCTTCCGATTTTGCCGGTGCAATGACTTACCTGCCGTATTCGGTTCTCTATTCCGGATTTGGCAACACGGTAGATTATGTGCTCAGAGATGAGCTTGTCAATCAGGAATCGGTTCAAATGGGATTTGACCGGTCAGACACGGTTAGGGCAAAAACCGAACTTTTTGAAACCCAACTTCTTGAACTGGATATGAGATGGATTTTAATCAGAAGCGTAACGATTACTGATGATGAAGTCAGAGCCTGGTTTGAACTTAAAAAAGGTAACTTTCCGGGAGCCGATTTTGAAACCATGAAGGAAATTCTGCATAACGAATTGCTGAATCTCAAAAAACAACAGGCCGTTCCGGAATTTGTTGCAGAGAAGAAAAAAGAAATTCCGATTACGAAAAATGTAACTATTATCAATGACTATTACGACAGATTGCTGAAAAGATAGCTCATATTTGGGAATTCATTAGAAATCATAAGAACAAATTGTTGTCATGCTGAGTGATCCCGATCCCGAACGCTTTCGGGACGGGATAGTATCGAAGCATGATTGTCCCCTTCAGCGAATCAGTTATCAAACTATGACAAATCTAACTATTAGAAAAACAATGAAAACCCTTATAAGCCTTTCCTTGCTCCTTCTTTTTCCTGTGCTTGTTTCTGCCCAAACAACCGGACTCAAAATCGACTTCAATGACGGAAACCTGACCGGTTGGGAAAGTCCGAACTCGGCAACTTATTCTCTTTCAAACGATGGCGGAACTCTCAAGCTTATTTACACCCGCGGAGCATCAAGTACAGAATGGGACAATTTCAATTTTCTGCCGGTTTCTGCCATCAAAGTTACAGAAAGCCCCATGTTTTCAGTGCGGATTAAATCAACTGTCAGCACACAATTTACTGTTAAACCTGTTTATTCAACCGGTGATAATTTCTTAACCAAACCGGTTACCGGCGACAACCAATGGCATCAGTATAATTTTACACTTGCACCTGCCGGAAATGGTGAGGCATCCAAGTTCTATTTTTATCTGGATGCGGGAACAACAGCTGCTTCATCAGGAACCGTCTGGCTGGATGATATTCTGATTGGAGATTCGGCAGCAGTTGCTGTTGGTCTGGATTATTCGGCTTTTGATCTGGCCATCAGTTTTGCGGACAAATTGCTGGGTTCAACGTCTGTCGGATCTGAAGAAGGTCAATTTCCTCAAGGATCACGTACTGAACTTGAATCGGTTGTTGCGACAGCAAAAGCCAACCGGTTGGCCGGTTTTAAAAAGCAAAGTGAGATCGAAGGAGCACAATGGAATTTATCTGATGCCTGTGTTACTTATGAAACTCAGGCCAATCTGCAGGGCGTTTTTCTTGTCGACAAAAATACAACCGGTCTCACCCGGAATTTATACCGGAATCTTGCCGGAATGAAGAACAACGGACTTCTTTTTGGGATGCACGATGCAACCGGTTACGGCGTTGGCTGGAAAAATAATAACGATCGCAGTGACGTTAAGGATATCGTTGGCGACTATCCGGCTGTTTTTTCTGAGGATGTGAATACGATTCAGATGAGTGGCGATGTGGCCGGTCAAACTTACCGGTTAAGTTCTGCCTACGAAAGAGGGTCAGTTATCACTATGGTCTGGCATCAGGTTGATCCGAAAGGGCGTGGTTTTTACGGCAGTGATGTCGCCGGTGAAAATGTGGTAGCCACCATTTTGCCGGGTGGTGAATTTCATGATCAGTATAAAAACACACTTAAAAAAGTTGCCCGGTTTTTCAAAGGGTTCCGTGGCAGTGACGGAAAAAATATTCCGGTCATTTTCCGCCCGTTTCACGAACATTTCAGTGATGCTTTCTGGTGGGGACAGCCATTTTGCACACCCGCACAATACAATCAGATCTGGCAGTTTACATTTAACTACTTAACCGATTCCCTGAACGTTCACAACCTGATCTGGACCGTTTCTCCATTGTTTTATCAGGTCAATACCGGAAATAAATATTTCGATATTTACCCGGGCGATGAGTTCGTCGATATTTTTGGAACCGATCAGTATTTCGGTGACTCAGTTACCGATGAAACCAAGCTTTACTTTCTCAACGGACTTAATGTCATTGCCGGCCATGCCCGGGATCGGAATAAGCTTTGTGCAGTCACTGAAATTGGTCAGGAGGGGTTAGATACCCAGGATTGGTTTACCGGAACCCTGCTTCCACCGTTTAAAACCGATTCGCTCGCCGGTACTTTTGTCTATGCAGCTGTCTGGCGGAATGAAAGTATTACTCACCATTATGCGCCTTACCCGGGGCATAAAACAGTCCCCGATTTTCAGAAATTTTATGACGATCCATACACACTTTTCACCCAGGATTTACCGGATATGTATGCTGCGCCCGAGCCGGATTTTAAAGCTCCGGCAATTCTGATGACTGCAGACAGCGTGCTGGTTTCTGGTTTAAAAACCGTTTTATTTACGGTGAAAACTGATGAACGTGCTTTCCTCAGAATCAGCCAAGCTGATCAGTCTTATGATCAGATGACTACTGACTTTGAAAAAGGAGAGGGCAGTTTTACACACACCACAACTTTGTCCGGCGTTCATGGGTCAACTCAAGACTATTACATCAGAACACGGGACGTTGCTGGTAACAAATCAACCCTATCATGGAAATTAAGGCTAACAGTCGACACACTTCTCGCACCCGTAACCTGGTCTGAAGTGATTTACCCGGTCACTACATGGAAAACCGGGAAAGCGCCTTTGGGTATTTCTTCAGGATCGGTGACAAAAATTGAACCGGTGAAAACAGCTTATTTCCGTCATAAAATTACTCTTGCATCCAAGCCGACCGAATTCGCTATTCTGGCAAAAGGAACTGGTGGCGTCATTTTATTTGTGAACGGGAAGGAAGTGAAAAGAAACAATCTTCCAGCCGATGTGCCTCCCACCTATGATCTTGTTCCCGGATCAAATGCAGTCTATTCGAAAAGTTTTATACTTGACGCCCAATCTTTGGGTTACCTTAAACCGGGAGAAAATGTGATAGGAATGGAAGTTCATGCCCTTTCTCCGGCAACTGTTGATCAGGTGGATGCCCGGTTTTTTACGGCGACGTCCACCGTTTTGGCACTTGGAGCTGAAGGCTGGGAGTATTTTGATCAGGGTGCTGAACCTGACGTAAAAAAACTGGGTGAAATTGTTTCTGTTGAAAATGAGGGAAACTTACCAGCCAGGTTTGTGCTGTATCCGGCTTATCCAAACCCGTTTAATCCGTCAACAACAATCCGGTATTCGTTGCCAACATTTTCAGATATAAAGGTTGAAGTTTTTAATCTTCTGGGAAGTTCGGCAGGTGTTCTTGAATCTGGAAAAAAATCAGCCGGATTCCACGAAATAAAATTTGATGCGACCGGTTTCGCCAGCGGAATTTATCTGATAAAAATCACAGCCGACAACCAAAGCAAATCACAGAAAGTGGTTTTGGTGAAATGAAAGTCCCCCTTTGAAGGGGGTGGCTCCGCGCAGCAGAGCCGGGGGATGTGATTTGGAAAAGTGTGGAATATACAAAAAACCGCCAGAACAAATTTGCAACCACATTCCGCTTCTCTGAAGCGGTAATCGTTTTTCATCGTTATTGTTTCTACCCCTATTCCGCACCGCTGGTGCGGGGAATAAACCGAATTTATAAATAAAAAAGGTACTCAAAATGAACAAACTCAAACAACTCTTACTGGCAGGGATGCTTTCCCTTCCCCTGATGGCAACGGCTCAGGTAAGCGGCTACGTTGATGATTTTTCTGATGGAAATATATCGGGCTGGGTGGCAGATCACCCAAATACTTTTGGACTGTCTTTAGATAACGAAGCCCTGAAAATTGAATACAACCGATCAGCAACAAGTGATCAGTGGGACAATTTCAATTTTACACCAGCCTCACCCATCAATGTAACTGCAAATCCGTTTGTTACGATAAAGATCAAATCGTCTGTCCGGACCGAATTTACACTGAAGCCAATTTATTCTGCAGGAGATAACTGGCTTTCAAAGATTGTTCCCGGTGATAATGCCTGGCATACAGTCACTTTTAATCTTGCACCGTCGGGCACAAAAACCATTTCAAAGTTTTACCTCTATCTTGATGCAGGAACCACAACTTTAAAATCAGGAACTCTTTTTGTTGACGACTTCCGTGTTGGTGATTCTGTTGATGTTGCCAGTTCACTCGACTATGCCTTACTGGATAAGGGAATTACTGCCGCTAAAGCCCTTTTGCTGTCAACAACTGAAGGATCAGCAGAAGGTCAGTTTCCTGCCGGAACGAAATCTGTTTTGCAAACTGCCGTGAATTCTGCCCAGTTGGTCATGACAAATGGGGCTACCAGTCAGGCTAATCTGGATGCAGCCGTCTGGGCCATTTATGATGCCTGTGTGACTTATGAAAAACAGGCGGTTTTACCGGTTATACCGCTTGTTGATATGCAAACCACAAGTGCAACCCGCTACCTCTATCAAAATCTTCAGCAATTGCAGGAAAAAGCTGTTTTATTCGGTATGCACGACGCAACCGGTTACGGTGTGGGCTGGAGTGGTGATAATGACCGCAGTGATGTGAAGTCAGTTGCAGGCGATTTCCCTGCAGTTTACAGTGAAGATTTAGCAGGAACTGACGGGAATCCTAATAATCCTGATCAGCAATATCGTATGACAACAGCTTATGAACGGGGTGGCGTCATCACCATGTGCTGGCATCAGATTGATCCGTTAGGAAGAGGTTTTTATTCTGAGGATGTTGGAAATGAGAATATTGTGAAAACGATTCTGCCCGGTGGGAATCAGCACGATTTTTACAAAAATAAACTGAAAAATGCAGCCATTTTTTTTAAAAGTCTGCGTGGAAATAACGGAGAAAATATCCCCATTATTTTCCGTCCGTACCATGAACATACCGGTAACTGGTTCTGGTGGGGAGACACCCAATGTTCAGTCGCCGAGTATAATGCCATCTGGAAGTTTACAGTCGATTACCTTCGTGATTCTCTGAATGTTCACAATTTGCTGTATTCAATTTCTCCATCAGTAACCGGTTTATATTCCGGAGTTGGTTATGAGCGCATTTACCCGGGTCAGGATTATGTTGATATTATCGGCGGGGATTATTATTTCGGGAGTCCGGCAACCGGGACAGATCCTGCGAATTTTCTGAAATTTTTACGTGCGTTGGGTGCTCAAGCTGTTAAAACCGGAAAAGTGGGCGCAGTGACAGAAGTGGGTCAGGAAGGAATAAAAAATGCTGATTGGTTCACCAAATACCTGCTTGAGCCGATGATGACAGATACCCTGGCTCAAACCTTGGTTTATGCTGCCGTCTGGAGAAACGCAAATACTTCCCACCATTATGCCCCGTATCCGGGACATGCCTCAGTTCCTGATTTCGTTAAATTTTATAACGATCCTTACACACTTTTTGAGGCTGACCTGCCATCCATGTACACAAAACCTGTGAATGATCAGTCAGCACCGGAGTTTACTTCCGCAACGATTACAGATTTTATTTCCCCGGTGATTCAGACTTCAGTCAAAGTTGAAACCAATGAAAAAGCCTATCTGAGATGGAGTGAAACCAGTCAGCCTTTTGCAGATATGGTCAATGTTTTTACAACAGGTGAAGGCCAGTATCAACATGCTGTTACTGTTGCAGGAATTCATGGTGAAGCAAAATCAATTTATGTTCATGCCCGTGATCTCGCCGGGAATGTAACTTCTGAACCCATTAAAATCACCTTTACGGTTGATACTTTGCAGGCACCGGTTTTCTGGTCTGATAATTTGTACCCTGTTTCATCCTGGTCATCCGGAAAAGGTGTTTTAGGATCGGGTTCAGCTGCCAATACCAAAATAAGCGCAGTAAAAACCGCCTATTTTAAAAAGACAATTTCCCTTGCTGCCGTTCCAACTGAACTTGCCATTTTAACCAAAGGAAGTGGCGGTATGGTAATTTATATTAATGGAAGGGAAGTTGCCCGTTTCAATATGGTTGCCGGTCCAAGACCTGAGTATGCAACCGAACCAACAGTTGGCGGGTTGTTTACAAAAAGCTTAACCATGGATGCAACCAGCCGGTCTTATCTGGTGGCCGGTGAGAATACTTTTGCGTTTGAAATTCACGCTTTGTCACCCGGCTCAGTTGAGCAGTTTGATGCGAGAATTTTCACAGCCTCTGCAACGCTGGTTCCGTATTTATCTGATGGATGGAGTTTTTACGATAAGGGAAATATGCCTGAGACACGCACATTGGGTGAAGTTGTTTCTGTTGAAGAATCAACTAATGAACTTATTTCTTCATTTACTGTTTATCCCAATTTCCCGAATCCGTTCAATCCGTCAACGAAATTGCGGTTTGCTATGCCTTCTGCATCTCAACTAACGATTGATGTTTATGATTTGCTGGGTTCAAAAGTCGGGTCAATTTATTCAGGAAAAGCAGGTGCCGGACTTCGGGAAATCCCATTCCATGCATCGGGGCTTGCAAGCGGAGTTTATTTAATCAGGTACCAGACTGGCAGCACCGTTAAAATGCAAAAGATTGTTTTATTAAAATGATAAAAATGACGGAGAATTCCGTATTTTAATGATACTGGTGGTTTTTCTGGATTCAGTGTGCAATAATATCAAAACCACCCCGGCTTCGCCACCCCTCCTTTAAAAAAGGAGGGGAATTTTTAAATTTACCTATATACCATTCACCAAGTAAGAATTTGGTCACTGAGCGGAGTCGAAGTGCCCAAATTCAAAAAGGCCTGTTACTAATAACAAATATCTCCTGAATTTTTGTGACCCGTTACCCGTGATATGTAACCGTTAACAAAAGGAAAACATGGCTTTCAAATTTAAACAGGAATGGGCAATTGTTTCACTGGCAGTTGTCACCGTGATTTATCTGGGAATTTATTTTTTCGGATCATCGCTCACAGGGTCTGCCGTGAAGGAAATCCATTTTGCCGATCGGATGACACCCGCGCACCTGATGCTGATTGAAAATTACAATAAAATGCATGAGGGTCGGGTTAAAGTTATACCGGTCGATTTTCCCAATTTCGATTTCAGCACCAATGAGAGAAAAGAGCTTCTTGCCCGTTCAATGCGTGCGAAAGAAGACGGAATTGATGTATATGCCGTTGATATTATCTGGGTTCAGCGGTTTGCCAAATGGAGTGAACCTTTAGGACAATATTTCACTGAAACGGAAAGAAAACGGATTCTTCCTCAGGCGATTTATTCCTGTTTTTTTGAAGGTGAACTGGTCTCAATTCCCTTCAACCGGGTTGCCAGTGTGATGTATTACCGTGAAGATCTGATCAGAAAAATGAAAAATGGCGATCAGCTGATTCTTGATCTTGATGCCGGGATTTCCTGGGAGAAATTTATCAAGTATCATCAAAGTTCTTCGATTCCGAATCCCTGGTACATATTCCCTGCGGCAAATTACGAAGGTCTGATCTGTGTTTTTACCGAACTTTTGCTTAGTCTGAAACCTGATTATTTTGACGTGTACGGATTCAACTTCAGAACAACCGAGGCTCAAAAAGCCCTTCAGCTTATGGTTGATCTCGTCAATAAATATAAAACCACTCCTGAAATTGTAACCGAATTCAGTGAAATTCCAAGTTTTGAATATTTCGTCAAACACGATGCACTTTTTATCTGGGGATGGCCAACTTACGGGAAAGACTTTGTTGACACGTCTATTGATACCTCGATCGTCAATCGGACAAAATGGGTCAATGTACCCCATTTTGAAGGGGGAAATCCGGCTTCAGTTTTAGGCGGATGGAATCTGATGGTTTCCCGGTTTTCTGAGCACAAACAGGAAACGGCCGATTTTATCAAGTATCTCATTAGTGATGAAGCTCAGGCACTGATTCACGAAAAAGCAGGTTACTTTCCGGTTGTAAAATCTTTTTATGACGATTCACTTTATCTGGGACGCTATCCGGAATTGCGTCAATATAAAAAACTCATCAGTTCAGGCGTAAACCGCCCGGCTCATACCGACTATACCCGTTTTTCAGAAATTATTACTACCCATCTGGTTGAAGCCATCAGAATGGAAGTATCAGTAAAAGAGGCGCTTGACCGGGCTTCGGTTGCAATTGGTTCTGATTCACAGAGCTCTACCACAGGTAATTAATTTGGGAATGCGTCAATGCTCTGGCAGAAAATAATAAGCAAATATTCCAAATACCGGTTTGAAATCAGCCATATCACCATATTCTTTATTGTGATTGTGACCTTTCAGATTATCCTGACGTTTGTGCAAAAATCATCTTTGAATGAATTTATTGACCAGACACAAGGCTGGTATCAGAAACATTCTGCTGAACGGATGGCACTCATCACGGCAACCAGTCTTGAGCTTCTCGTCGAAAACTTCTCAATCAAGCAAAATGTAACCTCCAGTGAAGAGCGAAAAGCGGTAACCAGTTTTAACGTGATTTTTAAGCAGCAGCTTCTTCAGCAAAATGTTGAGGATATCTGTCTGATTCTGCTGAAACATCACCGGCTTTATGTCATTGATACTGGCCAGGAATTTTATGATTTCATGCGCGGACAAACCCCTGCTTACCAGGAAATGAATGACAATCATACTGATGCGGTTAATCTTTTTCTGAAATTTCGTGAAGATATGAAAAATCAGGAGGTGATTCACAGTACACTTGCTGATGAAAAAACCTTTCATATCATGGTTCCTTTCGTGCCGAACGGTGAATATTTGGGCGTCATGTATATGAAAATCACCCCCAACTTTACCTTCCTGACAGATGAAGTTCAAGCCAATATTGAAAAAGTAACAATTCTGTATTTTGTGCTGATTTTATGGGGTCTGATCTCGATTTATCTGGTCAGCTCACACGCGGTGAAAGAGAGAAACGAAGCTCAGCATCAGTTTTTTGAACTCACCAAAGAAAACCTGAAAAAGCAGATCCGCCTCGAAAAGGAATCACTCTTCACCCGGCGGATTTACCACACGCATCACAAAGCCGAAAAAATTATCGGGTTCATCAAAGATGACATCCGCAAGATTACTGCAGAATCCATTGAAACTGTAAAAAAACGGGTTTTAACCTATTCAAACTTCATTTCACGGATTATTTATGACATGAAATGGTATGACCAGCCGGTGAATACCATCATCAACCCCATGTTCAGAACCAACATCAATGAAGTGATCAAATTCATTGTGGATTACGTTTTTCTGCGTCTTTCAAGCAAAAATGAAATGTTTGAATTTAAGTTTGATCTTGATGAAGCGATGCCGATTGTTCATGTGAATGAATTTGTAGTCTGGGAAATTCTCGAACCGATTCTGCAAAACAGTATTGATCATGGCCGGAAGAAATCTGTTTTAATTACGATTTCTACAAAATTTGATCCGGTAAGAAAAGTGTCTGTTCTCACGATTTCTGATGACGGAGTCGGAATAAAAGATGACTTGCTTGAGCGGGATGAAAATGGCATTCAGCGGTTATTTCTTGAGAATGAAAGCACCAAAGAAGCTGAAAACGTCATGTCGGGTTACGGATGTTACATTGCCTACCAGATGGCGGTTGGCCGGTGTGGCTGGGGATTGGATGCAGTTAATCTGCCCGAAGGCGGATGTAAATTTACATTTTTGATAAAACACTAAAGGGTTTGTATGCAGCCAAAAGCTGATGAAATTAAAATTCTGCTGATTGAAGACGAAGAATTTGACGTGCTTCGTGTACGAAATACAGTAAGCTATTACGAAAACCGGATCAAAATTGTCAATACCGTTTCGAACGGCCGGGCTGCACTGGAGCTGGTGAAAGAAAATCCGGATAAGTTCGACGTGGTCATCATGGATTATCAGATTTCGGGCGGACTCAAAGGCGAAGAACTGATCACCGAAATCAAGGCAGTTGATCCGTTCATCCAGATTATTGTGATCACGAAAATGACGATCAATATCACTGATTATAACTTTGCAAACCGGCTGATCAAAGCCGGTGCCTTCTGGTATTGCACCAAATATCCGGGAAATATTGAAGAGTATATTTATCAGCCAACCGATTTTATTCTGTCCATCTTCAATGCGTTTGAAAAGAAAAAACTCGAGAAACTGAAACTCCGTTCCGACAAAAAGCTCAGTCAGAATATAGTAAATCTGCTTGAAATTAAACGGATTATCGGCGACTCAAAACCCATTGTTCAGCTCAAGGAAAGTATCGAAAAATACGCCAAAAGTGATGTGAGCATTCTGGTGAATGGACCTTCAGGAACCGGGAAAGAACTGGTTGCCTGGAACATCCACCTGAAAAGTAACCGAAAGTATGAAAATTTTGTCCCCATCAACTGTGGCAGCATCCCTGATGAACTGATCGAATCAGAACTTTTCGGGTATGAAAAAGGCTCGTTCACCGGGGCGCAAAATGCAAAACTTGGTTTATTTGAACAAGCTCATCACGGAACTCTTTTTCTGGATGAAGTGGCTGAACTGCCGTTAAATGCACAGGTGAAACTGCTCAGAGTGATTCAGGAAGGTGAAATTGAAAAAATCGGCCGGACGAAAAAAGTTCAGGTCGATGTTCGGATTATTGCAGCTACAAATAAAGATCTGGCCAATGAAGTGAATACCGGCAGGTTCCGTGAAGATTTGTATTACCGGCTGAATGTGGTTCCGATTGATATCGTTCCGCTCAGGCTCCGGGGTTATGATATTATTTTGTTATTTGAACATTTCACAGCTTATTTCAGTCAGGATATGGGTCTTGAAACCCCGGAACTTCAGGAAGATGCCAAAGACATCCTGCTCAATTACCGCTGGCCGGGCAACGTTCGTGAACTGAGAAATGTGGTTCAACGGTTGGTTCTGAATTGTACAGGAAAAATCACCGCAAAAGATATTTCCAACCCGATGATTTTGAGAAATCACCTGATTGTGAAAGATGAAACCAGCTTTGAAAATATGACCTTCGGCCAGGTTCTTCCTTATCGTGACGTCGAAAGAATGTTCAAGAAAAAGTATTTCGAGTATGTAAGAAGTATTTCAAGCTCAGACTCAAGTGCTGCCGAAAAACTGGGTCTTGCCCCTTCAAATTACTACCGTATGTGCAAGGAATTGGGACTGAAGTAAGAAGTAAGAAGACAGAAGTCAGAAGACAGAAGGTGGAGTGGAACGACGATCCCGTCCAAGGTTCGATTGCGAACCGCAGATCCGGTGAAACTTGGAAACACTTTCGGGAATAGAAGTCAGAAGTTAATAAAAAGAAACCCATGCGGTTATTTGAATACCCAATCCCAAATTAATAATTGTCTTTTCTCTGCGAGATCCGCGCAATCCGCGGGCAAAAAAAGGAATTCTTAGTGTCTTCTTGCCTTTCAAATAAAAAATAAACTTAGCCTTTCCTCTGCGTTCTCTCCGTCTCCGCGGTAAATAATAAACCAAATCCCTTCCGGCATCATATTTGTTGAATATGGAAATCTGAATCCTGATCGTCTTCAGGGCGAATAAACAGATTACCTAAAAAGAAAATTCAATGAAAAAGTTTGTCTTCATTTCCCTGCTTGTCTTCTTTTCAGCCTCGCTTTTTGCTCAATCCTGGGAAAAATCTGAAAATGGCGCCACGATTAATCTGAACGGAAAAAAACTTCAGGTTCAGTGGGTTTCAGATCAGATTGTGAGAATCCTGGTTTCCCCAACCGGAAAATTCTCAAAAAGCCAGAGTCTGGTTGTCACTCATCAGCCTGAAAAAACAACTCCTTCCCGTGAAGAAAAAAACGATTCTCTTTATCTTTCCATTGGTAAAAATGGCCTTGCAGTCAGTCTGAAAACAGGCGGACTCCGGTTCTGGAATGCCATCCATCAAAATCTTCTCCGATCTGAATCCGTTTCAAAAAACAGTTTTTCACCTTATACTGAGTTCAATGAAAGCGTCTGGTCAGTCCGGCAGAATTTCACTCTGGATGCAACTGAAGGCATTTTTGGTCTGGGTCAGTATCAGGATGGTGTGATGAATTACCGGGGCGAAGAGGTGCTGATTGCTCAGGCCAATACCATGGCAGCCGTTCCGTTTATGATTTCGTCAAAAGGCTGGGGTTTGTTCTGGCACAACTATTCAAAATCAGTTTTTCATGACGGGAACGATGGAACCTTTCTTTCTGCGGAAGTTGCTGATCAGATTGACTATTATGTCGTACTCGGTTCCCGCCCGGATGAAGCCATTGCCGGCTACCGCAAACTCACCGGGAAAGCACCTATGTACGGAAAATGGGCTTACGGATTCTGGCAAAGCAAAGAAAGGTATGCCGCCCAGGATGAAGTACTCGCTGTTGCAGCAGAATTCAGAAAACGGCAGATTCCAATTGACAATATTGTTCAGGACTGGAGTTACTGGGGTCCGATGGAACAGTTTAGCGGAATGGTTTGGGACACCAAAACTTATCCTGATCCGGCAGCAATGGCATCCCGTTTAAAAAAAGAATTTAACCTGCATCTCATGGTTTCAATCTGGCCGGCTTTTGGCAAAGAATCTGCCATTTACAAAGACATGGAAAAATCAGGATTTCTGTTCAGCGAAGGTCACTGGTCACCTTCAAAAGTGTATGATGCATGGAATCCCGATGCCCGGCAATTGTACTGGAAATATGCAAAAAAAGCTGTTTTTGATATGGGTGCTGATGGCTGGTGGATGGATGGTTCAGAGCCTGAATTCAAATCGACAGATGACCGTTTTATCACAGAAATTGCGTTGAAGAAAAATGGGAAAAATCACCTCGGTTCAATTGCCCGGTATCTGAATACCTTTTCTCTTCAGACAACCAAGGGCATTTATGAAAATCAGCGAAAAGTAACCGATGAAAAACGGGTTTTCATTCTCACTAGATCCTCTTTTGCCGGTCAGCAGCGGTATAGTGCTGCTTTGTGGTCGGGGGATATCACTTCAAGCTGGCAGGTTATGCGCAATCAGATTTCGGGCGGATTGAATGTTTCGATGGCTGGAAATCCTTACTGGACAAGCGACATAGGCGGTTTTATTTCAGCTCACCGGTTTCCTGATGGTGTGAAAGACCCGGCTTACCGTGAGTTGTACGTCCGATGGTTTCAATGGGGTGCCTTTTCTCCCATTTTCCGTTCGCACGGAACCAATACTCCGCGTGAAATCTGGCAGTTTGGTGAACCCGGAAGTGCAGACTATGACGCCATTGAAAAAGCTGACAAACTTCGTTACCGGTTAATGCCTTATATTTATTCACAAGCCTGGAAAGTCTGGAAGTCAGATGCAACGCTGATGCGCGGATTGGTGATGGATTTCCCGGAAGACCCGAAAGTGTTTAAACTGGATACAGAGTTTATGTTTGGTCCATCTATGCTGGTAAGTGCCATTACCAAATCGATGGTTTCAGCACCAGTAAGAATTCAGGAATACATTCCGCCACGGAATCTGTTTGGTCCGGATGGAAAGTCACACGGCTTAATTCAGGACTTTTTCATTGGCTACGGGTTTGATACGTTAGCCGTTTCCCGTAGGTCTGAAGCCTTTAATCTGACGTGGATGGGCAGTTTGCCAACTGAAGTTGCAGATAAACCTTACTGCATCAGATACACCGGCAAAGTAAAAGCAGAAGAACCCGGAACCTATCAGTTTATTTGTACCGTAACCGGTGGCGCACGGTTATGGATCAATGGCATGTTGCTTCTGGACAAATGGAACAATGACGGACAGGTTGTTGAAACCGTCTTTGATACCTTTGAAGCCGGCGAATCTTTTGATGTGAAACTCGAGTATCGTCAGCCAAAACCCAATTCAGCCGGACTCGTTCTGGAATGGATTTCTCCCGACAGGAAATCGAAAACCATTGCTTCAGATAACATCTGGACAACCTATCTTCCGAATGGATCCGACTGGTATGATTTCTGGACCGGGGATAAATTAGCCGGCGGAACTGACGACATCCGAAGCGTTTCTCTGAGTGAAATTCCGATCTATGTAAAAGCAGGTTCCATTTTACCCATCGGACCGGCCATTCAATATACCGGCGAAAAACCCGCAGATCCCATCGAGCTTCGTGTTTACCCGGGTTCCGACGGGCAATTTGATCTTTACGAAGATGAAGGCGATTCTTACCGGTACGAAAAAGGAATTTCTGCTGTGATCCCAATGGAATGGAATCAGAAAGACGGAATTCTAACCCTTGGCGACCGGAAAGGATCGTTCCCCGGGATGCTGGCAACCCGAACCTTTAAAGTCGTTGTCGTTAAACCCGGACACGGAACAGGTGAATTGGATTCGCAAAAACCGGATCAGATTGTGACATATTCCGGTAAAAAAATGGTCATTGTTTTAAAGTGAAATCGAAAATAATTCCCATTTTTTTTTGAATAATAATTCAAACATAAAACACATGAATTTCTCCGTGTAATCAGCGAAATCCGCGGGAAAAAATATTCTTAGGGCTTTCGGGTCACTGGGTTCGTCTCGGTTTTCCAATTCAAAATTTATAATTGCCTTTCTTAGCGACTTCGGGCCATTGGAGCTCAAAAAATTATTGTCTTTCAAATAAAAAAATAACTCAGTATTTTCTCTGCGTTCTCTCCGTCTCTGCGGTAAAATAAAAGGAATCCATCATGAAACTGCTTTTGTCCGTTTTTCACCTCCTGCTTACCTTCGCACTTTTTGCCCAGACTTTTCTTCCCTCCGATCCGCACATCCGTACCATGGGCCGGATTGATTTTACCAACCCGGATAAACCCAAAATCTCTTCTTCGGCCTCCACACTTTTTATCCGGTTTACCGGCGCGGAATTTAAGATTTATCTGCAGGATCAGTTCCAGAACGGATCAGACTTTAATTATTTTGCTGTAGAACTGGACGGACAGTATCTCGGCCGGTTTTTCACCGAAAAAGGAAAAACAGAATACACACTTGCCGATAGTCTAACCCCGGGTTCACACCTGATTCTAATTTCAAAAGCAACCGAATCGCAAAACGGATGGGTGGAATTTCTGGGTGTTACCTGTGATCAGCTTCTCGCTCCGCCACCGGCACCTTCCAGAAAAATTGAATTCATCGGTAACTCGATCACCTGCGGAATGGGTGTTGATACGAAAGACATCCCGTGCGGATCAAAAAACTGGTTTGACCAGCATAATGCTTACCTGGCTTACGGACCCCTTCTTGCCCGCCGGATGGATGCAGAGTGGCTGCTGAGTTCAGTTTCAGGTATCGGCGTTTACCGCAACTGGAATTCGGATGTGCCCGTTATGCCCCAGGTTTATGACAATCTTTATCTCGATGAAAACCAGTCGGTAAAGTGGGATTTTTCATCTTACACGCCTGATCTGGTCACGGTGTGTCTGGGAACCAACGACTTTTCTGACGGGGACGGAACGAAATACCGGGCTCCGCTTGATTCGGCAAAATTTGTTTCAGGCTATCTTTCCTTCTTAAAAACTGTGAGAAAAAATTACCCAAAAGCCAAACTGCTTCTGATTTCGAGTCCGATGCTGGATGAATCCAGAGGAAAAAAACTGAATTCCTGGCTGACAGTTATTGCAAGTGAATCCAAAAAAACAGGTGAATCACAGATTTATACTTATTTCTACGGCTCCCGATATTTTGCCGGGTGTTCTTCACACCCCGACCGTGCAGATCAGTTTCGCATGGCTGATGAACTCGAACCGGTCATCCGGAAAATCATGAAATGGTAAGGGATAATGATTAATGGTCAATGGTTAATCGAGCGAAGCGAAGATCCCGAACGCTTTCGGGATGGTTAATGGGGGGAAAGGGTTTTAGCCCAAAGTCAAAAATCGTCTGATTCAGGATTTTCTGGATTTGGGGATTCTCCGGATGGGAAAATAATCCCTTCATCATTCACACCTGAAATTATTCTTCTCAAAATGGATGTTTGTTATTCATCCTGCCCATCCGTTTATCCTGAAAATCCTGATTCTGGCATGGGTGGTTTTTTCATTTGGCTTGTAACGCATGCATTATGGTTGTATATTGCATGCAAAAAGGAGTTGGTATGCCGACTTTGCAAGTCAGGGATCTTCCTGAAGACATTTACCGGAAACTGTCTTACCTGGCAGAAAAAGAACACAGAAGTCTTGCCCAGGAAGCTATTGTTCTGTTGAAGGAAGGGCTTGAAAATAAACTTTCAAACAAGGGAAGAAGAAAAAGAATTTTAGATGAATTTGCAGGATTGGGAATAGATACCAGAAACCTTCCTGATCCGGCAGAACTGATTCGTGAAGACAGGGATAACCGATGATCATTGTTCTTGATGCAAGTGCAGCCATTGAAATTGCGCTTGGAAATGAGTTATCAGCCCAATTTAAAAAGTTACTTCAGGATGCAGAGTTGATTATTGCCCCAGACACATTTATTTCTGAAGTTACCAATACATTTTGGAAATATAGAAAATTCGCCCAGTTTACTGATGAAGTCTGTTTGAAAGGCATTGAGTTTTGTCTCGGATTGGTTGATGACTTTGCTAGTTCAACTGAATTATGGAAAGAGGCTTTTCTGGAAGGAAACCGGTATCAGCATTCCACCTATGACCTGTTTTATCTGGTTGCAGCCAGACGACACCACGCACTTCTGCTGACAAAGGATAAAAAGCTCAATGAAATTGCCATTGCTTCCGGAATAAATATTTTTTCTTTGAAGTAAGTAGTTCCAAATCCCGTTCCCCATAGAACGTAAACCGTTCCGCGTATCCCCCTTCTTCATATTATTGAAAAATAATAGAATCGCTTTTCATCCGCTTTAAACCCCATTTGTGAACGATTTATCTGCAAACAGACAGAAAAAAGAGACATCTCATGACGAAGTTGTGATTTTATCGCACGCTTTTTGCTTTACGTTCAACCGACCAAATTCAGATCACAATTTAAATCAGCAATAAAAACAGATTGAAGTGAAAACTGCAACGATCAGTTGGAAAAGGGAAGAAACGGAAATGAAAATCAGAAGCTTGCTTACAATCCTGGCCCTATTGGGGATTATTTATGCAACCCAGGCTCAAACCACCGGGAAAATCAGTGCAAAAGTTACCGAAGCCAGCACCGGACTCGGGATCAATCTGGTAACGGTTGCCCTGATTCAGGATAACGTCACCCGGTTTTCTACACGGACGAACATAGCAGGAAACTTTAGTTTTGTGAATGTTGGGGCAGGTTCCTACGTCATTCAGGTCAAAAAAGATGGTTACCGTGATTTTAAAAAGACGATTGTACTGAATGCTGGCGTTACCCTTAAACTAAAAATTGACCTTCCCAGTTTAAAAGAAGAAAAACAAATTTCTGGCGCGGTTTATGCATCAGGTACAACCATGCAAAGTCAGCCGGTGAGAGATACCGCCCGGAAGGCAGAGAAAATTAATCCGGTTACCCAGATAGCTCAGACTGAGCCAACTGAACCCGTTTTTGTTGGAGCTGTATCGGACACCATGGAGTTTTATGCAGATATGTCGGGTGAAGGAACCACAGAATCAGAGGTAATACCTGACTATATGGAGTTTCCTGATCAGCCGGCAGAGCCCGAAGGTGGACTATCCGGGATTACCCGGAATGTGGTTTACCCACAATCGGCCATGCAACTCAAGATTGAAGGAAAAGTGGTGTTGAGCGTGATTGTAGATCAAGATGGAAATCCAACTCAGATCAATATTCTGTCACCCGCACATGAAGTACTGAATGAAGCTGCCATCGAAACGGTCTATAAAACTAAATTTAAACCTGCCAACCATAATGGTAAGCTGGTAACGAGCCGGGTTAGTGTACCGGTTCAATTCAGATTGAAGGCAAGATAAAATTGTAAAGTTGTTTGTGTTGTTTGTGTTGGTTAAAGCCGGTTGGAATGTTTTCCTACCGGCTTTTTTATTAAAAACATAATTCATTATCAAAGTGATTAAAATCGGGGACAGGAGACGGGGGACTTGGGACGGGGACAAGGTAATGCAATTCAAAAAGGACACGGCACGGATGTTGTCCCTTCTGTAATCAAGAATAATCGCAATTAAATTTAAATTGGAATCCCTATGAAAACGTTCATCGTTTTTGCCTCCCTGTTTGTATTCGTCGGATTAACGTTCAGTCAAACTCCGGATAACCGAATCCGGTATGAAAATCAGGATTTGTTCCTAAGCGGAGCAAACATCGCATGGGTGAATTTTGCCCGGGATATTGGTCCGTCAACCACCAATTTTACAAAGTTTAAATCCATTTTTACAGAACTGAAAACCAACGGCGGCAATTCGATGCGTCTCTGGCTTCACACAACCGGACATGAAACCCCGGCCTTTGATGCAAACGGGAAAGTAACCGGACCCGGAACCAATGCTATCGCTGATCTCAAACAAATTCTCGATCTCGCCTACGAACAAAAAGTTGGACTTCAGCTGTGTCTCTGGTCGTTTGATATGCTTCGGATTTCAAACGGAGCCGGTATCACCGACCGGGCAAAGAAACTGCTTACCGATACGGTTTATACCAATGCTTACATCAAAAAGGCGTTGATTCCGATTGTAAACGGTGTGAAAGGTCATCCGGGAATTCTGGCCTGGGAAGTCTTCAATGAACCTGAAGGCATGAGCAACGAGTTCGGGTGGGAATTCAATCATCACATTCCGATGCTGGATATTCAGCGGGTTGTCAATCTGGTCGCCGGCGCCATTCACCGGACGGATTCTTCCGCAGTCGTCACCAATGGCGCCTGGTGTTTTCGTGCCCAGACCGATGTGTCGTTTGATGGAAATCCGAATAAAAATTATTACCGGGATGACCGGCTGATTGCTGCCGGTGGCGACCCGGATGGAACTCTCGATTTTTACAATGTTCACTACTATCAGGCAAACTTTGGTGCGCCACTGTCACCTTTTCATCATCCAAAATCTGCCTGGGGGTTAGATAAACCGCTGGTTGTGGCCGAATTTTATATTGAGGATTCCCACGGAAAAACCTGGCAGACTTTATACCGGAACCTGATTGAGAACGGATATGCCGGTGCCTGGTCGTGGGCCTGGGATAATTCAACCCAAAACGCCAGAACAAAAGTTTTAATGTTGGATCTGAAAAAGGATTATGCCAGTGATGTTGTGATCGAACCCAGATCCGGCGTGATACTGAATTTCCGGGTTGATCCGTCAACCATAGACAAAGGCGACTCTACTTTACTCATTTGGGATTCATCAAACGGATCAGTTTTGTTGCTGGACGGGGAACCAGTCGCTCAAAAGGGCAGGCGGATTATTCATCCATCAGAACCGAAAGAATTTACACTGACTTCTTCCGGTGATGTTGCTCAGGAAAAAAAAACAACGGTCGGATTTTATCCTTCCGGTAAATTGTGGTCTTTTGTTGCCAAACCAGTAAGTATTGCTGCCGGAGATCCCGTCACCTTAACCTGGACGTCATCATTTGGTTCCACTGTAACTTTGAACGGCGAACCGGTTTCTGAAGATGGCACCGTTACGGTTTTCCCGCAGGTGACAACACTATATAAATTAATAGCTACAGGTGTCACGACTGAAACCCTGCAACGGACGGTAACTGTTCTCCCGGCAGATCAGGTCAACCGGGCAAATGGCCGACCGGTCACCGTTTCTGGAACGGAAGCCGGAACCGGACATGAAAATCCTGCTCACATGGTGGATGATGATCCGTCAACCTGGTGGGCAAGTTTGAACACTGAACTGAACTGGGTGGAACTTGATCTTGTGGATACGATTGCCATTGATAAAATCAAAATCACCTGGGGTGGAACGTATGCCACCACTTACCGCCTGGGCATTTCTTCTGATCGTAAAAACTGGAAAGTCATTCTGTGGGAAAAAGCAGGAACCGGCGGACTTTCCCTGATTGACAGCATTGGTGTTACCGGCAGGTATGTGAGATTGCTTTTGGATAAACGGTCAAAAAGCACAACCGGCTACCAGATTTCGGAACTCCAGGTTTATGGATTAAAAGTGACAGCCACCGATGTTGAATCTGGTGGGAATGAGAAAATGACGGACTTTGTTTTGTTCCCGAATTATCCAAATCCGTTCAATCCGGAGACAACACTCAGATTTTCAATCCCGGTAGCGGGTGAAGTTTCTGTTTCGGTGATGAATCTGATCGGTCAGACGGTTTGGACATCAGGTTCGTTAAACCTTCAGGCTGGAAGTCAGCAGATCCTTTTTTCGGGGGAATCGTTTCCGTCCGGGGTGTATGTATACCGGATTTCTTTGGAAGGAAAAAACAAAAGTCAGAATGTCACAGGCAAAATGGTTTTGTTGAAATAGGAATTTATTCGACCGCGGAGACGCCAAGAACGCAGAGCGGGGGGATATTTTTATTGTAATTTCGTAGAGGCGCGATTCAATCGCGTCTCCAGGTTTTTCAATTCCCTTTTTCTACCACAGAAAACACAGAATTTACGGAAAGGGAAATCTGGTTTTTTAAAAAGGATTGTCAGGATAAGGACAATCTTTTGGTGAAATACAAAACAAAAATTCAGATTTGTATTCTTCTGTTCCTTCCGTTATTTCTGTGGTTAAAACGGCAATTTCTTCTAAAAAATTTCTTTCTTCACCAACAAAACCTTCCCCGTTTCCGGTTTTTTCATTCCTTTTTTCGACCACAGAAAACACAGAATTCACGGAAAGGGAAATCTGGTTTTTTAAAAAGGATTGTCAGGATAAAGACAATCTTTTGGTGAAATACAAAACATACATTCGGATTTGTATTCTTCTGTTCCTTCCGTTATTTCGGTGGTTCAAAAGGCAATTTTTCTTCAAAATTTTTTTACTTCAACAACAAAACCTTCCCCGTTTCCTTCCGTCCTGAAAAGGTAACTGAATAAATATATAATCCTGCCGATAATCCGGCGGCATTAAATGTCATCTTATTGACACCCTTCTGATAAAATCCATCTGAAAGCGTTGCAATTTCTCTTCCGAGCAAATCATGAACTTTAACGGAAACGTTACCTGAAGCCGGTTGAAACCACGAAATCTCTGTTGATGGATTGAATGGATTCGGATAAGCCGGGAACAGCCGGAAATCCAAAACTGCACCGGTTGACTCCTCAATTCCGGTTGGTTTTTCTGCAAGCTGAATGGCCGGCTCTGAACCGGAATCCGAGAAAAACCAATCCGACCCGAGACTGATATATTTCTTGTTCACATTATCAAGAACCTGAGAGTCAAAAGATATTGCCGTTACCCCGGTTGTGCCATGGACTTCAACAGAAAGCTGGTTTTCACCATTTCTGAATTTGGAAAGCAGTCCGTTTGCTGCACTGAATACGACTGATGTATTCAATACCTGAGTTTTTAAAGCTGAGGTCGAATAAGTAATTTCTCCTTCAGCAATCATATTGGTACGGTTCACTTCTTCACCGTTCAGATAAACAACAAATCCGTCATTGCCTTTAACCAGAAGGCGGAATCCGATGAGTGACGCCAGATTTTCCACAGTGAATTTTTTCCGGAAGTAAGCCGTCTGAACCGGATTCATAACCGTTGTTCCAACACCGGTGCTGCTGATGGGAGTTGCACCCGATTTCCAGGCTGATTCACCAAAAAGAAAATCTTTCCAGTTGACCACCACTTTGGTTGTATCTACGGTGTACTGAATATGAAGGGACGCCGGGGTTTCGTTTCCGTTGACATCTGATGCTCGGATGTACCAGTTGTAAGTGGTGGCGTGTTCGCAGGGAAGTAAGACCGAATGTTTGCGCTCGCCGGTTACTGAGAATGTATGTTCCATTTCCTTAAAAGATTTATCGGTGTTGCTGTATTTCACTGTGGAATAGGAATCAGTCTGTACGGCCAGGGTAACCTGATGATCATAAACCGTAAAAGGCGCATCGGGATATTTGGTAATCGTTGGCGGAGTCAGATCAGAAAATGGAGTCCAGACATCGGGGATGGATTCGATTTCGGCGATGAGCCGGTCTGCAATTTTATGGTGACTGGCGACGTTCGGGTGACCGTTATTCACATATCCGCCGTCATAGTACGGGTAATCGGTATAAAAAACATCGGCCCGGCCGGCTGCATTTTCTTCTTCCACAATTTCTGCAATTGTCTGCTGAAGCCAGAGCACATGGGGTGCCACGGCAAGGACACGCACACCCGGATAAGCATCCCGGATCGTCCCGATAAACTCGTGATATTTATTTTTATACTCTGCTTTATGGATATCACTGACAGCATGACTGTATCCGCCAAAACCTGAGTAATCATTTAAGCCAAGTCCGATCACAACCAGATTTGGAATCCATTGTTCAAAATCCCAGGGCGGATTCGCAGTAAACATTTGGGTCTGGTCGAATTTGTCGGGAATATTTCCCACATAACTTCCGGTGTAATCCATCACCATTCCAAATCCGGACTGACTGGTCATGTGATACTGAGCATCAAAATGTTTCGCTGTAATCGGACCAAATCCTTCAGTGATATTCGTAACCGGAGCAACATCAGAGGGTGCATCTTGCGTCGTTGCCTCATTGCCGGATGCGCTGGTGAAGGAATCGCCGACAAATTCAATTTTTCTGACGGGAAGTTCGGGTGGCGGAAGGAGTGTTTTTCCGTCATCGAGTATGAGTCCGTTAAACGTATATTTCGTCCAGGAAGCTTCATTTCTTTTGATCAGCATCAAGGTGTGATTTCCATCAGTCAAACCTGAAACCAGGTTGTAATCTGTCTTTCCCGCCTGATCCGGGTGAAAAATCTTCATGAGAACACCATCAATAAACACATTGTAATAGCAATAATTATCCGTCATCGAAACGCCGATACTTGTTCCCTCAAAATTGGCAGTCAGGTAAACACCCGGCCAGGAATGGGAGGGTGCAGATGGCATGGTGAAATCCCACCGGCCGACATAGTGGATATTGGGATTATCCGCCGGAATCAGGGTTGAGGCTGAAACAAATCCAGTCGTGAGAATAGTGAGGAAAATGGAGGAAAAAATAAGGAAAGCAGTTTTCATGGTTAGTCACCTGATGAAAATGAATAAAGGTTTAATTGACTTTTATTCAAGGTACAAATAAAGTGCCAGATAATAGGTGTAAGGGGTAAGGTTTAAGGCGTAAGCGGGGATCCCCGGACGCTGAGCGGAGTCGAAGTGCCCGGGGCAAAGCTGTTGGCTATTTGCTGTTGGCTGTTAGGTCATACAAATTCAGGGTTAAACCAAAATAGTCTATTTGCCAAAAGCAAATTGGTATCTTGAAAGTCCCCCTTTGAAGGGGGAAATCCGGCTTTAGCCGG
The DNA here is from genome assembly GCA_017303995.1 of Bacteroidota bacterium. Classification (GTDB taxonomy): domain Bacteria; phylum Bacteroidota; class JABWAT01; order JABWAT01; family JABWAT01; genus JAFLBE01. Next base: position 2,382 of record JAFLBE010000054.1, on the reverse strand, counting down.
ATGGGGATGTTGTTTTATACAAGATTCAAAATCTCCTTGAAGTGAAATAATTTCAACGTTTATTAACCTGATCAATTTCCGTCCGGAATGAGATCACCCGTTTCGTTTATATCTTTACCCGGCCGGTTTGATTTCGAAATATCCTTTTTCTACAAACAGGTCACCCTTCCAGGGTTACAAAACTCAAAACAAAAACTCCATTAACCATTCATCATTGATCATTAACCATTGCGATTCCGGTTCGATTTTTGTTGTCTCTTTTCCCATGAAAACTGAAAGGACATCCACTCGTGAAAACGAAAGTTACCAGCTTACTTTTCTCTGCTTTTTTACTCTCCTCAATTACCGTCTTTGCCCAGCCTGAAGTCATCAGAATTGCCTGTGTGGGAAACAGCATCACCCAGGGAACCAGTGATGCCAATGCTTATCCCCAAAAAATGGGTACGTTGCTTGGCAGTCATTATCAATCCAAAAATTTCGGAGTCGGCGGAAGAACGCTTCTAAAAAAAGGAGATTACCCTTACTGGAACGAGCAATCTTTCTGGGATGCGCAGGATTTCAATCCGCACATCGTCATCATTAAACTCGGTACCAACGACAGTAAACCCCAAAACTGGCAATATGGCAGTGAGTTTTTCTCAGATTATATGGAATTGGTCAATGTATTCCGGAAAAACGGGAGAAATCCGCAGATTTTCGTTTGCCGGCCGGTTCCGGTTTTTCAGGATAATTTTGGGATTACAGCTTCCATCGTGGACAATGAAATTATTCCTTTGATTGATTCGGTCAGAGCAACCGCCAAAACGGATCTGATCGATTTTTACGCCTTAATGTCGGGACATGGGGATATGTTTGCTGATGGCATTCACCCAAGTATTGCCGGGTATGCCCTCATGGCCGAATTTGCAAAAAATGCAGTCCTGAACAGCAATTCCGGAATTATCAGATATTTGAACAGCAGGAGTTCAACGTACGAAAAAGGGCAGATTCAGAAAATCTTCTGGGAAACAACGCCCGGTTCAAATGTTACGATAAATGGAATTTCGGTTGCAGATGCCGATTCCCTCGAACTTGCCCCGGATGAAAACGGAATTTATACACTGATCACGAACGGAATTGTAAAAGATACGGTGCAGCTTCACCTGACTTACCTTCCTTCGGGAACCATAAAATCCTTCCAGGCAAAACCCACTTTCCTGGATCTGGGAAAAGGAGACACAACCGTTTTGACCTGGAGTTCAGCAAATGGCTCAACCGTCACCCTTGACGGGAATCCGGTTGCACAGACTGGCACCTTGACTGTTGTACCGGCGTCAACCACGACTTATAAGCTTGAAACGACCGGCGACATTTCAGAATCCCGGGAAGTGACTGTGAATGTACTTCCTTCCGATCAAATAAACCGTGCTTTGAAAACCCCGACCAAAGCTTCCAAAACACGCCGGGGTTCTTCACCAGATTATGCAGTAGACGGTGACCCGGAAACCTCCTGGCTGAGTGCTGCCGGCAGCGGAATCTGGATGTATGTGGATCTGGGAAAAACCCACACAATCAATAGGGTTGTCATCAACTGGGGTGATGCTTTTGCCAAAACCTATTCACTCCAAAGTTTAAGTGAATCAGGCGCCCAAAAATCCATTTTTTCAACCACAACCGGAGATGGCGGAACAGATGATCTTACCGTGAACGGTGTCGGCAGATATTTCAGGATTTTGAATGTTGCAGGGAGTTTGCCTGACAGCGGGTACTGGATCAAGGAATATGAACTGTACGGATATAAAGGCACCGGTGTGGGTGTTGAAAGTGAAAAACTGACTCCGGTCGGATTTTCTCTGGAACCCAACTATCCCAATCCGTTCAATCCGGAAACCAAAATCCGGTATTCACTGCCAGTTTCGGGAGAGGTCAAAATATCCGTTTTGAATCTGCTGGGTCAGCTGGTCTGGATTTCAGAATCGGAGAATAAACCTGCTGGTAGTCATGATTTAACCTTTTCGGGAGAAAATCTGCCATCAGGAATTTATGTCTATCAGGTTTCGGTGAACAGTCAAAAAAGCCATCAAAGCCTATCAGGAAAAATGGTCTTGGTAAAATGAGGAATTCGACCGCCGAGGCGCTGAGAACGCAGAGCGGAGGGATTTTTTTTGGTTTTAAAATCATTTCGTTTCATTCGCAATCGTTTTGAATTAAATTTTTGGAGGTAAATTTCCGGCCGCTTGTAGCACCTGGCTGTCATGCTGAACTTGATTCAGCATCCAGTATAAAAGGCATGGATGAGCTTCGCAGAACTTCGTTAGCCGGATCCCCGAAAGTGTTCGGGGCAGGCTAAGTCCGGGATGACAACTTTTTTAATCAGAATTACCGCATCTCGAAAGGAATTTA
>JAFLBE010000053.1:9449-28709 GCA_017303995.1 Bacteroidota bacterium | reverse complement strand
GGTCAAAGCTGTATTCGGCTCCGTCATCCCAGTAAAGCGTAACTTTGCGGTCACCGGCAACAGCAGAAAGTTTGGGTTTGTTGGGTGCTATGGCAAAATTGTAATTGGAGTTATAAATTTTCTGAACGATATCCTTATTTCTGAGAATATCCTTTTCATCATCCCCATAAACCATGGCAATCGAGAAAAACTCACGCTTCCCGGGTTGTAACGGAAAGTAACCTGAAGAAAACACATAATCGTAATCTGCCTGCCCGATTGTTGAGTTATCAAAATAACCAGGTCTTGAATATTGCCACATTTGTTCATCATTGCTGTAAGTCAGCGTACTGTAAATGTAGAATTTGAAGTTGGTTAACCCGATCTGATCTGATTCATCAACGTCTACTTTATCAATATTGGGTTCTCCTGGAAGGTTTCCTTTTGCGGCGGTTGGAATGCCATCGCCTTCACCCTGATCGCTGGTTCCGGGTTTTCCGTCCAGCCCTACGTCATCAAATGCCGGATCCCAGTCACCATCATTGTCAATTCCGTCATCACGGCGTTCATCAATCATGAGATTGGCTTTACCAGAATTGGTAAAGTAATCAATAGCCAGATAATCCTGATTGTTATACTCTGACTTGATGTAGAGGAAATATGAAACTGAATCCTTGAGAACAGGATCATAAATCTTGGCTCCGTCACTCTCATCAATAAGACCATTCAGGTTATCATCAATCCCATTTCTTGGAGTTTCAATCAGAGGTGCATTGGGTTGCAAGATCAGATTGGTTCCGTTGTGGCTGATTTTTACTCCGCCGGCTGGCATCGTACCAACAGTTCTTGGGTAAGTGGGGTCGTTATAGTCAATCCTGACGATTGGTGCATCTACAGCATAGAACTTTGTAAAATCATCAATGGTAATCAGTTTACCTGTGCCACCACCTGGCTTTTCAATATTGTTGGCGTCACCGTCATTATCGATACCATCAAACGGATTGCCTGGACTTTCGAGAAATGCAAAACCAACCCAGGGAACAGGACGGTAGCCACCAACACCAATATTGTCGAGGTCGTAGTTTACTGCAAGGGCCTTTTCACGGTAAAAACGGGCAGCGTCATCATTGTTATCTGAACCGGCTCCGCTAAGAAGACCACCACTTGATGCGCCAACATTTATTCCAAACAACGTCTTATCAAGTTTCAGTTGGCCAATATTCTGGATTCCGTACAACCAGAAAATTACGTCTTCAGCATCCGGGTTCGACCATTGCAGACCCCGAACTTCCATTTTTAAACCAAGCCCACCACGGGTTGGGTTTTCGGGTACTGGAAAAGGTAACCGATAGTTGCCAACTCTTTTTTTAAATGCATAATCATCAAGAACAAAAAAACTTTCTTCATCTGCGTTTTTCTGATCTTTTCCAAAATACCCGTTCCAGTGATTGCTCCAACCCGGATCGATGGCATCATCCAGCTTATCAATCCAGAAAGCCGGCCAGGTAAAGGGCTGGTGACTCATGCTGACTGCATGATACGGATCTTTTTCCTTCTGGCTTTCATTGAGGTATCCATTAACAGGTTCAAAGCCCCAAAAGACGCCAAGAGAATCATGACTGAATATGGCGGGGTCCCAGCCTTCACAGAAAACAACTGGGGTAATATAGTTATAAACTGAATCACCGGTAATCGAGTTGATTTCCTTGAAAAAACGGAGTTCTGACATCACGTAGGGCGACGTATTACCCATTTGTACCTTTCCGGTACCAATCGGCCACTCACCGGTATACGTTGTACTATTATCACCTTTAACCGAACCTAACCGGGCATTATTATGAAAAGTCACCCTGATTTTATTCCCGGCGTGAACGTTTTTTGCCCGGTTATTTGCCGAACCATAATATTCCTGGGCCTGAACCCCAGAAAAAGCAAGGGTCGCCAGTAGTGTAATTACTAATTTAAATTTCATTGCGATCTTCTCCGTTTTCATCAGAAGGAAAGAGTAAGGGAAAATTTGTTTTGGTGATCTAGACGGCCAAAATCAACATTGGCATAGTCTAGTGCCAGGTTGAAGCCCAGGACATCCACTTTGGCACCACCACCGAAAGATAAACCGCCAAGTGAATCTTTCAGAAAGAGTTTACGGTAACCGGTTCTGAGGAAAAACCGTTCATAGAGTCCAAATTCAGTTCCAAGATTCAGGTATTCATCGTTATCGTTCGGATGAACCGCATCGACAGCAACGATCCAGCTATAATCAGGCATATCCATAAAATCTTTGGCAAGATCAGCAGAAAGTCCCATTTTAAATTGCATGGGCAACGGAAATTCATCGGTATCCAGATGTCCGTTGATGTTTTCATTGTTTCCGTCAAATCCCTCAGCAATGTCATGCTGAATCTGGATGTCACGGCCACCCATCTGCATTCCCGGACCAAAATTTGAAATCATCATTCCAAGTTTTATGTTCTTAAATGAAGTGATATAATTGATACCAATATCAAAGGCATAACCATCGGCCTGACTGTGCCAGATGGATTCCCTGATAAATTTGATGTTTGCGCCAATCGAAAAACGATCAGTCAGTTCTCTTCCATAACCAAATCCAACTGCCCAGAATCCTGAAGACACCTTTTCACCAGTTCCGTTCGGACTGTAAATAGTCGTCCGTTCGATATCTGGTGAGTTCAGATATGAAAAGAAAAGTCCGAAAGTTCCAACTTCAGGTACTGGAACTGCAACTGCCCCGAAATCATAAGTCAGGTCTGCAATATAAGAGTAATGACTTATTCCAGCTTGTTGGGTTGTAATTTGGGCAATTCCTGCCGGATTCCAGTAAAGGCCAGTAATATCATTACTGATTGTGGTAACTGCCTCACCCATTGCAAGTGCCCGGCCACCAACGCCAATTTTAAGAAAAGGTGCTGCTGTGGTACCTACACGGCTTATAGTTTGGGCCTCTGTGAATGAAGTTGCTGCAAGCAAAAAGGTTATTAAAGCAGCAAAAAACCGGCCTCCGGCAATAACCTGCCAGGAAACCTGAAAATCTGATTTATATGTGATCTTATTGGTTTTCATTGTTTTATCCTGAACACGTTAATTACTGCTGATTTTTATACCAAGTGAAATATACCGGGGAGCTGAATACATACCCGGGCTCCGGTTTACATCAGATTGCCGGCCTAACTCAACCAGCCGGTTAGACAGTCCCGGATTGTCAAGTGTGAAATCGGGAAGACCTGTATCTGAATACACACTGGTTGCATTCCGGATATCAAATAGATTGGTAATATCACAGGTTGCCTGAATTGAGAAAGCATCCAGGTTATAGGTTTTTGAAATTCTCAGATCAACATTGACTTTAGTTGGCTTTCTCGAACTGTTTTCGTTCAACCCGCCAAAACGTCCCATCGATTCTGTGGTTACAAAAGATGGTGTGTAAGGAAGACCCGAGTTTAATGAACTCACAACCGATGCGGCCCAGCCATCTTTTGAATATCCGGCTACAAAGCTGAGTGAATGGGGTTGCTCCCAGTCAAGACTGATTAATTGAACTCTGGGTGCCCTTTTCGCACTAATATCGTTATAGGCATCAATTGGATCTGATGAAGTTCCCTTAGCATCAGTGTAAGTATAGTCAATACTGTAATTGAAATAGTCAAAAGCCTGTGACGCAGAAAGGGTGACCCCCTTGGCAATTGCATTATCCTTATTCACATAACTGTAATAAGTTGGTCCGGCATAGGTATCAACAGGAATTCCGGTACCAATCCAGTCTCTGATATCCCGGTAGAACCCAGTAATACTAAGTGTCAGATTAGTGAGAATCTGCTGCTGAAGTCCCAATTCATACATAATGGTTTTTTCTGCTTTCAGATCAGCATTTCCGGTAAGCGATTGAGCACCTGCCCCTGTAACCCAGAAATTCGGGTTGGTATACAGATACCTGAAGCCCGGATTCTGGAAAAAATGTCCATACGAAAAGTGAATAACACCCTCAGCCGTAATGGGAAATGAAAATCCGATACGGGGCGATAGTTGAAATTTAGGACTTGCCTTTTTCCACCAGAAACTATTTCTCTCAGCATCACTAAAAGATATTAGTGAATCGTCTGGTCCACGCGTCACCCAGTTTTTATAAATATGTTCTTTTTTGTAAGGGTCATAGATTTCAGGATCTTTCGGATCTGCTAATATCCGGCCATCTGAATCAAAATAATCAAATCTGAGCCCAACGTTGATGATGAGTTCCTGAAATTCAATTTTATCCTGAATATAGGAAGCTGCTTCTAATGGCTGCGCACCAAACTTGTTTCTAAACGGAGAATTCAGTTCGGGTATAGTCATCAACTCAGTTGTATTTGAATAAATCAAGGAGTAATTGTCATCCAAAATATCATGTTTGCGTATGGATCCTCCAACTTTCACCATATTATATTTATCAACCTGACTGGTAAGATCAGCATTGAACGAGTAATAACTGGCTTCGCTGTTACCGCGGCCAAGATCATTTCCCCAGAATCCATAATCATTCGGGATTGAGCCTACAGTACCGCTACCCAAGACTTTTGAAGCAAAATCACCGCCATCACTTGGCATGTACCGGTAATCAGATTCACTTTTGTATAGATAACTTTTATGATCACTGTTATAAAAACTACCCTTAACATCCAGGAATGTGCTGGGTGTGAAGATATAAGTAGCGCCTAAAATATGGGTGTAACGATCAGTATAATAATGGCGCCCGCCATCAGGAACATACTTTGAACCACCGCCATAGCTGTGGTCTTTATTGTAGTAAAGTCCATAATTCAAACTCAAACTAGAAAGATTGAAAAATAATTTGGATTGGGTTGAAAAGCCTTCATACCATCCAAGAGAAACCAATTTGCCATCAGGAGATTTAAAACTGTTCACAGTATCGGTAACCGGTGAATTTAATCCCCAGGGCATAAAATAACGACGCCCCATTTGGTAATCAGGTTTATACTGATAGCGACCTGCAACAAAATAGGACAGTTGACCCAGACCAGGAATCGGGCCCGATACATTTAATTGTAAATCCCTGTTTTCAATGGGATTATATGAATTCAGATATTTTTCATTTTGTATCCAGGGTTTTGCACCATTTGCTGCTGCGGTTTCAGCTTCTCTACGGTTACGATACCCATATTTTGAAAAATCGAACGGAAGAAAACCGGTTGTTTGGTTATAATAAACAGCTTCAGCCCATTCGCGGTTTGAATTTACTGAATACAAATCATCAAAACTAAGATGATCTCCTGTATAAGCAGTAGCAGTTATTGCAAATTTATCTGACCCCTTTTTGGTCACAATGTTTACAACACCAGAAAGTGCCTGACCATATTCTGCATTAAAAGTACCGGTAATGGCCTTTAATTCTTCGATTGACTGATCATCAATGCTGATTCCTGAACTGCGATCTAACGGATTTACAACCTGAACCCCGTCAACCATGTAACTGATTTCAGATGACCGGCCGCCACGAATGTGAATCCCGCCACCGTCGTCACGGGTTACGCCAGCCTGAAGACTCAGAATACTTGAAACGTCCCGGGCAGGAAGTTCTGCAATTTTATCAGATTGGAAGGACCGTTCAGAAGACGTTAAATCTTTTTGTACTACCCGGTTTGCGACTACCAGGACTTCACTGCCCAGATCAATGGCAGCAGAAGAAAGGGAAGCATTTAAACTGGTAGTAAGATCAACCTGAACCCTGATTTTTTCAAAAACCTGAGTGTCATAACCGATCATACTGACTTTAATTGTATAGATTCCCGGGGGAATATTGATGATGAAAAACTCGCCGTCAACATCAGTGGCGGCACCAACACCTTTGCCCATGATGATAACGTTAGCCCCGATTAACGGCTCCTTGGTGTCACGGTCAGTTACTTTTCCCGAGATTTTTCCGGTTGTTCCAGCAAAAGTGACCGTTGTAAAAACCAGAAGCGTGATGAGTGTAAGTAGGGTCCTTATCATTCTCAATCCTTGCTCAAATAGTGATGTAAAAAAGTGTTGCCTGTATTGTTCTGTTTCTGCCGGCAAACAGAATTCATGGCATGGTAAATATCAAAAAATACAGTCGGCAGATATCATTCAGACTTGAAGAGAACGATTCCGAATCAGGATGGAATCGGGTGGTTTTATTGATCCTGGTAATCAGGCAGCGTTAAAAGCTTGACAAAAAAACCCGGCAGGTTCACCCTGCCGGGTAAAGAAGGCATTGGTTCTTATTTAACGAGCATCATTTTCATTGACTTGTTAAACTGACCAGCATTAATCTTCAGAAGATAAACACCGCTTGCAAGACCATTGGCATTGAAATCAATGACATAGTTTCCGGCAGGCTGAACTTTATTAACCAGAGTTTTTACTTCACGGCCAAGCATATCAAATACTTTAACCAGTACAGGGCCTTGGTTAGCAACCGAATACTTAATGGTCGTAGACGGGTTGAACGGATTCGGATAGTTTCTGCTGAGGCTGTATTCAAATGGTTTGTTGTTATCTGCAACACCAACACCTGTATAACCTTCAACCATCAGAGATCCCCAACCATCAGGTCTTTTCCAGTCTTCGTCTGTTCCTGGTTCGGTATCTTCAACTGCTCTGTGAACGCCACCAGCCTGAACAATCATACCACGGGCTGTTTCACCCTTGACAGGATCATAATCGTTACCGTCAATTCTCATCGGCATCATCATGTCTTTAACCAGTTCGAACTTTTTACCTGCTGAAAGTGAATCCAGATCAAGTCTTGCTTCAATAATGTAACCATCACCGCTGAATTTTTCGAAAACAGTAGACGTTACACCCGAAATCGTTCTGGGGCTTCCGCCATCCAGAGAAGCATTTCCATCAGAATTGAAACCAATTCTCCAGTCGCCATTTTCACCGGTATAGTTCTTAGCGTGTTCGGCAGTAAGCGGGGTTCTGTCATAGAATCCGAAATAGAATTCAAGAGCATCACCTTCCCAGGCCTGGGAAGCAGGGTCATGACGAAGGTTATCATCATCAACTTCTGCAGAGATGTACAAATAACGGTCATCAATAACGAAGGTCGTCTTGAAGTTCATATCCATGGATTCTTGCGTCCATGAAGGACCTCTGTCACCACCGGCGATATCAGGACGGATAATGTACTCTTCATAAGGAAGGAATTCATCATTCAAGCCATCAAGCGAGAAAGCAAAGTCTTTAACGTATTTCACTTTGTAGGCAGGTGATGCATTTACGGTAACGGCACCGGTAGCTGAAACAGGACGAAGCGGAGTTTCGTTCACACCATCAAATGCAGTAATTGCATAATAATAGGTTACTGGACCACCGTCTTTTGACCATTCACGAAGGGTGTAGGTTTGCATACCGTGAATAATACCGCCAACAACCTTTTTAACACCGGCTGCAGTTACATCTGTAATTGCACTTGTGCTGCGGTAAATGTTGTAGGTTTCTGTTCCAACTTTATTATCTTCCCAATAAAGTCTGACATATTCATAAGCGGCATAAGATGGAATTGCATAGGCAATAACTTTGGTTTCGCCCAAAGTTGGTGATTCTACAGCACCCTTTGGTTCAGGAATGCCAACTAAAGTCAGGTTATCAAAAAGGATATCACTTGTGTAGGTTTGGTTGTTTTTCCAAACAGCATTTCCATAGAAAACCTGAACATATAAGGTAGCAGATTTTGTTGAATCTTTGATATCGCCATTTAAAACGTGAGCATCGAAATCATAATAGATTTTATTCCATTTGCCGGGAATAACTTTCTTTACGATTGCAGCAGCAGTATCAATCTGGAATGGATCTTCAGTCCATCCGTTATTGGTTGCTGTTCCGGTATATGCCAAACCAATTTGTCCTCCAAGCGGGAAATCAGCTGGAATAAAGACATCCAGACTCAATTGATTGGCTCTTCTGGCAACATCAGCATTGTACATGACAATGTTATCTTTTTGAATTACTGCTTTTGCACCTTTGTTTTCTAATTCACCAACGGTAACAGAAAAATCAATATGTGACTTTAAAACACCATTCCCATTATCAACTGCACGACTAATTTCAGTAAATGCTGGACCCCAGGTCACTTTTGCAAAGCCCATGGTAGGAACGGCAAGAGATTCAAAGTTTGCAACAACCCATTTATCACCGGTTTCGGTACCAAGTACACTGATGTTGTCGATATAGAAGTTTCCGGTCCAGTCAGTTGCACCATCAACATTCCAGCCTTGAATCTGAACGCCAAGAGCCTGAACTTTTGAAAGTTCAGCACCATCAGCAACCATTGCATCTAAATCGATTTGAAGGGTTACCCATTTTTCTTTGGCGAGGTTTTCGGTTAGATAAGCAGCACTTTGCCATTTCCAGCCATCACCGGTTTGCATAAAAGGCTCAATTCCGATTTTATCAGGAGTACCGGCAGGAAGCCAGATATTCAGATTGAAAAATTTACCGGAAAGTGATTTTACACCACTGATCGTAACGGCATCTTTAGGGTCACCATTCGGGCGTTGATCTTTAGCCCAAACGCCAACCTGCAGAACACCTGCGCTTACACCACTTGGGTCTGCAACCTGTGAAATACCGGTGATATAGGATCCCCAGTTTCCGTCAGAAAGTCCTTGAGTTCCAGCAACTGGATCTTCAAACTGGGCAATCCAGGTTGGTTCGGCTCCAATAACTGAAATATTGTCAAAATAAAAATTTCCGGTCCAGTCGGTAGCAGCGGCGACATTCCATCCCTGAATCTGCACACCTAAGGCCTGAACTTTTGAAAGGTCAGCACCATCAGCAACCAAAGCATCGAGGTCAAGAACAAGGGTTACCCATTTGTCTTTGGCAAGGGTTTCAGTTTTATAACTGGCACTTTGCCATTTCCAACCGTCACCGGTTTGCATAAAAGGTTCAACCCCGATTGAATCGGGAGCACCTGTAGGGATCCAGATACTGAAAGCAAGAAACTTGCCTTTCAGTGATTTAACTCCACTGATTGTGAAGGCATCTTTAGGGTCACCGGCAGGGCGCTGATCTTTGGCCCAAACGCCAACTTCCAGAACTCCATCACTTTTTCCGCTGGGATCAGCAACACGGGAAACTCCCGTAATATAACTTCCCCAGTTTCCGTCAGAAATCCCTTGAGTTCCGGCGGCCGGATCTTCAAAGTTTGCAATAACCTGTGCCTGGACGAAAGATGCGGTGAGCATCAGACCCAGAACCACTGCTATCATTTTTTTCATTGGTTTCTCCATTGTTTTGACTGCGATTGCGTTTTTTGATTGTGTGTGTCCAAGATCGGATTTCACATTCAGCGTTGATAATAACATAAATGATGCCAAAGTCGGTTTTTCTTTATTAACAGTCTGAAAACCCTTGTTTCTACCTTGTAACCTTATGTAATGGGTTGTCAGACTTATCAAATTGATAAAATTTATTATTTCAATAATCAGTAAACCAATTCCAGATGTCCGGGTTGAACCCGCCCGAAGAGTTTTATTTTTACATAGCGTTGCCCTTTTCCAATCAGGTCAGCCTGGTAGCGAACCGGCAAGAAAAAGCCATATTCATTTTTGCCAGCTGAAAAACGGGTCTGAACAGGTTTTACAGACATCCAGGTCGTACCATCTGATGAGGTTTCAATTCCGCACAAACTGGAATCTGAAGGATGAAATGCGTCAAGTGTGATTGATTTCAGAGGTTCTGCAACCCGGTAACTGATCTGACTGCCATCCGATCCTTCAATCCGGCCCTTATCTTCCTTTGCCTTTCTCAGGTCCTTCATAACCAGAAACCGAACCGTCGTATCACAACTGTTCATTTTCTTGCCGGAGGTAAAGTCATCAATGAGCATCTTATCCGTCATGGTAACCAGCTCTGAAGCTTCAGAAGGATCTGATTTTCCTGTCTGGTTTTTTGCGGAAACACGGTACCGGTAACTTTTCCCGGGTTCTGCGGTTTCATCAGCAAATAACGGACGGTGAACTGTGATTGCATCTGAAATATCGGTTGCAAGTGCACTCCACTCCGTTTTTCCTTCTTCCTGACGTTCTATATCATAAGAAACAGCGCCTGCCGAACCTTGCCAGGAGATTTTATAAACCGAAGGTATAGGAAGAATCACCGGTTTTCCGGGTGCGGGAATCGGGGTCAGTTCTTCGCCATTGATGGCAAAAGCTTTTTCTCTTAGATACGAAACCAGAGTGTTTTCTTCCGGATGGTTTGAAATCGCAAAACCCGGCCAGCGGCAGGGCATGACGCCGTTCCATTCGGTGTGATTGTAAAATCCACCATCCCGGCTTCTGAACCTGAGGCTCCACAGCATAACTCCGGCCAGTTTATTGTCAACGGTGTAATCAATGATGGGCTTCAGTTCTGCGAAGGTGTTCAGCCCGATTTCGCCAATGAAATAGGGTTTTTTCCCTTTTGTCATGGCAAGATTGCTCTCAATAATTGGTAAAGCATCATTGGCTGACTGATAGTGATGCGTGGTCATAATGTCGAGATTGGGGTCATTCACAGCCAGAGAATCGAGCTTATTGCTCCGTCTGCCTTCAATCACAAGATGGTTCTGATCGAGAGATTTGATGTAAGCTGCAATTTCTGCTGCCCAGGAATAAGGGGCACCCAGTTCATTTCCGGTTTCCCATCCGAAAAGGGCTTTATCTTCTTTATAAGGAACGCCCGTCAGTGTATTGACCCGGTTAACCATAAATTCAACCGTTTTCTTGAAGTCAGCAATCAGTTCAGGATCGGTCCAGAAAGCATCGGCTTCTTTTCCCCTAAAAGCTGCATATTCGGCCGGACCTCCCCACCATTTCCAGTTATCGACTAACGGAAGAATAACTCTTACACCTTCTTCATTGGCAACTTTGAAAACCTGGTCAAGTGCAACAAAAGCTTCTTCGTTGAACCGTCCCGGGGCAAGCACATGTCTCACAATTGCAGAATCTTCTTTCAGGTTGCGAACTGAAAGCACGTAAATTCGGGTAACTTTTCCATTTGCCTGGGCAATGGCCTTCAACCCATCTCTGATTTCAAATTCATTGGGCAGGCGCCACGGGTTGGTTTCCTCAAAAGGAAGCTGATCTTCAATATAATGCAGGTTTGGAATGTTGTAAGAAACAAAATGGAGAGGTTTTTCACCATCCATGAGCTGGTCACCGTTCCGGGTGACGAAATGATCAAACTTGCCGGAACTGCATGCAGATCCCAGTAGAAGTACAAATAAATATAGCAGGATTGATGTCCGGGTTTTCATAGGTCGTCCGTTATGTTGGTTTGATTGCGATTGAATACAGCGACAAAATCGGTGCCAAAGGGAAATGCCGGGGTACGCTGTACGTGGTACGCCATACGGGATAATGGAAAACACTTTTTTCTTTTCCAAAACGAACCCTGCATCCCGTACTACGTAAAGCGTACCCCGTACAACGTACAGCGAATTGCGTACCCCGTGCAACGTACAGCGTAAAACGCCCTTCCCCTTTTAATAACCCCTTTATCATTTTAATAAACAGGCTGTACAAAACTATCACTCCTGCGAACGTTAAATCATTAGAAATTCATTCAGCAGCCGTTTCATGAGAATAATTTATCTTTAGCACGGTTTTTGTATTGGTAAGTATCATCAAAAAGATTTGCTTAGGGAAGCCAATTATGAAAGCCGATACCGTTCTCTCCGCTCCGGGTAAAACCCGGGTTGCTATTCAACAGGAAATGCTGTCATCCTTAAAAAACGAGATTCTTGACCGGTGGTATCCGCTGGTTTTTGATCAGGATGCCGGTGGATATTTTACCAATGTGAACAATAAGTGGGAACTTACCAGACGCCAGGAAAAAATGATCGTTTCTCAAGCCCGTCATATCTGGACGCTTTCAAAAGCTGCACAATTTTTCTCGGATTCTGAATTGTATCATGATGGGGCAGTTCATGGTTTTCCCTTTTTGCAGGATCAGATGTGGGATTCTGAATTTGGCGGATTTTTCCAGGTACGTGATCGTGAAGGCGGCTTGTCTGATGTAGAAGGTTGGATGGAGGAAAAAAGAACGTACGGAAACGCTTTTGCCATTTATGCCATGGCTGCCCTTTATCATTTAACCCATGACATCAAAGTGCTTGATCAGGCTAAACATGCCTTTTTCTGGCTGGAAGCTCATGCCTTCGATCCGGTTTATAAAGGATACTTCCAGTTTATGATCAGGAACGGCATGGTGTTCGACCGGAATTCTGAGCACAAAAGTCTGGCATCAGATGAACCTGAAGTTGGTTTCAAAGATCAGAACTCATCAATCCACATGATGGAAGCTTACACAGAACTTTACAGTGTGTGGGAAAGCCCGTTATTAAGAGAAAAACTCGAAGGATTGCTTCACCTGATCCGTGACATTCAAACTCACAAAAAAGGTTACCTGCAACTTTTCTTCCAACCCGACTGGACGCCGGTTTCCTTCCGGAATGCTTCCATGGAAGAACAGAAAAAGAATTACCGCCTCGACCATGTTTCTTTCGGACATGATTACGAAACTGCTTTTCTTATGCTTGAAGCGTCTTACGTGCTCGGAATTGAAAATGATGTCAAAACCCTGACCATTGCCAAAAAGATGGTTGATCATGCGATTGCCAATGGGTGGGATCAGGAAACGGGCGGATTTTTTGACGGCGGATATTATTTCACCGAAGACGGCCCTTGTACCATTATCAAAGACACGAAAAACTGGTGGGCACAGGCGGAAGGATTAAATATTCTGCTGATGATGAGTAAGATTTTCCCTGAAAATCCGGTTTACTATGAGAAGTTTGTTCAATTGTGGGAATACGTTTCGAACTACATTCTTGATCCGGTCAACGGTGACTGGTACGAAGGTGGACTCGACAAAGAACCTCACCTCGCCACCGGACCGAAAAGCCACATCTGGAAATGCACCTACCACACCGGCCGTGCGCTGATGAACTGCATCACCATGCTCTCAGAAGAAACGGATTTCCCCAACACCAGCCTGGGCGGATTACCAAAACTGCGGGAAGAATCGAAGAAATTTATTGCTCACTGGAAAAAAACTGCCGGAATTTTGTAACCCTTTGAACCTAAAAACCCCCTCCGACGGAGGGGGAATGGGGGTGGGTTATCTAGGACTTTATGCTGGGGACACCTATCTAAAACCCTTAAACACTACAAACCCGGTGTTATTTTAATCGAAATACAAAGCCTGGAATCTTGAATCCAGGTCATTCTAAAGAATTACGTTTTAAAGCTCCATCCTGCCTAAAAATCCAATAATTTGCAACAAAATTTAACCTGATTTTTCTTTATAAATTCACACAATCGAAATTGTTGGGAACCAAGGATACCTAACCCTCCAGATTGTTGAATTGGAGGGTTGCCTTTGGTACAGCCTTTTTCTAAATTTTTTGTTGCATTTCAACCATGAATCCAAGTTTTTTACAAAGAAAAAAATTGCAACCAAATTACCTTTTAGAATCAACATAAATGAGTAAATATTTATTTCTAATACTCTTAACAACAAGTTGTAGCCCTTCTTTGGATTTAAGTGGTTGGAAGAGGGACTTTTTATCTTCAAATTATTCCTATTTAGAAAATATTTATTTGGAAGCTATATCTGATTCAAACAATTATATTGAGGACCCGGAAAGGTTTATTTTTTATAAAAATGGCATGGTAGCTTCAACAAGAACACTAGATAAAAGTTGGCCATTCCCTTATGACGGGCGCTTGACAGAATCTGTCAACGATATTGGTCAATATTTTGTTAGAAATGACACAATATTTATACAAACAGTAATTATAATTGGTGCCTATGGTCATATGAGAGTTGTTGCGAAGTATAAAATTGTTAAAGAAAACAACGAATTCAGACTTATTTATTATTGGTTAAACAATAAATCTCCTGTAAAGGAACTTGATAGAGTTTTTGAGGAGAATATAGAGCACAATCCAATAATCTATCAGAATAAGGATTTGGATTCTTTCCCAGATATAAATTCCTGGTACTTTGATGGAGATTGGGGAAAGGTAAAGTCCGATTAATTTTATAATTAACTAAAGGAAAAACCAAGAAATGATTTTCAATACCGAATTTCAAAGAGATGTTTTAACAAAACACTCAACCTGCTTTAACAGAAGTGTTCCAATTGGCAAGAAAGTAAAGACAATTACACCCACAAATCCCGGGAAGACGGTTAAATATTCAAATCTATTTAATACTTTTACGGTTTTCAATTCTTCCATATAAGGGGTATCCAAAATATAACACCATTATAATTGCCAAAGAATAAAACCACTCCATATATCAGGCACAATCCAACTCATACCAAAACATAGACATTTTTAAAACCTGCCTTTTGCATTTCTTTAGTGTCATTCGTGTTTTTTCTGTGGTTAAACTCCCCTCCCTCCGGGTCATGGATTAGCTGGGAATGATGGTTTGCCAATCGTCGATGGAGTTGTTGTCGTTGAACTTGCCGGCGATTTTTTCATGAGTAACACGGCTGCTGCCGCACCACCGCCAATAACTGCAACGCCGCCTGCATACCACCAGAAATTACTGTCTTCTTCATACGTTCCGGCCATCTTTTTGGCGAGATCATCGAATACTCTTAACAATCCGTCGAGTTTTCCTTCATATTCCTGATTTTCAACCAGTTCAATCCGGCCGCTGGTGACGTTTATCATTTTCACATTGATTGTGTAAGTATCTCCGATCCGGCCAATATCGCCATTGATAATCCGTTCTGCAGAAAGTAATTTCCCAATCTGAATCACACATTCATCGGTGTTGCAGGCTTCACTTAGGGTAAAATTCTGCTCCTGAAGAATGGCATCCATATTCGTCCGGTCAAGAACATCGTACGCTTTGGTTTTGGCCAGGGACGTTCTGAATTTGCTTGTCAGAGCCGTCACTTCTTCCTTGGTCAGACCGGAAAGCAGTTTAAAATCGAGAACGGCCACTGTGGCTTTTCTCTGAACCGGCACGTTCTGGGTAAAACCCACACCGGCAAAACCAATGATTAAAAGAAAGCTGATGATCGTTTTCATATCGGTTCTCATTGTTTTAGTAAACTGGTAAGTACAAGTTCAATTTTATCCATATCGCCATCCCGGTAACCCACTTTCGAAAGCGCAACTTTTCCGTCACGGTCAACCACAACCAGGGTTGGGAGAAAAAGCTGGCCTTCTGCTTCCTGGGGGCAATATTTTTCAGCAACTGCCCCGTATTTATCAAGCAAAACCGGCATAGTGGTTTTAAATTCTGCCACAAAATTCACAGCTTTTTCAGCATCATCAGCCACATTAATCAGAAACGCCTGAATTGAGTCAGCCGGAAGTTTATCAATCAGCTTCTGCAATTCCGGAATTTCACGACGGCAAGGTTTGCACCAGGATGCAAAAAAGCTGATGACAACGGGTTTTCTGGGCATACTCATCAATTGCCGGGGTGTACCGGCAAAGTCCCTTAGATAAAACCATTCACCTCCAACATTTTTAAGGGCAAACGTCGGGGCAAAATCACCTTCCTTTAACAGGGGTTTTATCGAAGTACTATCACCACTTCCGGCAAAACTGATTACAGGAAGCAGTGAAAAGACAAGTCCGGCAAGCAAAAAGAGAAAACCTGACTTCTTAGTGGTAAATTTCATGCTATTCCATCGTCCTATCTTGTCAGAAGCATTTTATTGGTTTTCACAAACGTACCGGCTTTCATGGTACAGAAGTATACTCCGCTTGAAACCGGGTTTCCTGCATCATCTTTACCATTCCATTCAATCTGCTGTTTCCCGGCCAGTGCTATTCCGGAATACAACGTTTTAATTTTTTGTCCGATAGAATTATATATCGCCAACTCCAGCACTTCTTCACGTCCCATTTCAAATGAAACTAAAGTGGTTGGATTAAACGGATTCGGATAATTCGGGAAAAGAATAAACGATGCTCTCAACTCTGATTTCAACTCCTGGATTGCTGATTCAATTTCATCAGTTGAGCCTGCAAGAATCTGGAGGTTTGACTCAGAACCTGAGGAAAGGGCAATAACGCCAGTTCTTGATTTTTGAAGATCAACGGTTCTTTTGGCTGTTAAATCCACCAGAACCAGATTGATTTCTTCAGGTACATTCAGATGTTCCCAGTTTAGTTTTACCTGATTTCCCGAAGAGGAATTTTTAACCTTAAGATTCCAGATTTTCAGACCTTTTCCCGCATTTTTGATTGAAGCGGCAAGTGCAACCGGCTGTTGCCCATCCTCTTCTGAAACAAAAAGATCGAGATCAGATCCCGGTGAAACCGGATTTTTCTCATCCAGCAAGTCTAAACCGGCTGAAGCTTTCATGCTAACCCCAATGTAGTTCCAGGCATCTGAAGTCGTTTTTGAAGAAACGCCCAGTTTAACCAGCCAGTCTGCATCATATTGAGCGAGATCAGACCCGTTGACTTTTGAAAGACTCTGGGTCGTCCAGGAGAGAACATCAGAAACTTTCAGCCCGCCAGTACCGGTTTTGTTGTAAATGGCATATCCGCCAAACGGTTTAACTGAAGAATTTTTCTCCCAGCTTCCAGCTTTCATCTGCCAGACTGAACCGACTTTGGTGCCATCTTTAATAGAAATCTGAGCACCATACGTGTACGGCCAGGCAACCAGATTCCATCCGTTAGCAAGCAATGTATTTCCGAAGGCATTCTGATCGTAAGTGACGATTACGCCTGCTGCATTTACTGTATTTTTTATCAGATTTGCACCATCACCACTCTTGTGATAAAGAAAAACGGCCTGTCCACCGGTTAATGTGGTTGTCGATCCAAATTCACCGTTAAAGGTATAGGCTGCCCAGTTCACGGGTTCGCCGCCGGTTAGTTCCTGGTTCCCGAGAATGGTAGTCAGGTTAACTGAGCCTGTAAATGGCAGAGAAAGCGTATTCCAGGTTTGTTTTTCAATTCCTGCAGGGAAACTTGAAGTTGGAATAACCTCAGAAATAATATTCTGAGCCGGAATGTTAACAGGAATACTGGTCACCTGATTTTCTGCAGGATACCAGGTTTTCCCCCTTTCATTTTCAGAAGAAATTTTGAAAACAAGTCCTTCCTTACCGTAAGAACTTTTGTTGATTGTAGCAACATACTGTCCGCCGGAAAGTGTCATTGTTGTTTGGGTTAATACAGTTGCAGTTGGCGACCCGTAAAACAGAAACACGCCAACGGGTGAATTGGCAATTGTGATTTTGATCTCGACATCTGAAGTTCCCAGAACTGCTGTTGCAGGATTGATAACCAGACCTGAAAAGGCAGGTGCAAGTGGTAACAGAGTCAGTGAAACCACATTCGAATTACCGGAAATACCGGAAGCATTGGCGGCTCTGACACGGTAATGATAGGCTCTGTTTGTGGTTAGGCCAGGCACAGTTTCAGAAGTTCCACTGACTGACCGGTTTTCATATCCTGACTCAAACGATGTAAACAGGTCTGACTGAGATACATCCAGAAAATACCCTGAAGCACCTGTTGCAGCCTGCCAGTTTGCTGTAAATGAAGTTGAGGTTTCATTGGTTGGTAAACTTGCAGTTGGTGGTCCAGGAATGAGAAGAGTCGTTCCGACAGAAGAGCTAACTGAAGTTCCGTAAGAATTTACGGCTCTGACCTGATAGTGAAACGTCATTCCGGAGGTTAAACCCGTCAGGGGTTCAGAAGTACCAGTTACGGTTTTATTCTGGTACCCTTCAACGAAAACGGTAATCGGGTTATTTGTTCCCACATCCAGCTGATAAGATTCTGCGTTAACCGGACCTGTCCAATTGATGGTGAATCCTGTTGCGCTGACTGAAGTTGCTGGTGAAAGCACCGGAACATCTGGTATTCCTGAAGTTGTGGTTGCTTTCTGAGTTCCGGAGTTTCCGCTTTCTCCTCCTTCATTATTTGCCCTGACCCGGTAATAATACTCAGTTGACGGAGTCAACGCGGAAACCAGTTTTTGGGTTACGGTTACCGTATCATTTTGCAGAATCCATTTTCCGGCGGCAAAATTCTGATCGGTAGACACATCAAGCAAATAAAGATCTACCGCTCCCCCTGTTGCCGGTGCCTGCCAGTGCGCAATAAATGAAATTGGCGATTCTTCGGTTGGCACACTTACGGTTGGAACTCCAGGCGGATTCGGCAAAGTTTTGATTGCTCCCGAAACAGCATACTCGCCATCTTTCGTGTTAGTAACTCCCTTCACTCTGAAGAAAAAGGTTGTATTTGGTTCCCGTTCAACTACTTCCAGGCTGGTATCGGGTGTATCTTCGTTTACATACCCGGTAAGTGTTTGAGAGAAAGCAATGTCGAGCGCCAGATCATACCGGTACTCGGTTGCCCCTGGCACTTTACTCCAGGAAATCTTGAATCCATTTTGGGTTCTTTCAAATGGTTGAGTCAAAACAGGAGGTGGAAAAGAAGACTTGGCTGTAAAGTTCGCCACAAGGGTTCGGTTTCCATTGGCCACAAAAGTATAACTTGCATTTGTAGAAAACTGTGTTCCACCCTCTGTCCAGTTGACAAAGTCAAAATTTGTATTCGGTGTTGCGGTTACAGTTACATTCTGACCGGAATTGTAGTTTCCGCCACCGTTGGTTGTACCACCGTTTGAAGGTGACGAAGAAGTAGAAATTGTGTAAACCGGGGTAAAGTTCGCAACTAGGGTTCTGTTTGAACTGGCAATAAAGACATAACTTGCATTTGTTGATACCTGTATTCCGCCTTCAGTCCAATTGACAAAATTATAACCGGTTGCTTTAGTTGCTGTTACCGTTACACTTTGTCCTGAATTATAAGTTCCTCCACCCGAAGTCGTTCCCCCTATTGCTGGGTTGGAAGATGTACTAATTTGGAAACCCAACTCATCATTTGTTCTTACCACTTTTATTTCAGAATTAGCTGTTGTGAACGTTCCCTTTACAGCCCGCATGCGGTAAAAATACTTGGTATTCTTTGTTAGCCCGTCAACTTTCTGATTTGTATTTGGTGGAAGAATTGATTTATTGTTATAATTTGGTAAAATCTTGGAAAATACAGTGTCCTCGGCAACATCCAACTGGTAAGTGCCAACACTTGTAACCGGTTTCCAGTTTACCCTGAATGAGTTTGTTTGAATATCACTGGCATCCTGAAGTTCAGGAACAGCAATTGTGGTCGTGACAGGTAAGGTTACCGACCAGGCTCCGTCATTTGATGTGGTCGAATTCACCGCTCTGACTCTCACATAGTAAAGCTT
>JAFLBE010000053.1:1980-9349 GCA_017303995.1 Bacteroidota bacterium | reverse complement strand
TTTTTGGAGATCTTGGTTACAAAACCATCTTGAGAATGCTGAACCTCATAACTCTGAGCATTTGCAACCGGCTCCCAATTGGCAGTGTATGAGGTGTCTGTTACATCACTTGGTGCAGTTGCAACAGGGGGAAGAGGTCCTTCCGAAAGCGTTTTAACCGGTTGCACTTCTGAATCAGCACTTGAATATTTTCCCCGAACTGAATATCCCAGAACAAAATAGGTTTGATCCGGGGTTAATTCATTTACTGTCAGAGTTGTGTCGGTAGTATATAAACTATCAAACAAATCAGTAAACTCAGTATTTTTTGATACTACAATGCCGTACCCGGTGGCAAGGTCAACTTCGGTCCAGGAAAGGTCAAAACTGTTTGTTTTTCTGTTGGATGCAACCAGAACAGGCGGATTCAGGGTTCCGTCAGTTGCTACCTGAATGGTGTCTGACCAGCCACTCCAATCTCCTGCAATTTTTGCCATGACTCTGTATTCATAATCGGTTAAAGGAGTCAGAGATCTAAAAGGAAAGAACTTAGCGATTGTAGTTTCTTTCGTAACAGTAATAAAACCATCTGTTGTGAGCTGAACCTCATACAGGCTCGCACCGGGAACCTCTTCCCAATTGGCAATGAAGGAATTCTGTTTGACTTCGGTTGCAGCAGTTGCAACCGGTGGACGATTTTCATAGTAGGTAACCGGAACGGTAATCGGGTTAGAACTCGGACTGACAACACCATAAGCTGAAACCGCCCGAACCCGGTAATGATAGGTTCCTGTTTGGGTAATTCCTGAGACAACATCACTGGTACCTGAAACCGATTTATTTTCATATCCAATTACAAACGAAGTGAATTCGGTAGTATCAGAAACATCCAGAAAATAGCCGGCAGCATCATTGACTCTCTGCCAGTTGGCAGTGAACCCGCCGTTTGTTGGCAAAGATGAGGGTTGTGAAACCGGTGCAGAAAATTTGGTTTCAACCTTGACTGAATCTGAATAAACACTCCGATCAACCCCGTTTCTTGCTTTAACTCTGTACCAATAGTGGCGACCGGCGTCCAGCAGGTTCACAACCACCGACGTATCAGGCACATTTTTAGGATTCCAATTCGGAAGTTGAGAACCAAAAAGAGAATCCGTTGCTACAAAGACATCGTAGGAAAGCGCACCATTTGATTTCATCCAGTTTGCAGTAAACTGATGGAAATCAATTCCTGTAGCATCCAGAACGACCGGTCTGTCTGGCGCAACAGGTGTTGCTTTGGTCATTACTTCAATAACATTTGAGGGATCAGAAACTTCAGTTCCTCTTACTCCTTTCAGTCTGTAGTAATAACGGGTTTCAGGATTCAATCCTGCAACAGGCCAGGAAGACACGGAACCGATATTATCGATGGTTTTTGGTCCATATCCCGATTGAAATGTTGAAAACGCAGCATCAGTTGCAACTTCCAGATGGTATTGACCGGGTGTGGACTGGGATACCCATTTTGCAAGGAAACCTTTGTCCTGAACAGGGTCTGCCTCGAGGGCAACTGGTGCTTTCAGAGGCGACTGCGAGGTGGTGACAGGTATAATATTGGAATTGCCGGATGTTCCCGCAAGATTAAAGGCTCTTACCCGATAATAATAAGTCGTAAGTTCGGTAAGACTAGTTACAGAAACTGCTGTGTCACTGGTTTCAAACCCGTTGTAATTGTCAATAAAGGATGAGAAATTTTCATCTTTTGAAACATCCAGATAATATCCGGTTGCGTTATCGACCGCGTTCCACTTGGCAACAAAAGAAAGATCACTGACAGAAGGGGGTTGCTGCGCAACGGGAATAGATGGTGCAGGCTTCCAGTTTCCTTCTTTGTACAACGCCTCTATTTCCGTTTCAGTCAATTCACGATCATAGATCCGGATGTCATCAACTGATCCGGTCATTCTGTACCCGTCAATATCCGTACCGTCCAGTCTGGAGCGGGCACCGATAATCAGTTTATTCCCGACGGGTTGAGTTGTCGAAAGAAAGGATGCATTTGAACCTTTTTGAGTACTATTTACATAAATCTTCGAACCGGTTGGTCCGGTCATGGCAACCAGATGCACCCAGCTATCTTTAGGTGATTCAGGTTGCTGAGCAGATAAATACCAGGATTCATAATAATCAACAATTTGCCATTGATTGTTTATATACCTTAGATTAAATGTCTGGTTGGTATTGCCGCCACCATAACTCAGTAAATAATTATATCCGGTAGTGACGTCAAGCTTTACCCACATAGAAACTGCCCTTTCCCGTGACGGAAGTTCAGATCCATCACCTATAAGGTGGGTATTTCCATCGAGGTGATAAGCAGAATTCACGTTGCCGAATCGGTCAGTTGTCAGGCTAGCCCCCATTGAGGTCAGGTTTTTACCGAAAGGTCCCGAATCGGTTGCATCACCTGAAAAATCAAATTTTGCGACGAGGCCATCTGTGGTGTGAACATGACTGTAACTATTGAAATTACCCCGCTGCTCATAACCCAATGATCTGACTCTGAAGTAGTAATCCTGATTTGGATTTAAGCCAAAAACTTTAATTGAATTTGCTGCAATTTTTTTACTTTCATAGCCGGAAACCAGCTGACTGAAATTCACATCAGATGCAACCTGTACTTCATAATGTTCAACATCCTGAACCTTATCCCAGGCAGCAGTAAAAGTACTGCCTGTAATTTTAGTGATTTGAAGTCCGGTTAGATCAGGTGTTGGGTTGTAGGTACCCGACGACGTGGAAAGAGCCATAATTTCAGCATCGGTCAGTTCACAGTCGTAGATCTTGATGTCATCAATCGTTCCAACAAAACCATTTCCTTCCCAGGCGGTTCCCTCTGAATTCAGAGAGGCACCAATCATTATTTTTTTCCCGGTTACGTTGGTTGCATTGTAAAATATTGCATTTGATGCAACCAGGTTTCCGTTTACAAAAATCTTTGATCCGTTCTTGCCGGTTGTTGAAACCAGGTGAATCCACTTGCCATTGGGGGATTCAGCAGCCTGACTCACCAGCCAGTAGGTATAATAATCTTTCATTTCCCACCGGCCCGGATTGCCAGGATTCCATGCAAACTGATAACTGCCGTAATTGGTACCACCATACATCAGGAGTAAGGCATAACTGCCCACATCTTCCGTTTTTACCCACATTGAGACTGTTCTTTCAGCTGTTGGTAATTCACCAGCATCACCAACCAGGTAGGTATTGCGGCTTTCATTGAACCGGTAAGCCGAGTTTGGGTTACCGAACCGATCTGGAACCAGAGCAGTACCAACTGGAGTCAAATCTTTTCCGAACGGACCCGAATCTTTACCGTTTCCAGAGAATTCATACTGGGCAACGAGCCCCTCAGTAGTTTTCACAACCGGTGCATTTGCGAAAGAACCTGCAATATTATAACCTTTTGTGCGTACCCTTAAAAAGTAATCGGTTAAGGGTGCCAGGCCGATAATTTTAACAGAATTTTGGTTTGTCTGGTAGCTTTCATACCCCGAAACTTTGTTGATGAAAGTAGCATCAGTGGCAACCTGAACCTCAAACAGCGGATTTCCGGTAATTGAATTCCATGATGCGGTTATTGTACCGCCGGTAACTCTTGAAATGATCAATTCGGTTACGTCAGGGGTTGAGATATAATTATTCTCTAAATAAAGCTCATTTCTTTCATCTGAAGTTAAAGCCCTGTTCCAGATCCGAATGTCATCAATTGCACCTTTAAATGGATTTAATTGGGGTGCAACTCCTTCGTAATGGGGTTCTATCCCAATGAACAGTTTTTTTCCGTCTACATAAGTGTCTGTATTGAAATCGGTGTTTGTTGCAACCAGCTGATTATTGACATAAATGCGGGTTCCGGACTGATTAACAACGGTTACCATGTGAACCCAGTTTCCAACCGGATTTCCGGTTGAGGGTGAAAACAGTGAATGGGTATTGGAATAACCGGCCATCATTGCTGAACTTAGCCATCCGTACCGGGTATCCATTCTGCCCCACGACATAATTTGGGAAGTAGCATAATTTCCATTCCCGCCGTAGCCAAAAATGGTTCTGATGGTAGTTGTATCTTCCATTTTTACCCAGGCGGATAAAGTTCTTTCACGGGTAGGCAGATTGCTGGCATCGGCATTTAAATTGGAATAGTTTCCATCAAAATAAGCAGCTGAATTTGCATTGCCGAACCGGTCGGTTGTCATCCCAACATTTCCGGTTTGGGAAAGATGTGCATTGAAAGGACCCGAATCTTTATTATCACCAGTGAAATCATATCTGGCAACCAACCCATCGGTTGCCATGATGGGTTTCACCTCAGAATAGGCACTTTCACCGCCTGAATTAACGGCAGAAACTTTAACATAATAGGTTTTGTATTTGGTTAAACCATTTAAATGGATGTTATTATCAGTCCAGGTTGCCGGGTTGTAACCACTTAACGGAAGTGTAAAGGATGCATTTTCAGACACCATCACTTTATAATAACTGACACCGTATGAGGCCGTCCAGTTGATGACAAAACTGTTTTCTGTAACTTCAGTTGCTTCCGTTACAACAGGCACTGCAGGAGCCAGGGTAATCGTTCTGTCAGGATACCAATCAGAACCCAGATAATTGTTATCCACAGTTTGTACAGATGCGACGTAGGTTTCACCGGGTTGAAGGTCAGAAGGATAAAACTCAGTCTGATAGCCCATATTTCCGGGTTTAACTGTTTTGATAAATCCTGTTGACGGATTTGAGTCGGCAGTTCTGATCAGGTTCGGATTTAATGCAGTTCCAATTCTCAAATTGTAGGTTAAAGCAGCTGTCTGGGTTTCTGCATCAGAGCCATTGTCCCAATAAAAATGGGTTTGTGCCCCAGATTTTTCTATTGTAAATGCACCGGGATAATTGGGCCTTGTATTTTTATTGGTGTTATCATTCCTGAATAACCTTGACACACTGTTACCGGTCATTAAAATATCAGGATCACGGTCCTGCTGATAATCGATTACTGATAACCAGGCATTGGTCGTTGAGGCCAAAGAATCAGAAAAATTAAATTTCCCGGTGCCATCGTTCAGTGAAATCCAGGTCAGGTTTTTCGTCAGGTCATAATTAACGCCTGAACCCACTACATCCGGATATCCGTCAAAATTCAAATCGGTCCAGACATTTGAACAGCCAATATAGGGCAGGTTAGAAGCAACAACGGCAAAGGTACCAAACCCCTGGTTTTCATAAAGGGTGGTTTGCATCCAGTTTAGTGTTGTATTTAAACCATAAATCATAAAGTCCTGGTCACCATCCTGATCATAATCTGCCCACTTTACGCCGGGTATTGCATACATTCCGTTGCCCAAATGGTAATGAGTAAGACCCGGTAAGCCAACGCCAATGGCAGAAAAGGAGCCGGTTCCATCGTTTCTATAAACTTCAAGCGTTTCATTTCCGATCAGGGCAACGTCCGGGAAGCCGTCAAGATCATAGTCAGCAACATCCAGATTGTTGAACTGATAGTAGGGAAGTCCCGATGATTTGCGGGTGAAAGACATACTTCCGTTGTTGATCCAGACAAAAGCGCCGATCAGAATATCCATTTTCCCGTCATTATTCAAATCATAAAACCCACCATAAGCATCTGTGTAAGCATCAATCGAAACAGCATAGGCAGTAAAACCACCTGACTGATTATTCAATAACAACCCCGATTTCCCGTTTCCGCAAACCAGAATATCAAGCCAGCCATCATTATTCACATCACCAAAATCGAGAACATTCGGAACGCCGCTTGCAACGGTTGGAAGAGTTACGCCCGAATTCACAAAACTTCCGTTGTTGTTTTTGTACAAATAAGTCAGGGAAGTTCCGGTACCGGTCTGGTAACCCGAAAATAAAAGGTCACGATCACCATCATTATCATAATCTCCCCAGACGGTATGTGTTGAACTTGCAAGTGGCAAGCCTAAATTTTGTGTGGTGAAAGGTTGGGCAGTCACAATACCCGTCAAAAGGAAATAAAAGAGAGAAACGGATAGAATTAGCAACTTTTTCATTGTATTACCTACTATGTAAAATCAAAAAAGCGTGAATCACAATTTTTCGGGGTTCCGGAAACGATAAACCTTACCCGGAAAATGGAAGTTCTTTGTTAACAAATTTAACAATTAAACCCGTGAAGTGTTGAGGATTATCTCACATCAAAATGCTTTATTTTGGTTAATCTTTCAACTTCTAATTGTTATCTAATAATTTAATTTTTCATTTAATGTAAATTATATATGAATGTTGTGATAACCATCAAGATCGAATTTTAAATTCCTAATTTTTAGTTTTGAATGGGTGATTTAAGATAAAAATGGCGAAGGGCGAATATCGAATTTCGAAATGAAGTTCTGCGAACCAAATGACGAAGGGATTCCCATTTAACTTTTCAAAATCCCGTGAAGCGTACCACGTACAAGGTATCACGTCCTACCAATTCCTACCACTATTATTTGTTCCCCCTTTTCACTTTTCGTATTTTCCAAGTAACAACACACCAGACTAACGGAGAAATCATGTTATCAGACAAATTGAAGTCCTCAAAGGATTATATTGAAATTGAAGATCACCTTGGCGCCCATAATTATCACCCGCTTGACGTCGTCATCAGAAAAGCCAAGGGCATCTGGGTCTGGGATGTTGACGGAAATAAATATATGGATTGCCTCGCCTCTTATTCTGCGGTGAATCAGGGACATTGCCATCCTAAAATCCTTAAAGCCCTCACCGGTCAGGCCAGACAGGTCACGTTAACTTCACGGGCTTTCCGAAATGACAAACTTCCGTTGCTTTATCAGAAGTTGTATGAAACCTCTTGTATGACTCAGTTTTTGCTGATGAATTCTGGTGCAGAAGCCATCGAAACAGCCGTTAAAGCCGCCCGGAAATGGGGATATACCAAAAAGGGAATTCCTGAAAATCAGGCAGAAATCATTGTTGCAGCAAATAATTTTCACGGAAGAACGACAACAGTCATTTCTTTCTCTACTGAAGCACAATACCGCGACGGATTTGGCCCGTTCACACCCGGTTTTAAAGTCGTTCCATTTGGTGATGCAGAAGCATTGAAAAATGCCATTACGCCAAACACAGCGGCCTTTCTGGTTGAACCTATTCAGGCTGAAGCAGGGATTATCATTCCGCCGGAAGGTTATCTGAAAGCCGTTGAAAAAATCTGCAAAGACAATAACGTTCTGCTGATTCTGGATGAAATTCAAACCGGATTTGGTCGCACCGGCCGGTTTTTCTGTCATTATTATGACAGTGTCGTTCCTGATATGATCGTGGTTGGAAAAGCACTTTCAGGTGGATATTATCCGGTTTC
>JAFLBE010000053.1:0-1880 GCA_017303995.1 Bacteroidota bacterium | reverse complement strand
TGATTCTGGATGAAATTCAAACCGGATTTGGTCGCACCGGCCGGTTTTTCTGTCATTATTATGACAGTGTCGTTCCTGATATGATCGTGGTTGGAAAAGCACTTTCAGGTGGATATTATCCGGTTTCAGCTGTGCTTTCTACCCCTGAAATTTTAGGTGTATTTAAGCCTGGTGATCACGGATCTACCTTTGGCGGAAATCCGCTCGGTTGTGCTGTTGCTGTTGCTGCTTTAAACGTTATCCTTGAAGAAAAACTGGATGAACGGTCAGCAGAACTGGGTACTTACTTTCTCGAAAAATTGAAAGCAATCAACCATCCAAAAATTAAAGAAGTTCGTGGCCGTGGTTTATTGATTGGCTTTGAGTTAAAAGAAAAAGCACGCCCGTTGGTTCTGAAACTTCAGGAACTGGGCATTCTCTGTAAGGATACTCATGAAACCACCATTCGGTTTACACCACCGCTTATCATCACCCGTGCCGAAATTGACTGGGCGGTTGAAAGAATCGAAAAAGCCCTGAATTCGATTTGAAATTTTAATTTTCCCCGTAATTAAAATTCCCCTCCTTTTTTAAAGGAGGGGTTAGGGGTGGTTTTTTGGAGGGCTCCGCTCAGTGACCTCACTTTTCTTGTTAATTAAATTTATTTCCCGCTTATTCGTAATCCGCCATTCGCTATTCGTTATTTCCTTACCCCTTACCCCTCATTTCCGGCATAACCTTTGCATATTTTCGTGTTTCTGCATGAATAATCCGGCAAAACGGTCTTTTTCTTTTGAATTTTGTACCACTTTTTAACCGGAATTCTTAAATTTATTCACTTTTTGTAATGCAGATTTTTGTTTTACCCAACCACGAAAGGATTTTTTATGAAACTCAGCTTGATCCCGGTCACTCTATTTTTTCTTGCTTTTTCAGCCACCGCTCAGGACACCCAAACTCCAACAGATTGGATTACCAAAGGCTCTACAGGACTGAATTTCGCTCAGTCATCACTTTCAAACTGGTCTGCCGGCGGTGAAAATTCGCTTGCCACAACTGGAATACTCACCTTTACTGCCGAGCAAAAATATGTTCATTATACCTGGACAAATAACCTCGACATCGCTTACGGTGTGATCAAACAAGGAGATAAAGGCTTCCGGAAAAGTGACGATAAATTTAACTTTCTCACCAAATTCGGTCGGTCTCTATCCCCAGATTGGAATCTCACGTTTCTCTTTGAACTTAAAACTCAGCTTGATGCCGGTTATAAGTATGAAACTGTTGCCGGTAAGGAAGTGAGTACGTTTGTCTCCAGGTTTATGTCACCCGGTTATGTGAATGCATCACTCGGTTTTGATTTTAGAGGCGTACCCAATCTTCAGGTGTTTATGACCCCAGCAACCGGTAAAGCAACCTTCGTTCTTGATGATAAATTAAACTCGGTTGGTGCCTACGGAGTGAAAAAAGGGGAAAATGCACTTTATGAATTTGGTGCATATGTTAATGCAAGATATCAGATGCCGGTTTTCGAAAATATAAATTATCTGGCCAAGCTTGATTTGTTCTCTGCTTATGACAAAATGAAATATGTTGATATCAACTTCGAAAATCTGGTTACCTTCAAGGTTAATGAATACGTAAACGCCAGTCTTTCCGTACAGACAATTTATGATGATGATATTGTGGTTCAGAAAGATAACGGAAAAATCGGCCGTGCCGTACAGTTTAAAGAAGTTATTGCAATTGGTGTAGCTTACACGTTTTAAACAGTCGGGGTCAGGTCACAGGTCACGGATTACGGGTTACAGGTAAATACAGGGATCATAGATGTTGAAAAAATCATCTTTGATCCCCTTTTTTTTCGTTGAAATAAATTCCCGCATTTTACCAGTGACCTG
>JAFLBE010000052.1 GCA_017303995.1 Bacteroidota bacterium | reverse complement strand
GAACAAATTGAAAATCAGGAGTACGACCGGGATTACCAGTCTGTTGCGTCTTATCTTTGTGAAGAATGTAGTTTTTATCAGTTTTGTTACCGTGATGAATTGAAGCAAGGGCAGAGCATTGAGTAAACCGCTTGAAGTAACGGGTGAATTTCCCGTTTTGTTTAATTATTCAGAAGGATACATCCGCCTTCCGGTCTGGGGTCACATCCCGATGGATAAGAAAGTCCGTGCTGTGGTCAGCCATCCTGGTTTTTTTCGCCTGCGTGGAATTAAACAGCTTAGTTTTGTTGAATATGTCTTCCCGGGAGCAACCCACTCACGACTTGAACACTCCATTGGCGTTTTCCATCTCACCCGTCAGGTATTTCAATCACTGGTTCAGAATCCGGTCAACCTGAACAATGAGTTTAAACGGGATACTCTTTCAGATGAAAACATCAGAACCCTGATGGCAGGTGCCTTGCTTCATGATCTGGGTCATTATCCGCACGCCCATTTGCTTGAAGATTTGAATCTGAGCCGTGAAGATCCGACTGGTTTTATTCACCATCAGGAAATGGCTGAAAAATTTCTTTTTGAAGTGATTGACGGAACGTCACTGGCTTCAATCCTTGAGGATCAGTGGAATGTTGATCCGGCCCGGGTCATGGCTATTATTCGGGGAAATAAAGAACTGGAACCGCTCGGAAAAATTGTCTCGGGAAATCTTGATCCAGATAAAATGGATTATCTCGTCAGGGATGCACATCACTGTGCCGTTCCTTACGCCAGTGTTGATATTGGCCGGTTAATTGAATCATTCGTTTTGGATTCTGACCGAAACCGGCTGGCCATTACCAACAAGGGAATTGCCAGTTTTGAATCGCTTGTTTTTTCAAAATATATGATGACCCGGCATATTTACTGGCATCACACGGTTAAGACCTTTGGTGCGATGATGAAAAGGCTGGTTCAGGATCTGATGGATGATCATCTGCTTCCACCTGAAAAGCTGAAACAGATTTTCTACGAGTCGAATGATGAACAACTGCTTTGGCGGCTTTCGAGTGAAACTTCAGGTTTGAAAGATCAAAATCCGTCTCTGGTTTTACTGGATTACATCATCAAACGGAAGCCCTATAAAAATCTTTTATCGGTTGGGTTTACCCGTGATGGAAAAAATGGTGATCAGTCCGGGTTGGTAGTTGTTCCAAAAGGCGTAATGGATCATCAGTCAAAGCGATACGGAAGGGAAATTAACACCCGCGATCCGCTGATTCTGGCGTTAAACCGGCTTCATCACGATCCTATTTTCCGTAAGGAAAAGGAAATAAAAATTGCAGATTGGTTAAACACCAGTACGAACGGGCGTTATCAGATTTTGCCGCATGAAGTTCTGATTGATGCGCCGGGGTTTCATTCCATTTTTGAATATGCAGATCTGATGGAACTGCATTTGTTCAATCCGAAAGAAAATTCATTTCATCCGTTACATAAAAACCACGTCACCATGTTTCAGCCTGAGTTTATCTCTGCGTTTGAACCTTTTGCAAAGGAACTTCAGATTCTCGTTCATCCGCGTTTGGCTGAATTAAAAAAACAATCCTGGGAGTCTGTAATGGGACTATTTTTGTGAAAAGGGGATTCCTTTTTCTATCCCTTCTTTTTCTCTTTTTGGATGGATTCGCCCAGTTTCCCTATCCTGATTCGGCGGATTATGAAAAACCAACGGTGATTATCCGCCTGAAAAGTGACAAAGTTGCTGCTTTTGTATGGACGGTTCTCAGGGCTGCAAATCCGGGTTATGCACTGATCAATGAAGGTGGGGTTTATCAGACCGGGTTTACCAGTCAATGGGGTTACATGGTCGGGAAAACGGGGAATACCAAATTATTTGCCGAATATACCTATGTGCCTGAACGATTCATCCCACATATTTTTCATACCGGTGTCCTTTTTGATATTGTGACTTACGTTGATCAGGGATTGATTTTCAATTTTCGGTATGGGTTTACACCCGGGGTCGGGGTTTTCTCAGATTTTAAGGATTACGGAATGTCGCTCGAATATGCCGCCTGGGCAGAAATCATCCAGTATACAAGATTTTATGCCCGCTACCGGTTTAATTTCTGGATTTCACAACCCAGCATCGGGTTTCAGGATTTTGCCTTCGGGATCGGATTACCATTGTAAATCGGCGTCTGTAGAGCCGGGTCTCAGACCCGGTTCTACAGATCAAAATTATCCGATAATTTCTTTAAACAATTCTTTGTAGGATCCCAGTACAAACCGGTACATCAATTTTTTCCAGAAACCGGCAGAAGCCATCATGGCTTCGAAGTGTTTCCGGGTTTGAAGCATGACTTCACGCATGTATTTGGTTTCCATTGGATTCAGAGTAAACTCTCCGCCTTTTGGAGCATCATTTACTTTTTTAAGTATCGCCTGAAGAAATGTTTTTTGTTGTTTTGCCTGCGGATTTTTAGGCATTTGTTTCATGCCGTCTTCCAGCATTTTTACAAGTAGCTTTTTGGATGATTTGGAAAGTTTTATTTTTTTCATAACCTTTGATTTCAACTAAAATTTAGCCTTAAAGATATCGTTTTAACTGGTCACTTTCAAACCGATCTGCAGGTTGAAAATTGATCGTGAAAGTATCACTTATTTTTTCTTTCGGCTGACCGATTTTTTATTTAACTTACTTCTAACCATTTATACTCGTGAGCATTTGAATGAAAGTTGTTGTTTTTGATATCGAAACAGTAGGTATTTCCTGGGACACTTTAACTGAACATGAGCAGGCCTATTTACTCAAATCGGTCAAATCTGATGAAGAAGCCGAAGCAGAAAAGGGAAAACTGGGTCTGAATCCGCTTACCGGTAAAGTGGTAAGCATTGCTATGTATAATCCCGATTCCAAACATGGCCGGGTTTTGCTTGAAGCTGAAGGAAACGCCGTACCGGTTTCTGAACCTGATGAAGATGGTTTTCAGTTTGTAACCGGTACAGAAGAAGAACTTTTAAAAGCGTTCTGGGATATGGTAAAATCTTACGATGCTGTAATTACTTTCAATGGTCGTGCGTTTGATGCACCTTACCTTTTACTCAGGTCAATGACATACGGAATTCTTCCAACGAAAAATCTGCTTCCGTATCGTTTTTCTTCAAAGGAACATATCGACCTGATGGATGTTCTGACTTTCTACGGAATAACCCGTAAGTTTAGTCTCGACTTTTATTGCCGCCGTCTTGGGATTCCAACTCCAAAAACAGAAGCTGCATCGGGTGATAAAGTTGCTGCATTATATGCTGAAGGTAAATTGCAGGAAATCGGGATTTACAATAAACTCGACGTGATTGCAACAAATAGTTTGTTTCAAATGGTAAAACCAACACTAATGGCTTATTCAGGGTAATATGAAAAACGTTGAATATAAAATAACAGGGTATGTTCAGGGCGTCGGGTTAAGATATTTTATCTGGTCAGCTGCGAATGACCTGGGTGTCAAAGGAACCGTAAAAAATTGTTTTGATGGTTCGGTTCATATCTGTGCAACGGGAACTGAGGCTCAGTTGAAACGTTTCAAGGAAATTATTGCAGAAGGGAATGGATATTCCAAAATCCATGAAATGGAAGAAATTGCCGGAAAGGCAGATTCAGTATTTGAAAGTTTTCTAATCCTTCGTTGAATGGATTGTATGTATCCGCAAAATAGGAGATATTGATCTTTAACAAGGGATAAATAAAAGTAAGCCGTTGTAATTTATAGGTTTATGAACCATTTATGAAGTAACGGACAATCAGAAATTAGTAGTAAAACAGAGGAATTTATGTCAGATCAAAATGGAAATAGTGACATTGTTGAAAAGGTAGTAATTGCTTCGCTTGCATTTTTAGGTGGAGTTGCAATCGGGATGTTATTTGCCCCAAAAAGCGGCAAAGAAAACCGGAAATGGGTAAAAGACAAAGCGTCCAATCTTGGGAAAAAAGCTGAACAGGGCTTAAACAAGGTTATGGATAAAATGTCAAATAAGGAAGTCAGACCTTCAACAGATTATGCTGAAGAAAGTGAAATTTACAACGACTCTCACAAGAGCTGATAAAAAAAATCCCGGGCAGAAACCGGGATTTTTAAAATTCGTTAAAACCTTCTTCTCAATCCCCCTCTTATATTTCCTTTGGTTGTTCCGCTACGACCAAAGGTTTCCCTAAGATTTGTGCTTTATCCTCATCAAACTCAATTTCAATTCCG
This sequence comes from Bacteroidota bacterium, assembly GCA_017303995.1. Classification (GTDB taxonomy): domain Bacteria; phylum Bacteroidota; class JABWAT01; order JABWAT01; family JABWAT01; genus JAFLBE01. Next base: position 25,550 of record JAFLBE010000052.1, on the reverse strand, counting down.
CCGAACCGGGTGGCGAAATAATTAAAAATACTGATAAAAATCAGATTCGCAATAAACCCGAATACAGAGTAAAGTATTGGAATAAAAACAATAACAAAACCAAAACCCAACATATTTGAATCTTCCTGCGGAGTGAACGCATTAATAATCAAAAACAGGGGTACAAAAATTACAACAGACAGAATAAATAAAATAATTGCGACAATTGCTGAGGTTTTAAAAGGGTCAATTCGTTTTAATTTTAGTATCACTGGACTCTCCATTTTTTTGTTTTGGTTCCGATTCTAACTGCATGCTCTGGATTTTCACATTGCCAGCCTCACCACCCCGTACAACGTACCACCCAACACCTATTTTCTTCTCGAAACTTCCCAGAACATAATTCCTGCAGCAACTGAAGCATTGAGCGAATTTATCTTTCCTGCCTGAGGAATCCCGATAATGTTATCGCATGATTTTTTTACCAGCGGACGGATGCCTTTTCCTTCTGAACCGATCACAACGGCAGCAGGGAAGTTGATTTTGCTCTTCTCAGACCAGGTGTCTCCGCCCATGTCAAGTCCGTAAACCCAGAACTTGGTGTCTTTCAGTTTCTGAATGGCAAGTGCCAAATTGGCAACTTTAATTATCGGCAGAAAATGTACTGCACCGGCACTTGTTTTTACCGCAGCACCAGAAAGCGGGGCAGAATGGTGAAGGGGAAGGATAATTGCAGAAAACCCAAAAACCTCAGCAGAGCGGATAATGGCACCCAGATTGTGAACATCTTCAATTTCATCCAGAATGGCAACGGTTGTATTTGACTTTACCGTTCCCAGAAATTCATCCAGATCCATATACGTGATCGGAGAAACGAGGGCAAAAACACCCTGGTGGGTTTGCTCAGAAAGTCCGGCTTTGTGAAATTTATCATTCATCGCCATCACACAGGGAATTTTGCGGTCTTTTGCGAGTTTGTAAATATCGGTCATGGTTCTGGGCTGATTGCTCGCCAGATAATAAACTTTTTCTACATCACGGGTTGATTTCAACAGCTCAATCACCGCATTCCGGCCAAAAACAATTTCAGACTCCGGTTCATCTTCTTTGCTCACTGCCCGTTCATTTGACGGAAACGGTCGTTGCTGAAGTCTGCCTTCCGGTTTAACAAATGATTTCGATTGTGGACGGGTAAACGGCCTGCCTGGACGGTCACTGCTTCCGGCAGCTGATTTTTCTCCGGAGCGGGAAGCTGGTTTGTCACCCGGTTTTGCTGATGGCTTGCTGCCAGTTTTTGATGCGGGTCTGGTGGTTCTGAAATCGGGTTTCATGGGGCTACCTCGTGTTTAACCAAACTCAGGTCAATACGACCGGAAGTGATGGTTTTCCCTTCAATCCTGACAACAGGAAACTGGGATTTGTAAAGTTTAAAATCTGGATGGCCGGGAAGGATTTTTTCTTCACGGATGAGAAAAGGCGTCTGCCTCTGAAGTGTTTTAAGCTGTTCAAGGGCTTCATCGCACAAAGAACAGTTTTGTGTTGAAATCAGGTGGATCTGGATAAGATTACTCATGACTTCCTGAAAGAAATTCAACAAGTTGATCAAAGGAAAGCTGCTGCTGATCTCCGGTTTTCATATTTTTCAGTGAAACTGATTTTTGCGCCATTTCATTATCACCCACAACAACAACAAACTGGGCTCCAAGTCTGTCAGCTTCTCTCATTTGCGCTTTGATACTTCTGCCGAGCAATTCAATTTCCGTTTGGATGCCAAGTCCGCGTAATTGCTGAACGATGGGAATCATAGCTTCAATATGAGGCTGAGCAAAAGCAGCAACAAATAAAACGGGTGCTTTGGGCTTTACATCCTCAAGCAGTTTTCTTTCTTCGAGAATAATCAGCAATCTTTCAATTCCGATAGCAAATCCGACTGAGGGTGTGGGTTTTCCGCCAAGTTGTTCAACGAGCAGATCGTAACGACCGCCGCCACCAACGGCATTCTGACTTCCAAGATCGTCAGAAACGACTTCGAAGGCTGTTTTCGTATAATAATCGAGTCCTCTGACCAAAAACGGATCAATTTCAAATCCAATTCCGGCAGCAGTGAGTAAATTTTTAACAGATTCAAAGTGGGTTTTGCATTCATCATTCAGGTGATCGGTAATGACCGGTGCCTGATGAATGAGTGTTTTGCAAGTCTCGTTTTTGCAATCCAGAATACGCATCGGATTGGTTTCAAACCGACCCTGGCAAGTTTTGCAAAGCTGATCAAAATGCGGGCGGAGATAATCTTTAAGGATTTCCTTGTAAACCGGGCGGCAATTTTCATCACCTACAGAATTGATTTTCAGTTTGAGTGATTTCAATCCGAAGGATTCCAGTGTTCTGATCATCAGCATGATCACTTCAGCATCTGCAACCGGAGCCGGACTTCCAACCAATTCAATTCCCCATTGATGGAATTGTCTGAGGCGGCCTTTCTGAACATTCTCCGCTCTGAACATGGAGCCGATGTAGTACATTTTCTGTACGCCGCCTTCCTGTCCGAGATTGTTCTGAATCCAGGCGCGCATGACACTTGCAGTCATTTCAGGCCGAAGTGTCAGGGACGTTCCGCCACGATCGTCAAAAGTGTACATTTCCTTGCTGACCACGTCAGTCAGTTCACCGATTCCACGTTTGAATAACTGGGTCGATTCAAAAACCGGTGTCCTGATTTCACGGTAACCGTAGGTTTCTGAAATGGCTTTGATTTTATTTTCGGCAAATTGCCACCGGTAGGACGATTGCGGGAGCAGGTCCTGTGTGCCTTTAATACTTCTGATTGGTTCCATTAAATTTCGGGGTACTGTTCTTCTTCGTCCTGAATGAGTTTAAATAATTCTTCTGAAGAAACTGCTTTAAGCAGCTTTTCTCTGAATTCATCCTTATTCATCAGGCGACTGATTCTTGATAGGAGTTTGATGTGGAGGTTGACCATGCTGTCACGGGCGGCAAGCAGAACCACAAGTTTGACCGGTTCGCCATCGAGAGATTGAAAGTCAATCGGATTTTTAAGAACCGCAAGTGCCGCAACAATATCAGTAACGCCTTCGCTTTTTCCGTGGGGAATTGCAAATCCTTTACCGACACCGGTTGACATGATTTTCTCACGTTCAAAAACTGCAGTTTTGACTTTTTCCATGTCCAGAATGTTCGGATGGTCCTGAACAAGGTCAAGCATGGCTTGTATAACGTCATCCTTTGATTCGGCAACAAGGTCGTGACGAATGTACTGAGGTTGCAGGATGGTCGAAATTTTCATGGTTTCTTTGCTTCGCCCAAACCGGACGATTTTCAAGTAATAAGATAAACAATGAAAATAGACGAACGTCTGTTTAAAATCAATTTTTTATTAGGGGGATGGATTTCTGTACATCAGCGGTGCTTCAATAAGTTTAGCCATTTGCCATTACCTATATATTCTGTTCACCAATCATAGCTTTGTTTAAATTGTATTTCCCATCCGTGTCAATCAGCGCAATCTGCGGGAGAAAAATCATTTCCTGGGCTGGGAGGCGGTTGTTTTGTTTTCTACCAAGAGGTCACCCCTCTGGGGCGAGGATTAGGTAGTTTGATTTCCATTAACCATTCACCATTGATCATCCCTGTTAATTTGTTTTTTCCAATTCCGCCCGTACCAAGATTGTCGTTTCAATAAAAGTTGTGGCCGGGCGAGTTATTTTTTTGGGTGGTTTATTTTCTACCAACATGTCACCCCTCTGGGGCGAGAACAAAACCAAAATCCTGAATTTCACCAAAACTTGTATTTATCCTGTCCATCCTGAACATCCATGTTTAAATTGTATTTCCCATCCGTGTTAATCAGCGCAATCTGCGGGAGAAACATCTGTTCCGCCCGTACCAGCTTTGTCAGTTTCAATAAAAGTTGTGGCCGGGCGGGTTATCAGGTGGGCATGTCTTGATCCCCGGGTTGGCACCCAGGGTTACAATCAGGTCACCCCGATGGGGTTTTAAAACCCAAATTTCATTAATCCCGATTAAATCCGGGTTTAACCATTAACCATCCCGAAAGCATTCGGGATCTTCGCTTCGCTCGATTCACCATTTATCATTCTCCTCAATTGCCCAACCAACATGTTTTCAATTCATAATTCAAAATTAGCATTTCCTATCTGCTACCAGCTTGTCACTCATCCCTCGTCTCCGTATTTTTAACACATGGCTGAACCAAAATCAAAAAATACGGGTCTTGTTACGGTACTTTGGTGCGATACTTGCAGGAAACGTCCTGCTTATCTCATCAAAGGATACAAATGTCCGGACTGCGGTGCGACTCCTGTAAAAAAGGATGTTCCCAAAGAAACGGCATTTCCGAAACGTGAAGATCCTGAAAATGATTCGTTAGCCTGGCTTGAAGGTTAATCCTAAAAATTAATCCAACAGTGTCACTGGTTGGGGGTGTTTGCGTAAGCAGGCTGAGATCATACCCCATGAACCTGATCCGGGTAATACCGGCGAAGGGAAACCAACGGGTTCATTGAACCCTGTCCTGGTTGATTCTCACCTACCACACATCTCCTGCTGTAAATCGTTAATTAACAATTTATTGTAGGAAATTTCATGAAATCATTTCTTTTCATCTGCCTTGGTTTTCTGCTCAGTATTCCGCTTGCTGCGCAAACGGTTTCCGGTTTAATCCGGGATGCCGAAACCAAACTTCCGTTGGCAAATGCTGCCATTTTACAAACCGGTTCTTCAAACGGAACTGTTTCTGACCGTACCGGAAAGTTCTCGATTGAGCTTCTTCCTGAAATGGAAAAATCACTTTCGATTTCCTTCCTTGGCTATCAAACCTACATTCTTGATGTGTCAGCATCAAAACGAAGATACTCCGTTGAACTGATTCCAGATGACGTCACTTCATCTGAAGTTCTGGTTGAAAGTTACCGGGTTGGCTCTTCAGCAGCCGTTGCACACACCAACCTTGATGCAGAATCGCTGAATACTTTCAATTTCGGACAGGATATTCCCATCCTTCTGGGTCAGACTCCTTCGTTGGTAACGACATCAGATGCTGGTGGTGGAGTTGGGTATACTGGTCTCAGGATTCGGGGTGTTGATCCGGGAAGAATTAACGTGACCCTGAACGGAATTCCCTGGAATGATGCAGAATCACACAACCTTTACTGGGTTGATCTGCCTGATCTGATCAGTTCTGCCGATAATATTCAGATCCAGCGTGGAGTCGGCACTTCCACAAATGGACCTGCAGCCTTTGGAGCAACCATCGATCTTCAGACAACGCGTTTTGTTCCTGATCCGTACACTGATCTTTCCTTCTCTTACGGTTCGTTCAATACACGCAGAATGAATATTAAATCCGGGACCGGACTTTTAGCCTCAGGATGGTCATTGAATTCCAGTTTTTCAGGAGTTTTTTCTGATGGATATGTTGACCGGGCAACGTCCGACCTGAAATCCGCCTATCTCTCTTTAAATCATCCGACCGAAAATTCACTTTTTACTTTTAACGTGATTTTGGGAAGAGAAGAAACTTATCAGGCCTGGAATGGCGTGCCAGAGTCTGTTATAAAAGGGGATAAAAAAGAAATTGTGAAATATATTTATCGGAACGGAATTACGGGTGAAGATGCCTTAAATCTTCTTACCTCCGGGCGGACATACAACGCCTATACCTACGACAATCAGGTTGATCATTACGGTCAGGATCATTATCAGATTCTCTATGACTGGGCACCTACCAATCAGGTTGAACTTCATTTCGCCGGTTTCTATGTGAAGGGAAAAGGGTATTACGAAGAGTATAAACCGGGGGATGACTACTCAAAGTATCTGCTTCCGCCTGTGATAAACGGATTGGATACCTTGACTACAACTGATTTTATCCGGAGAAAATGGCTCGATAATGACTTTTTTGGTATGCTGGCTTCAGGCTCGGTTGAATTTTCACCCAAACTGACTTTAGTCACAGGCGGCGGGGTTTCTGTTTACAACGGAGATCACTATGGTGAAATAATCTGGGCTAGAAATCCATCAACCAGTAACATCCGGGATCGGTATTATGATGACACCAGTAAAAAGCTGGACGGTAACATCTTTACCAAACTGAACTTTCAGCCGGTGCCAGATGTGCTGACTTATCTTGATTTGCAGATCAGGACAATCAGTTACCGGTTTTTAGGATTAATTGAAACCGGCGGAAATGAATATATCACCAAAGAATACCTCTTCTTTAATCCAAAAGCTGGGATTAGCCTGAAAATCAACGAACACGGACTTGCGTATCTTGGAATAGGGATTGCAGGGAAAGAACCCACCCGAAGTGAGTTTGAAGATGTCCGTCCGTCCCAATTTCCTAAAAGTGAAACCCTTTATAACCTCGAAACCGGGTATCGGTATTCAGCAGAAAAAATTTCGGGTTCAGCCAATATTTACAGCATGTTCTATCAAGACCAGCTCGTTCTTACCGGCAAGGTCAATGATGTAGGTAATCCGCTCAGGCAAAATGTGGCTTCAAGTTACCGCATCGGGCTTGAACTGGAAGGTGCTGTTAAACTTCCCCTGAATCTGACCTGGTCTGGAAATCTGACTTTTGGAACCTCATCCATAAAATCATTCAAGGAAATTTTATTTGACTATGAAACTGAAAAAGAAGTTTCCCGGGATCATAAAAATAAACCTATTTCATATTCACCATCCATAATAGCAGGTGAAAAAATAAGTTGGAGTATGGACGGATTTGCTGCGGAATGGCAATCCAAATATGTAAGTGAACAGTACCTTGACAATACCGGCAATTCTGCACGAAAACTGGATGACTATTTCATCAATGATTTGTTTTTTTCTGTCGAAACTGAAATCCTGAATACAACCCAAATTATTAAGATTCAGGGTGGGATTTTGAATTTTCTGGATGTGCTTTATGAACCAAATGGGTACAGTTACAGCTATTTATATGGCAGTGACCTGACCACAGAAAATTTTTACTATCCGCAGGCAGGCAGAAACTATATGGTGAAAGTTCAAATTAGTCTGTAGGTTGGGAACATTCTGAAAACTACCGGGTACAATCCGTTAAGCCGTTGATGAAGGTCAGCGGATTACCGGTAGTCCAGACTCTGATTTTCTTCGGTGAAACCCAATTTCCGGAGGAGTTATGTCAATCAGAAAAACAGCACATGCAGATTTGCACGCCCAATGGGATAAAACTCTTAACATCAGTTTGATACTTGCCATTTTGTTGGTCACTCTGATTTTTCGTTTTTCGCCGGAAATTTCTTTTTCAGAGTTTCGGGATTATCAGGTTCCACCAGTTGAAGTCATTACTTTGATTCCAATTACCACCCAGGAAAAACCGGCGCCCGCACCTGTTCATCCTGCTCTGCTCGTGGTTGTACCTGATGACACGCCAATTGGTGATGACCCAATTATTCAAAATACCGATCCGGGCGGAAATGAAGTGATGACTGCCGGTTTGTTTACATCTGATTTCAATGAATCTGAAAAGGATTCGTTTGAAGTCTTTGAAAACGCTCCGGAACCGGTTGGCGGGATTTCCGGAATTCAAAAACGGGTTATTTACCCGGAACTCGCCATTAAAGCACAAATTGAAGGTCAGGTTGTGATCCGTGCCGGAATCGATGAAAGGGGCAACGTCATTAAAACTGATGTCCTGAAAGGTCTGCCAGGTGGTTGCACGGAAGCGGCTATTACGGCGATCAAAAACACCCGGTTTTCACCCGGACTGCAACGGGAAAAACCAGTAAAAGTCCAGATTGCAATACCGGTAACCTTTCAGTTAAAGAAATAATTCAAAATGAGAGAATCGTTAGAAGTTAACAAATGACTCATTTTTATAGAAGGATTGCTAAAAAGCCGGTTTGACATTCAAAAACACAAGGGCTATATTCGTTTAACATTTTTTATATCAAGGAGTTACCCTCAATGGCGCTCATTAAAAACCCTGATGCTGACATCCGTAAAAGCTGGAAACTCTGGACAGAAGTGTCTGCAGTTGCTACGCTTGCGCTCATGATCATGGCATTTGTCTTCTTCCCGGATCTTAAAAATCAGGTTGTCCTGAAATCTGAAGTTCAGGAAGTTGTAAAAGTTGAAGAAATTGAAGTGACGAAACAAGAGGTCAAACCGCCTCCTCCTCCAAGACCACAGGTTCCGGTTATGGTTCCGAATGATCAGGTGATGGAAGATGAAGTGGTTTACGACAGTGAGTTGAAGGTTGAAGATACACCACCCCCTCCTCCGCCTGTTGCTGCTGCTGAAGAAGAAGAAGCTACCATTTTTGAAGTAGTAGAAGATCAGCCAGAACCCATTGGCGGGATTGGTGCCATTCAGTCAAAAGTAGTCTATCCTGAAATTGCAAAGAAAGCCGGGATCGAAGGAACTGTTGTAATCCGGGCAGCAATTGACGAAAAAGGAAACGTAATCAAAACGGTTATCGCCAAGGGAATTGGTGCCGGTTGTGATGAAGCTGCTGTTGAAGCCATCAGAAAAGTCAAATTTAAACCTGGATCCCAACGTGGTAAACCAGTTAAAGTTTGGTTGTCAATTCCGATCCGTTTTAAACTGAAATAACTTTTTCAAAGACTCTCCGTACAAAAGCACAGCCCGACTGTGCTTTTGTGTTTTATAAAATTGATGTGGTAACAAAATTTAGGATCGGATGGAAATAAAACCTGTTTATATCAAAACCTTTCTAATCAGCGTTTTGATAACCTTGTTTTTGTTCGATTCCTTTTCCTTTCTGACAAATAGTGCCAGCGGTCTTAATATTATTCCGGATTGGGCTACCTTTACCCGCAATTTTCTGATCCTCTTTTCCTCCTTTCTTTACCTTTTCTTCAAATTAAATAAGACCGTCGTTAAAAAACCTGAACCGGTTTCTGTGAGCTGGAAATCTATTCTCTGGCTGGGTGGGTTTATTCTGGTCACCATTTTAATAAACGTGGCCTCGTTTGATATTGCCTTTCACAAATCAGGATCTGTTCAGGATTTGACTTCACTTTCAAGTGAAAATGGAAATGATTTATCAGTCGATTCTACTCAGAATGGAGATGAACCTGACGCTGTTTCTGTTTCAGAAAAGAAACCGGTTTTACTTCCGAATTCGTTTTTTTCACTTCTTGCCAGTTATGTAATCGGTATCGGATTATTCTTTTTTGTGGTTCAATCCTGGATTGCACTCCGGAGTTTTGTCTATTTCAAGCGAACGCCCAGATTTGAACTTAATTTCAGAATTTTACTCGGGCTCATCATTGTAACCGGAATTCTTGATCTGACTACAACCGGTAGCGGTTCTTTGATGCAGGCGATTTCAATCATTCTGTATATAGCTGTTGCAATATTTATTGGTTTTAACAGCTTCAGGTTGGGTTGGGTCCTGTACATCACACGCCGGGACAAAATTATCAGCATTTTTCTGATTATCATTCTTTTTGTTTTGGGTTCAGTCATTCTTTCAACTGATTTATTGAGTCAGGGTGACTCTGTATCCTATCTCTCACCCTTTATCTATAACTTCATCAAATTTACCCTGATTTATATTCTTTCCTTTTCTGGAATTTCTCTTTTTTCTATCATTTTCCATTTACCCACCACAGAAGCTTTTGAACGGAAATCGTCAGAACTTTCGTCTCTGCATAGTTTGTCAAAATTGGTTTCGAATGTTTTTGATTTGAATGAACTGAGTCAGGCTGTAGTCAATTATTCGTTGCAGACAACCTTAAGTGAAATAGGTTGGCTTGAATTATACAATCCCAAAAAGGACGGAAGTCAGTCAGTTAAAATTCTTGCTCCACAGAATATCTCATCTGCTGAAATTCAGCAGTTAATCGAAGCAAATTCAGAAAGTATTCGTGGTAAACTGGTTAATACCAGATCGCTGATTTTAATTGATCATGCAGATACGTCTGATTTACTCGACAAAAAACTAGCGAAGGCAAGAAAAATTTCCAGTTTAATCGTCGTGCCTCTCGTTGCGCGTGGTGAGTTGGTTGGCGGATTGTTCATTTCAAAATCCATACAATCTGGTTTTGATAAAGATGATATCGATACCTTATCAACCTTTGCCGATCAGGCAGCAATAGCTATTGACAATACCAGGCTGTTTGAACTTTCACTTGAAAAGGAACGGTTGCAGCAGGAATTGTTCATTGCACAGAAAATGCAAATGAAATTACTTCCGCAGACGAACCCTGTTGTGAATGGTCTCGATGTTGAAAGTGTTTCCTATCCGGCATATGAAGTGGGTGGCGATTATTATGACTTTATTGTGTTGCCTGAAGACAGGTTTGGCGTCATTGTAGCTGATGTTTCTGGAAAGGGAACCAGTGCTGCGTTTTACATGGCAGAAGTTAAAGGGATTTTTCAGTCTCTTGCGAGGATTTATTTCAGTCCGAAAAAACTACTTTTAGAGGCCAACAGTGTTTTGTTTGGTTCATTAGAGCGAAAATCGTTTGTATCTCTGTTATATTGTGTTTTTGATCTCAAAAGAGGAATCGTTTCACAAAGCAGAGCTGGTCATTGTCCGTTATTGATTGTAAGAGCTGACGGAAAATCTGAATTTGTAAAATCTCCCGGGGTTGGAATCGGGATGGGCTCATCCGCAGTCATTGAATCAAAAATGGCAGAAACTGAAATTCAGCTGGAAGTTGGCGATATTTGTGTTTTATATTCTGATGGTGTTGTTGAGGCAATGAATGAGAATATGGATGAATTTGGATATGAAAAGTTAAGACAAGTAATTATTGAAAACCGCAATTTGTCTGCAAAAGGAATTCTTGACTGCCTGATTTCAGAAGTGAACACTTTTATCTGGAACGGGAAGGCAAATGATGACCTCACCCTTGTTGTAACAAAATGGTTGGGCATGAAGTAAAAGGTAAATGATATGAGCAACTTTAGCATTGAAATCCGGGAAGACCGGAATATTAAAATTTTAAATCTTTCGGGTTATCTGGATGCACACAACTCCAATGAACTTGAAGACCAGCTTAAAGAGCTGATTGATGCCGGTTTTACACGCATTGTCGTTAATTTCAGTAATTTAAATTATATAGCCTCTGCCGGACTGGGAGTTTTTATGGCCTACATTGAAGATGTGAGAGAGCAGTCAGGCGATATTAAATTATGTGAAATGACCGATAAGGTTTATACCGTTTTTGATCTGCTTGGTTTTCCGGTTCTTTATGACATTACCCGGTCTGAACTTGAAGCTATTGAAAAATTCAAGGTCTGAGGAAATCTAAATGCAGAATGATGCCATCAGACTAAACAGTGCGACAACAAACCTGCAAGTCATTCGTGACTTCGTGTCGGCTAGTGCACGAACTGCAGGTTTTGCTGATGATACCGTTTATAAGATTCAGCTGGCAGTTGATGAGGCCTGCACGAATGTCATGAAACATTCGTATAAGAACGACCCAACCCAGGATATCGGGATTTCTGTTTCATGGGACGGAACCAAACTTGTCGTTGAAATTACCGATTCTGGCCTTCCGTTTGATCCGGGTCAATATCATCAGCCCGATCTTGGAACTTTTATCAAGCAAAAAAAACGTGGCGGACTTGGTATCCACCTCATCAGATCCTTAATGGATGAAGTCAGATATGACCGTAAAAATGACAAAAATCTGATTACGCTTATCAAAGAACTTAAAAAATCATGATAACTGGTGACAGCAGTTCTCTCGACCTGAAGTCCCTTTTTGAAACCTCCCGGTTATTCAATTCAACTTACGATCTTTCCTTCATTTCGCAGCACATCCTCAGAACCCTGATGGGGAAATTACTGGTCAGTCGCTGCAGTCTTCATTTACTTGACCTTTCAAATACCGGAATCATTCAAACCGTTGCTGCAAAAGGGTCATTCCGGCCTTCTTTACCAGAAATCATGACTGAAAGTGAATTGGAATCAGTTGCCCAGTCCCAACAAATGACCCGGCATGATTTGATTTCAAACGGGAATAAAATTGGTTTTCTTTTATTGGGAAAATCCCTTGCCAACCGGCCATTCAGCGAATCAGAAACCTTTTTTATCGAATCCATTCTTCAGTTTTCGGCAGGGGCACTTGAAAATTCAATGCGGTTTCAGGAAATAAAAAATGCCCGTTCGGTGCTCGCAAGAAAAGTTCAGGAACTTCGAACCCTGTATGAGCTCAGCAAAGAAATTAACGGAATACTTGAGCCACGCTCTGTTTTCAGCCTGTTCTCTCTAACCGTTCTTGGGCAGGGACTTTTTAATGGCGTGACCATTTTTCATCAAACTGAACCGGGAGAATTTCATTACGTTTACCACAAGGGCGCCGGAATTCAAACAAAAAATCTGATCTGGAACCGGGATTTTAATCAGGATCTTTTTATCCTGCCTGTAAATGATCCTGATTACCCGCTTTTTTATCCGAAGCCAAACGGTGATTTACTTATTATTCCTTTGACTCAGGCAAATAAAGGGATGATTGTGCTCAAACAATCACCAGCCATTCAGGTTTTAAACACGACTGAACTCGATTTTTATCATTCACTTTCTCATCTGCTTGAATTAACCTGTTCAAACATCGCCAATTTCAATGAGGCGCTTCAGAAACAGCAGATGGAGAATGAACTTTCGATTGCCCGTGATATCCAAAACGCACTTTTACCTTCATCTTTCAAAGGGTATACTCCTCTTGATATTTTTGGAGTAAACGTACCCAGCAAACAAGTCGGTGGTGATTATTTTGATGTTTTCCGGCTGGATGAAAACCGGATTCTTGTCGCCATAGCTGATGTTACCGGAAAAGGGACGCCAGCCAGTTTACTGATGGCTAATCTTCAGTCGATGATAAAAATTCTGGTTCAGTTTCCGCTTACACTTTCTGAAATGACCAGTAAAATCAACGATATCATTTATCAAAATACGGCAGCGGATAAATTTATTACTTTTTTCTGGGGGATAATTGATACATCCGCCCAAAAATTCACCTATGTAAATGCCGGTCACAACCCGCCCTACCATGAAAAAAACGGTGAATTATTTGAATTGGGCCTTGGTGGACTTATACTTGGCATCATGCCAACGTTTATTCCTTACGAAATGGGTGAAATTGATTTCCGACCGGGCGAACGATTGTTTATTTTTACGGATGGTGTGACAGAAGCTATGAATCCGGAAGGTGTTGAATTTGGTGAAGAAAACCTGATGACACTGATCAAAATCTGGGATTCCGAATCTTCACGGGACTTCTCTGACCGGGTTCAGGGTAACGTCCAACTTCATGCCGGCACCGCACCACAAAGTGATGACATAACCATAATTGCAGTCAAATGGCCAACTATTTCAGTTACTTAAGCCTTGTTCTTCTCTTGACTGCCTGTTCTGGCAGTCAGCAGACCACAGCACCAACTCCAAAATCACAAGAAGCAGAAATCAATGCTCCTGTCGAACCTGATGTCAAAATTTCCAAGTTTTGGGATGCAAATGAATTAAATGAATTTGTTTCCCTGAAAAATCTGGAAATAACGGAATGCTATGAGAATGTAAAAATCAAAGTTCCTGAACTCCAGGGCTGGGTTAAACTCAGAATTAAACTGAATCCAGCAGGTTTTGTTGAAGACGTTCAGGTTGTAGAAGATAGTTTGGGCAGCCAGGAGTTGCTTACCTGTATTGAATCAAAAATCAAAAAATGGAAGACCCCGCGGGTAGAAACTGACAAACCCGTTTGGTTGGATATTCCTTATGACTTTATGCCGCTGACTGCAAAGGCAGGAACTGATCAAATCCGTTCCAAAGAGGAAATTATTGAGTTTTGTTCCTCACAGCAGGGAAGTCTTTCTGCCTGTTTTGATCTTGATGCAGCCATTGACAGAAGTAAGACTTACACGTTTGGAGTTAATTTTAATATTCTGCCCGATGGGAAAGTTTCAGAAGTTGTTGTAACCAACTCATCCATTCAAAATGAATCTGTTGAACTTTGCCTGACGAATAAAGTCAAGTTATTTAAACTCCGGGCTTTGCAATCAGAAAAGGTTCAACCTTTTTCAATCAATTTTTCATTTAAATTTTAAAGGTTTTGCTATGAGCTTAAAAGATACGATCAACGAGAAAATTAAAGATGCCATGCGGGCTAAAGATCAGGTCCGTCTTGATACCCTTCGTTCAGTAAAAGCTGCTTTGCTTGAAAAAGAAATTTCTATGCGTCAGGGTGGTGTTGCTGAACTTAATGAAGGTGAAGAATTTGCAGTTCTGAATAACCTTGGCAAAAAACGGCGGGATTCCATTGAGCAATTTACCAATGCCGGCCGGTTGGAACTGGCAGCAAAAGAAGCCAGTGAACTTGAAATTCTGATGGAATTTCTTCCGAAACAATTGACCGAAGCTGAAGTGAAAGCCCGTTTGACTGTTCTTGTTGCCGAAAGTGGCGCTCAAACCATGAAGGATCTTGGTAAAGTCATGCCTGTTGCCATGAAAGAGTTTAAAGGCCGTGCGGATGGTAAATTGGTTCAGGATCTGTTAAAAGGTCTGTTAGGTGGCTGATTTAGTTTGGCTTGATTGGGTTTTTATCGGTATTCTGGGTCTGGGAATTCTTACCGGTGGATTTAAAGGATTCTGGACTCAGGTTTTTTCTTTTGCAGGACTGATCTGCGGTTACTTTCTTGCCATGAAATTTGGCAATCAGGCTGATGTCAGTCTTTCTGTCTACCTTCCCGGAATCAAATCGATATCACCATTTACCGGCATGATTCTCGTTTTTCTGGGTGTTTATATTGTTTTTAAACTGGCTGGTTCCTGGATTGAAACGTCTGAGTGGATCGGTTTTTCACCTGTTACCAATGCTGTTCTTGGTGGAGTATTGGGCGGATTGAAAGCTCTTGTTTTTCTTTTGGTTCTTGATATCGCCTTTTCCCTTTTTAACTGGCCGGATAAAGAAATTACAAGCAGATCGGTTGTTTACCCCGTCGTTCATCAGGTCACCGAAGAAGTTTCTACCCGTTTTAATCTTGAGGAAGCCTTCCGGCAATTCCAACTGAAATGAATTCCTTCCTTTCTTCTCCGTCTTCTCTTACTCAACTTGAATTTCCGGTTCTTACCAGCCTGATTGCTGAAAATTGCCAGACACCAAAAGCAAAATCTGCTGTTTCAGCACTTTCATGCCTCACAAATTCTGCTGAAGTTATTGGCAGAATGACCGAGGTTTATGAAGCGTGGCGTTTTATCAGGGAAATTGGAACCCTTGGCAGGTCTGGCTGGGTCGATCTGACCGGTGTTGATAATTCCTGGGTAATCCCCGGGAAAGTGATTCCGATTGAGCACCTGCTCATTATGAGATCTCTCGTTGAAACCCACAGTTTGCTTTATCATTCCATTTCAACCGGACAAGCTTCCTTTCCGGCGCTTTTTATGGTGTTGAGAGGACAATCACCCTTAACTGAACTGATTAAAAGATTTCGAAAAATTTTCGATGACAATGGGGAAGTTTTAGATTCGGCGTCAACCGAACTGGGTGACATCAGACGGGAACTCAGACGGCTTCAATCGAAAATCACCCATCGTTCTCAGGATATTCTTACCCATTTTCTCAAAGAAAAAATGCTGGGCGGTCAGCAAATGACCATCAGAAACGGTCGGTTGGTTTTACCGGTTTTGGCTGAACATAAACGGAAAATCAAAGGCTTCATTCACGATATTTCTGGATCCGGCCAAACAGTCTTTATTGAACCTCAGGAATTGGTTGAGCTGAATAATGATCTATTTGAACTCAGAAGTGAAGAGAAAAAGGAAATTTTCAGGATTTTGAGTATTCTGAGTGATGACATCAGACTTCATTCTTCAGCACTTAAAGAAATTGAAGTCATCATGATTGAATTGGACGAGATTCAGGCAAAAGCTGAATTTCTTCAACCTTTTCATGTGGTCATGCCCGGTTTGTCAGATAAAATTGAATGGAAACTTCAGTTTGCCTATCACCCGCTGTTGTTCCTTTCCAGAAAAGAAAAGAAACTGCCCACAATTCCGCTCAATCTGACGCTTGGGACTGAGGGCGAACAGTTTGTGATCATTTCGGGTCCGAATGCCGGCGGAAAATCAGTGGCCATGAAAACTGTTGGACTGCTTCAGCTGATGGTTCAGTCCGGTTTGCCGGTTCCGGTTGGATCTGATTCTGTTTTCCCGATGGTGACGGGAGTTTTTACGGTTATTGGTGATTCACAGTCAATTTCTGATGATTTGTCATCCTTCAGCGGACACATCCGGTCAATTAAAGAAATTCTCGTTTCTGCCGAGTTGGATGGTAGTTTGGTTCTGATTGATGAAATCTGCTCGGGAACTGACCCGATTGAAGGACAGGCTTTGGCAATTGAACTGATTGAAACGTTTATCAGAAGAAATTACTATGGTATTGTAACGAGTCACTTCCCGGATCTGAAGGTTTTTGCACAGGAACACCCAAAGCTGAAAAACGGGTCGATGGTGTTTGATACTGATAAACTGGTTCCGACCTATGAGTTCAGAAAGGGAATTCCCGGAAGTTCATTCGCACTTGAACTTGCAGAAAGAATGGAACTGGATCCGCACCTGCTTGAAAATGCCAGAAAGAGATTGGGAACCGGTTCTGCAACCATCGAAAAATTAAATCTGGAACTCGAAAAACGCCTGAACGACGTTGTTTCGAAAGGTAAAGAACTACAGACTGAAATTGAAAAAGTAAGAAACCGTGAAACTCAGGTTGCTGAATCTTTACGAGATCTGAAAAGCCGTGAAAAAGCGTTGAAAGCCAGTTTACGAAGTCAGGTTCAGGTTGAAATTGAAAACCTGAAGCGATCTGTTTTTCAGCAGATTGAAGCCTTGAAAAAGGAAAAACATATCGATTTTTCAAAAGTTGAAAAGCAAGTCCTTCAAACCATTGCAAAAACGGAAGACAAAGTTGAAGCTGAAGATCCTGGTGAACTCATTTCGGTTTCAAAGGGGGATCAGGTTCGTGTAAAGTCAACTTCCCAAAACGGCGAAGTTCTCTCGGTTGAACAGGATGTGGCAACGGTTCAGGTTGGCAATTTTAAAATGAAAATTCCGGTTCGGGATCTGGTTAAGGGAACGAATCCAAAACCACGGTTATCTGCCCCTCAGACTTCACCGTCAGATTTTACCGTTGAAATGGCAAGTGAAATTCATTTGCTCGGGTTAACTGTTACAGAAGCTCTTGATAAGCTCGATTTTTATCTCAGCAAGGCCTATTTCCACAAACTGCCATCGGTTCGTATCGTACATGGAAAAGGAACCGGTGCACTCAGAAAGGCAATCCACATCCACCTGAAAGAAATGGATTATATCGATGAATTTGGCCTTGGTGAATGGTATGAAGGAAGTACCGGCGTTACCGTTGTGAAATTCAAAAAATAAAAATCCCCCTTTCAGGTTATTTCGATCCTGTTGAAAGTTGATTAACTTTGTTTTGTCTAATCAAAACAAGGAAACTCACATGAAAACAATGCTTTCGTTATTTACCCTGCTGTTTATTTCTCTGCAGGTATCCGCCCAGGAAACTACAGCACCTGCTGCTCCCGAAAAAAAGGAAAAAGGTTCTGCTTACGGCATTACAGCCGGATTGCTGACTCCGACAGGTGATTACGGAGAAACATATGGTGTCACGCCTCATATCGGACTACGTTTTAAAACACCGGTTGGTGGCTTTTTCGGACTTTTCAGCGCCATTCCGAACCTTCACAACGATGTGTTTATTTCCTACGGACTTTCATCTTTTACAGATGACTATAAAAGCAGAGTTAAAAAACTAACCAAAATCGAACCTGAAGATGCAGATGCTGGTAACGCCCTGACAGTTGTTAATACACTGAGGTATACATTTAAAGACATGGTTCCATTGGTTGATCCGTATGCTGGCGTGGGTATTGGGGTTTCTTATGTTATCGGTGGAAATCTTGCTTCGACAGTCTCATCACTTGGATCATTTGGTTATGGTTTTGCCCTTAAGGGCGGTGCTCAAATGCCTCTGACCGACTGGTTTGCAATTGATGTCAGTGCTGATTATCTGCTTGGAACTTACAGTTTCTTTAACCTGGGTGTCTCAGCTATGTTTACTTTCGGTGGCAAATATTGACAAATAGGTCAAAAGGGTCTTTACTTATATAAAACAAGAACTTATATTTGTCAGGGCAAAGAAAAATCACCCTTTTGGGGGAAGTTTTAACAGCCCGGATTTGCGTAACTTTGTTCGTGTACTTTTGTAAACTCAACCACAATTAAAGGATAACGAAAAATGAAGAAACTTCTTGCAATTGCTTTGATTCTGATGGTAGCTTCAGCTTCCTTCGCTCAAAAAGGTAAAATTACCGTAAATGGTCAATTATCAGTTTTAAATAGCGTAAGCCTTAGCGGAACCGGTGCAGCTAATGCAGATGGCGGTTTTGGATTTGGTGCTGGTGCTGAATATATGCTTATGGACAACATTGGTATTGTTGCTGATGTACTTTATATTCCTGTTGGAACCGATTGGAATTCAATGGCAATTCTTGCTGGTGGAACATATCACTATGATCCTAAGGTTGAAAATTTAGATACATATGCAGAAGTCCTTCTAGGTATGACTTCCCATACTGGCGATGCTGCAAAGGATTTTGATGGTGGATTTTCATATGGCTTTGGTGGTGGTGCTACCTACAAGTTTGCTGAAAAACTTTCAGGATTTGCTGGTTACAGATATATCAATATGCCTGTTA
Source organism: Bacteroidota bacterium (assembly GCA_017303995.1). Classification (GTDB taxonomy): domain Bacteria; phylum Bacteroidota; class JABWAT01; order JABWAT01; family JABWAT01; genus JAFLBE01. Next base: position 6,821 of record JAFLBE010000052.1, on the reverse strand, counting down.
CCTATGATTATGATTTTGGATTTGGAGTTAAAGGATCCTATGACTGGACAATGACCAGCTCCCAGATCTATGTTGGTGTTACTTACCAACTGTAAGAAAAAACGAATTTGTTTTTAAAAAGCCAGTCAAAATTGACTGGCTTTTTTTTTACCTTCAATTTCCATACTTACCTGTATTTTTTTTTAGTCCTTCCGGTTCGTAACTTGCTTAAATGCAAAAGGTTTACACACTCCGAACCCTTCCTGGTTCAAAATCATCTGAAATCCCCGATTGGATGGCGGATCTTAATCCGCAACAGCAGGCTGCCGTCATGCATTCTGGTGGTCCATCAGTTATTATTGCCGGTGCCGGAACAGGAAAAACCAAAACACTGGTTTACCGGGTTGCCTGGCTTCTTGAAAAGGGAATTCCTGTCAATTCAATTTTACTGCTGACCTTCACACGAAAAGCTTCTGAACATATGCTGGCACGTGTTTCTGCCTTTAACCAGGCCGGAGGTCAGGTTACCGGTGGTACTTTTCACTCTTTTTCAAATCTTGTTATTAGAGAATTTGGGCATCATATCGGCTACGGTGCGAACTTTACCATTTTAGATAAGGGTGATGCACAGGATCGTGTTGATCTGCTCAGAAATCAGCTCCTTCAAAATCTACCCAAAACCCGATTTCCCAAAAAAGGTACCCTTCTAGACATTTTTTCTTCTCACCGGAATACCGGTCGGCCAATTGAAGACATCATAAATTCAGAATATCCTCAGTTTCAACATCTTCTCGATCCTATTGAGAAATTGTTTACCGGTTATCAGGATCATAAAAAACGATATTCTCTGGCTGATTATGATGATTTATTATTTCTTTGCCGTGATTTGGTACGGGATCATGAATCAGTCAGAACGGCACTGAACAAACGGTTTAAATACATTCTGGTGGATGAATATCAGGATACCAATCCAGTTCAGGCCGAACTGGTTGAACGGATTGCAGGTCCGGATGGAAATCTGATGGTTGTTGGAGACGATGCGCAATCCATTTATAAATTTCGTGGAGCCGATTTTAAAAATTTCCTTGGATTTCCGGAAAGATACCCCAACGCAGCCGTTTTTAAACTCGAAGAAAATTACCGTTCCGTTCAGCCGATTCTTGATGTTGCAAATTCGGTGATGAGTCAGGCAGCCGAAAAATTTGAAAAAACCCTTTTTACGAAAAAACCTGAAGGGCAACTTCCGGTTCTGATAACGGCCCCTGATGAAAATTATCAGAATCAGTTTATTATTTCCAGAATTCTCGATCTGCGCGAAGAGGGAATTCCGCTTTCCCAGCAGGCGGTTTTATTTCGCAGTGCCAGAAACAGTTACAGTCTGGAACTGGAGCTCAACGCCAATCATATCCCTTTTGAAAAACGGGGTGGAAATAAGTTTGCAGAATCGGCTCACATCAAAGACATGATTTCTTACCTTCGGTTGCTGATGAATCCGAAAGATGTCGTAAGCTGGAACCGGGTTTTACAAATGGTGGATGGCATTGGTCCGAAGTCAGCCGATGATATCATCAGAATGCTGGAAGAATCAGGAATTGATAACCGGGTTTCTGAAATGGTTTCGCCCCGTTACCGGACCCAACTTACCCTTTTACTCGATACGCTTACCGCCTGGACTGCAGACAAAGAATTTAAAGCAATTGTTGATGAATTGATCAGGTTTTATCGTCCTGTTTTTGAAAAGCGATATTTTGAAGACTACCCGAAACGGGAAAAAGATCTTGACGCTTTCCAGGCCGTAAGCCTGAAGTTTTCTTCAATAGAATCTTTTCTCTCACATTTGGCTTTGGATCCGGTTTCATTTACGCAGGAAGATACCCTGGGCACCCATGCCGATGAAGCGCCTTTGATTCTTTCAACCATCCATTCTTCAAAAGGACTTGAGTGGCACTCTGTTTTTGTGATGGATTTGCTCGACGGAATTTTGCCCTCTACTTTTACCCTCGATAAAACAGAAGATCTGGATGAAGAACTCAGATTGTTTTATGTGGCAGTGACCAGGGCAAAGGAAAATCTGTATCTGGTTTATCCCGGAATCCAGTTTCACCGTCAGTTTAACAATTATTTCACCAAACCCTCCCGGTTTATTACCAGTCTGCCTGATCGTCTCCTTGAAAAATGGATGCTTTCTGCCGCTGATGACGCTTCAACTGAAACCAAACAAATCGAATAAACTACTCTTATGGCCGGAAAATCAAAAGAAATCAAACCTGCATTTGACCACGATTTATGGGAAAAACTTTTTAGCGCACTTGTCGTTATTGGTGTTCTGATGGTCATTACCATGCTCATCAAATTCAGTCTTGAAGAATTGAGCTTTGAAGATGTTTTGATCAGAACCGGGACCATCAGCTTTTTAATCATTTTCCACATGTCAAGTGCATCAATTGGTGGCTTTTTTATGATTATTGTGGTTTATCTTATCGGATACCGGCACCTTAAATTTTCTGCTGTCATGACGCCCTCACTTTTAAATTATGCCTTCCTGTTTGCCTTTCTGCTGGTTAGTTCCATGATTTATGATGCTTTTCATGGTTGGCAATTCGCTGATTTTCAACTATTTGGATTGAGTTTTGGGCTTGGGATTTTAACGTCGCTCATTATTTTACTGATCGGCCGGTTCTTAGGTCCGAAACAAAAGGGTTGAGCCATGAAGCGAATTAAAAAAGTCCTCGTTGCCAACCGGGGAGAAATTGCGGTCAGAATAATCAGAACCTGTAAAGATCTGGGAATTCAGACGGTTGCCGTTTTTTCTGAAACTGACCGAAAATCGCTCCACGTCAGAATGGCTGATGAAGCAGTTTCGCTAAATGGCGTGAAATCATCTGAAACCTATCTGGTGATCGACAAAATTATTGCTGCTGCCAAATTAACCGGGGCTGATGCCATCCACCCGGGTTACGGATTTTTGTCTGAAAATGCTCTGTTTGCTGAAGCGGTTGAAGCTGCCGGAATTATTTTTATCGGACCCAGTGCCGATTCCATCAGAAAAATGGGTGATAAAACCACGGCAAGAAAATTACTTAAAGGATCAAAAGTCCCGCTTGCGCCGGGAACAGAAGATTCTATTGAAGATTTGACTGAAGCAAAAAGACTTGCAGCAGAAATTGGCTATCCGGTTTTGATAAAGGCATCGGCAGGTGGTGGCGGAAAGGGAATGCGCATTGTTCACGATCCGGCAGATTTCGAAAAATCAATGCACGCTTCACAGAACGAAGCCAGAAATGCTTTTGGTGACAGCCGGGTTTACATCGAAAAATATCTTGAAAATCCACGCCACATCGAATTTCAGATTTTGGCGGATCAGCACGGAAACACAGTCCACTTATTTGAGCGGGAATGTTCCATTCAGCGCAGACACCAAAAGGTGATTGAAGAAGCACCAAGTTCAGTTTTAACGCCTGAAATGCGGCAAAAAATGGGCGAGGCTGCCATTGAAGTTGCAAAAATCGGCACCTATTACGGTGCCGGAACGGTTGAGTTTCTGGTTGACAAACATCGTAACTTCTACTTCCTCGAAATGAATACACGCCTTCAGGTTGAACATCCGGTTACTGAACTCATTACCGGACTCGATTTGGTTCGGGAGCAGATCCGGATTGCAGAAGGGGAAACTCTGGGGTTTGAGCAGAAGGATTTAAAAATTAATGGACATGCCGTTGAATGTCGGGTTTATGCCGAAGATCCGATGAATAATTTTCTGCCGGATACGGGAATGGTTCACCTTCACAGAGTCCCAACCGGACCCGGCGTTCGTGTTGATTCCGGAATCGTAGACGGAATGGAAGTTTCAGTCCATTTTGACCCAATGATTTCAAAATTGGTCACCTGGGATCGGGATCGCAACGGTGCAATTGCCAGAATGTGCCGTGCACTCGAAGAATATACGTTGTCGGGTGTTCAGACAACGCTTCCGTTTTGTCAGTTTGTAATGAAACATCCGGTCTTTCAATCAGGAAATTTCGATACCCATTTTATACAGAATTATTTCAAACCTGAGCATATCGAAATTGATGATCCTGAAACGATTCAGAATCTTGCCATTGGCGGTTTGAATGCCATTCACTGGTTCATCCGGGAAGAAAAAAGTGAACCTTCACTTTCAGGAAATGGGGCAGAGAAACAGGGAAGTCTGAACCTGTGGAAGGTCAGGAGAAAGTAAAATGAAATATCTTGTAAAAATAAAAGATCAGGAATACAATCTGCATGTGACCGGATTTCTGGAAACAGCAGAAAATGGAAACCGCCAGACAATTGATCTTGTTCCGCTTGATGCAAACCGGTTTTCTGCTCTCATCGGAACCAAAAGTTATGTGTTTGAGATTTATCAACAGAATGGGGAAAAATTCCTCGTTTATAAAAATCACACTTTTCCGCTTGTAGTTGAAGATGAACGTGACCGTTTGGTTTCTCACATGAAACAGGTAAATCGTGAAACCCAAACTTTTGCGGATATTAAAGCCCCCATGCCGGGATTGGTTTCAAAAATATTGGTTACTGAAGGTGGCGTCGTTCAAAAAGGACAAACCATTCTCGTTTTGGAAGCCATGAAAATGGAGAATGATGTCAAGGCACCAATCGCCGGAGAAGTTAGCCGGATTCTGGTTACTGAAAAGCAAAATGTTGAAAAAAATAGTATTCTGATGAGAATTGGATGAGTGAATTGAAAGTAGTTGTCACCGGCGGTTCAGGGTTTCTGGGTTCGCATGTTCTTAGAGAATTACGTCGCAGGCAGATTCCGGTCAAGGCCTTGGTAAACAAAAATAGACTGGCACCAGAGTTTTCTGATGTTGAACAGGTTTCCGGTGATTTATCTGATCCTGAATTTTTGTGTGAACTTTTAGAGGGTTGCACGTCAGTTATTCATTGCGCCGCTGTGATTTCCTTCCGAAAATCCCGCAAAACTGATTTGTTTGAAAGTAACAGTACCGGCACACGGAATCTGGTCAATGCAGCTTTGGTGAAGGGAATCAAGAGGTTTGTTCACATCGGGTCAATTGCATCAACCGGTGCACATTATGGTGAAGGCGTGATTGATGAAGAGTTCATGTACAACCTGAAGTCTTTGCGGATCAACTACTCGATTTCGAAATATCATGCCGATCATGAAGTCATGAGAGGTTCTGTTGAAGGACTTGAAGGAATTATTTTAAGTCCGGGAAATATTATTGGTCCGGATGACTTGAGAAAATCCACTTTGAAAAACCTGAAACTGGCATTAAGAAACTCGACACTGGTGCCTGATGGGGGAATTGGTTTGGTGGATGTGAGAGATGTGGCCTGGGTTGCCGTTGAGGCACTCGAAAAGGGAAAATCTGGTGAGAGATACATTCTGATTTCTGAAAACTATACCTATGGACACTATGTTGATCTGGTAACGGGAACCCGTAAGAAAAGAAAAACCCTTCCCGGGTTTATTTATAAAGGGTTAGGTTATTTTTTTGAAGGAATGGAAAGCCTTCTTGGGATAAAAATGCCATTCACAGTTGAAAAATCGAGGCTTCATCATTACTTTTTCTGGGGAACCGGGAAAAAAGCAGAAACTACTTTTGGGTTTACATTCCGGCCGGCCGGAGCTTCAATGAAAGAAACTCTTGACTGGTATCGTTCTCAAAAATATTTGTAATTGTGGTGATTGAATTTGTCTTTTACCCGTAATTCGTCCTCCCGAAAGAGTTCGGGATCTTCGCTGTGCTCGACTTGTCACTTATTATAGTTTGAAAGAAAAATATGTCTGATTCAAGAATCAGTTGGGATGAATACTTCATCCGTATTGCAGATATGGTTTCTGAGCGGTCAACCTGTAACCGTGCAAAAATTGGCGCCGTGATTGTAAAAGACCGTTCCATTCTGGCCACGGGATATAATGGAAGTCCGAAGGGAGAACCACATTGTACTGATGTGGGATGTTTGGTTTACACCTCAACCGATCAGGATGGCAATGTTGAAGAAAACTGTTTCAGAACCATTCATGCTGAAATCAATGCCATCACACAGGCAGCAAAAAATGGAACGATGATTGACGGCTCAGATATTTATATCACTGCCTCACCGTGTTATCATTGCCTGAAAACCCTGATCAATTCAGGAATAAAAAGAATATTTTACCACAAACCATACAAACTTCACCGCATCAAAAGCCTCACCGATTCAGCCCACATTGAACTGATTCAAATCTGAATTGCTTGGGGTTAAGATTTTACAAATCCCCAAAATTTGCAAAACCCTGAGTAGAGCCACGAAGCATCGTGGCTCTACAAAAATGCATTTTCCCTCACAACCAACCAAACCCGCCCGGCCACCGATCTTTGTAAATGCTATGCCCTCATTCCGGGCGAAAATGAACATCCATTTTCCACGGACGATATGACCTCATCCGTCCCGTTCCCGCTTGCGGGACGGGCCACTTTCTCCCAGGGGAGAAGGGTAGAAATGCGAAATTCAGAGACGTGGCGTGCAACGTCTCTACCCAAAAGCCCAAAAACCTTTACAATCCCTCCGTGCGCCGGGCATCCGGAATAAGTGGCGGATCGCGTGTTGGGTAACATCCGCCAGCGTTCAGCCACTGAAAGCGGGTGCGGCTCGTGCTGTCGGCGGTTTTTAAGTCGCAACCGCACTTTCCCTGATTCTGGCAGAAATTCCAATCCTTAACCCCGGCGGGGTGACCTCTTGGTAGCCCCGGGTGCCAGCCCGGGGTAACGATCACCACCAACCAAAACCGCCCGGCCACCGATTTTTGCAAATGCTATGCACTCATTCCGGGCGGAAATGGGCATCCCTTTTTC
>JAFLBE010000051.1 GCA_017303995.1 Bacteroidota bacterium | reverse complement strand
GCCGTTGGAGCAACCAGATCAAATATCATGTTTCAGTTTGTTTCTGAAGCCATTATTATTTGTCAGATCGGGGGAATTGCCGGTATTTTCCTCGGGGCAGTTGCCGGGAATCTGGTTTCCCTGTTAATGGAAGTTCCTGCTTATTTCCCATATTTGTGGGCATTTATCGGTGTGGTGATTTGCAGCCTGGTTGGGGTGGTGTTTGGTTCTTATCCAGCCTATAAGGCCGCTAATCTTGATCCGATTGCTGCACTTAGATATGAATAGTTACAGGTGGCAAGTTATAAGTGGTAAGTCGGGTGATACGTGGTACGCTGTACGTTTTACGGAACGTCAGGATGAAAAAAGACTGGTGTTTACAAATCCCCGGCTTTAGACTGAGAAATGGCAACAACAGTGGGGTTTGCGTTTGGCAATGAACGCAAGTAGATGGGGTGACCGGACCAAGATCAATTATTTAAATTTCTAAAACTGCCTTAAACAAAAACGCCGGTCAATGACCGGCGTTTTTGTTTTACTTCCGAAGATCTAACGGGATGTAATTATTAATTGCAGGTCCGTTATAAATCTGCCGCGGGCGGTTGATTTTGAAATCAGGTGCCTCAACCATTTCTTTCCAGTGAGCGAGCCAGCCGGGTAACCTTCCGATTGCAAACATCACTGTGAACATATTAACCGGAATCCCCATTGCTTTGAGAATAATTCCTGAATAAAAGTCGACATTCGGGTACAATTTTTTATCAATGAAGTATTGATCACTGAGGGCTGCTTCTTCGAGTTTTTTTGCAATTTCAAGCAGCGGATCATCAATTCCGAGCGCATGAAGAACTTCATTCGCAGATTTCTTAATGATATTGGCACGTGGGTCAAAGTTTTTGTAAACCCGGTGACCAAATCCATACAAACGAAAACCCGAATCTTTATCTTTTGCTTTTTCGACCCATTTCTTCACATTTCCGCCGTCATCACGGATTTGCTCAAGCATTTCAATGACTTCCTGATTTGCGCCGCCATGGAGTGGACCCCACAATGCACCAATACCTGCGGAAATTGTCGCAAACAGGTTAGCTTTTGAGCTGCCTACCAGCCTTACCGTCGAGGTTGAACAATTTTGCTCATGGTCGGCATGAAGGACAAAAATCAGGTTTAGCGCCTTTACAAGGGTTTCATTCACTTCATAATGCCGGCTTGGGTGAGCAAACATCATGTTCATAAAATTTGCACAATAGCTGAAATTATCAGTTGGGTAAATGTAAGGTTCACCAATTGATTTTTTGTATGAATAAGCTGCAATGGTACGCATTTTAGCTAATAACAGCACAAACATCCGGTACTTTTCATCTTCATTCAGGTTGGGCTTCAGTGCCCAGGAGTTGTGAATTGAAAGTGTACTTACCATGGAAGACAGGATGGCCATTGGGTGAGCCGTTGACGGATATCCATCAAAAAAATGCTTCATATCTTCATGGATGTAGCTATTTTCGGTCAGCGCCTGAGACCACTTTCCAAGCTGCTCTTTATTTGGCAGCGTGCCATAAATAAGAAGGTAGGCAGTTTCTACGAAAGTTGACTGTTCAGCCAACTGTTCAATTGGGATGCCACGGTATCTAAGAATCCCGAGTTCCCCATCGAGATAAGTAATATTGGAAACAGCGGCACCGGTATTCATAAAGCCGGAATCCATTGTAATATAACCGGAAACATTACGGAGGGTGGTAATGTCGACGGCTTTCTCATTTTCGGTTCCGGTTATTACCGGTAGGTCGTAAGATTTTTCGCCCAGAATAAGCTTTGCGGTATCAGGCATAAGGGTAGAATCCTCGAATCAAAATGTTAACAAGTAATTGCGATTAGTATTTAAAATCTTAAAATCATGAAAAACTGAACAAAAAGAAAGTTTAGGCTTACTTTTTTTCACAAATGCGAACTTTAAACGTTCAGTTTCAACACAATTTGATTAAAATGGGTTCGGAAAAGGTATAAAAATAAAAAGCCGGACTGCGTTGCACAGCCCGGCTTTGATCCCGAGTATAAGGTAGGTTTTAGAACGAGGTTTTTTTAGGTGTGATAGCTGCTGTATGTAGATTACCAGCTGCTAACGTTACAAAGGTAACAATGCCCGTGCCAAAAAATCAACTATAATTGATTAGAATGTTCACATTGACTAAAAAAATAGTTGTTTCAGGTGGTAAGTTATTATTTATTATATATATAGCAGTAATAAAGAGTAGTTTTTACTGTTTAATTTTAACTCCAGATAAGGAAAGATAAGCAAATACCCCTTAGCTTTGATAAAAAGTGGGTAAAAACGTAATAAAACGTGCATTTGTGTATTACTTTTATTCCGGATTACTTGGGTTTTCTTGGCCTGATATTCAAATTTTAAAGAAAAATCATTTTCATCCTGATATTGATATGGCCAGTTTCATTTCGATATGGGTTTAAAAAACAGGATTCAAATAATAAAGGATTTTGTCGGGGCTAAACTTGACTAAAATCGCATATAATAGTACCTTTGAATTCTGAAACCTGCCCAGGTGGTGAAATTGGTAGACACGCTAGATTCAGGGTCTAGTGCCGGTTCCGGTGTAAGGGTTCGAATCCCTTCTTGGGCACTACAGGCTGCAAAAGCCACACTCACTAAATGCACGCCTTAATCGTGCATTTTTTTTCTAATAGATGACAAAAATCAGGGATGTAATCAAAACACTGGATCATTGGATTCCGGCAGATATCGGTTGGGACCGAGATAATACCGGATTTCAACTTGGGGACACCGGACAGGAAGTCAGAAAAATTCTGCTTTGTCTGGACCTCACGCCGAAGGTGCTTGCCGAAGCAATCGCCTTAAACGCAAACCTCATCATCTCTCACCATCCGCTTCTTTTCAATCCGCTCAAATCAATAAGTCCTGCAGAACCAACCGGACAACTCGTTTTTACCGCCATCCAAAACAATATTACCATTTACTCTGCCCACACCAACCTTGATTTTATTTTTGGCGGGGTGAGTACCGTTTTGGCTGAAAAAATCGGACTAACCTCCATATCCCTTCTGGATCAGCATCAGGAACTTAGCCGTAAGCTGGAAGTTTTTGTTCCTTCTGAGTCAACTGAAGCCGTTATGCATGCACTTTCCGAAGCTGGTGCAGGTGAGATTGGAAACTATTCCCACTGCTCGTTCTCAAGCTCCGGAGAAGGTACCTTTTTGGGTAACGAGCAGAGCAATCCGGTTGTTGGTCACGCTGGTAAGTTTGAAAAGGTGAAAGAAACCAAGCTGGAAATGATTTTTCCGAAATGGAAAGAAAAGCAAATTCTAACTGCACTCAGAGCTTCTCACCCGTATGAAGAAATTGCCTATAACCTCATTTCACTTACAAATGCATCAGATAAGTTTGGCGCCGGTGCATGGGGAGTTCTTGATAAACCAGTTTCCCTGCGTGATTTTGTAAGTTCAGTGAGCACCCTTCTTCAGGCAAAAGGGATTAAGTATTCAGGAAATCCTGACCAAATTATTAGCCGTGTAGGGGTTTGTGGCGGAGCCGGTTCAGATCTCATTTCAAGGGCAGCATCGCTTCAGCTTGATTGTTTGGTAACTGCCGACATCCGGTATCATCAGTTCTTTGGCGCGACATCCACTTTTTCAATTATAGATGCTGGTCACTATGAAACTGAAGTGGTTGTTCTTGATGCCGTTAAAAATAAAATTCAACTTGATTTCCCTGAACTTCAGGTTGAAAAAACCACCATTTTAACTAATCCGATTCAATATCATATAAATTAAAGGGGAGACAATTACGTGGAAAACCTGAAGACCCTGGTACTTCTGCAACGGCTTGATCTGCAACTTGATGACCTAACAATAATGAGAGGCGATTTGCCTGATCAGATTGAAGATCTCGAAGCGGAACTTGAAGGTATAAAAGTAACCGTTTTAAATGCAGAAAAATTTCTAAAAGAAGCAGATGGCCAGATTGATGCAATCCGGGTAGAAATAGAAGCTTCCAAAGAAAAAACTGCAAAGTACAAAGCTCAGCAGTTTGAAGTACGCAATAACAGAGAATACGATGCGCTCACCAAGGAAATGGATTCCATGGCGAAACATGCTGAAGAAATGGACAAGAAAATTGAGGCCATAAAGGCTCAGAAGGAAGAATCCTCGAAAGTTAATCTGTTGGCAGATCCCAAAATTAAACACCTGGAACAGGAACTGAAAGATCGTAAAGCCCAACTGGAAGATATTACCCGTGACACACTTGACGAAGAACGGATTCTGCTATCTGACCGCAAGAAGCTGATTGAAAAAACAGACAAGAAAATGATTGATCAATATGAGCGGATCCGTGCTGCAAGAGACGGAAAAGTAGTTGTTAAGATTCAACGTGGTGCCTGTGGCGGATGTTTTAAGGTAATACCCCTTCAGCGTCAGGCAGAGATTAAAAAGGGAACCCGTGTGTTCCATTGTGAGCATTGCGGCCGAATCATTGTTTCAGAAATTTATTTTGATGAAATCATGAACGGTGCCCTTGCAGTAAAATAAGTTCAATTCCATTCTGCCGGTCTGTTTCCCCTGACCGGCAGAAAAACCTCTTGCCGAATTTCCTGTTATTCCCCGTCAGAAAGTGTATTTTTGCAACCGGAAGTGCGCCGGGTAATCGCGTTCCCTGTAAAAGGGGAAGGAGGAAAGTCCGAACTTCGCAGAGCATGCTGCCCGGATAACGTCCGGGAGGCGGTGACGCCATGGAAAGTGCCACAGAGAACAGACCGCCACGATGAAAATCGGGGTAAGGGTGAAACGGCGGTGTAAGAGACCACCAGTGAGTGTGGTAACACATTCAGCTTGGTAAACCCCAGCAGGAGCAAGGCCATGTAGGAAGGCAATAGGACTGCTCGTCCGTGTCTTCGGGTAGGCCGCTTGATTCCGGTAGTAATGCCGTGAACAGATCAATGATTACCAAACCTGCCGGCCGGTGGCAAACAACCGGCAGGGTGAACAAAATTCGGCTTACAGGTGCACTTCCGTCTGCCTTTTTTTAAAAGCTCACAGAAACCAGATTGACCATCGGAACCGCTTCAACTGCAGGTCCGGATGGGGTTTGAGTCATCGACAATCTAAAGTCAGGTGATAAACTGGTCAGGGAGAATCCGTCCCCTTTATACTGAATCATTGCCGACTCTTTTTTACCTGGTTGCGCCAGAACTACTGCATCGACAACACCAAAAAGCATTCCCGTCCAGACGCCATAACCGTAGCCATAGCCCATACTTTTCAGAAAACCTGAATCTGATGCAATCAGTCCAACTGCAGCGCCGAGCATGGCACCGATTGCTCCACCATATAATGCATCCATGGTCACAATCTGCATTGAAGTTCCTGATGAGGTAATTGATCCGTTCCGATAAGGGTTCCCGTTGTGAAGATAGAGGTATGAATCATACCCGCCCATTCCTGCTCCAACTAAAATTCCTGCACCAATACTACCACCCAGTCCTGACAAATTATCTGCACCTGCAATGGCAGCACTTCCCGTCCAGAGAAGTCCGCCCAGGCCGGCGCCATAGAAGGTATCAGTTGCCAGGAGCTTAAGAACCTGACCGTTAGATGCTGAGCTCAGCATTCCGGCAAAAAGCAGTAAAAAAAGTACGCGTTTCATTTTTTGTTCCTTATGTATTTGAGGGCATTTTATTTTGATCGCTCGTGGTTGGCATAACGATGGTTGTAAAATTTGGTTTCAGATTGTCCCTAAAGGTACGAAAAACTAAACACGGAACGGTCTGATATTGATATTCATCACATGACTTTCTAAGTTTACTTAAATTAATCGCAATAACCAATACAACCTATGATTCTTGATCCGAAAAACCTTTCCCAGCAGGAATGTTATAAAATCCTGACCGGCAGTGTTTTGCCCAGACCCATTGCATTTGTTTCCAGCATGGATGAAGCCGGGCATTCCAATCTTGCTCCCTTTTCCTTTTTTACGATTGCAGCAACGGTTCCGCCAACTCTGGTTTTCTGTCCACTGAGACGGGGACCAAACGCAGACCGAAAAGATACACTTAACAATATCGAAAAAACCGGTGAGTATGTGGTCAACATTGTGAGTGAAGACTTTGCAGAAGCCATGAATTCCACATCGGCAGATTTTCCGCCGGAAACAGATGAGTTTGAAATTTCGGGGTTAACACCTGCTGGTTCAAAGATGGTCAAACCCAACCGGGTTCTTGAATCTCCGGTTTCATTTGAATGTAAACTGAAGGCAATTGTTCCGGCAGGAAATGACGGACCCGGCGGCGGAAACATTATTATCGGAGAAGTTGTGATGATGCACATCCGGGATGAAGTGATTGAAAACTTCCGCATCGACCTGAAAAAAATAAGTCCGCTCGGGCGACTGGCCGGGAATTTTTATTGCCGGGTTACCGATTTGTTTGAAATTACCCGTCCGGAGACAAAATGAACGCACTGAAAGTTTTATTCTCATCTTTTCTGGCAACGGTGAAACCTGGTTTTATGGCCTGGTGGACTCATCCGGTAAAAAAATGGTATATCATCGGAATCGGTTCTGCACTGATTTTACTGCTTTCATGGCCGTTTTTCTCAACTGATGAGACAGTAATCCTTACGGCAAATGTACAGGAAGGTGAATTTCGGGTTTCGGTAACCGAACCCGGAGAAATCAGAGCTGCGAATGCAAATACGGTTTTAACGCCACGTGTTGGATGGGGCGCAATGACACTCACCTATCTCGTACCTGAAGGCACAACTGTTAATGAAGGTGATGTGGTTGCCATTTTCGAGCCGGGAGAAACCCTGAAACGGCAGCAGGATAATGAAAGTCAGTTGAATATTTTAAAAGCTGATATGGAAAAAGCAATTGCTCAGGATCAATCAAACAGGGAAGACGCACAGGCCAATCTTGAAAGTCAGATTCTGGCTTTTGAACTTTCGAAACTGCAGCTTGAAAGGTCAAAGTTTGATGCCGAAATGGAAAGACGTTCTGCTGGATTGAAGTATCAGCAGGATTCCATTTCACTTTCACGGGCCAGGCAAAGTTTGAAATCAAAACAAATTGTGGGTCAGTCTGATCTTTCGCAGATCAAATTGAAAATTGAACAGGCCCAGAATGCCTTAACCAGTTCAACCAAGGAACTTGAAAAGCTGACGATCAAGGCCCCGATTCCCGGATTGGTTGTCTATGAACAAAACTGGTCAACTGACCGGAAAATTGAAAAGGGAAGTCAGCTTTGGCCGAATCAACCCATTATGCAATTGCCTGATCTGAGTTCCATGCAGTCAACCACACAAATCAATGAAGTTGATATTTCGAGAATAAAAAAAGGACAGAAAGTTATCATCAAGCTTGATGCATTCCCGCAATTTTCCTACAACGGAGATGTGGTTGATGTGGCTTCGGTTGGGAAGTCAAAAGGGAACAATTCAAGTGCAAAGGTGTTTGATGTGGTCATTGCCATTTCGAAGCAGGATTCGATCATGAAACCCGGCATGACGACTTCGAACGAAATTATTATTGAGACTTTGAAATCGGTTCTTTTTACTCCGATTGAATCCGTTTTTGAGGAAAATGGACTTTTCTATGTTTACAAGAAAACCACATTTGGGTTTAGTAAAACGGAAGTCAAAACCGGATCAAAAAATGACAATTTTATAGTGATTACTGAGGGACTCTCAGAGGGAGATGAAGTGTCATTGAGCAATCCGGAATTGTCAGTAAACTTGCCGAACTGATATGCATATTCAGGAAAGCTTACAAGTTGGGGTTGATGCCCTTTCAGCCAATGCACTCAGATCAATGCTTACGATTTTGGGAATTGTTTTTGGCGTTGGGGCTGTGATTGCCATGCTGGCCATTGGTGAAGGTGCCCAACAAGAAATCATGAAGCAGCTCGCACTGACCGGTGTGAATAACATTATCATCAGAAACAAAGTAGAACAGCCGGCTGAAGGTGACGAAAAAAGTAAAACTGCCAATTTTTCGGCTGGTTTAACCTTGGATGATATGAAAACGCTTCAGGCATTAATCCCTGGAATAACCCGGGTTGCACCTGAAATTGAATCTGAATATGAGGCTATTTACCGGCTAAGTCACGGTCGGGTGAAACTAGTTGGGACCGGACCAGATTATGCTGCCATGTTTAATCTGAGACTGACTAATGGCCGATTTTTCAGCCAGGAACACATCAAAAATTCTGCTCCTGTTGCCGTAATTGGGGAAGACGTCAGGAAAAAATTATTCAAAACTGAAAATCCGATCGGAAAAAAATTAAAAGTTGGTGAGGTCTGGCTCGAAGTTATTGGCGTTGTTTCGCCGGCAGCGGTTGAAAAAAACGGAGAAGAATCCCAGAACCTGGGCGTTAGAAATGCCACACTTGATGTTTATACACCGGTTACTTCCTTTCTGCTCCGGTTTAAAAATCCGGCCATAAAAACTGAAACGTCAAACCAGCGAAACCGTGGGAATCAGGAAATCAGAACTGAATCTGCAGAAACACAACTTACCAAAATTACCATTCAGGTTAAATCTGCCGACATGTTAAAACCGGTTAGAGATCTGGTTGAACGGATCATGAAACGGTTGCATTATAAACAAGCAGATTTTGAAATTATTGTACCGCTTGAACTCATCAACCAGCAACAAAAAACAAAACAGATCTTCAACATTGTTCTCGGGGCAATCGGCGGAATTTCACTATTGGTCGGCGGAATCGGGATTATGAATATCATGCTTGCCTCGGTGACTGAAAGAACAAAGGAAATCGGGATCCGTCGTGCAATTGGGGCAACCCGGAAAAACATTGTCGAACAGTTTCTTATCGAAGCTCTGGTTTTATGTCTGGTTGGCGGAATAATGGGAATCCTGTTTGGCTACCTGATAGCCATTCTGATTTCAGTTTATGCCGGCATTGAAACAGATGTGACCATGATTTCAATTTTTATATCCTTCTCGGTTGCCTGTCTGACCGGCGTTGTTTTTGGCTGGTATCCGGCGAAAATGGCAGCAGAAAAAGATCCGGTAGAGAGTCTGAGATATGAATAGTGACAAGTGGTCAGTTACAAGTTACAAGTGGTGGGAAAACAAGAATCACCTGGTGCTATGGGTACGAGAAGTTTATTGATTTGAAAGTCCCCCTTTGAAGGGGGAACGGCGAAGCCGGGGGGATGTGATTTTCGCCGTAAGCGGTAAGAATGTAAACCCTCCGTTTGATTTATTGCAGAAAAAACGTATATCCATCATTTGTTTCACAGAACCCTGTTTTGCAATCATAAAGATTGAATTTACAACTATGATCAAATTTTTGCTTTGTCTTCTTTTTCCGGCGGTCCTTTCTGCCCAGACCATTCTGACGCTGGAGGAATCGGTTGAACTGGCGAAAAAATCATCGCCTTCCATGAAAAAAGCTGAACTTCAATTGAAGCAATCCTGGTTTGCCCAAGAAAGTGCCAGGCTGCAGTTCTGGACTACCGTCGATCTCAAAGCAACAACACCCAATTTGACTAAAGATATTACCCAAGTTTATAACACAAGTACCCAAAGGTATAATTTTGTTGAAGAGAATGTCATTTCTTACAACAGCGTTCTGACTCTAAACCAACCTATCATCTGGACCGATGCCAACCTTTCTTTAATTGGCAAATTTAGTCAGTACAACCAAAGCGGTACAATCGGGAATAATTCGAATGAAACCAACTATCTGACTGATCTCAGGCTCAGGCTGACACAACCTCTTTTTACTTACAACCGCCGGGCTTTCGGTCTCGAACGGGCTGAGCTTGAGCTTGAAATGTCGAAAAAACAATATCTGACCACCCAGCAGGATGTGCTTTACCGGGTCAGGGAAGCCTGGTTCAACTGGTACCGGGCAAATCAAACTGTATTAATTGCAGAGTCAGAACTGGAACAAACCCGGCAATCCTGGGAACTCGCCAACCGTAAGTTTGAATCAGGAATTATTGCTGAAGTCGACAAATTAAAACTTGAGGTGGATTATGCCACTTCTCAGAATAATGTACTGCAGCAGAAAACCAATGCGCTTCGGGCAGAAAACCAGGTCAAATTGCTGCTTGGAATCCCGCTGGATGAAAAAGTAATTTTACCAGGTGGGTTTGAAACAAAGTTTGTTTTGATCCAGAAGGAAAAAATTCTCCCGGTTGCTTTAAAAAACCGACCAGAACTGGCAAATGCAGCCCGGCAGGTCAGAATGCAGGAAATGTCGGTGGAACAAACCGATGCTCAGCGGGAAATCCGTGCTGATTTAAATCTTGAATTCGGACTTAACAAGAATAATACAAAATTTGCTGAACTCTGGTCTGATCCGAGCCAGGCACAACAGGTATCAATTGAGCTAACCATTCCGATTTGGGATTGGGGTCAGAATTCAGCAGCAACCGAAAGTCAGATTGCTGCTCTGAACAGCCAGAAAATTGATCAGGAAGAGGCTTCACGGCTGCTGACCAACGAAATCAACCAGCTAACCGAATCTTACCTTCAAGCACAAGGCCGGTTGACGATTCTGGAGAAAACCGTTGAACTTGCCCAGAAATCCTATGATATCTCTTACCAGAAATTCCGCTCAGGATCATTATCTTCAGAAGAACTTGCTCAGACACAACGGCGGTTAACTGATGCAAAAATCAATTTCTTATCCGCCCGGATGGATTATCAGCTCAGTATTGCTGCCCTGTCAAAAGCCTGTTTGTACGACTGGGAAAATGACCGTGAAGCGGGTGATACCCTACCAAATTTTGAAGATTGAGGGACTTTGAAACTTTCACTATACAGAATTGTTCCAACAAGTGTTCAAGCGAAAATTAAAACGGCTGGGTTGTAAAATAATTGACTGCCTTGACTCCCCTGTAAACCTGCCCCGTATTAAAATCCTCAGAAAATAAAAATTCACATTTCGCTTTTTCTGCAGCTGCAACAATCAGAGAATCCCAAAAGGTAAGTTGAGTAACCAGACTGATGTCAATAGCCTGTTCGATCAGTTCAATATCATTGTTCACAATCTCAAAGTTTCTAAAATCATGAATGATATTTTTAACGATAAAGGCATTTGCCTTTAATTTAGTGGTTGCTGCAACATAGAACTCTTTTACCACCTGAGTTGAAATAACCGGTTGATGTTTTGAAACAATTCTGCTTACCAGTTCCCTGGCCTTTTTATTTTTGGCCGGATCTTTCTGGTCAAGGGTATAAATCAAAATATTGGTATCAATAAATATTTTAGACACGATACAAATCCTCCCGTGTCCATTTTTCTTCACCAGATGATACATTGGCTTTATCCATTTGGGAAAAGACATTGTCAAGCCAGTTTGTATTGTTTCTGATCACCTCTTGCTCAATCAGGCGCCTGACAAGAGCGTTAAACGAAATATTATGCTGCCTTGCATATTCTCTGGCTATTTTTAAAACTGATTCATCAATTGATAGGGTGATATTTTTCATTTGCACGACCTTTACACTTAATATGTGCGCACTTAATAAATATAAAAAACCGGGTAAACATATTCAAGTTTCTGATTTTCCAGAACAATAAATCAGATGAACCGGAAAGGAAGGAGCAATCACCAAACTCCAGATTGTAAAGTCTTGTATTTTTCTGTTGAACAACGGGTTTCGCATAGTTATCTTTAGCTGATATTTTTCACTCTCGGAACCAAACCGGAGCCATTTTATGGATCATCAGCTGCAACCAACCTATTACTTCCATGTTCGGAAGGAATCCCGTAAAAAATTCGAAATCGAAGAAGAATTGTTCTCCGTACGCGGTGACGTGGTTTTTCTCAACTTCCAGCAGTCACGCCGGCTGGCAGAAGCGATCAATACCAAACGGCCGGGAGCAACTTTCGTCAATCCGTCAGAACTGAATGCAATGGGACTCATCCATGAGATTCTGCACTTTGTGATGGATACTTACCGGA
The DNA here is from genome assembly GCA_017303995.1 of Bacteroidota bacterium. Taxonomy (GTDB): domain Bacteria; phylum Bacteroidota; class JABWAT01; order JABWAT01; family JABWAT01; genus JAFLBE01. Next base: position 18,097 of record JAFLBE010000051.1, on the reverse strand, counting down.
AGGATCTTGCCCCGGGTTCCTTCAAAGGACTTCTTGAGTTTCTTGACGGCAAACATGGTGAAGATGAAACCAACAAATTGCTGAAGGTTTTTCTCGATCATTTTCCGCCACCTGCTGTTTTTCACGGAAAAATCACAAAAGAGAAATTCCTTACCGGAAAATCTGAAGGAATTTCAAACCGTCAATGGATCATTGAAGAAATTATTCTGATCTGGCTGAATAATGCAAATCCGGGTTATCAGCCCATCAATGAACTGATTCATGACACCGAACTGAAAGCAAATACTTCTTACCTGACCGTCATCGATTCGATGAAAGAATTTTTCGAAGGTCAGCCGAAATTTGGTCCGAAAAATCAAAATCTGATTGATCTTTTATACGAGCCGATTCTGCGTTCACCGAATTCCCTTATGGATCAGCTCGAGTTTATCAGGCAATTCTGGGGAAGTATTCTGGCAAGATCACCCTTCTGGACCCGTCTTCTTGTGAGCATGGATTATATTAAAGAAGAAGGGAAATGGTATCTCTTTAAACAGGGCGGTTGGAACGTCAGCAAGGATATTGAAGTTTCTGCACCCCAGTTTTCAGGTGAATTGTACGAACACGAAGCAGAAGCTTTTTCGCCTGATAAAGACTGGATGCCCCGTGTGGTCATGATTGCCAAATCGGCTTTCGTCTGGCTTGATCAGCTTACCAAAAAATATGGACATCCGCATAATTCACTCGCAGATATTCCCGATGAAGAACTAGATTCACTTGCTTCAAAAGGAATTACCACGCTTTGGCTGATCGGACTCTGGCAGCGTTCAATTGCTTCGGCAAGAATCAAACAGATCAACGGAAACCCTGAAGCGGTTGCTTCTGCCTATTCCCTTTATGATTATGAAATTGCCTGGGATCTGGGCGGATATGGTGCTTACGAAAACCTGAGAAACCGGTGTGCTGCCCGTGGCGTCCGTCTGGCCAGTGACATGGTGCCAAATCACATGGGAATTGACTCATCCTGGGTAATCAACCATCCGGAATGGTTTGTTTCCCTTCCTTATCCGCCATATCCGAATTACAGATTTAACGGTACCGATCTGAGCAATGACCCCAGAATCGGACTTTATGTTGAAGATGGGTATTGGGACCGTTCCGATGCTGCCGTTTGCTTTAAACGGGTTGACCGGTGGACCGGTGACGTTCGCTACATTTATCACGGAAATGACGGAACCAGCTTTCCGTGGAATGATACGGCTCAGTTGAATTATTTGCTTCCTGAAGTCCGTGAGCAGGTCATACAGACCATTCTTCATGTTGCGAGAATGTTTCCTGTGATTCGTTTCGATGCAGCCATGACACTGGCAAAACGCCACTATCAGCGGTTGTGGTTTCCGTTGCCCGGAACCGGCGGCGATATACCATCCCGTTCAGAACATGCCATGAGCAAAGAAGAATTTGACCGGGTTTTCCCGATTGAATTCTGGCGTGAAGTGGTTGACCGGGTTGCTGTTGAAGTGCCGAATACATTGCTTCTTGCAGAAGCTTTCTGGATGATGGAAGGTTATTTCGTTCGTACGCTTGGCATGCACCGGGTTTATAATTCGGCCTTCATGCACATGTTTAAGAAGGAAGACAATCAGAATTACCGGTACCTCATCAAAAATACACTGGAATTCAATCCGCAGATTCTGAAACGGTACGTGAATTTCATGAATAACCCGGATGAAGAAACGGCTGTAAATCAGTTTGGGAAAGGCGACAAATACTTTGGTGTTGCGCTGATGATGTCAACACTACCCGGACTTCCGATGTTTGGTCACGGTCAGTTCGAAGGCTTCGCTGAAAAATACGGCATGGAATACCGGAAAGCTTACAAGGATGAAAGTCCTGATCAGTGGCTGATTGACCGGCATTACCGTGAAATCGTGCCCATCCTGAAAAAACGGTATTTATTCGCCGAAGTTGAAAACTTCCTTTTATATGACTTTTTCTCAACGCACGGAAATGTTTGTGAGGATGTGTTCGCATTCAGCAATCAGTTTGGCTACGAAAAAGGCCTGGTGATTTTCCATAATAAATATGGTTCAGTCAACGGGTGGATCAGAACTTCCACAGCTTTTCTCGATAATCATGGCAACATGACTCAGCGGGTTTTAGGACAAGGTCTTGCCCTGCCCATCGGTGCTGATGACAGTTTTACCATCTTCAAAGATCAGATGAGCGGACTTGAATTCATCAGGTCTACCCGTGAAATCTGGGAACGGGGCATGTACTTTGAACTTGGAGCCTATGAGTACCACGTTTTCTGGGAATTCAGAAATGTGACCGATTCACCTGAGTTGCCTTACCGTGAAATCTGCACCTATCTGGCCGGGAAAGGTGTTTATTCCATCGAGGATGCCCTCGTTGAAATGAAACTGAAACCCATATTCGAATCTTACTGGCAGGCTATCAATCCGGGAAGTGTAGCCTATCTGGCACAGGGTGCCGCCACCATGGAACCCTCGTCTGCAATTGTCGCCGCCTTCAGAGAAAAATCAACCCATATCGTGGATGGCGTCAACTATCTTTTCGGACAAAAAGCACTTCCTGCCGGATTTTTTGAATCGCTGGCCAGTTTGTACCGGAAGGTGATTGATCTTTCGCACATCCGCATCGGCGGAGCCAATAAAATTCTTGCAGCCTTTGTGACTGCTCAGTTGAAACGTGACAAGGAACCTTCACTGTTCTGGCAGGTCATCATTTCCTGGCTTTACAGTCATGAACTCGATCAGCTCGGACTGAAAGAATCAGACGGAAAACCCGCTTTTGAAGCCTTCCATCTCGATAAAGTTTTTGCCAGAAGTCTACGTGAATCCGGTTATGGCGATCATGACGTCTGGAAATCAACTTTGCTCGTGAAAACACTTTCTGCCTACAGTCACCGGCTGGTGAATAAACCAACCCTTTCCCGGTTTGAAAGCCTGGCTGCAGCACTTACCATTGAATCAGCCCGTCCGCTGATGCAGATCAACATGCACAATGATGTGCTCTGGTTTAACAAGGAAAGTGTTGAAGAACTGGTAATGTGGCTTGAAGTGATCAGTTTGCTTCAGGAAGCTGAAAAACTGCCTGTTGATCTGATTACCGCAAGTTTGGTTGAATCTTTCGAGAAGGAAGTTCATTCCACACTTGCTCTCGTCGGAAAATCGGGATACCGGTATCAGGTTCTGGTGCAGGATCTTGATGCGCTTTCTTCGCCAAAAAAGAAAATTAAAACGGTAACTATTGGCGGAAAAGCGAAAAAGCCGGCAAAGAAGGAAACCAAATCAACAAAACCTTCAGTGAAAAAAGAAGTGAAAATTACGGTGAAGGCAAAAACCACAGCTGCGAAAAAAACTGAGGTAAAACCAAAAGCCGCTGCACCCAAGACGAAGAAAAAGTAAGCCATGACGTTTACCTGTCCTCATCTCGATCTGTCAGGGAAAGACTGCCTGAAATTACATGGGTTGTGCGATCCCGGCAGGAAAGGCTGTGAAGTACAAAAGAAAGCCTGGTTTCCCAACAAACAGGGAAATCAGGTTGAAAAACTGGATTTCAGTCTTCGGGATGTGTTACGGGAGGAAAACAGCCAAAGGAGACCGCAGAGCCGCTCCCAAGCAACTTAGTTGCGCGGGTCTTAGGAAAGAACGCTGAGCGGTGGGATGGTTTTTTGGGGTATTGACTTTAATCTTGTATGGTGTAACACCGACCTCCAGGTCGGTTCCCAGAATGTAAAAGGAATTTGGAAATTTCAACCAACCGGGAGGTCGGTGTTACATTCAGACAATTCAAACTGAATTTTTTCCTGCCCTTATCCTTTTTCCCCGTCAAAAACCCGCAATAATTTTTCTGCAGCAGCAGTTGGCAGCATTTTATCATGCAGGATCGAGTCTGATATTGAATGAAGAATCCGCTTGACTTCCGGATGGTGATAAAACCTGTCTTTGAGCGTTTCTTCAATCATTTGCATCGCCCAGGAAAAAGATTGTTCCTTCCTCCGTTCGTTGAAAATTCCGTTTTCAGTGGCAACTTCCCTGAATTTTGAAATAACGTCCCAGATCTCAGGAATTCCGGCACCGGTCAGAGCCGAACAGGTGTACGCATCGGTATGCCAGCCACGGGTTGCCGGTGTGAGAAAATGTAAAACCCGGGAATATTCAGCACGGGCGATATTCGCTTTCATTTCATTGTCGCCATCCGCTTTGTTGACGATCAGTGCATCGGCGATTTCGATAATTCCCTTTTTAATTCCCTGAAGTTCATCACCTGCACCGGCAATCATGACGAGAAGAAAAAAATCAACCATCGACCTGACGGTGATTTCACTTTGACCAACCCCGACCGTTTCCACCAGAATGATATCATAACCGGCAGCTTCGCAGGCTAAAATAGTTTCACGGCTTTTCCGGGTAACGCCACCGAGGGTTCCTGAAGAGGGAGATGGGCGGATGAATGCATTAGGTTCCCGGCTGAGAAATTCCATTCTGGTTTTATCGCCAAGAATACTGCCTCTTGTAACAGAACTGCTGGGATCAACTGCGAGAACGGCAACTTTATGTCCCTGTTTGACCAGAAAAAGCCCGAACGCTTCAATAAATGTGCTTTTCCCGGCACCCGGAACGCCGGAAATTCCGATCCGGAGAGATTTACCGGAATGGGGAAGCAACTGATTTAAAACAGCCTGTGCTTTTTCAACATGGGCAGAAGCATTGCTTTCGATTAAAGTAATCGTTCTGGCAAGAACAGTGCGGTCATTGGCGAGCACACCTGAAACGTGATCTTCAACCGAGAGTTCGGCCCGTTTTTTTGACGGATGATGAAATGCGGGTTTTGCATGGCCGGGAAGTCCGTCATGATTGCTTTCAACGCCGGTTACAACCTTGACTGCAAACGCTTCGTTGTTTTCTTCAGGTGCCCAGTCGGGTTTGTAAGATTCCGGTTTGTCTGAATTTGGTTTCTTTTTCATGGGGATAAAAATACCGGATATTTTGGTGAGAATCATCTGAAATGCAGAGCAGGGAAGGGGTTCTGTTTTTTTATTGTAGTGCCGACCTCTGGTCGGCAGGCATTGTTTTAAAATTACCGACCGGAGGTTGGTGTTACAAAAGAACATGCGAATTTTAATTTTCAGTTTGGCAGGTCTCTTTTCATATTGTCTTGTGTGACCGGTGACCCCCCGAAAGCGTTCGGGGCAGGTTGTGATTTGTGACCATTTTATCCCGTCCCTTGTCACTTGTCCTCCGTCACCAGCCTTTTGTAAGGTTTCATCTGAATAACCGACAAAAAAGGAAACGGGATTTTTATCACCCGGTTTGGATGTTGTATCAAAAAAGAAAAGAATATTTATATGAATCACATTTTCCCGGGAGTTCTGCTGATGCTGGCCTCCTGTTCAAACCCGCCTCCGGTTACACAACCGGCAGACGGACTTCAAACCCAATCTACTTTCCAATCAACGAAACAGGAAAATAAAATGCCATTGCAAACACCCCAATACAATCCTCTGAACTCAGAGGAAGCAAGAGTTATCATCAATAAGGGAACAGAACGTGCCTATACAGGTGAATATACCGATAACAAACTGCCGGGAACGTACATCTGCCGTCAGTGCAATGCGCCTTTATATCTGTCGAAGGATAAATTTAACTCGGATTGCGGATGGCCCAGCTTTGATGATGAAATCAAAGGCGCCGTTGAACGCCACACCGACAAAGACGGCTACCGGACTGAAATTGTCTGTAAAAATTGTGGCGGACATTTGGGTCACGTTTTTCTTGGCGAAAGATTCACGTCAAAAAATACCCGTCATTGTGTGAATTCCATTTCGATGAAGTTCGTCGCTGAAGGGCAGCCATTGCCGGAAGTGATTAAGTAGGCGGGAAGCTGTTAGCTGTTAGCTTTTGGGTAATTTCAAAAACGGATTAAAAAATTGTGTATTTGATGTTAAAGTTTAATCTATTTTATTTGCCTTTACCTAACAGCCAATAGCTAAGAGCTAACAGCTTTTCCCCATCCTACCATTGAATAACCTTCCGGTCACGATAGAAAAAGCCGGATTTGGCATCAGGAGACGTGGCCAGCCAGACAGCCGTATCAGCACCTTGCTCAACCGAACGGTTTGCTCCGGCACCGCCCATGTCGGTTTTCACCCAACCCGGACACATCGAAAAGACTTTGATTCCGGCAGATTTCAGATCGGCAGCCATTAACATAGTAAGTCCGTTCAGGCTCCATTTTGAAAGCCGGTAGCCAGTATATCCGCCAATTTTTTGATCCTCGAGAGATCCCATTCCGCTTGAAATGTTTACAATTCTGGCATCCTCACTTTTTTTCAGCAAAGGAAGCAAGGCCTGACTGACTTTAAGCGGACCAAACAGGTTCGTTTTCATAACCAGTTCAGTTTCAAGGATGGAAGCAGTTTCAAATCCACGGTTTGAACTGATTATTCCGGCGTTATTGATCAGAACATCCAGTTTGCCAAACTTCGATTCAATAAATCCGGCAAGCTCTGCAGGTCCGTCTGAGTTGGTCACATCCATCTGAAAGAAGTGAACATTTTCTCCGAAAGTTTTTGCAGCTTCTTCACCTTTTCCGGCGTGGCGGGCAGTCAGGATGACCGTAAATCCTTTTTCTGATAACTGACGAACGATTTCAAAACCGATGCCTTTATTGGCACCGGTAACAACAGCAAGTTTACTCATTTTTACTTTCTCAGCAATTTGAAGGCGTGGGTCCAGTTGTTGTTACGGAATCCGAACTGGATCCACAGCATGGCAAAGGTTTCCAGCCAGAAAGATGATTTGATGTCGCCGAGGTCAATTACACTTCCCCAACCCCATTGAGTCGCAAATCCGGCAACTACTTTTTTAGCATCTGCATCATTTCCGGCAATGAACAAATCAGGAACGCCTTCTTCACGGGGCGCATTGATCATGATATAGGCAGAAATGGTGTTAAATGCTTTGACAACCTTTGCTTCCGGCAGATAATTCTGGACTTTGAGTCCGCCAGGAAGATCTTCTGTCGCATCCAAACGGGGAACACCACCTTGTGAAGAGTCGAGCGGATTCGTCACATCAATGATAATTTTTCCGTTATAGGAGTCGACTGGAAGGGATTGAAGAACAATTTCAGTTCCCTGCCATTTGGTAGCAAGAACGAGAATGTCGCCAAACTGAGCTGCTTCCAGAACTGATCCGGCTGAACCTTTTCCGCCGACCGTTTTAATCCAGTCTGTCAGTTTTGAGGTGTCCCGTGTTCCGATCTTGACGTCATGTCCGAGCTTGGCAAACCCGATTCCGAGTTGCTGACCCACGACACCTGATCCGATTATTCCGATTTTCATACTAACTCCTTTTTGATTTTACCGCAGAGGCGCGGGGAACGCTGAGAAATACAACTTCATTTTCTAAGTTAAAGACAAAATGCGGGGAGACCGCAAAGACCCGAAGACGCAAAGAAAGACAAATTCATTTAAACGCAAAGGGCACAAAGGAAAAGGCAAGGTGCGCAAAAAATGCAACTTCATTTTTTTATTATAAGGACAAAAGGCAAAAACAGAATGTCAATTTATTAAAAGTCCCCCTTTGAAGGGGGTACCCACTACTGACTACGCTCCCTCAAGCTTTTCCATCCCTGAATAAATATCGGACGTCAGTTTTTTTGCTGCTTCTTCTCCCAAAATACCAACATAGTTATGATATAGGTCAAACCAGGCAGATTTCAACTGCTCATTGATCTGGAGGGATTTTTCTGTTGGGCGGACGAACACACTTTTTCCTTCAGATGTCCGTTCTAGAAAGCCTTTGCTTTCCATTTTTTCTATCAGCCGGGTTACTGTTGACGGACTTAACAACATGGTTTCTGCAAGTTCACCAGGTTGAATTCCTGGTTTCCGGTTAACGGCCATGAGCAGAAAGGCATAACTGGGCGCAAGTCCGGTTTTGGAGAATGCATCATCTGCAAGCCGGGTCATGGTTCTTGACAACGCATTTGCAGAATAGAAAAGACATTGGCAGAAATAGTTTTTTGTTTCGTTCATAATGGACAAAGATAAAGTATTATAATTGTATGTGCAAGCAAATATGAAATTTATTTGGCGAGATACAAAAGGATAGGGTGATGTTTGGTTATTCCAAAGGATTGATGATTTCAACCTTATTTCGCTCGATGTTTTTTCCATTATGAGTCCCAACAATCAGGTTTTTAACCATTGCGGAACAGGCGATTAAGGAATCAAGAGATGGCATGGGTTGTCTCCTACTTTCCAACTTCAAAAAAAAGTTGTACCTTTATTCCAACAGGTTCTGAGTAAGTCAGAGCTTCTTTATCCGATCCCGAAATAAATTGGTTTATATATGAAACGAATCCCATTGCGGATTCTGGCACTTGCCGTTTTCCTTTGTTCAGGATTTCACGCTGCAGTTGCCGGAACCCCAGATTCCCTGCAAATTCCCGAATCCTTTCAAAAAGTTCTGCCTGAAGTCGTGTATGAAAATGCCGAACTGAGGGATGTTCTCAAGGCACTTTCTGTTACCGGAAAAGTGAACATTTTCGTTTCACCTTCCGTTCAGGGCCGGGCTTCACTGCGCCTTTATAATCAGAAGCTGATTGATATCCTTAATTTTATCGCAGACCAATACAAACTTACGATTAGCTGGTCGGGCGGAATTGCTTCCGTATCCATCAAAGCATTGAAAGAACTGGATTTCCCTCAGTTTTTAAAGCCCAAAATCGTCCTGGAAGATTCCCGTCTATCCTTCGATGTTCAGTCCGTTCCAACTCAGGTGGTAATCAGGGAACTCATTTCGGTTACGAAAAAAAATGTGATTACCGAAACCTCCATGCCGGAGATGCTGAACGGATATCTGGCACCCTTGCCGGTTCAGGAAGCGATCACTCTTTTCTTCCGGATGAATCAGGTTCAGGCGAGAGAACGGAACGGTATTTTTTATCTTCAGCGGAATGATCAGGAAGTCAGCTCTGCCGGACAGATGAGTCGAACGGGTTACTGGCTGGAAGTGAAAGATTCTTCAATCAATATTGATGTGCAGAAAACTTCCATTGACCGTCTAATCCGGGATGCTGCCCAGCAACTGAATCTCTCCATTTTTTATTACAATGATCTGGCCGGAACGATCACCGCCAAAGCAAACCATCTTCCTTTCGATTCTTTTCTTTCCTTCCTGCTCAGAAATACAACGTACACCTTCAAGAAAGAAGACGGCATTTACTTTCTTGGCGAACGGTCGAACAAATCACTCGAAACCAGCAAGCTATTGCTGCTGAAAAACCGGAAAGTGGAAGCCATCACCGAACTGTTTCCACCACAACTGGCTTCTCAAGCTTCCATCAAAATCCTGAAAGAGCAAAATGCCTTAATGGTTTCGGCGACGCAGAATGTGATTGAAGATGTGCAATCGTTTATCAAAACGGTCGATTTTTCGACGCCGCAGGTTCTGATTGAAGCGCTTGTGATTGATTTTTCTTCCAGTGACGGTATTTCAACCGGCGTTTCTGCAGGAACCCGGGGTTCAGACACGACCAAAGCCGGCATCGGGAAATCGAATTCCTATCTCCCCGGACTTGACATCACCATGTCGGCAGCAACCCTGAACCGGGCAACATCAAAACTGGGAATAGTGAACATGTTTGGGACGGATGTGAATCTGGCACGCATCGGCAAACTCCCGGCTGATTTTTATCTGCGGGTTCAGGCTCTCGAAAATGCCGGACTGGCCAAAGTAAGATCACGGCCCATGCTCTCAACCCTGAACGGACACAAAGCCACCTTATCCGTCGGAACCACCCAATATTACATTTTAAAATCCACCACACCCATCCGGGATAATCAGGGAACGGTACTGACTGAAAGTCAGCAATTCAAGGAAATCTCCGCCAATATCACGCTGGAAGTGACGCCCTGGGTGTCTTCTTCGGGTGAAGTGACTGTTGAAATCAAACCGGTTTTTGAAACTCCGGTCGGACAGTTTACTTCTGAAACCCCGCCAACCATCAACAAACGATCGTTTGAATCGACCATCCGGCTGTCAGATGGTGAAACCATAGTTCTGGGCGGATTGATCGAGGAAAGTGAATCGGATGTGACGGAAGGAATTCCGTACTTGAGCCGGATTCCTTATCTGGGGACGTTTTTTTCAACCAAAACCAAGGTGAAGAAAAAAGCTGAACTCGTCATTTATGTAACGCCGCATGTGTATTTCGGTGCCGAAGTTCCCAAAACCTACCCGGACGAAAAATGAAACGCCCGTTAACACTTTTCGATCAGGTTTTCACCCGGTTCAGGCAGGTAAACGCCAGAACGGAAAACCGGATTTGGGTGATCACCTCCTGGCAATCAGACGGAAAAGCCGACCTAAGAATTCTATCCGGATTTGCCGTTTCCCGGTTTCAGTTTCAGCTTTCTGCTCCCGACCAGTTAACTTCCTGCCTGAACGACATTCTTGAATTTGCCAAAGAATCAGGGAAACTCCCAGCCGGATCAACACTTTTTTTCGCCATTTCTTCCCCTTTTACCGATGACATGCCTGTTTTGACGGAAGGTAAAAATCCGTCCGGATTTCCGGTTGAAATCGGGGGTCAGGATTTCCGGATTCCCGCCATCGAAGCCACAGGATTTCCCGCCTCAGATCAAACCGGATTAAATATCAATGCCATTTTTCCGTTGTCACTTTTCATCTGGAAACAAATTGCCGGTGAACTTGAAAAGGAATCCGCCTCAGTTTGGGTCACACCGTCTTCGGTTTATCTCGCTTCGAAACCGTTTTATTCCGATTTGCCCCAACTCGATGTTTTACCTCTTGACGGAAAAATTGCGGGTGCAGAGAAAGCAGAAATTGAATCCTTCATTGTATCACAACGTTGGCTGGAGAGTCTCGTTCAGGATGGCGGGGAAGCCGTTGAACTGAACTGGCTGGATGATCTCGGGGAAAAGGCCTTTGCCTGGACCCACTTTCTTGATCTGAAAGGTGCCTGGAAAAAGGGACTGATATCAGAATCCGCCCACCGGAAATTGGCCGTTCAGCAATTTAAAACCAACCTGTTGTGGTCAGGTGCCGTTTCAGCCGTTGTACTGCTGGGATTTTTTATCTGGAGCAGTTGGCTGGCCGGAAAAGCAGAAGAGTCGTGGGACTGGCGGCGGTTGCATCAAACTGAACTTACTAAATTGAATCATCTTGAAATGCAGGTTAAAAACCGGGATACCTGGTATGGCCGTCAGCCGGTTGCGGGATTTCGTCTGGCAGATATTGCTCTTTTTTCCCACGGTTTGACCGAAGCCATCAGAATCAGCGAAGTGAAACTCAACGACGGGCGACCGGCGGTGAACCGGATTATCGGGTATTCTTATTCTGAAACGGATATCACCCGGTATGTGTCTGCGCTGAACGGACAACCGGTTGTCAAATCAGCTTCCCTGATCCGCCTCGAACCGGTGAGCAAAAAGAACGAACAGGAACTCGCCAAAGCCGGGAAATTCAGGCTCATTTTCACTGTTGATCTGGAGATCAGAAATGAACGGAATTAATCCGTGGCTGATCAGGTCAGCGACAGCTCTAACCGTTTTGATTTTGTTCTGGCTGGTGAGTGATAACCTTCAGCAAACCCTTCGGGATGGCAGTGATTTAAACCGGGTCGTGGAAGAAACCGAAAAACTGGAATCCAGACTTGCCGGACTGCCTGAGCTAAAACTCAAGATGCAGGAAAAATCAGCACAAAAAGATACAGTAACCGCAACGCCGGTCCGGGTTCCGTCGGATGTGCTGGTCAAAGTCAGCCGGATAATTTCTTCTGCTGGCGGAAGTCTGAAAGCCGTCACAACCCTTGAAACCCGGCAGGATTCCGACATCATGGAGCTGGAATTTAAGGTGGATGTGGAAGCAAGCTGGTCCGACTGGGTGAAAATCAGGCAGGAACTGGAATCCCTTCCGTTCAAAATGGAGTTCAAATCCCTCTTCATCCGCATGGAAAAAGCTGGCGGGGAAAAATTACTCATTTCAGAACACATCCGGGCCACGGTGGTGAAATCATGAATAAAGGGCTCGTGAATATTCTGTTGATTGGCGGACTAGCAGGCATCTGGTTTTATATCTGGTCGGATGTGAGTGAGCTATCCGGTGATGAAGATGTACCGGCAACCACCTTCCGGAGTCCTGATTCAAAAAAGGAAAGTATCCGGCTGGATTCCCTGCTTGAAATCAATCCGTTTCAGGTTCCGCATCAGAAAAGAGAAAAGACAGTTGTTAAAAGTGTCACTCAGTTGACGAAATCCATTTCCCAGTCAAGTTTTTCTGCAGTTTTGCTTGGCCGGACCCAAAGTGAAGGAAAAGAACTTTTCATTTTAAGTCTACCTGATGGCTCCGTTTTTCATGTGGGCATCGGCGATACGGTGTCGGGGTACAAACTCTGGAAATCGGTGGGTGATACGGTTTTGATGAAATCGGTGAAAGGTAAAACCGTGGTGAAAGTTGGGATGTAAGGGAGGAACAGGCATAAGGTGTAAGGCATAAGGTTTAAGGTTTTGGGGGAGGGTTGCATCCTGTTGTCATCCCGGACTTGATCCGGGATCCATGTATTTTTTATAGAAATTATTTCTTTTAAAAAACAATGAAGAATTGCAATTCCAGCGGGATGGATCCCGGATCAAGTCCGCGATGACAACTTTTCAAAAAGGCAAAGAAAATAATGAAAACCTATTTCGTGTACATGTTGGCAAACCAAAAGAACGGAACCCTTTACGTTGGTGTAACCAATAATCTTCAAAAACGAATTCAGGAACATAAAAATGAAATTTTTGATGGGTTCACAAAAAAATATCACATTCACAGTCTCGTTTGGTTTGATACTACTTCTGACATTGAATCTGCAATTTTAAAAGAGAAACAATTGAAAAATTGGCAACGTGAGTGGAAAATTGAATTGATAGAAAAAGAAAATCCGGAATGGAAGGATTTGTCTGGTGGTTGGAGTTAAAATCAATACTGGATCCCGGATCAAGTCCGGGATGACAACTTTTCAATTTCACATCCCCCGTCCCGATCCCGATTCTCGGGACGGGACACCCCCTTCGAAGGGGGACTTTTCCGGAAGGGGTATATAAACCAAAAAATGAAACCCATTTACCATTTAAAATTGAAACTTGAACCTTTCAAATACTCCCTTCCCGGCTACTCCCTGGTGACCGTTCTGATTTTGATGGTATTTCTTTCGGTGATTGCGGCCTTGGTTTTTCGGGTTTTTTCGCTGAATGCTCAGGTGATTGACAGGCTTCAGGCAGATCTCGTCCGGTATGAACTGATGGAAATGACGGCCAGCCGTCTGATGTCAGGAAAAACCATATTGACACCCGGAGAAAACGGGACGGAAGTTATTGAAGGACATGCATTTTACCCGGTTTCTGTGACATGGAAAACCTGGCAATGGGGAATTCACGAATTTCTTACGGTCTCTGCTGCTGATCATGCCGGGTCATCAGAAAAATCATTCCGGGTGGAGGAAAAACTTCCGGTTCCGGAACGGACAACAGTCCTTTATGACCAGTCTGGATTCGGACTGGTTTTAGCGGAAGGAACTGATCTTGGCGGTCCGGTTTTGCTCAGGTATCCTGAGCTGAGGTTGGTGAAACTGAATCAGCGGTCAGGAGAGCCTTTGCCTGTTTTTAAAGAAAAAGTGTACCAATTGAATACACCCATTTTTCCGGAGCAGTTTGAAATTCCGGCAGAACCCAATTTCAATCAGATTCCGGAATCGGTCAGATCGGGCGGAGAATTTAAATTCGTCAATATGGTGACGGGTGAACTGCCGGATTCTCTGACAACAGGGTGGATTGACTATCCGGCACGGGTTAGGGTTTCTTCTTTCCCCAAAGGGGACGGCAATCAGATTGTGTTCAGAAAATCGGCAACAATCAAATCGGGTGAATATCAGGTGGCAGATTTGGTTTTTCTGGGGGACACCCTGACTGCTGAACCGGGCGTCACTATAAACGGAAATTTGTGGGCCTTTGTCGGAAAAGGAAAGCCAGCTCCGGTCGTCATTCTCAAAAAGCCGTTCAGAATTAATGGAAACGTAATTGTCAACGGACTTCTCCGGGCTGAAGGTGCAGAAATCAATGGAAGATTGATTGCAAATCAGCTTGCCGTGTACCATCCGCCAACCGAATATGTTCATTATCTGGTGGGAATGAATGTTACCGGAAGTCCGGGAAAAATGGTTTTGTTACCCTGGTTTTTCGGGGATAGGAGACGGCAGGGGCATTGAGAAATTTTCCCCCTCCGACGGAGGGGGTAAGGGGGTGGGTAGAAAAAATGGAAAATCTAAAATGCTTAGAAAAATTTACCAGTATCGCCCAGACTTAAAAGAAAAAGCAAGACACAACCGTAACCATCCAACGTTTGCAGAAAAGATTATCTGGTTTGGCCTTCGGGGCAAGCAATTGGGAGTTGATTTCGACAGACAAAAACCAATCGGAAATTTTATCCTTGATTTTTATTGCAAGGAATTAAATCTGGGAATTGAGTTGGATGGAGATTCACATGAGGGTCAGGAATCCTATGATGAGTGGAGGCAATCAGAATTGGAAAAATTGGGAATAAAATTAATTAGGTTTGAAAACGAAGAGGTTATTGGGAATCCTGATTTGGTTTTGAAGAAAATTCAGGCTTTTGTTTTTGAATTAAAAAGGGAGAAAAATTTGACCCACCCCCTTTCCCCCTCCGTCGGAGGGGGTTTAAATAGCCAAACCAAAAAATGAAACCCATTTACAATTTAAAATTGAACCTTAAACCTTTACCAGCATCTCTACCCGGATTTACTCTGGTGGAATCGCTGATCAGTATGGTTTTACTGAGTTTGCTGGCTGTTGGGTTCTGGGCTTCCATGCTAACGGTGATGACCCAGCGGAGTTTGAATCACCGGCAGGAGTTACTCGCAAGACTTCCGGTTTTAATCGATTCGGTAAAGGTCAATCCGGTTCCTGAAATGGAATGGAAACGGGGTGCAGTTACGCTGAAGGTGACTACTGTATTTGGAGATTCAGTCAACACATTTAACTGGATGATAACTGAAAAGCTGAAAAACGGAAAAACAATCGAAAGAATGAAGCTGGTCACTCAGGCATATTCCGATCCGAAAAAGAAAAAAGCAGAAGAGGTTTTCTCTGAAGTCCGATAAATCACTGCCCGGATTTACACTGATGGAAGTTCTCGTTGCCATGATGATTGCATCGGGAATCACCCTGCTGGCTTTGACCCTTTACGGCACGCTGAACCGGTCGTTTATTCCGTTCTGGAAATCGGCAACTGGGTTGTCATCAGAATCCATTCATCTGAAGGGCCTGATGGATCAGTTAAACATAGTTGAGTCAGTTTCTGCTTTGAAAGAAGGGAACAGTGAAGTGATTTCCTTTTGGAGTTCGACCGGTAAGCGGGTTTTGCAGCTCAGATTTGGAAATGACAAATCCGATCCGGCATGGATTGGCGGAGTTTCGATTTTGCAGCACGAAACGTTGATTTCTGCGGGAAAACCTTTTCCAGGTAGTCCTGTTGAAGGCCGGATTCATTTACTTGCCGACGGAAAATGGATTTCACTTCCGCTAAAAGGATCGCAGAACCATGAAAACTAAAGTCCTTCCGGTAGCCCGACAGGCGGTTTTGTACCGGCAGATTGCGGTCATGCTTGAAAGCGGGGTTCCGCTGAATCAGACACTATCCATCCAGATCAGAATGGAAAAGGAAGGTCCGGTCAAGGAAATCCTGAAACAGGCACAACGGTATTTGCAGAACGGCATCCATGCCCGGCAGGCATTTGAAAAATCGGGATTGGTAACCGATCCGCTTTTTATTCAGCTGATCGAAATTGGTGAACAATCGGGGAATCTGGGTTCCAGTTTTGACCACATTGCCAAAACGGTTGAGGAAACCCGGGAATTCCGGTCGAAAGTAACACAGGCTTTGAGTTACCCTGCGGTGATTGTTTCGGTTGCGGTTGTAAGTGTGCTGATCATGATATTTTTCATCGTTCCCAGTTTTGCCGAAGCGTACCGGTCTATGTCGATTGAGCTGCCGTTTATGACCCGGGTGATGCTGGGTATTCAGGAATTTCTGACCCGCTTTGGGCTGATGGTTTTGGTCTTATTGGGTTTTTCTGGGTGGTTTTTGCTGAAATGGAGCCGGAGGCCATCCGTCCGTCCATCCATCGAAAAAATGATGTTTTCTATTCCGTTTCTGGGTGAATTCTGGAAGATGAAAATGAACTATGAGTTTTGTGTGGGACTTTCACTTTTACTGGGTGACGGAGTTCCGTTGCTGAAATCCATTCAGCTCATTGGTCGTCACACAGGCAGTGTTCTGTTTTCACGTCAGGTCACCGGTTTTGTATCCGGATTGGAATCCGGCAAAAGGCTTTCCGGGCTGATGGATGCCAATTCCATCGTTTCACCCATTGTTCAGCAAATGATCATGGTGGGTGAAGAAACCAGTGAACTGCCCCGGCTTCTTGGCCGTGCTTCGGGTTTGATCAAAAATGATCTGGATACCCGGCTGAAGGTCATGGTGAGTTTACTTGAACCCATTTTAATTGTCGTGATGGGCATTGTCGTCGGAATTTTGCTGGTTTCGATGTATCTGCCCTTGTTTGAATCGATGTCACAGGTAGGAGGAAAATAAAAAGTGAACCATCCACTGAATAATTTAAAAAGATTGTCATTCCCGCGAAGGCGGGATAACGAAGTTCTGCAAAGCTCATCCATAATTAAAGTCAATTTGGAAATACTGGATTCCTCCCGCATGCGGGACGGGAATGACAATGCAAGTTCAAAGGGGGACTTAAAAAAACCGGAATTTCTCAACATTCTTCGTGCGGCTGCTGGGAAAAAACTACCTGGATTTTCACTGACAGAGCTTCTGATCGCCATGGTGATTCTGAGTGTGCTGGTTTTGTTGGCCTTGCCGAAGTTGTACCCGCTGGTGACCAAGGCGAAAACCAAAGAAGCACAGATTGCATTGGCAACGGTGAAAGCCCTGCAGGAATCATACAAACTGGAACATGACAGGTTTGCCGGAACTCTCGAAGACCTGGGTTTTGTGCAGGAAAAAACTGTTTCAGAGGGTGGAAATGCCAAATATGTGGTTTCCATTTCATCCGCCAGTGAAACCGGTTATGAAGCCAAGGCCACGGCTCTTGTTGATTTTGACAATGACGGAACGTTTAATGTTTGGGTTGTAAACGAACAAGGACAAGTCGATGAAAAAATTCCTGATTAACACTGCCATTTCGCTTTTTCTAATTTCCGGATGTTCATCGGTGTCGGGAGTATTCAATCCGCCAACGGTGACCGTTTTGGCTCCGCTTTCTGACTCGGTGCGGGTTTCTGTTCCCGATTTTCAGGTTTCCGGACAGGGATTTACGAAAAAATCAGGTCCATCTTTTGCAGGATTGCTTACTGAAATCTGGGTTTTTGAAACCGGGTTGAAAGTTGCAGACCGGAACCTGGTCATGGCTGCCCAAAGTAAGAGCAAGCTGGAGTCAGGTTCACAACTGAATCTCAAGCAGATGAAAGAATTGGGAAGTGTTTGTCAATCGGAAGTTTTGATTTTGGGATCGGTTGAAACCCAGCAGGATGGCGTGTTGTTTGACCCGGAAGCTGAAATCAGGGTTTCGGTTTCTTTACGCTGGATTGACGCCAATTCGGGTGACTTATTGGCTTTGGGAAATTCCGAAAGAAAAGTTATTGGAAATCCGGATACGGCCATTAGGGAAATGATCCGTCAGATTGTGAAAAAGGGAGATTGGATCGAGAAGAAAAAAGTACCGGTGATGGTGGCAGATACGACAGGGAAAAGGTGATATGCGGTTAGTGGTCAGTGATTCGAAAAATGCAAAAACCACATTCAATCCCTTCGGGATTTTAAAACCGGTAATTATTCCAAAAGTGATTTAAAATCTGTAGGGCACCTCTAAAAACCAACTTTGAAAATTGAATTAAGAGAAATTTGATTTTAAAAATATTGTTCTTTGAAATTTTGTAGAAAATCAGAGTTTTTATCTTTGATTTAGACCCCTTAAAAGGGGCACA
>JAFLBE010000050.1 GCA_017303995.1 Bacteroidota bacterium | reverse complement strand
GTTTCAATACTCTTGCGAGTCAATGTCCTGAGTAAATTCCGGCGATTTTTACAACCGGGACCATAAATGATGACATGACTTATCTCCTTGATTGTTTCAATACTCTTGCGAGTCAATGTCCTGAGTAAATGAAACTACTATGATGATCAACATCCTGGACAGTGATCTCAAAATGTTTCAATACTCTTGCGAGTCAATGTCCTGAGTAAATGATGGACAGGAATGGGCAGCTATTGGGGTTAAAGGGGCAACCAAGGTTTCAATACTCTTACGAGTCAAAGTCCTGAGTAAATGGCAACGATTACGGTTGAACTAACGCCAGAGGAATTCATCGTTTCAATACTCTTACGAGTCAAAGTCCTGAGTAAATAACTTTTGATATCAAAAACTTGCTCGTGAACAACGAGCGTGGTTTCAATACTCTTACGAGTCAAAGTCCTGAGTAAATAACCAAGCTGCCGCAGAAATGCGTGGGCTTGGAATGGAGTTTCAATACTCTTACGAGTCAAAGTCCTGAGTAAATGAGTAAAAAAGGCAAATACTTTACTTTTAAAGTATCCAAACAATCCGGGTTTCAATACTCTTACGAGTCAAAGTCCTGAGTAAATCCCCAAGAATCGGGAAATTGCGTTTGTCAGTCGGTCGTTTAATTGTTTCAATACTCTTACGAGTCAAAGTCCTGAGTAAATTATTAGTAGATAAACTTTTAGCAAACAATGATATGAGGTATGGTTTCAATACTCTTACGAGTCAAAGTCCTGAGTAAATTCGGATTACAAGGTCAAACCTATGCAATCCCAACAAAATCAGAACATATGTTTCAATACTCTTACGAGTCAAAGTCCTGAGTAAATGATCTTAGGCGTGCCGATCTTAGTGATGCCGATCTT
Source organism: Bacteroidota bacterium (assembly GCA_017303995.1). Taxonomy (GTDB): domain Bacteria; phylum Bacteroidota; class JABWAT01; order JABWAT01; family JABWAT01; genus JAFLBE01. Next base: position 30,882 of record JAFLBE010000050.1, on the reverse strand, counting down.
AGTGGTGCCGATCTGTTTCAATACTCTTACGAGTCAAAGTCCTGAGTAAATAAAGTTGATGTTAGAAACCTGATTATCCCGACCGGGATCTCAGTCGAGCAATGTTCTCTAGAGATGTTTCAATACTCTTACGAGTCAAAGTCCTGAGTAAATGACGAAACCTTAGCACAGATCATCGAAACTGATTTGGCTGATGGACAAGTAGTTTCAATACTCTTACGAGTCAAAGTCCTGAGTAAATTAGGCTGGTGTAAAGACTGGACTGTGACACCAAACTCGCGTTTCAATACTCTTACGAGTCAAAGTCCTGAGTAAATCAAGATGGCTGAAGCGGATAGTTGCGAATGATATCAGGTTTCAATACTCTTACGAGTCAAAGTCCTGAGTAAATCTAGTTCTCACCATGAAAAAATCTGAACAAGCTACCACTGCAAACACAAGTTTCAATACTCTTACGAGTCAAAGTCCTGAGTAAATACTTTTATTTGTTGAGACTTACAAACAATCACTCAGGTCCGCTATTTCAAAGAACGTAGTCATTAAACTGTTATATTTACTGAATATAAGAATTGTTTTTTGAGGTTTCATTTTATTGTTCGAAAGACCCCGAAAAAAAGTTCTTTTTTGAAACCTGTTTTTATCTTTATTTGTGTCATAAACCATATAATTACAATGCTTTATAAGAGTTCGAAAGAGTCACGTCAATTAACCTCAAAAACTGACTTTCGAAAATGACCTGACTTTTTCATCAATGGAACCCCTTTTTTCAAGGGTGGATTTTGGGGAAGTTCGAAAGTCAGGTTAAGCAGCAACAAACAAATTCCATTTTCGAATTTTATGCAGGATACCAAAAGCAAGGTTCCTTATAGGTAAAATATTGTATTTGTTATAGTTATAGAAAATAAAGTCAACTGATAACGGGTTCGAAAGTCATTTCACACCATTAGGATTCTTTGCCGTTGATTTCAACTTCAAGCAAACACCGGTTACAGATCGTGTAATATCTCACCTGATCTTCACGCCCCAACAGTTTTTTAATGTCTGCTTTCATTCTATTGACAGTTTTTGCCGGGCGGTCACCTTCGAAAACGCTTTTCTGCACCCTGAAAAAACCAGAATCTGAGAGTACATCTGCAACTTTGGTTCGTATTTTAGTTTTTTGAATATCATAACAAACGACGAGCATTGAAGTTTACCATTTCATTAAAAAGGGGTTGAATTCAGTCAACGTTCCGTTTATATACCCTGCAAGATTTTTGCAGGATTCATCAATCAAATCAGCAAAGGACGTATTTTTCTTATTGTGTTTAAAGGGTGTGTTCAACCTGTTGATAATGGCATCGAGTACGCACCGGCGCTGATGGTCAGTCAACTGAAAATTAACCGGATCTCCGGTCAGTACTTTCTGCCTGATCAGTGCCAAAACCGTTCTGTCAACAATAGGTTGCCTGAAAGGTTCAATCAAATCATAAACAAGAACCGGTTTGTGTTTTTGCTCAGAGTGAATATAGGCAATGTGCGGATTCAACTGATGGTAAATGATCATTGCCCAAACTCTTGAATACAGGATACCATATCCATAATTAAGCGACATATTTACCAAATCTTTTGCGCCCTTACGTTGGCGCCCCGGGAATTGAATAACGGGTTCAAGATATTTTTTGGCAACCGTCCAATAACCAGCCGCCGCAAGACCTTCATATCCCATCAATTGATTCCGGTAATCATCCTTGCCGATCTGGTGATCAAGTTTTTTAATCGATTCCTTATACTGCCTGATTCTCTCAAGTTCTGCCTTTACCAACACATCCCATTCCGGAATTCTTTTGCCATGGAATTTGGTCCAATACTGAATCAGGGCTGCCTGATTGTGAATTTTGGCAAGAATAATAGACTTTGCAATTGAAACTCCGGTATGATCGGTTACCGATTGCATTTGGGCTAAACCCAGTCCCCACGACGAATCTTCACGTGATGAAAACTGGGCAATTGCTTTCCCGGTAAAATCAACGAGTTCAACCTGAATACCATGTTCCGCAATCAGAAACAATGCGTCTGAAGAGATACTGCATTTTTGAGCAGAAATCCCGATGTGCTTCAATGAAGTTACTGCACTTTTCTGAATTTCACGTGATCCTTCCCTGATGACAATATTTTGGTTACTTCGACCCAGATATAGCCCCGGTCGGTCGAGAACAAGGTCAAATCGTTTTCTGTATAATTTATCATATTTTCTGCGTTTGATATGAATTTGGGCTCTTACCGATTGTTTTCCGGTTTCTATTTTTGACTGAACTACTTCAGCTGTTTTTACCTGAAGTGGCTTTTCCTGAGAAAGTTCCTGTTGCCACCAACTGTCAGATTTGGGAGTACACCATCTTAGTGATTTAATCCAGGTTGTAAAGGTTTTACCAAACCGCACCCGATGGAATTGTAAAAGGCGGATGGTTTCCATTTCAAGTTCAAATAGCTGTTCAGATGTTTCGAATGGTTCATAATACCGTCTCCAGGCTTCAAATTGATGATTTAAATCTTCACCCATGAAATCCTGATCAAGCGGTCTGCCGGTCAGGCGGGTTATGTCCCTGATTGATCGTTTTGCTTTTTCTATTTTTGATGGACTGATGGTTCTGCATATTTTATCACCTTCTCCATGAAAACAAATTCCGCAAAATTCAAACGCATTTACCTGCCCGGTGAATTTAACAGGCTCACTTGAATGGGTATTCAAACTCAGCTTCAATGATTCAAGTAATCTGGCTTCGATTTTTGGAACATTTTCTAAAAGAGTTTCGGCCTTCTTCGACATCAGAAATAAATTGTCGGCATACCGGATGTACCTGATGTCAGGGAACGTAGAACTTATCCAATGATCAAATGGGGTGAGATAAAAATTGGAAAGCAGGGGAGAGATAACGCCACCCTGAGTCACTCCTTTTGTTTCATCTGTAATTTTACCCCGTCTTGAAGTTCCTATTTTGAGCCAGAGTTCAAGGTATCGGGTTATTCTTGAATCCAGTGTCAGTTTTTGAAGCTGATCAAGCAGAATGTCATGTGAAATGGAATCAAAAAAATTATCAACATCAAGACCAAGTGCAAAAGTAAATCCTCTTTTTATCTGGCCTGTTATCATTTCAATACTTTTGTGATGTCCTTTTTCTGGTCTGTAAGCAAAGGACTGCGGGTAGAATTTCTTTTCAAGAATAGGTTCAATCAGTGTTTTTACAGCATGTTGCGCAATTTTATCTCTAACTGAAAGCATGCCGAGTTTTCGCCATTCACCGGGTTTGTCTTTTGGAATCTGAGTCTGAAGCGATGGATCAGGGCAGTAAGTACCGGCATTCAGTTCAGCGCCCAGTTCTTTCAGATTCACTTTTAGCTCATTTTGAAATTCTGAAAGTGAAATACCGTCAATCCCGCCAGATTTACCCTTTGATAAAACTTTTTGCCAGCTCTGGTGAATCAGATCAGGTGTAAAGGGAGAACTGAAACTACCGGAAACCTGAGAAGCAGGTTGGGTAAATCCAATTTTGGGATCAATAATTGAGTTCATTTGAGCCACCCGGCTGAAATTTAAATGGTTTTAGGGTTTTTTACCCTTTTTACCAGATCATCAAACTCGTTTCTGATTTTTCGCAGCAGTTCACTTTTTTCAAAGAGTTCGGTTCTGATTTTATCTTTCTCTGGTTCCTGTTTTTTATAAGAGATTTCATGTTCAATCTGTGCCCAGGCATGGTCAAAGATGGTTCTGATCTGAATTTCACATTTCAATCCTGCCAGAGAGCGATATTCAGTTAAAGTTGTTCGGTTTTCTTTTAAACTCACAACCAGATGGTAGGATTCGTAGCCGAACTGATGTTCATAGTCGGGTACTTTATCAGTTTCATTGATGATCACAAATTCCGATCGGATCACACTGATAATGTTTTCGACCTGACTGTGGTAATAATTGACAACCCGAACTCCGGCAAGATCTTCCATTTGGTTCATGGGGTCAGCATACTTTTTACGTTGGATTTTTTCAATAAACGATGCGAAAGATTTTGTCCTTGAATGCACAGCATCAACCTTGATTTCATTCATTGTCAGAGCATGATTTAAAATCAGACCAACGGTCTCCGCCAAATGGTTAAACTGAAAAATGCTTTCCTGATAAAGTGAATAAAGCTCATGAAATCGCCGGTAATGATGGAGATTGGCATTTAACTGATCAATGAGTTCAGGCCAGGGTGTAATCGGGATTCCCGGAAGGGCATTTGATTCATCCATTTCAGTGATTTGCCCGAGAAGGTCACCCAAATGGATGACTGGCATATCAATCATTCTGATTTTATTAGTGGGGATATCAAAATAAAAATCATTGATCAGGCTAAGTTCGCCAACGCCTTCTACGGCTACAACGTGACAAATCCGGTCAGCATTCGCTAAAATGGAAGCTAAAACAGCCGTTGCCGACATGGTTTTTCTTCCGCCGGCAATACTGACAATGACTTCTCTCTGTTGATTTTTCTCTTGTCTGATAACAGCAACCATGGCTGTAAGCAGTGCTTCACTGTCGCTTGTTGAATAGATATCAGGTTTGCCGGTTGAATGCAGAAAAACTTTGATTTCACCGTTGGTTTTGCTTTGAATATAATCCCTGAAAGCAAAAAGACCGGTTTCCTGACCGTGACTATTCTGATTGTAATAAACTCTTTCACCTTCAGTGTGAAAAATATGGACGGTTTTAATTATTTTCCCTTGTGCCTGAAGGGATAAAAGGGTTTCAGAGAGAACGGCAGTTGAAGTTCCGAGAGTACAAACGAGAGAAGACATGGTTGCCTCATGGAAAAACGATTCGGTATTGCCCCCATCCGCTGCTGGTACGTGGTCCTGTATGTAGCCAGCTTCCCAATAAAAGAGAAGGGAACAGGGGAGCGAGGTCCCCTTCAAGTTCAACCATCAGGTCATAGCCAAACTCAGTAGTTTTTTGATTCTGCCGTGTGCTGAAGCCATAAACCGGAACTAAATTCCGTCTGAGAAAACGGCATTGAATTGAATTTAAAACGGATGACAAATCCGGTTTGGGATGGATTGCCCTGCTTCCGTAAAAATGATCCAGAGAAAGAATTCGTTCAGCAAGACCCTGCAGAAGATAGTGTTTGCGTGTCTGCTCGTCACGGTCAGTTTCTGGTTTAAACCTGAACGGACTTGTGAAGTCAAGAATGACTCTTTTTTGAGAGGTTAATTCAAGCGGTTCAAGTTTGAAAACAGCAGGCAAAACCTCCTTTGCGGTTGTCATTCCGGTATGAAACACTTCCTGTGAAGGAGAACCCGGTTTTTCAGCATAGATGATAATTTTCCCGGGTTTTTGGTAAGGGAAATTGGTGAGCCATAACCTGATTGCAGTTTCATGAAGTGCATCAACAAGATAGTGATAAGCCTGAATGACATTGAGACCAATAAAGACAAAAGAAAACGAAAATTGTCCTTTTAATCTTGTTTCCCTGAACTCATCTGTCTGGATGAGATAAGGTCTCGGAATATCAGTCGCTGTATTCATCCAGGGAAGGGTTCCCGGATTTTGAGAGTCAAATAAATAGGAGTAAAAGCAGGAACCGGGTTTTTGGCAAACTTCACACGGATCTACTCCTATTTTGTTTTCACAAAAAAATGCTTTTGCAACATGCCCCCATGTTCCTCTGATTGCACGCCCCTGAACACCGGTGGCCGATGGCCAACCGGTTAGTTCAACCCTGAATCTGAGAAGGGGCAGGGAAATAGGGTGATCGGTGATAGACATGGGTTAAATATCTTCTGGATCTGGTAATACTTTTTTTGCAGCTTCCGGATCTGTTTTTCCATTTATTTTGGAAAAATCATCGAGATTTAAATAGGTGGTTCTGCCATCTACTGGTTTTTCTTTAAAGCTTAACATTTTTTTGAGCTTTGAAAGACGCCAATTTTCCCATATTGAATGAACAATACTCTTGCTTTTTATTTGTTCCTTTAAAAAATCTCTAAAATTGTTGATAAATTCAGTTTCATTTTGCCGGATTGGAGAACTGGTTAAATTCTGATAGAAATCTTTAACATTATTATCGTCAAAAAACATAAAAAGTTCAGATTCAATCCGAATTGATCCAAGTCCGATTGGTTTTCCCAATCCAATTTTGTGACAACAATCCTCAGGAAGTTGAATTGCTGTAAGAAGTGCACCTAACTCAATTCTTGTCAGATTGTTAAAAAAGACTCTTCCTTTAAAACGAGTTCCTGTTTTTACTGGATTGATTTCCTGACACATATCACTTCTGACTTCTGAATTGGTTTCTCTCCATTCGAAATTTTCAGACTTATGCCAATATTGTTTATATCCCCTTATTTCGTGCAACCCAAATTCTTCAGTTTGGTCAGGATTATTAAATCCCTTTTTTATACGGGATGTAGTCTGGTAATTGGCAATTGACCCAGGCTCAGAACTGATTTGGCAGAGGTAATGTTGGTAACTGGTTGGCTTTGGCGATTGCAAAGCTTTAGAAAAAGCTTTACCAACTGATTGAGCTTCAATTTCTTGTGTTGAAAAACAATCTTCCACAATTACCCTTGAAGGATTTGATTCAAGAGATCCAAAAATTGCTGAGGCAAAGTCCTGACTAACATCTTTGTGAAGTATTTCAGGAATATGGTCTGAAATTAAGTTCAAGTAAGGAACTCTTAGCATAACCGTATTGCCTAAAATGGTATGCCCACCAATCTGAACGAAAAAGACAGGCACTTCATCTTTGCTTGATAAATAATCGAAAAAATTGATGTGATCCTTTGAGCGGTTTCTATCTTGTTCATAAAGATTTACATCAGATTCTTTTAGTTGAATCACTTTTGCGGTTGTCTCTATTGCAGGTATTATCCAATCATTTTTTTTGTTCGAAATATCACCGGTGATACAGTAATAGGAATTTCCACGTTTAAGAATCTGATAAGGTTTATAATCTCTATTGAGAAGCTTCCTCGCTTCCTCTTTTAAAATCTGCAACGGTTTTGAAATGCATGAAATTTCAAAATTTGATCCTTTTCTTTTCATGATTCCACATTGGGTTTTATAAACCACACTACCACCGAGAAAATCCGAAATCCCATAGGATTTATAAGCGCTTGCGAGTGGTCCCCCTGCTTTCATGGCACGAAAATATAATTGCTGGTCATTAAAATTTGTAAAATTCCCATAGGTAATCATTTCAACCATATTTCTAAACAGTCCTCTGATTGAGCTTCCGGGAATTCGTAACACTTCACCTGGTGAAAAGAAATTAGATGAGGGCTCTGCCGTACTGATCTGGGTATCCCGAATAAAAACAGGAGTTTTGGTTTCAATTGAAAGAGTGATGAAACCAGAATATCCTGTTAGGGAGCCAAAATCGTTTATTGGGTGATCATTTTTTACAACTGACCCATTTAGCCCAACAAAATTGTAAGGCGCTCTCGATTTATTTTTTGTAATTTTCTTGATGTGTTCGTTCATTGTTGCCATGACGTTAATCCTTCCAAACCAAATCTACAAATCTGACATCGTTATAGGTTGCTTGCCCAATTGCGGTTTCCCCGATATAATGCCGGGTGTTTATTGCAAGGCGACTATGATTATTTTTTGAAATTTTTAGTGGTTCAGGGAGTTTAAAGGTCATTCCCCTGTCATCCGTCCAAACATCACCATGTAACTTATTTCCCCAGAGAATCTGATCTGCTTCAGTCACATTTTGCAATTTGCCAACTTCGTCATTTCTGATCCGGTAATTCCAGCTTTGACCTGATTTCCAAACCAAAACTTCACTCTTTTTATTGAAAAACCGGGCCTTTTGAATAGATTGAAGTGCAGGAATGGTTCCATCGGCTAAAATCAGGTTCCCGTTTTCAAGAGTCCCCATCCTAACCGCATCATCCATCCAGATAAAAGCATACCCTGATTTTATTTTACCCGAAATCCAGGTGATGAATGAGTTGGTTTCAACTTTCCCGGTTTCAGAAACTTCAGTTTGAACCGCAATAAGTTCAATTCCAATATTTTTAACCGACATGATTTACCTCCTCTTTTTTACTCTTTGCTGGCTTTTTTAGTTCAGTCTGAAAAGCCTCAAGCAAGGAATCAAACTTCTTAACTTCATCAGCTTTCAGACTTCCTATACCCACTGATTCATCAATTTCGATGGTTAACTGATAAGTTTTTCCCTTCCAGTGAATCTGGATATTAGTAGGTTCAAGAACACCTCTTCCAATTGCTTTTCCACCACCGAATCTGATTCTTCCCTGAACAAGATCACGGAGCAGAAAAAGGAGTAAACCAGCCTGCCAGTCTTTCTCATTTAGCAAATACCAATTCAGGACTACTTTTGCATTCCCGGCTTGTTTTTTAAGATAAAGAGGAAGACCAAATACAGGCTGCTCTTCAAGCAGGGCACCTTCAATGGTTCCACCGGTAAAACGGTCAATTTTAATTCGGGTTTGAACCTCGTCTGAAACTCCGCCTTCGATGAGTGTTTCTTCCATGCGTACATTTGATGTTTTGGATGTTCCGCCGTCTTCAACAAAACCCCACATCTCATCGATCAATTCTTTAGAAGTGTCTTTTGCGATAAGAGTTAATATCCGTTGAGCCTGATGCCGGATGGGTCCTTTAAGTGAGGATGCCGGCAGAATAGCTTCATTCTTACCATTTCTGAGCTGACTGGCATCTGCAGCATTCACATCAGAAGATGCAGCCCTGATTAAAATTGAATTCCGCACATTTGCCGTAATTGAAATTGAGAATGGATAGTCAGGATTTTCAGTGAAAGATAGGGAACTTTTCCCCTTTGAAGGTTCTTTATTTTCCATCCAGTCACTGATATGATCCGGGTTTTTAAAATCATAAATCAGCAAATCAACTTTATTTTCAATGAATTTGAGATGACCAAAGCCGTTGGTTGTTTTTCTGCCAAACCGGATTTCACCTGAATTCATTTTATTAAGCAGATTCCTGATTATTTGCTGAAAATCTTCACTTTTGGGTTGTGACTCTTTCTCTGCAAAAACTGGGAGGTTTACAGTTATTTCAAAACTGAATTTGACGCCAGACTCAAGTATCTGGTAATCAAATTTTTTCCCATCCTCAACAACTCCGGTTTCTGGGGCAATTCTGATTCCATCTCTGATTGAAATCGTATAGGGTTGACTTGCAGTTAGATCATCTGCAATTAAACAGCTAATCTGACCTTCTTCACCTTCAGAATATCCAAACAGGAGCCGAAGAGTCTGATCATCCGTTTTCTTCCCGGGAAAAAGGCCTGACGAATGGCGCCAAACGCCAACAAGGGAAGATGCAGGAATAAATGGGTTTCCAGATGAATCGAGATAAATATCAATATCTGTAAGGTCACTTTCACCACTGCCAATCAAAATCGGGGATTGGCTGATCAGCGTCCCTTTATAGGTTAATTTTCCAGCCAGCTTCATTTTACAGCTCCCTTTCTACTATCCTCATTTTGTTTGACTCTTTTTCTGAGGTGGTATAAAAATGTTTTGAGGTATATTTTCTGGTTTTCCAACTGGTTTTCCTGCAACTGATAGAGTAGTTTTTTCTTCCAGTCAGTTAAATCAGGAACTTTAAATTCCTTCCAGGTGGTCCAAAGGGGGTCATCAGTAATCCATTTTACCGGATTTCCATCAGTGACCCAATTACCTGTCATTTTCACAATATGGTCAATGAACAGATCACCATTTACTCTTGTCTTAAATTTTTCTTTTGTGGTCTGCCGTTTTTCAAGTTCCTTCAGGTTTTCAATAAAGGCTGACCATTTATCATCCTTCGGTTGCCCGATCAAAATTAACCTCGATAAAAAGGACGGAGATAATTTTTTCACAGGCGTTCCCGCAGAATCCTGTACTGCCTTTGAAACAACCAAATCTCTGAATTTTCGGCTGAACTGTTTTAAAAGGAGTGCTTCAACTTCCTTAGAAAGGGTAGCAGGTGTCGGGGAGCCGGCTTGGGCTATCTCCCTGATTTCCGCTACGGATGAAAGAACAGGAATTAACCTGACCACTCCATATCCTTCGTGCTGTCTTTCCCCGATACCGTCTGTTTCCAGCTTGGTAAGGAAATCTATTACATTTTTTTGTTCTGAACCAACCAACTGAATTTCAAAACTGGAACCTGCTTTGAAAATCTGTTCTGAAGGTCTTTTCATGTTCCAGATGGTAACATAAGATTCAAGTGTTCCAGAGTTGATAATTGAGAGAACTACCGAAACAGAAACTTTAAAAGGTTCGGCAATTTTTCTTAATTCACTTTCAACATCCAGACAATTTGTACTGCTAAATCCCAGATTGTTATAAATAATGGTGTCTGATGCAAGAAAAATTTTAGAAGACCACTTTCCTTGATCTGCCTTTATTAAAAGATTTCCCGGATCCCTGGTTAGCGGTGGTTTTACCTCGGTGACCGTGAGTCGGCATTCCCCATATTCTGAGGATCTTGACCGTCCAAGATAAAAGAGTTCCGGAAAAGATAGTTTTTCAAGCAAGTCAGCAGGTCCGGAAAGGTAACCGTTAAAAATTTGTCCGGCGTCAACTGATTCGTAATTGAAAAAGACACCTTGTTGCGGTCCTCCTGTTTCAGCATTTCGTTCATGGTGAGAACGGTTGCCCGTTGTAACAGGAATGGTTTCAATCAAACCATTACCCGATATTTTTCCGGGTGCCTTAATGCTTCTGGTTTTGAGTTTATTATCCCAGATATTGACAATTTTCGATGGGTCATGTTTGTCAGTTTGGTATAACAGAGGCAGGGTACCCGATGAGGAATGTAAAGTTGCAGGAAAGGCGGAATGATAAGTTACTTTTCCATCCAGAAACAAATCTCTGAATTCCTGACTTTCATGAGGTTGAGTTGGGGAAGCAGAATGCTTTTTAATCCATTCTGAAGCCAAAACCCCTAAAATTGACGCTCCAGAAATGGTGGTCATGGTGGAAACGGAATTGGCATCGGCCTGTGGTGCTGTCAAAATGACTGGCTTTTGCAGGTTAACCGAGTAATGAAGCCAGGTTTTTCCTGTTTCTTTTTTTGAAGTTGTCAGGCTTTTAGATTGAGCAAATTGTGTGCTTTTATTCTCGGTCTTTTCAATAACAAACTTAACTTTTCCAAGACCACGGGTTCTTGATGTCCCCATTCGCTTTATCCATCTTGCCCCATTGATAAGCCAGGTGGCTGCAGGTTGATCTTTATCATCAAGGTTAAAGTATCCAATAAAGGTAAGATCCTGGTTTTTTTCCCAGGGGGACTTCCGGTTCAATACCCTGAAAGTCCGCAGGCTATGGTCTTGAGCTGTCCCATCTTCACCAATAGAAGTTTGTTTTCGGTAACTTGAGAATAACTCAACCATTTCAAATTTTGAAAGTAACTGGTGCTGCTCTGCATATTGGATCCACTGGCTCAATTGCTCATTGATGCTGAGAGTCAGATCAGGAATAATCAGTTTTCCGGGCTTATCTTTTCCTTTTTCCCCGAAAAGTGTATGGATTATGGTCTCAATTTCTGATTTTTTGTCAGAATAACCATCAAGAACAGAGAGTTCCTGAAGTGCATCCTTTAAAAGACCTTTAATACGTTTCCCGGGAATAAACGGGAGTCCGTCTGGTGAAAATGTAAAATCAGAATCAATAACAGATCCCCAACCTTTTCCGCTGCCGGCAAGGAGGTCTGATTCAAGTGTAAGGCTTAGTCGATAATTCATTTTGTTGTTACCTTCTTTTTAAAAGGATAGATATCAAGAAGTTCGATCACATCATTATATATCGTGAAATCACCTGAGAACCCGGTGTTCTTCATCTCATTCTGGTAGTCGGGAAGATAAAGTCCCCTTGCTTTCATGGTTTCAATAAAACGTGTCCGGTCAGAGTCTACAGAGGCTAAGGCAGATCTCAATTCCTTGATCTTATTATTTGGCCATTTAGTCCTTAGTTCTTCTGCCTTTTCAAGGATCAGCTTTATTGATTTATTATCCGTTGCATTGCCATCAGCCCGGTAAGGCCGACCAAACAGTTTCTTTCCATTCTGAAGGGTAAAATGATGGTTTCTGAGTTCGTCAAAGTCAAAACTGCCATGACCAAATAGAATCTGCCAATCTAACCATGAGGAGTTATCAAGGTCTCTGGCTCTTTTTTTAGCGGAAGAACAAAGCCGTTCAGCAAGTTCATAACCCCTGAAAAACGGGAATTTGGTTTTGGTTATTGCAATTCCGGCACATGAACTCAGTGGCTTTTTATCGGAGACAACTTTTTGGGAAAATGAAGTTATGTACGCTTGTGCAAGCCAGATTCCCAGTCTTCCATCAGATACAAAAGTGATGTCATCACCACCGAGAATGAGTGGCCGGAAGGGAAGAATTAAACTTGAATCAGCCTTGCCCTTACGGAGTTTAAGGTCGTTGAAATCACCTTTAAAGTAGGTATCAATAAAATTTAGTGTCATTTCAACAAGTGCGGCTTTTGTGGCTTCAGAAACACTAATTGAAAGGTTTGTCAACTCTTCCTTACTTTTACAGGCCTTAAACCGATCGCCCATCGAATTTCCGTCGATGTGGACAATGGCAATGCTGTTTTCTTCGCCTTTTTCCTGGCCAAGTTTATCAAGTTCAGTTGTAAACTCGAAGTTGGTAAATTGTTTGGTTTTCGGGTCTGGAACCAATAATTGATTTTTCTTATCGTTGTCAACAAAAAAGTTGGTTAGTCTTTCGTTGGCTTCATCAACTTTATTAAGGCGGGCAGCCACCGAAGAGTTAACCCATTTGCCTTCATTCTTTTCAAATGATATAAATGTTTCAGTTGACAGTCCGGTTCTTGGGCATTCAAGATTGATTCCATGCCGGGTGAGCTGGGTTACCGGGATTTCCTTCCCTTTATTAGTTAGCAGGGATGTATGCAGATTTTTAAAATCCTGTTCATGAGACTTTTCATTGTAAGGTTCAATTGCTGCATGAATGGTAATCCCGGGAACTTCAACCAAAAGCTTTGAAGTAAATAAAAACAGGAAGTCTTTGGCATCCTGCTTTTCAGGAAAGGTAAGCAGACAATTACCCCCCCCTGAGAATACCACTGTTCCTTTTTGGTTTACTTCTGAAAGAAATGACTTTCCAAACAGGTCTTCAATCAGCCAGGAAGCCCCAATATTTTCCCGAAGCTTGTTGCTTCCGAAAATAAAACTCTGTATTGAACCAACATCCATTAACAAGCCGTAACTCATAACGGTACTCCATTCCAATGAAATTTGTTCTTTTTATTTAAGGTTCTGTTTTTTTACAAATTCGTTCAAATACTTGGACTTACCCTGATCACCAAGTGATTTTAGTTTTCGCCAATCAAGCACAAGAATGCCAAGTTCATTTGCTTTTGATTGGATATGAGGTTTCAATGCGAATAGGGGTACAAGAACTAAGGTTGTGTAACGCCCAAAGTAAGTTGATTTATGATTGGCAAACTTATCAAGATCAGTTGGTTTTATTGCTCCGGCTTTACACTCAAAAATAACCGGGTAACCTTCGGGCGTCATTCCAAGAACGTCAAATTCATTTTTCTTATAAGACACATTAATAGGAATTGAATTTTCTATTACAAATGTGTTTAAAATCAGCTCCTTGAATAAATGACAACTATTCAGAAGGTTAAAAGTATATTTTTCAAACCACAAACCCAGAAGTGTTTTTACAAGGGCACTTTGGGGATCTTGAACCGATTTGATTTGAAAAACAACCTTATCTTTCCTTGAAATTGATAAAAAGAATATTCCGTTTTGATATTCAATGGTGGTGGAAAAGTTATTATTTTCAATGGTTTGTTTGGGAATTATTTTATTTAAATCAAACAGTTTACCCACTTTTTTTTGAAGGCTCCCTAAATGCAAGATCCAATCAAAAACATTATTGTTCAATTGAGAAAAGAGAAACAATTCCAATTCAGAAAGATTTGGATGTGATATTTCCTCAGTTAAAAGTAAACTTCTGTTATTTGTCTGTAAAGTAACAAGGTCTTTAAAGGTGATGAAAGATTTGTAAGGGCTTGTAGAAAGAAGTTGATTGTTCTGAAATGAAAGGGTTTTTTCATGTTCTGAGTCAAAGTAAATGTAGGGTAGCTTATTTTCGAGAAAGACCAGCTTGGTAGCGTCTGAATTAATTTTGGTCCCGGTTGTCCAGTTCAGAATCAGATTAAATTCAGGGAATTGCATTTTAATTGATCCCACAACTTCTTTAACCAGTTCATAAACCTCCTGCCAGTCAAAAGGAGATATAATCTCTGTTTGATAATTTTCATCTTTTAAACCAAGAACAGAAATCAGGGTCTTTACAGATTTAACTGACTCAGCTGTTGCAAGAAAAACAGTAAAATCGGGATTGATTTCCCTATGCGCATAATAGTTTGGCATGAGTTGTCCACTAATAAGCTGAAAAAGAATAGTACTTTTTGGCTCGGGAATCGGAATCATGAAAGCTTCCTTCAAGTATAAAAATTATGATTAAATATAGGTAACAATATTCTGAATTCAACCCTGAATGTGGAAAAGCAAATTAATTATAGATTAGTATAACGTTATCAAGTTCGCGTTACATGGATCATTTAATCGACATCCTTTGCTATTGCCAATATGACAACAGAGTGTTTTTCGTTACTTTTTTTAAACTGTTGGATTTTTAATATTTTTTTTCAGGTAAACAGTATTCCGAAAAGGATGAAAAGAATTTATGACGTTATATGTAAATCATCTGACAGTCCTTACAGAGTCTTCGGTTCTTTTAAAAACCATTTAGATGTGACATTGTTTAGGCTTACATGAAGCAGTTTTTTATAAACACCGAATACTCATTTAAAGATACTTTTTCCCAGGGGCTTAAATATTTTTCTTTTGGCTTTAAAAAAACAAACCATTCACACTCTGTTAGTTATAGAAACCGAGATCAAACAAACTGGAGAGAAAAATGAAACCATCTGGATTATTAGGAGTAATTGCAACTGTGTTGGTTGTCGCAAGCGAAGTACTTAAAACGAAGGGGAAATGATATGACTGACGTTGATGAATTGTGTTCACTCCCAACTGGTGGGAAGTGACAATGAATATGAAGAGCTCCCATAAAGGAGACCATTTTTCCTAAAATTTGAAACGATTTTAAAAAAATGGAACAGAAACACTCTGTTAGTTATAGAAACCGAGATCAAACAAACTGGAGAGAAAAATGAAACCATCTGGAATATTGGGAGTTATTGCAACTGTGTTAGTTGTCGCAAGCGAAGTCCTTAAAACCAAGGGGAAATAGGTTAACTGGCGACGAAGAACAGGTTGAACTCCCAACAGGAAAGTAGTAGGTATGAAAATGAAGAGCTTCCATAAAGTAGACCATTTTCACCAAAACTTGGTAACATTTAAAAAAATGAAATAGAAACACTCTGTTAGTTATAGAAACCGAATCCAAACAATCATGCAATCAGAAAAGGTAACACCATGAACGCCAACGACCAATTTAACGAAAACACAAAAAATGCCAACCCTGAAGATATTCAGAAAATTAAAGCCAATCTAAGCGGAATGAAACGTGGTCCGATTGCTGATATCTGGGATAAAGTCCAATTACTTTGGAAGATGATCTGTGATCCCGATGCAGCCTGGTGGGCAAAAGCCATTGCAATAGGAGCTTTGATTTATCTGATTTCACCAATCGATGCTATCCCGGATTTCATCCCGGTTGTTGGGTTGACAGATGATGTTGGGGTTATCCTCCTTGCCGTTTCCCAGGTTTTAAGTGAACTGGGGAAGTATAAAGGATGATCACCACTAAATGTAAATTAAAAGTCAGGTTAACCATGAAATCATTTTGGAGGATAAAATGAAACCATCAGGAATATTGGGAGCCATTGCTACTGTGTTGGTTGTCGCAAGCGAAGTACTTAAAACCAAGGGGAAATGATATGAGTGGCGTTGAAGAATTGTTTGAACTCCCAACTGGAAAGTAGTAAGGATGAAATTGAAGAGCTTCTATAAGGCCGACCATTTTTACCAAAATTTAGTAACATTTTAAAAAAATGAAACAGAAACACTCTGTTAGTTATAGAATCCGAGTACAGCGAATCAAGAACATAGAAATGGTGACCTATGAAGGCTAAAGACCAGTTTAATCAAAACATCCAAAACGCAAAAATGAGGGAGCAGCAAAGAGAATTTTTGAAACTTGCCCGGGAGTTTGTTCGCCTTGAGGCTCACACAGGATTTAAATCTCCGACTGAAGCAGTAGTAGGTTCTGGAGCCGGGGGTAGTTTTCCATATATCTATCCAGGTGCAGCTACATCATCGGCCAATTTAAAATCAAACGACCAATTTAACGAAAACACCAAAAACGCCAGTCCGGAAGATATTCAGAAAATTGAAGCCAATTTGAGCGGAATGAATCGGGGTGTGATTGCAAAAAGTTGGGACAAAGTTTTAATGCTTTGGGAACTGATCTGTGATCCGGATGCAGCGTGGTGGGCAAAGGCAATAGCAATAGGAGCTTTGATTTATCTGATTTCACCTATCGATGCTATCCCGGATTTCATCCCGGTTGTTGGGTTGACAGATGATGTTGGGGTCATCCTCCTTGCCGTTTCCCAGGTTTTAAGTGAACTGGGGAAGTATAAAGGATGATCACCACTAAATGTAAATTAAAAGTCAGGTTAACCATGAAATCATTTTGGAGGATAAAATGAAACCATCAGGAATATTGGGAGCCATTGCTACTGTGTTGGTTGTCGCAAGCGAAGTACTTAAAACCAAGGGGAAATGATATGAGTGGCGTTGAAGAATTGTTTGAACTCCCAACTGGAAAGTAGTAAGGATGAAATTGAAGAGCTTCTATAAGGCCGACCATTTTTACCAAAATTTAGTAACATTTTAAAAAAATGAAACAGAAACACTCTGTTAGTTATAGAATCCGAGTACAGCGAATCAAGAACATAGAAATGGTGACCTATGAAGGCTAAAGACCAGTTTAATCAAAACATCCAAAACGCAAAAATGAGGGAGCAGCAAAGAGAATTTTTGAAACTTGCCCGGGAGTTTGTTCGCCTTGAGGCTCACACAGGATTTAAATCTCCGACTGAAGCAGTAGTAGGTTCTGGAGCCGGGGGTAGTTTTCCATATATCTATCCAGGTGCAGCTACATCATCGGCCAATTTAAAATCAAACGACCAATTTAACGAAAACACCAAAAACGCCAGTCCGGAAGATATTCAGAAAATTGAAGCCAATTTGAGCGGAATGAATCGGGGTGTGATTGCAAAAAGTTGGGACAAAGTTTTAATGCTTTGGGAACTGATCTGTGATCCGGATGCAGCGTGGTGGGCAAAGGCAATAGCAATAGGAGCTTTGATTTATCTGATTTCACCTATCGATGCTATCCCGGATTTCATCCCGGTTGTTGGGTTGACAGATGATGTTGGGGTCATCCTGCTTGCAGTTTCACAGGTTTTGAGTGAACTGAAAAAGTATAAGGGATGATCACGATTTTCTATAAAATTGAGCAGTCCAGAAAGGTAAGTTTATCATGAATTCATTTTGGAGAATGGTTAAAAACATTTGCTTTCCACCTGGTTTACCAACATAAAGGAATCGGGCAAATAAACTGGTAAAGCCATAAAAACTGAGCCATAACTGAAAAAGGGGATCGTATGTACAATTTTTTTCTGATACTTTTGATTCTGCTTAACATGACTAAAATTGGTTTGCATTCAGTCGTAACGTGTGATTTCACTGTGTTTCATAAATCTGTACTACCAACACTTTTATCGTGGATAGGCAGTTTTGGATTGGTCTTATATATTTTTCAGTTTATTCCAATTGTAGGTACTATTTTTTTCGTATTGATCATCCTTGTTACATTATATGATATTTTAAATGTTGCCTTTTACATCAGGGATTTGGGTTAATTGCTTGTCAATTGTACTTTGGTCGTCCCATGAGTGAAGTTAAGCCTCACTTATAAAAACTTCCTTTCATCATTCTCATCAGATTTTATTATCCTTATGGTTAGTTTGTTCATAATTAGGATAAATCAATAATTTCTCCTTATTTTTGATTGTCTGTTAAAACAGGTAATGAGACCAACGCACTTTACAGGATCCAAATGAAGCTTCCCCATTTAAAAGCTTTCGTAATTACTCTTATCTCAGGTCTGTTTGTTCTGATTCTTACTGCACTCCCAGCATTTGCCACTACCTTCAAAGTCCCATCACAGATTCCTTCCTTGTCCACTGCTATTGACACTGCAAAAACAGGAGACACAATTCTTGTTTCTCCCGGAGTTTATTCCGGTCATCTTAACCGAATGTTCCGGCTCAAAGGAAAAAACCTGAAGATTTTTGCTGAAGGAGGACCAGAAACAACAGTTATTAAATTGAATAACGCACAGGGGTTTTTCATCGTAGAAGGTGAAGATTCCACAACAATCATTCGTGGGTTTACGATTCAGGGCGGCGACGCCGGACCCGAATGGAGTGAAGATAACAGAACAAAGGAAGCAGGTGGTGGAGCTTTTCGGATTTATAATTCAAGTCCACTTATTGAAAATTGCATCATCGAATATAACACAGGATTTTATGGATCTGCTGTGTTTGTTAATGGATATGAAAAGGGGGCAAAGCCCATTTTCAGCAATTGTATTTTCAGAAATAATACCAATTTTTGGGGTGCTGGAGCTGCTGCATCCTTGAATAATGAGCAATCCACGTTTATCAATTGTCTTTTTCTGCGTAACCAAACTGCATGGGGTAGTGCTTTATTCATCAATCATACCCAATCAACTTTTATAAATTGTACATTTATCGGCAATGAATCCCGTGGAAAAGGAGCTTCACAAACCATTACGGCGTGGTATTCTTCAAATACACCAACCTTTAGAAGATGTATCATTTGGGGAACACGTACCCCACAAATCAGTACGACTCCATTTGAAGAAGAAAGTACCTTTAATCCGATCATTGAAAATTCGGTCATTTTCGGGAATCCTGATTATCCGGGATTACTTGATCTGGAGCCTTCATTTACTGACACGCTGTTTTATAACTCCGGTTTAATGGTTGATGGATTGCGGATAGGATCCTTTTTTGACGTCCCACCTGGTCAAACTCAATCAGTATTCCGTTTCAAGGCTTTTCATTTTTGGCTTGCAGGTGTGGGAATATCTGCACTTTTTGTGGGCTTTCTTTTAGGTTTCTTCTATTCGAAAAGGATGCAGAAGAAGACTTTGAAAATAAAAACTGAAAATCAAAATTTAGTCCAGCCTCCTTCAAGACCTGAAATTGAAAAACAGGTTCTTCAGCCGGGAATCCATTGTTTCGGGGAATTCAAGATTATTGCTCCGGATGGAAGCAATCTGATTCCTGACCTTCCCGCAAAGTGCCGGGAAGTTTTAGGTTGGTTACTTATTAAGGCAAATGATCAGGACGTTTCTGTTTCAGGATTGATTGATGAAGTCTGGATGGGCGAAAAAGCACCGTCAATCAATACTGTCAACAATCACCTGTCCAAAATTCACAAGCTGACGGAAAAGCTTCCCCAATGGTTGATCCTCAAAAGAACTTATGGCATGATCACGCTTCAAGTAGATGAGTCTGTTTACTGGGACTGCCGTATTGTGACTGCAGTAATCCGAAATGGAAAAAAACCAGAACAGGTTGGTTCCCAGGTTTCTGAACTCCAGTCTTGTCTTGAAAAGGGAATGATTTTTACTGGCTTTCTTTCTGATTGGGCAGGAACCGTTCAGTATGAGTATCAAACCAGATTGCTTGGTTTTCTTAACACAAAAAAGGATGATAAGGATCAACAATTAAACATTTCAGATCTGTTCAGGTTGTTATTAAAATGGAATCCTTCTGATCCCGACCTCATAAAAGGCTATTATCAAGCACTCCTGACAGCAGGGAAAACCCATGAAGCAGAAACCTTCAGCAAGGCTCACCAAAGAGGAATAAAATGGTGATCAGTTGGGGAGATCAGAATTTATGATCAGACTGCTCCTATCTCTATTTCTGTTACTAAGTTCAGGACTGGTTCTGGCTTCAGTTCCGTTGAAGACTTTTGATTTGATTGAAATTCTTTCGAAACAAAACAGTAAGGATACTTTATTCCTTTCATCGGGTTACTATCAAATCGCAAGAACGGATTCTTTGGTATCCAACCTGAGCTTCAAACTAAAAGGGGTTGGTCGTACCGATTCCATCATAATTATAGTGGATGGGCCAAAAGGAATTGTTCTGAATGAGGGCGCGGACTGGTATTTTGAAAATCTAACATTCAGAAATTCGAGAACGAGTACACATGACTGTGCAAAAATGGAATATTTAACCATACGAAATTCAAAACCGATTTTTAAAAATTGCGTTTTTCACCGGATTGAGTCCATGTTTAGCGGATACGTTATCCGGATAGAAGGAAATTCAGCAGCTCCTGTTTTTGATGGCGTTATTATCAGGTCTGCCAATCTGATGCAGGGAGCTGAAGCTCCGATACAAATACTTGGCGGGAAAACAACTTTCAACTATTCAACCATTGGTTTCAATTACGCCCCGGTTTGTGAAGGAATTCAGGTTTTTGACGGAGATGTCTGGTTCATAAACTCTGTATTGGCTGGGAATGAACTGACAACCAAATCACGGCTACCGGTTGTGTTAATCCATGGAACCGGAACTGTGTTTTTCACAAATTCTGTATTTCTTTCCTCTCCCGAAGAACCCATTGAACAATCTGTCTATTTAAAAACTGATTCATGGTCAAACCTTAAAGCCACTAAACCAAATTATCGGGTTATTGAATTAAACGAACAGGAAAAATTCTGGAAAAATTTCAGCAGGGAAATTAATTTGTCACCAAATCAGTCGAAAAAACCCGACCAGATTGGTGCCATTACTCATCAGTTCCCATGGAATTCTGGACCTGAATGGTGGCAAGTTCTTTCAGGTCTATCCCTGATACTGATCCCTGCAAGCTACGGGGTTGGCTTATACCGAAAGAAAAAACTAACGGCCAAAAAGTTACCCGAACCAAACATTGTTAGCCGCCAACCAACAATTATTCTTCTTTCGCCAAAGTTGGTGATTTCTGTAAACGGTCAGAATATTTCGTCCAATTTTTCACAGGATCAGCTTCATTTTCTTGACTTCATGATCAGGCATTCACTTGTTCCTCAAATACCTGTTAACTTGGATTCTGTGTTTTTGTCTCTTTGGCCTGAGGAAAGTTACCGACTGGAAAAGAACAACCGAAATGTCTTTTTGCATCGGTTCAGAGAAAAGCTTGTGCTGGTTCCCGGACTTCAGCTCGAAATGACTTCACCAAAATATTTTCTGCTTTCTTCACAGGATTTTGTGAAAATTCTTCCTTAACACTTCCTTTTTTTTGAATTGTAATCGCTTTGTAACCCTTTTCAGTAAATGAGTTCAGGATCTTTGTTTAAAATTGTTTAGGTAAGATAAATCAATTATCGTTTTGAGAGAATCGTTATATAGTAATCAAAGGGAGTAAGTATGAAATCTGGATTGTTACTATTTTTTATGTTCGTGGGTTCAGCTTTATTTGCCCAGAATTATTCACTGAGTTTTAATGGTTCATCCTTTATAACTGTCCCAGATTCCCCGACACTAAACCCGTCAAGCCAGTTGACGCTGGAAGTTTGGATTAAAACAAACCAAACCCATATCAATGCCGGTATCGCAGGAAAATGGAATTCTACTCCTCCAAACAGTGGATTAGTTCAATTTGTGCTTCAGGCAAGCTCTTCAAGTCATGTGAATTTTATTGCCAAATCCGAATCAGAACCGGAAATCGTAACTGTTACATCAATAAATGACAATATTTGGCATCATATTGCAGGAGTTTTTACAGGTGACTCCCTTTTTGTTTATCAAAATGGCGTTCGAATTCAATCTAAAGCTTACTCTGGTGTGATACCTTCCTTTAATCAGCCATTTGAAATTGGGCGTTATGCAATGGGGATTGGCGGATCACAAAATTATTTCTCAGGACTCATTGACGATGTCAGGTTGTGGAATCGTGCTTTATCTCCTGCTGAAATCAATTCTAACATGTATTCGGGTTTATCAGGATCTGAATCTGGTTTGCTCGCTTACTGGGATTTTAATGAAGGATCTGGTTCAGTTGTCCTCGATAAAACAACAAATCATAACGACGGGACAAATTCGGGTGCAACCTATTCAGCAGATGCGCCTACCATTCAAAACTTATCATCAATTCACTTTGATGGCATTGATGATTACATCGAAATCCCTCACAATTCGTCTTTAGATTTTTCCCAATTTACAGTTGAGGCCTGGTTTAAATGGAATGCTCTTAAACAACCCCCGTTCATTATTAGTAAAGATGATGGAAATTTTGAAATTCATTTGAACTCAGATAAATGGGTACGATTCCAGCCAACTGCAGGTTCACAGATTGATGGAAATATAAACTCAATTGATACCATGATATGGACACATATTGCTTGTGTTTATAATCCAACAAACAATACCGGAAAGACCTACATTAATGGAATTGAAACAGGTTATCAGCAACAAACCGGGTTGAATTTACCGATAGCGCCAAATTCAAGTCCAATCTCAATTGGCAGAAGGACTTTTAATTCCAACCCTGTATTATTCTTCAATGGTAATCTTGACGAAATCAGAATCTGGAATTATGCTTTATCTCAAGCTGAAATTCAGACCAATATGAATATCCCATTGACTGGTTCTGAAACTGGTTTAGCTGCCTATTACGATTTTAATGAAGTGACAGGTTCAACTGTTTTTGATAAATCACCAAATGGAAATAATGGGACTATACACGGAGCAACTTATTCAACAGACGTGCCGGGAGCAACTCCTCAGGTAAATTCAGAAATTACTTTTACAAATGTCACCTCCGGCTCTGGCACACCTGATTGCTTCACCTCTTTTTTTCAATACATTGATTATAACAACGATCAGTATCCTGACATTTTCGTAAAAGATCCGTCTACCTATACGATATCGCTTTATAAAAATAATGGGAATTTTACCTTTTCAGATGTCACCTCTTCCACCGGGTTTAGTCTTGCTGCTTCCAATCAGCTTGTAAATAATAATTTCCATGTTGCTGATTTTAACAAAGATGGGTGGCAGGATGTTCTGACCTATGATTTTACAAATCATAAACTGGTTCTCCTGATCAATGAAAATGGCAATTTCTCTGATCAGTCGGTTAGCTTTAATATTCCCCAGAGTTTTCTTCCGGCTGATGTCAATGTTGAAGGGTTGAGTACCACAGTTGCAGATTTTGACCGCAATGGATTTTTGGATTTTGCTTTCGGGAAAAACGATGCAACTACCCATAAAATGACCGCTTATTGCCTGTTCAATTCCGGAACGTCTTTTAGTTCACCGATTCAACTGTTTCAAAATAGTCAGGCAGAGCATAAGTTCATTCTGCAGGCAATCGATTATGACCTTGATAGTGACGAAGATCTGCTTGTTTTGGATTCAGATTTTTCCATTTACTGGTCTGGCCAATATTACAATCACCCCATGAGATTATTTGTAAATACGGGTGGCATTTTTTCAGAAACGACCATTCCCGGACTTGGTACGGCCAATCAGGATGATTTTGCCCTTATCTGGGATTATAATAATGATGGTTATCCTGATTTTACTTCAGGAACACCCGATTATGTTGCAAATGAGGCCTCAATCGTCAAATCGTATAGAAATAATGGTGGACTTTCGTTTACTGATGTAACTTCAACTATCCAGATTAATCAAGGCGGTGGACAATATATTTTGTTCAATTCGGCTTTTGATATTGATCAGGACGGTGATCAAGATTATGTCAATGAAGGTGCTGTATTTTTAAATAATCTGGTAGGTGCCTTTACCCATTCTCCCACACTTTCAGCTGCGATTTTGGGTGTCCGGCAACGAATCAATGCGGCTGATTTAGATAACGACGGTGATCTTGACCTCATGACCCTTTCTAATAATGATGCTATTCGTGTTATAAAAAATGAAAGTACAGGAACCCATTTTCTTAAAATAAAATTGACCGGAACACAATCTCCCAAAGAGGGGCAAGGCGCTTACGTAAAAGTCAAAACGACGGATCAATCCCAGTTCCAATACTTTTATTCTAACCGGATTGGGACCGGTCCTTTTTCAAGTTCGGCAAAAGAATTTGTCTTTGGTCTTGGAAGTAATACTTCAGCAGATTCTGTTATCGTTTACTGGCCAAGTGGTGAGAAAAGTGGACTTGCAAATGTGACGGCAAATCAGATTTTGACAATCACAGAACCAGAAGGACAACCGTTAAACCAGAATTATTCCCTGAATTTTAATGGAAGCTCCGATAAAGTCATCATTCCAGCTTCCTCATCACAGACCATTTTTGGGGCAAATCAGCCTTCGACCCTTTCACTTTGGGTGAAGTTTAATCGGGTTGACGTTGAACAAACTCTGTTCTTCAAAGGTATTGTTTCTGGCAATCCTGAATTGGGCAATAAATATTATGGACTGTCTTTACAGCAACCGGGCTATCACCGTTTAACATTTTCGCTTTACAATGGTGGAACCCAAAATGATGTTTACAGTTCCTCTTCGTTTACTGTTGAGCCAAATGTCTGGTATAATGTTGTCGTTGTCCGTGCTGCCGAAATCAAGATGTTTGTAAACGGTGTTGATGTCTCCTCAGGTTCAAATAATGCAGGCTGGAATACGGACTATAATTCTATTCTTTCAGATAAGGACATTTATTTAGGTACAACCCACTCAACAGATCCTGATTATTCTTATTTGGATGGAAAAATAGAAGACGTCCAGTTGTGGAGTAAAGCCCTGACGCAAACTGAAATCCAGTCAAACATGAGTTCTGTTTTGACTGGCAACGAAGCAAATTTAGTCGCCCACTGGAATTTTAATGAAGGAACGGGTTCTGTTGTTCTGGATAAAACCTCAAATGATAATGATGGTACCAATTCGGGTGCCATTTACTCAACTGATATACCAAATTATATTCCTCCGATTACCGTAACTGATATTGACGGAAATGTTTACAATACAGTTAAAATTGGCAACCAAACCTGGACGACAAGTAATTTAAAAGTAACCAAGTACAATGATGGTACTTCAATTCCAAACCTGACTGATGGTGGTCAATGGGCATCCGCTACTTCTGGTGCCTATAGTGCATTTAATAATGACCAGAATAATGTTACAACCTACGGTTATTTATATAACTGGTATGCAGTTAATACAGAAAAACTGGCACCGGCAGGCTGGCATGTTGCTTCTGATGCGGAATGGAAGGAATTAACAGATTACCTTGGTGGAACAACAAATACTGGAACAATTTTAAAGGCAAAAAACGGTTGGTCGCCAAATACTGGAACCGATGACTATGGTTTCAGCGCCCTTCCGGGTGGTTACCGTTTCAACGAGGGAGGCTTCTACGATGTTGGCAACTACGGTGGCTGGTGGAGTTCAACTCCTTACGATACACAATACGCCTGGCGGCGCTACGTGTACTACAGTAATGCCAATGTGTTCGATAATTACAGCAGTAAGAGAGATGGCTTTTCTGTTCGTCTTGTAAAGGATTCTATTCCACCTCTAACCGTTACCGACATTGACGGCAACATCTACAATACAACTAAAATTGGCAATCAAATCTGGACGACAAGTAACTTAAAGGTAACCAAATACAATGATGGCACCCCGATTCCAAACCTAACTGATGGAGGTCAATGGGTTGCCACTACTAATGGTGCTTATTGTTCGTACAACAATGATCAGAATAATGTTGCAACCTACGGTTATTTATACAATTGGCATGCAGTAAATACCGGAAAACTGGCACCTGAAGGTTGGCATGTGCCTTCTGATGAGGAATGGGACATGCTGATGACAGATGTTGGTGGAGAGGAAACAGCCGGAACCAAACTGAAAGCCCCAACGGGTTGGAACGAAAACGGTAATGGGACCGATGACTTCAGTTTCACCGCTCTTCCAGGTGGTGACCGTAGTTACAATGGAGGTTTCTTCATTGTTGGCAGCTACGGCTTTTGGTGGAGTTCTTCTTCAACTGATGCGGATAACGCCGGGTACCGCCTCATGAACAGTAATTCCGCAAGCGTGCCCAGTCTCAGCGGCAATAAAAGAGAAGGTATTTCTGTTCGTCTTGTAAAAGATGTTGTTGACACAACAAACACTACTGCCTGGAGAATGCAAATAAAAGGGTCAATTTCCGGATCTCAGGATTTTGAAAACTTCGCCGGTGTTTCAGATGTTGCCACCAACACCTTTGATGCTTCGTTTGACACACCTGAACCTCCCACCAATCCTGGAAATTATATCTCGGTTTATTTCCCTCATCCGGAATGGAACAACGTTCTTGGCAACAACTTTACCAATGATATCCGGACAACCTCCGATTTATCAGACAGTGTTAGCCGGTGGTATTTTGAGGTTAAATCAAATGTACTGAATCAGGATGTCACGCTCAACTTCCAGAATGACCGGATTCCCGCAGGATATGGCCGGTACCTGACTGATCTGCAAAACAATCAGCGTGTGGATCTTTCAGCTCAAAACACGTTTATTTTTACCAATACATCAGAAACTTCCCGGAAGTTTATGCTGGTAATCGGTGACAGTACAAGTCCTGCACTTTCAATTCTGACGCCAAAAAGTGGAACCATCTGGCAAAGTGGCAAAACCAAAACTTTAAACTGGTCAGGTTCAGATGGAACAGGGATTGATTCAGTTAAGATTTATTATTCGGCAAATGGTACCGTATTTAATCTGATTTCTTCGACCGGGAATCAGACAACATATGATTGGACTGTTCCTTCCAACACACTGAATCATCTGAATAAGATTAAAGTTGTGGCCATTGATTCTGTCGGAAACCAGAAAGCCATAACCACTCCATTTTTTACAATTTCTGGTGATAGCCTTGTGACAACAGTTTCTGCTGGATGGAATCTGCTTAGCCTTCCTTTGGAGCCAAAAGATTCAAGTAAGTCAAAAATTGTGGGTGATGATTTTGGTTCTGCTCCATATTACCTATGGGCATATTCTGGTCAGAATGGCTATCAGGAAGCACAATTTCTCCACTCGGGAACAGGATTCTGGTTGGGTGCTTTATCTGCCAGAACTGTTGATGTTTCAGGTTCTGTCCTTGAAGCTGATAGTATCATCCAACAGTTAACTCCGGGATATAACCTGATAGGGAACCAGTTTGTTAAGGCGATAGCAAAGTCAAATTTATTCATTATTGCTAACGGTGTGGAATATTCTTTTGCATCCGCCATAGACAATAATCTGATTGGTTCTGTTATCTACGGATTTGACGGAACAACCTATCAGGAATCAGATACCCTTTCACTTTTTAAGGGTTATTGGATCCTGGCCTTGACGGATCAGCTTTCGTTGGTTCAAAAAGTCAAAGTCGGGTCTGTTCCACTTGCAAAAAGATTGGCAAAAACCTCTGAAATGCAAGAGTCAGATTGGATGATGGATATCGCCATTTCTTCAGCCGGGAAAACTTATCAACCGGTAACCTTCGGAACCAACCTTGCTGCTACTGAAAACTTCGACAATGAATTCGATAATCCGCTGCCGCCGAAGTCACCTGCTTCCAACTACGTTGATTCCTGGTTTGAACTTGCAGGAAGCTTTCCTGAAATGATCGGAAACCGGTTTAAACGGGACATTACAGACAATCTTAGTCTAAGTTGGAACCTGAATGTGGAAACAAATCAGTCTGGCTCCTACACCCTTTCCTGGAATCCAGAAGTAGCTTCATCAGATCCTTACTTGATTAGTTTGTCTTTGAAGAACATGAGTAATGATGAAATTATTGATATGCTTGCCGAAACTGAATACACAACCGAGATAACGGGGAGTGTCACCTTCAGTATCATTGGCGTTACCAATTCATCTACTGTTCCGGTAGAACTGGTTTCTTTTACTGGGGAAAACTCAGGAAGGAAAACCATTTTATCATGGCAGACAAAAAGCGAAACGAATAACTCCGGCTGGGAAGTGGAAAGAAAGACTGCGAACAGCGGTCCGACGGGTTCAGTGACCGGCGTCTGGGAAAAACTTGGATTTATTGCCGGAAAGGGTACGACATCAGAACCTTCTTCTTATTCCTTTTCAGCTTTGGGAGTAGCCAAATCCTCAATTTTCCGTTTAAAACAAATCGATCTGGATGGAAAGTATGCCTACTCCAAATCAATTGAAGTGGAAGGTGTAAAAATTGAGGAATTCAAGTTATATCAAAACTATCCGAACCCGTTCAACCCTACAACTGTGATTTCATTCAATTTGGCGAAAGCTGAAAAGGTCGAACTGAAGGTTTTTGACATGCTGGGCCGGGAAGTGAAAACCTTGATTAACAACGAATCGAAAAGTGAAGGATTGCACCAAATCACCTTTGATGCATCAACCTTATCTAATGGAATTTATTTCTATCAGATCACAGCAGGAAGTTTCAAGCAAAACAAGAAGATGTTGCTGGTGAAGTAAGGGGCAGGTTTTGGATTATAACAAAGCGGGCTGAAGGCCCGCTTTGTGTTTTGATTAACGGGATGCAAATTAATTTAGAGTGTAAAAATGAAAACAAACATAGTTTTGCTAATCGGGCTTCTATTCCTAAATGGTTGTGCTAAAAATGAATTTTTAGGATACAATTCAAAATCAGACCGTAAGCAAATGTATACGGGCAAAAACTCTAAACTTCATCTGATTGTTGCTAACAAAGAAAAGGTAGCACAGATAAAAAAAGACGATGTTCTAACAATTGGTGTATACGCTGGAATTGATAGTCCTGAATCAAAATATATTGTTCTTTCAAAATTTGATAAAAGTTCAAAATCTGGAGAGTACCTTCAAAAATATATTTTAGCTGAACACGTTTCCATAAATTCAAGTAATTTGGATAAGGTTATTTCATTCCTTGAAATAGTCGTGAACGAATGGAATGATCCCATTTCAAATGAAGATGGAATATTTTCAAGTTGTCTGGTTCAGGAAGTAAAATCTGAATATAGAGCTGACAGGAGTTCAGGGGATAGTTTAATGACATTCAACATGAATTATCAGAAGGCACAGATCGGAAATATTTTAATCATATCTTACTCTGATGTTTCATTCTCACATAAAATCGAATTAAAAGATAGACCATCTATTGATCTTTTTCTTACAAAACTTATAGATGCTAAAAGTTATTTACAGACGCTTAGTATAAAATAGAATATATTTTGCCTTTTCTTTAAAATGAGTATTTATTTATGAGGCACATCTAAGACAAAAGGAATTACATCTGATAAACATTAGAACGAATCGCATTTATATTGTTGATTACCCATTTGGTTATTCTGAACAATGTTTTAGAATAATAAATACCAGTGAGAAGTTTTACATGTTTGGTGAAAGCAATAAAACCCCCACCTTTGAAGGAGCCCATCGGGTTTTTATTGAACCAAATCGGGAAACAAGACATGATCTAATTATTAATTTTACTATGTTCCTTTTAAAAACACTAAATGAACAAAAGAGACTATCAATTTACACCAGGGATAGTGTTTTAAAAAACAGAATAGAAAAAGAAATTCTTGTTACTGATAAGAACAGAATAGCCTTTTTCCGCGTTTTTTTTATAAAGGACTCCCATTTTGATAATTGCACCTTTACCAATAGCTTTGAGTATGAAGAGCCAGGGAATTTATCAAATGACAATGTGTTTAGTGATAATATTTCTGGGTCATGGGTTGGCACCTGGGCAAGAGAAAAGGGTCGTATAAATCATTCAGGACAAATGAATATTATTCAAACAGGGACAAAACTGGATGCTAAATTACTTGTTAATTTTAATAGGAGCGATGTAAGAACTGAATTGGAAGAACATCTTGAAGGCATCATTATTAAAGGGCAGGCGTTTTATCATGTTTTTTTATGGGGAATTTCATATTCTTATCTAATACGTGGTGCGTCAAAAACATATTTGTTGGATGGGTTCCATCTGACAACAACTAATTTCCGATCTATTGCCGGTGATTTCATTAGTAAATCAAAAAAGGGTGAAGGTTCAGCTCAGTTTGACAAAATATTGCCAATCTATTAATGACTAAAATGCGATTCGAACTAACTCTGGCTCACATTTCCTCGCTGTTCTTGATTGGTTATTTTTAAGTGTTTTATTTTCGAGTTTGTTGAGTTTCTGCGACGCATCCCCTCACTCATCAAATGCTGCAATAGGTATTTATTAAAACCACAACCTAATATTTGGGCAACTTCTCTCCCTGGAAACAATTTTCCAAACTTGATGCTATCTAATGAGAATGAAATACCGGATAAGCTTCACAGAACAGTTAGCTTAATTCCATGCTAAAGTGTTGCATTTCAATGTTGAATCTGTCGAATATAAAACTAAATTATCAGCTGTGAAAAATGTGAAAAATGTGAACGATAATTTATAACATTTATTTTTCATTTTAATATAAAATTGATATTACAATATTTCCACTATTATTTAATATCCCATATCATATATTTATTATAATATAATAATATTGTATACTATAATTTTGATAAATAATCAAATAAACTAAAGTTGAATATCAAATATATAAATAATAAATATATTGAATTATTGAAAGAATAGTATAACAATATTAAAGAGATTAAATAATAAAATACTGTAATTGAAAAATGGCTCTTTGTGAAAATGAGTGGGTAGGATTAATTTAGGGAAAAAGAAAGGGTTTGAATAAGTTGACAGAAACAGAACTATTTGCCCTTGCCCTTGGTGTAAGATCCCCATGGACTATAGAA
>JAFLBE010000005.1 GCA_017303995.1 Bacteroidota bacterium | reverse complement strand
CTTTCACTGAA
The DNA here is from genome assembly GCA_017303995.1 of Bacteroidota bacterium. Classification (GTDB taxonomy): domain Bacteria; phylum Bacteroidota; class JABWAT01; order JABWAT01; family JABWAT01; genus JAFLBE01. Next base: position 124,019 of record JAFLBE010000005.1, on the reverse strand, counting down.
ATAACGGGTTTTTCTTTCTGGCTTTGTTAAATTTGTTGTTTGACCTGTTTCCATTAGCGCCTCCGGGAAGTTACAAATATGCATGGTTTTAGGTCAACATATTTCAGGCAATGACAAGTTATAAGTGGTAAGTTATAAGTGGTAAGTCGGGCGGAGCTTGGAAACACATTTTGGGAGACCGAGTTATAAGTCCCCCTTCGAAGGGGGAACGGCGAAGCCAGGGGGATGTTTTTTTTCTAAAATTCAGACAACCGGTCATTAAACTACTAGAATCATGCAACTTCCCGAATTTCAATTTTCAGAAAAAGTGAATCTCCGTTTTTTTATCTTTTGAGAGACCAGATTAAAGAACCCTGACCTTCACCAAAACCGTATCCGACAGCAAAAACCTGATGTTTGCTGACTGCTATACTGGTCAACCAGGTTGTATTCATGTTGGCAATGGGGTATTTCTTAAATGTTGACCCGTTATAATGCCAAAGTACACCAAGCACGCCGGCAAAAAAGACATCATTGATTCCAGTTCCCCGCATTCCGTTGATCTGATATTGAAAAAACCCATATACAGCATTTCTTGGAAAAATTGTTACATTTTGAATCTGATCAATTGGTTGAACAATAATCCGTGCACCGGAATTTACCCAAATATTTTTATTGTCGGGTGACCAAATTGCTGAAGTGATCCAATCGTATCCATTAAAGACCGATGGTTTTCCGGTTTCGTAAACCACTTCAAACTGAGCACCATTTTTCCTAACCAACACGCCAATCCCTGTTCGGCTAACATACCCGCAGGCCCAAACTTCTCCCGAAGGAGTTCCCCAGATATCCAGAAAATCAACCTGGGTTCCGGTTTCGATAAGGTGGAACGCTGAACCATCATACCAGGTCATAGATCCATCAGAACCGGCAAGGTAAAACTGGTTCTTTTGGTTTCCCCACATTTTTTGGGGTGTACCCCTTCTCTCAAGACAATATCCAGTTTTCAATACTTTACCATCAGGTTTAATTTTAGCATATCCTCCAATTTCAGAGAACACCCATAAATTCTCACCATCAAACCAGATACATCTTATGATCTGTGGTCTTGAACCAGATGGCCAGAGAGGAAGGGAGAATGCAAATTTTTTCCATATTTTTCCGTTATACATCGCCGCATTATATAAGGTAACCCCACCGCGAGGAGCAGTCGTCATATCCCCAACCACCCAGACACAGGTGTCGTTCACAATGGCAACATCCAATAGGTTTGAACCGGAACAGCCCAGAGTGTCTAATTTCCAGGTAAACTCATGACTCGTCGTATCCATTGTTCTATCGGTAACGGGTTCACCTTTCAGAAAGGTCGTTTCTGTCTTTTTCCAGGTAGTCTGCCAGGTGTATGATGTCGAGGGAGTTAAAGCCGTATCAATTAATGTCGTATCCGGCTGGTGAAGAGAAAAGGTTTGAACGGGTTGGGAATTCCGGGTTAAGGTCAGGGAAGCCGGGTAAGTAATTCCTGCTGTGTGTAGATAAAGTGTAGCAGACGTTAAATCCGTTTCTTTTACTTTCAGCGTCAGGCTGTCTGTGCGGTTTTCGGGTCCGGTGCTTTCAGGCTCTTTGCAGGAAGTGAAACTGCCGAATGAAAAGAAAATCAAAAACAAAACTGGAAAGATGAATCGGGTTTTCATGAAATTTAAAGGGTTTTGTTTTCAGGGAGTTGATTAGTTTCAGACAAGGTCGTCAGGAATCGGGGGAAAAGTCAAGGAAAGGAGGGAATTTAAAGGATAACGGTTCAATTTTAAAGCGTAAATGGGGCGGAGGGAAGATCCCGATACATATCGGGATGGTTAGTCGGAAGTTGTAAACGGTGAGTTATTTGGTTAATTTTAAATTATTAACCAGATCAAATAAGCTGATGTCCCGACAAATTTCATTCCTGAACCTGCGAACTTTTTTTAATATGAAATATAAACCAAAAGTTACCATTTCAATTTTTTTTGCATTCCTAAACCTTTCAATTCTGTCCATTATTTATTCGTCCTGTTCAACGTCCACTTTGTCTGTTAACCGGATGCAGTCCTTTCATCCAGAAAAGATAAACAGGGTTGGTGTTTGGGTGAATGGTTCAAAAACGGATACGGTTAAAAGTTTGCTGGCAAATTGTATTCAGTTGGATTTGCTTGCGAAAGGGTACACACCTGTTGATTTAAACAAGGTTGCTTTTGAAAATGGTGATACACTTATTCCCGGTAACGTGTCAATTGGCTTACTTAAAAAACGTTCCTGGCTTCCAGAAATGGATGCAGTCGTTCTGGCATCGGTTTCTCAAAATCCAGTTTTTGTTACTTCAGACAGTTACCAAAATGCAGTTGTTGGTGGAGTAATAACCTACTATAAAGGAGTTTATACCAAGAGCTTTAAGGGTGAATATGATCTCTGGATTACGAATCCCGATAGTTTGGTTATGTCTGGTAGTAAATCAGATACCGTTCGTGTCTATATCGAGCAAAAGGGCAGTGAACATTACAAAATTGAGCCGGATTGGGTTGCACTGGCCAGACAGGTTTCAACAATTTTTCATGTTCTCCCAATTTCGGGAAAGGTCACAGAACGACCGGTAAAAAATAAAATAACGGTTTCATTTTATCCTGATAAGAGCTACAGAACCAGATTTCCTGATTGGATTCAACGCATTCAACTTAGATTATTGCTCGCCAATGACATTTTTGAAACCCAGTTTGCCACCAGTTTGGTTTTGGGTAATATTTATGAATGGGATAATTCATTTCAAAATGGACTTCCGGATGTTTTAACAGATCTTGAAAGGGCAGTACCCGGAAATCCAAAAGAAGTAAAACTTGGGCTGACAGTTGACCCTGATTTGGGTAAATTCTGGACTTCAAGGGATAAAATTGGTTTGGCAAGACCACTTGGATTGCACTCAGTTGTTTCAGCAAATCCGGGTTTTCAGGGAATGACAGAATGGAATCCCGTTGAAGAAGCAATCACAATTGTTCATGAAATAGGACATCTTTCAGGGGCTGTGCATACAAATGAGTTTTCATCCTTAATGTACCCATACTCTGGAAATATCAGTTTTTCTTTTGATTCATTGAATCGGGAAATTATGACAGAACTGGTTCCTTTGTTCCATGGTGATCAGTCTTTAAGATTGAAAACCTATCTGCGGTTACTTTCAGAATACTTTAAAAACAATCGCCTTGACTCTGACATGGTTCTCACTCATGCAACAAGTTCAATTTCGGTTTATCAGATTCAAACCGGCAATTATGTTCTTTTTTCTGATTCAACAACCACCCATAAAAAAATGAAAGAATTAATTTCTGATCCGGGTTTCCGATGGACCGTTTTGGGTTTTATGAACCATCAGACGGGTAACGATAGAAAATCACTTTTTTATTTGCAGAGAGCCAAACAGGCTATTCCCGAAAACAAATTGCTTAGTAAATTAATAGCACAATCTGAAAAGCGACTTAAAAACCAACCTGAGGATGGTCCAATTTGGGATGAAGACACATTGCCGCCTGAAAAAATCAAGAAAGTGAAAAAGACATCTGGGGCAGATGGAAAAAAAGCACCAAATCAGAAACCGAAAAAGAAAAAGTAGTAGTACTCTCAAAATTTTGTTAGTGATTATTCAACCCCGTTCGGGGTTGGTGGATTTATGTGTAACTTTCCACCGGGTTATACCCGGGGCTATTCACATTTAACCCCTTCAGGGTTGTCAGGGACTTTGATTTTCTTTTATCATTAACCCTTTATCATTCACCATTAACCATTCACCCCGTCAGTAGCCGGGTTGTAAACATTAACAATTCACCCATCCCGGGCACTTCGACTCCGCTCAGTGACCGATGATTGTCTTCATTATCCTCCATCCTGCCCATCCTTGTTAACAATGTATTTCCATCCGTGAAAATCCGTGTGATCTGCGGGAGAAAAAGCATTCTTCTTTAAACTGATTTTTTCGTCAGTCTGAAGAACCTCATGGTTAGCAGGAAGGCAGAAACGGTAAGTCCGAGAGAAAGTCCTGCCCAGATGCCATAGGCACCCCATTCGAGCGAAAAACCCATCCAATAACCAACCGGCAGACCAAAAATCCAGTAGGCAATGAAGGTGATTGCAGTTGGCACTTTTGCATCCTGAATGCCGCGCAAAATCCCGAGTCCAACCGCCTGAACGCCATCCGAAATCTGGAACAAGGCTGCAAGTAAAAGCAAATTGGAGGCAATGTGAATCACCTGAACATCATCGGTGTAAATAAATGGCAGCCAATTATTAAACAGGATAAACATCAACCCAAAACCTGCCATCAGCAAGGCGGTCATTAACGTAACCTGAAGTCCGGTTCTGCGCATCATCGGGTAGTCTTTGCTTCCGAAGAAAAAACCTACCCTGATTGAACCGGCGGCGGCAAATCCCGTTGCAGCCATGTACGTCATTGAAGCCAGATTGATTGCAACCTGATGTGCGGCAAGCTGAACCGTTCCAATCCATCCAATAATAATAGAAGCACCCGAAAAAGCAGCCACTTCAAAAACATATTGGAATCCGGATGGAAGGCCGAGCCTGAGCAATTTTTTTGCAGAATCAGAAGAAAACCGGAAGTGCGGAACCGAAGGCCGGTATTTTGAAAACAATGATAGTTTGTGCAAGGTAATGATAACCAGACCCATCATAACCAGCCTTGAAATCAAAGTTGCCCAGGCTGCACCATCGAGTTTCAGTTCATCAAAACCAAAATGACCATAAATGAGAGCATAATTCAGGATGACATTGACAGCAAGACCGATCCACGTAATCATCATGGAAGGACGGGTGTGCCCTAATCCGTCAATATACTGACGGTAAACCTGAAAAATCATCAACGGAATAACAGAAAAGCCCACAATTTTAAGGTAAGAGGCTCCCAGTTCGGTAATAACCGGATTCATCCGGAAAATTGAAAAATGTTCTGCCGTCAACCAGGAAAGTCCCGCAAGGAACAAAGAAAACGGAATAACGACCCAAAGTCCGTTAGTGAGCATCCCCGGAAGGGCATGATGTTCACCTGCTCCCACTTTTTCTGCGGTTAGGGGTGTGATGGCAAAAGTGAGTCCGAGCCCAAGCACCATAATCAGAACAAAAATGGAATTGGCGACACTTGCTGCAGCCAGATAATCGGCACCCACACGGCCAACCATGACGGTATCGGCAAATCCGAAGAGCATGTGTCCAACCTGAGACGCCACAACCGGAAGGGCAAGATTCAGGATAATCCGGCTTCCTGAAAAGAGATTTTTGATTTTATTTAACAGATTCATTAAGCAAAGTTGTTAAAAAATGGGGTGTCAGCCAAATATTCAGAAGATAAGTTTTAAAATAAGTTGGGTGTTCATTTGAATTTTTTGGTAAACTGCCCTATTTTTAACGCTCTCTTTAAAAAAACAAAACCGTTGCTTTCGGGCACGAACAGGAGTTTTCTGATTATGGCTGTCTTAAATCGTATGCGCGACCACATGGCACTTGTACTTTGGTTTCTGGTATTTGCATTTATCATGCTGATCGTATTTGAATGGGGTATGAGTTACTCAGGCGGGTCAATTTTTTCGGGATCGATGGATGCGGGTACTGTTGACGGAAAAACGATTTCCCGTGAAGATTACAGTATGGCAATCAAAAATCTGACCGAACAATACCGTCAGAGAAATAATCAGGAGCCTGATGCCTATGTTGATCAGCTTATTCAGGATGAAGCCTGGAAACAGCTTGTTCAGCGTCAGCTTTTAGATGAAGCCATTGAACGTGTTGGAATCAAGGTAACTGATGAAGAACTGGCAACCTGGGTTTCTTCAGATAATCCTCCACAATTCATTCGCCAGCAATTTACAAACGAACAAGGTCAGTTTGACAAAGCCCGCTTGAAAGAAGCAATGTCGAATCCGCAGAACAAAGAAGTTTGGCGTCAGATTGATCAGATGCTAAGAGAACAACGGGTTGCAGAACGGTACCAAAACCTGATGTCTCAGTATTTGGTTGTTTCTCCAATGGAAGTCAAATATAAATTCATTGGCGACAACAGCCGTGCTTCTGTAAACTACATTCAGTTCAATCCGGCAACCATCGTAGATTCTACAGTTGTTGTTTCTGACGATGAAATTGAAGCAGCTTACGATAAAGCCAAAGAAGAATTTAAGAAAAAAGAAACCCGCAAAGTTAAATATGTGGTTTTTTCTACCCTTCCAAGCAAAGAAGATTCATTGAATGCGCTTAAAGATGCAGAAAAAATGACAATTGACTTCAAGGTCAATACCAATGACAGTGCCTTCGTTACCCGGTTCAGTGAAAAGCCGTATTCTTCAGCATTTGTTTCACGCGGAGAACTTAGCGATGCACGTGATATCATTTTTGACATGGCTGCCGGAAGTGTTATCCAGGTTAAGGATGTTGACGGATATTATATCATGAAAGCCGTTGAATTTAAAAAGGGTGAAGATCCCCGTTTTCATGCCCGTCATATTTTGGTTAAACCTTCTGGCGGAACGGTAGCTGATACACTTGCAGCCCTTGAAAAAATTAAAAACTACAAGGCCGAAATCCAAAAAAGTAAATTGCCTCTTGAACAAGCTTTTATCGAACATGCCCGTATGTTTTCTTCTGATGGATCTGCCCCTAAAGGCGGCGACCTTGGATGGTTCAAAACCGGACAAATGGTAAAACCTTTCGAAGATGCAGTTAAATCTGGCAAACCGGGAACACTTGTGGGTCCTGTTAAAACCCAGTTTGGTTACCACCTGATCTATGTTATCGGAAAAGATGACCGTCAGGTAAAAGTTGCAGAAGTTTATAAATCGATCAGTGCTTCAGGCAAAACCCAGCGTTTGGTTCAGCAAAATGCAGAAGATTTTGCTTACCTCGCAACTGAAGACGGTTTTGAAACCGAAGCTGAAACCCGCAAAATTCAGATTCAGGAATCCCCTGAAGTTGAAAAAAAGACAGCTTTACCAGGTCTTGATTTTAATGCAAACCTTTCCGCCTGGATGTTCCGTGCAAAAGTCGGCGACATTTCGGAAGTTTTTAATCTGACAGATAAAATTGTTGTTGCCAAACTTGAGGCAATTTCTCCTGAAGGATTTCAACCTCTTGACGATCAATTGAAAGCATCACTGAAAAGCCGGGTTATAAAAGATAAGAAAATGGATTTACTGCTTGAAGAAGCCAATCAGGTTGCCCAGAAAATCGGAAATAACCTTGAAGCTGGCGTTTCTATCAAACCGGAATATGCAGTTAAAACAGCACAGGATTTCACACTAAACGGAGTTGCTGCCGGCGTTGGACGTGACAATTCATTTAATGGCGTTACTTTCAGTCTTTCTGAAGGTGCTGTTTCCAAGCCTTTCAAAGGTGAACGTGCTGTTTATATTCTTAAAGTTGTTCAGAAAACCGAAGCAGATCTGACCAAACTTGAAGCTGATGCAGTAAGAATTGCCAGTCAGCTTGAAAGCACCAAAAAGAACGAACTAGTAAATGGCTGGCTTGAAGGTGCAAAAGATAAAGCCAAGGTTGAAGATAACCGTGACAACGTTCCCGGTCTCTGATCCTTCCTGATTTTAAAGATTGGGAAAAGGGCAATCGTCCGCGGTTGCCCTTTTTTTTTACCGTTATGAACTCATTCAAAGATTTTCCACTCGAATATCATTCGGCCGATATAGAAGGTCGCACCTACCGTTTTGCCATGGTTAAAGACGCCTGGCATCTTCTCGACAAAATTGATCCCGAAGCTTTTAAAGAAGACGAAAAAATGCCTTATTGGGCAGAAATCTGGCCTGGAAGTTTGGTTCTTTCCGGTTTTCTTCTCCGTCAGCCTTTTTCTGAAGGAAGTTCTTTTATGGAAATCGGTGCCGGTGTTGGCGTGATTTCAGTTGTTCTTGCTGCCAACGGATATCAGTCTCTGGCAACCGATTATGATGAAGATGCGCTTGACTTCTGTAAGCTAAATGGGGAACTGAACGAAAGCGGAGATAAACTGAAAACAGCCTTTCTCGACTGGCGTCAACCCACAATAAACGAACAATTTGATTATATTGTAGGTTCTGACATCGTTTATGAAGTCAGAAATATGCTTCCAATTCTGGATGTTGTCAGTAAAAACCTGAAACCCGGCGGCAAATTTTATTTTTCCGATCCGGGAAGACGACCAATGGAACATCTCAAACGCCTGATTCTGGAAACTGATTTTAAAATGGAACCTCTTTACTCCGAGCGGTTTCCGTTCAGGCATACCAATCAGGAAATTACCATTTACAGTGTGGAAAAAGTGTGATGTATCAGCTTCCGAACCGGATTTATCTGACTGGATTTATGGCTGTCGGAAAGTCAACCATCGGAAGAATACTTGCCAACACCATCGGGTACAACTTTCTTGATCTTGATCATGCTCTGGCAGCTCGAGAAGGAATGCCCGTTGTCGACATTTTCAAACTGAAAGGTGAGTCTTACTTCCGAAAAGAAGAAGCCACTTTGCTTCGTCAGATCAGTGAACAGAACCGGGTTTTGGTTTCTCTGGGTGGCGGAACCATCTGCTTTGGCGACAATTGTGAATTTATGAAACGAAATGGGGTTTTGGTCCATATTAAAGTGAACCCTGAAACTCTCTTTTTAAGAATCCGTGCAAAAAAAGACCGGCCCATTTTTTTGAATGAACAGGGTGACATGTTGCCGGATGATGCAATTAAAGTAAAAATTTCTGAAATGATGACTCAACGGCTTCCATTTTATGAACAGGCGCATATAACTTATGAGCCCCAGGAACAACCCGTCGGACAGTCAGTCGATCAGTTAAAACATATTCTTGAACACTGGCAGGGCTTAAAACCAGAACCAGGAACCAGAGACAATAAATGAAAACCATTTCTTATTCCCATTCCGCCGGCAAAACTGAAATATTTATTCAGAGAAACTTTCCCTTTTCGTCTTTTTTTAAAGAAAACGTGACGGGAAAATCAATCGCCATTGCAGATGAAAATCTGGCAGGAATTATTTCAAAAACCCACCCTGATTTTTTTAAGTCGTTTGACCATCTTATTACGATACCTGAAGGTGAGCCAGCCAAAAGTTTTGAAGAGTACGAAAAGCTGATCGAACGTCTTGTTGATTTTGGAGCTGATCGTACCACAACTCTGGTTGCAGTTGGTGGCGGTGTTACCGGTGATCTGACCGGTTTTGCAGGTGCAACTTTTATGCGCGGACTTTCTGTCTATCAGGTTCCGACGACGTTATTGTCACAGATCGACAGTTCCATCGGCGGAAAAACCGGTATTAATCTGAAAGCCGGGAAAAACCTGGTCGGTGCCTTCTGGCAGCCAAAGGGAATTCTGATTGACCCCGATTTTCTAAAATCACTGCCCCAGCGTGAAGTTTATTCTGCTTTGGGTGAAATGCTGAAATATTTTATTTTAAACTCAGAAGAAGAATTTCTCAGTTTCCATTCGGTTTTGATGAAGGAAACGGCTGATTCATTGTTAAACTCACATTTTGATCTGCTTTCTGAGTGGATTGAAAAGGGAGTCAGATACAAAGTTGCCATTGTTGAAGCTGATGAAAAGGAACTTAACGTCAGGGCACTTTTAAATCTGGGTCATACTTTCGGTCATGCAATTGAGAAGTATTACGGCTATAATGAACTGCGCCATGGTGAAGCCGTCAGTATTGGGATTTGGTTTGCCGCCTGGCTTTCTTCTGAAATGGGCTGGCTGGCCCACGAAAAGGTGAACCTTGTCAGAGAATGTGTGCTTAAATTGGTTCCCTCTGAAAAACCGTCAAAGCAATGGAATGAAGAAGTTATTCTGAATTATCTGTTTAAAGACAAGAAAAAGGAAGGTTCAATCCTGAAATATGTGATTCCCGAAACGATAGGAAAATGCCGGATTCACCCGATTCAGGATTTGAATTGGCTTTCCGGGAAAATCAGGGAATTCCACCAAACTGAGTTGAAATGGTAAAAATGATCAGGTTTTCAGCCTGGGTTCTGATTTTTATTTGGGTTTTTGTTTCAGGTTCTTCTGCACAGGAATTTGGTGTCTGGATTGCAACTGCTCACCGGATTGATTATCCGAAAACAAACGGAAGTAAAAACCAGCAGGCAGAACTCATCAATCTGGTTCAAACGGCTGCAGACAGGGGAATTACAACGCTTTATTTTCAGGTCAGAGGGCGGGGTGATGCGGTTTATCAATCCGATTATGAGCCATGGTCAGAAGTTTTATCCGGTAAACTGGGTCAAAATCCCGGTTGGGATCCGTTAGATCTGGTGATTAAAGAAGCTTCGAAAAGAAAATTGAAAGTCGTCGGTTGGTTTAATGTTTATAAAATCACCGATGGATCAAATCAGACCAAAAGCAGCTCAAAGCAAAAACATCCGGTTGAATCTCATCCTTCATGGGTGATGAAATCGGGTTCTGAACGGTTTTTAAATCCGGGAATTCCGGAAGTCAGAGAATATCTCGCAAAAATTGCTGCCGATCTGGTGAAGAAATATCCGCTTGACGGACTTCAATTGGATTTTATCCGGTATCCGACTACACCGTTTAATGATAAAAAGACAGTTTCCGCTTTTAAGCCAAAAGGAATGGAAACTGATGACTGGCGCCGGAAAAACATTTCTGAAACGGTAAAACAGATCAGAGATGCCATCAAAAAAATACGGCCTGATATCGAACTTAGTGCTGCACCATTAGGAATCTGGAAATCAATACCCGGTGCCAAAGGACTTGAAAGTTACAAACAGGTTTATCAGGATAGTTTTGGTTGGGTTCAGGATGGTTTGGTCGATGCCATTATGCCACAGATTTATTGGCCGGCGGGAAATATTCCGGATGGGACCGGAGCTAAAAGCAGTCCGGATTTTAATACACTGACTGAAAATTGGGTTCAAAACTGCCGGTCAGTTCCCGTTATTCCGGGTATAGGTTTATATAAAGAACCGGTTTTTAAACAAACAGATGCTCTTGTAAGGTTTGCATTGAAGGCGGGAGCACAAGGGGTTGCCTTTTATTCCTGGAGTCAGTTTGTTAATCTGGATCCCGATTTTATCAAATTGGTTTCTGGCAAAAACTTCAGGGAAATCAACCAATCAGAAGGTAGTCAGGCTGTTTTTAACAAGTCGCCTTCTGCCGGGAATCTGGAATCGATTCGAATCAGCCGGTTGACCGGAAACAGTTTTCTGCTTGTTTTTGACAAAGATGCACGACCTGAAGGAACCTGGAGTTTATGGTCACCCTCTGAAGTGTTGATGTCTGAAGGTAAACTGGGAAATGAAAATTCCCAGATTCTGCCGTTTACAGATGGTGCTGCAATTTTAAAACTGGTTTTTTCTGACGGAACAACTAAAGACCTGAAAATAGGAGAGTAACGTGGTTTCTTTTACAGAAGATCGTCTTAAACAGATCTTTGAAGCTATGAAAAACCGAAAAGTTGCTGTTATTGGTGATTTGATGGTTGATAAATATATCTGGGGAGATGTGCTTCGTATCAGCCCGGAAGCGCCTGTTCCGGTTGTTGAAGTGACCAATGAGTCTGAGCGTTTGGGTGGTGCTGCAAATGTTGGATTAAATCTGGTTGGACTGGGTGGGAAATGTGTGCTGATTGGGGTTTGTGGTGACGATCCGCAGTCAGCAATGATGAAAGATATTGTAACCCGGAACGGAATGGATGCTGGTGGAATTGTTACTGACAATTCACGCAGAACCACTGTAAAAACACGGGTTATTGCCCAGCAGCAACATGTAGTCAGAATTGATCAGGAGCACCGTCACTCAATCAGTAAAGCGGTTGAAAAACAAATTCTTGATTACCTAACCCAGCATATTGATGAAATTGACGGGATTATTCTTGAAGATTATAACAAAGGTGTTTTAACTCTTGGACTCATTCAGGACGTTATCCGTCTTGCCAATCAGCATAAAAAGCTGATAACAGTTGATCCGAAAAAAAATCACTTCTTTGACTATCAGAATGTAACGTTATTCAAACCAAATCTGAAAGAAACCAGTGAAGGATTGAATCGAAAACTTACATCCGATCAGGACGTGATTGACGCCGGAACCGAATTGGTGAAAAAGCTGAATGCAGATTATGTGCTGATTACACGCAGTGAAAAGGGAATGTCTCTATTTAAAAAGGACGGAACCCATAATCATGTCCCAACAAAAGCTGTACATGTTGCTGATGTCTCGGGTGCAGGTGATACTGTGATTGCGACGTTAACCCTGGCAATGGTTGCCGGTGCGACAATTGAAGAAGCTTCTGCACTTGCAAATTTCGCGGGAGGATATGTAGTTGGTGAAGTTGGGATTCTGCCGGCAGTACCCGAAAAAGTTCTAGAATTCTGGAGAAAAGTAAAATGATTTCGCCTGGAAAAATTTTAACAGTTGAAGAGTTTATCCCCATCCGTAAAGAATTAAAATCGGCGGGGAAAAAGCTCGTTTTTACCAACGGTGTTTTTGATATACTGCACAAAGGACACGCCGATTATTTGTTGAAGGCCCGGAATCTGGGTGATGCAATGGTCATTGCAGTTAATTCTGATGCATCAGTAAAACGAATTAAAGGCGATAAACGCCCGATCAACTCTGAACTTGACCGTGCTTTTCTTCTTGCTTCTCTAAGGTGTGTTGATTTTGTTGTTTTTTTCGGTGAAGACACCCCGCATGAAGTCATCTCGAAAATCATTCCTGACTATCTGGTCAAAGGTGCAGACTGGGATGTGAACAAAGTTGTTGGCAAAGATGTTGTAGAAGCAAATGGCGGCAAAGTGCTTACCGTTGAATTAACTCCGGAACGCAGTACGACGAATGTGATTGAAAAAGTACTAACGGTTTATCGTTAGTACTGAAAGAAATTTGAATTTGTGAAAACCTTTTTCCGGATTGCATCCTATGTGAGCCTTGTAACGGCTTATCTGGTTCTGACCATCGTACTTTTATTTTTTACGGTCTGCCAGACTGATTGGTTTAAAAACCAGTTGAAGGATGCTATTACCCGGTTTTCTGCTGATACTATCAACGGAACCCTGACTATTGGTTCAATTGAAGGGAATTTCATTTCCCGGATCACCTTAAAACACATTATGCTGGTAAGTGCTGAAGGTGATACCCTCGTTTCCACAAAAAGTATTCAGCTCAAGTATATGCCGATTTTTGCCCTATTTGGCAATATCAGCATTTCCTCGTTAACCCTCACCGATCCTGACATCCGGATGGAAGCTGATTCTGCCGGAAATCTAAATTTTGCAAACTTACTCAAACCCTCAAAACCTGACTCTGCAAAAAGTGGTGGCTTTGATCTTTCTCAATGGCGGATCAGGGTAAAGTCATTTGCTATTGAAAATGGAACTTTTACCTTTTCTTCGCCAGAAATAATAGAAGAAAAACGGATTTCAGGAGTCTGGGATTTTCAGAATTTTAAAATTCAAAACCTTGATCTTTTTCTTTCAGCTTCAGTTAACCTCGAAAAATCATCAAGTCTGATCATCCGCAAATTTTCATTTTCAGAGAAAAACTCTGGGTTCATTCTCGAAAATCTGGATTTAAATCTCGCCATTGAAAAGCAAACTGTTGAGGTGAATTATTTAACCCTCACTTCCGATTCAAGTAAAATCGGACTTTCGGCCATTCTCAATTTCCCCCAAAAAATCAAAGCAGATTCAACGCTCGCCGACAATTTTCTTCATTCAAAAATGGAAGCTGAAGTCAAAATGGATCGGTTTACCTTTTCTGATCTCACTTGTTTTCTCCCGGTAGTTGACATGCTCAGGGGAACTGTAACGGGCGGTTTAAGAGCTACGGGCACTCTGGATTCACTTCATGCAGAAAACCTGGACCTTAAAATTGGAACCAGGACCCATCTTTCTGCAAGTGGATGGTTGTACAAGCTGACTGACCCCGACCAGCTAACTATGGATATAAGTGTAAAGCCTTCCCAAATTCTGTCTACCGATGTTCTCTCCTTGCTTCCTTTTTACCCAATTCCAGATTTCACCGAGGCTGGCTTGGTTGAATTTACTGCCCACTACAAGGGAAAACCACTCACATTTTTAGCTGAAGTTGACTTTAAAACTGAAAGTTCGGGTTCAGGAAATGCAACAGTCAATTTTGATTTTGCAGATGGAAGGGAAGGATATCGGGCTGATATCAGTACACAAAACTTAAATCTTCAGCCCTTTCTTTGGAACCGGCAGGAATTGAAGTCTGATCTTACGGTAACGGGTCAGATAACAGGTTCAGGTTATGCACTTGAAACTTTAAAAACGACCGGCCACATCAAGGCGAAAAAATCGACTTTTCAAACTGTGACTATTGATTCCCTCCAGGCTGATATTTCTGCCAAAAACAGTATTATTGACTTGCAAACCGTCGTTGTATCTGAGTTTGGTGATATTAACCTCAAAAGCAAACTTTCAACTTCAGGCAATACAACCTCCATTCAATCAACAATAAGTGCGAAATCAATAAATGCCGGGAAATTTGCCGGGCGGTTTCCTCAAACTGATTTATGGTTTAATTCAGAAATCGGGTTAAAACTGGGCGACACACTCGGAATAACAGGTTCAATCGGGTTTGATTCGTTACGTATAGGAAAAATAAATTTTGGACATCCTGAGCAAAAGTTTGATATTAAAAATGTTCCCGGAAAGTCAATTTCAGCCGATTTAACCGGAAGCTGGCTGGATGCAAAAATTGGTGCTACCGGTGATCTTGATTTCTGGATTAATAATTTTGCCCAGGTGATTCGCTCTTTGAAAGTAAATACACCTGATTCCCTTCAGGCCCGGGGTCAAAAGGTCGTAACAGGTGTTGAGTACAATGAGGACAAAGAGATTAACTGGGAAGTTAAAATCAAATCTGTTGAACCCCTCCTTTATCTGTTTGATGTTCCTGAAATGAATGTTAGGGCAGAAGGAAAAGGGAAAACTCAGGTAAAAGGGTATCAAACCATTTCTGATGTTGATTTAAAAGTGGATTCGGTTAGGGTAAGTGAAACTCTCAAAGTCCAAAACCTGGTTGTGTCGGTCAGATTGGATTCTCTGGATCTGCGATCAATACTGAATTCGGCAAAAGGGAAATTTGCGGTAAACGTTGATCAGATCACCACGGGCAAACGCAATTGGGGAAATGCTTCAATTTCAGCAAAATTAAAAGGGGGCGTTATTGATTATCAGGCCAAACTTGACGATCCCGGGAAAATTCTTTCAGGAAAAATTGATGGAAGAGTTTCCTTTACAATGGATTCGTTATCGGCTGTTTTTCATGAGATCACCCTTCAGACTCCTGCCGGAGAATGGGCACTTGAACAAGATGCAAATGTAGGATTGACAACAACTGCAGTTTGGGTCAAAAATTTTAATTTGAATAGTCCGACGTCGGCAATTACAATCAATGGCGGACTTTCTCCTGCCGGAACCGCAGTGTTGGCAGTAACGGGCAAAGCCACCGATATTTCAGCATTTCTTTCCCCCTTCATCAGAGATTTTTCAACTTTACCGAAGGGCGAACTTAATCTGGTTGTCAATTTATTCGGTACGCTTACAGAACCCAATTTTTCTGCATCACTTGAATTACTTGCCGTCAAACTTGGCAGAACCAATTATGGCAATCTTAGCCTTACTTCAAGTTATGACGGTGAGTTTCTTTCATTTGACGGTGAAATGATATCCCCCGAAAAACTTCAATTCCTGAAATTGAAGGGGTTTATTCCCTTTGCCCTCAGTGAATCAGAAGAAGGTGGAAATCAGGATAGTGACATCAGGCTGACAACAGATAATTTTGATTTGGGTTTACTTCAGGGTTTTATCCCGGATGTGAGAGAAATCACCGGAAAACTAAATGCATCAATTACCGCCACCGGAAAAATTGGAATGCCAAAACTTGAAGGAAGTGTAAAGGTTTCTGGTGGCGCCATCAGGATGGGGATTAACAATGTGAGGTATTATAACCTGAACGGTTCTGCAACCTTTAAAGATGATATGGTTCGGATTTCATCGGTTGATGTTGAATCAAAAAATGGCGGAAGGGCAAAACTATACGGTTCTTTCCGGGTTAAGAATTATATTCCAAACAATGACTTTAATCTGAGTCTGGTTTTAAATGGAATTTCAGTTTTGGATAAAGCACCAACTTCAACTTCTGCTTTTAGTGGTGATGTTGAATTGACGGGTGTGTTAAATCTGAAGGGCAATTATTCCCGCTCTTTTCTGAACGGAAACCTGCGGATTAAAAAGGCGGCTTTGAACATAATTACCGCTTCTGCAAATCTCAGGGCAAGTAACGAAGACTCCTTTATCAGTTTTGTGGGTGCAGGTGATACTACATTTGCGATCCAGACTGACACAACAACCGCAATTCCTGTTTACATCCGAAAGAAAAAAGAATCTGACTTTATTGCCGGTTTGAATTCATTCGTTCAGATTGATGCCTCACAAAATGCTGTTCTTACTCTCGTTTTAAATAAGGCAACGGGTGAGCGGCTTACTACTGAACTTACCGGAAATCTGAATTTGCAATATCAGCAGCAAAATCTGACAACCAACGGTGTGCTTACGGTTCAGTCAGGAAAGTACAACTTTTATACCACTCAATTTGATGTTGAACAGGGCGGAACGCTTAGTTTTACCGGTGATCTGGGTGAACCTGAAATGAATTTGGTAGCCAAAACAACCATTTCACGCCAGGTTACGGTCGACAGCACGGCTGCTGGCGCACTCACTGAAATCAATATCATCTCACTCGGAATCAAAGGTTCGGTTCTTGCCCCTCAGCTTACTTACGATATTGCAACCAGCCGAAGCAACAACACTCGCCAATCGACCACCGAAAATCCTGATATGAAAGATAAAGCTGCTGCAAATATTATTTCACTCATTCTTTTGGGACAATGGTTGTATGATCCTTACCTTTCAGCAGGGGCAAATCCGCAGTTAAATCTCGGGAATGATCTTACCAGCTCAACAATAAATGCCGGTTTTGGTGTGCTCAGCAATCACATCGGCCGGTTTCTGGGTGGTGTAGATAACCAGATCAGGTACGTTAACTTTCAGGTTCATAACTCAAACGGTAAAACTGAAAATATTGGCGGTGTTTTTGTTTATGACATTGCCGAAAACTGGTCACTCACCGGCGGATTGAATTATAACCTTTCAGATCAGCGAACAAGTTTAACCGGACAGGATAACAGTTCCAGGTTAGGGCTTTCCTGGAGATTGGAACATAAACTGACTGATAACCTGAGCTGGGATATTTTTCAGAGCTACGATCCTTATACTTTTGACACCCGGGATCAGATTGTTAGGGGTGTTTCACTGTTCTACCGTAAAAGCTTTTACCGGTGGGGCGATTTGTTTAAACGTGAAGAAGAAACTACTTATGAAACCCAAAAATCAGACAGTGAGCCTGAAGCAGTCAGTCCTCCGGTTCCTGGAAAAT
Organism: Bacteroidota bacterium; assembly: GCA_017303995.1. Lineage (GTDB taxonomy): Bacteria > Bacteroidota > JABWAT01 > JABWAT01 > JABWAT01 > JAFLBE01. The sequence goes on along the minus strand of JAFLBE010000005.1, from coordinate 106,560 downwards.
AAAAAACCGTCTGCTTATTCGGTAAATCAGATTACCCGGGCTTTGAAATTAAACACACCGGAAGCCGAACGTTTGGTTTCTGAAGTTGTTGGTGAGTTGGTTTCTGACCGGAAGGTTACCCGCCAGAAGGGTAAAAAATTCAATGTAGCTGAAAATACCATTTATATGGAAGGAACCCTCCAGGTCACCCGTTCGGGTATGGGTTTTGTTAAAGTTGATGATCAGAATGAAATTCTCATCAGTGAAAAAAACCTGGGTACTGCCTTTCATGAAGATAAAGTTCAGGTTTTGGTTTTCCCAAGAAAACCTGACGCCAGAATGGAAGGTCAGGTCAATGCTGTTCTCGAACGGTCAAGAGTACGTTTTGTCGGCGTTCTTGAAATGGGAAAAAGCTTTGCATTTGTTGTTGCTGATGATCAACGGATTCACCGTGATTTTTACATTCCGCCACGGTTTCTGAACCGCGCAAAAGCCGGTGATAAAGTCATAGTTCAGATGGATGAGTGGAAAAATGCGCACATCAATCCGGAAGGACGGATTCTTGAAGTGCTTGGCCGGGCCAAAGACCTCAGGGTTCAGGTTATCTCGGTTGCCAGAGGCCTCGATCTTCCTGATCAGTTTCCGCCGGCTGTAGAAAAGGAAGCTGCTGAAATCAGTTCAACGCTTACGGCTGCTGATCTTGCCGGACGCCTCGATCTCAGAAATGAAATTGTTCTTACCATTGACCCAGATGATGCCAAAGACTTTGATGATGCTATTTCTCTGAAAGAACTTGAAAACGGAAATTATGAAATTGGTGTTCACATTGCAGATGTAAGTCATTATGTGAAAATTGGAAGTAAACTTGATAAGGAAGCTGCCAAACGGGGAACGTCAATTTACCTCGTTGACAGGGTTATTCCCATGTTGCCTGAGGCTTTAAGCAACAATGTCTGTTCGCTTGTTCCCAATCAGGATCGGCTCACTTTTTCTGCAATTATTGAGCTAACGCCAAAGGGAATTGTAAAGGGAACCCGGTTTGCAAGATCGGTTATTCATTCTAAACGCCGGTATTCTTATGAAGAAGTGCAGAAAATTTTGATTACCGGAAACGGTGATTTTTCTGATATCTTGCTGAAACTGAATAAGATTGCTAAAACGTTAACAGCAAAAAGGTTCAAAAGCGGATCAATTGACTTCGATTCGCCCGAAGCCAAATTTAAGTTCAACGATAAAGGTGCGCCAATTGCAATCATCAGAAAGGACCGGCTGGATGCACACCGGCTGATCGAGGAACTGATGCTCATGGCAAACCGGTCAGTTGCCGAATTATTTGCATCCGTGAAAAAGAAAAGTCAGCTTTCTGCTCTTTATCGGGTTCATGATAAGCCTGATGTCACCAAGTTGACGAATCTGCAGTCACTTGCCGGTAGTCTGGGTTTTAAACTTGAAATCGGGGATGACGAGACCTCGGCACATTCGCTTCAGAAACTGATGAATGATGTGAAGGGAACCGACTCTGAAAATGTGATTCATCAGGTCGCCATCAGAAGTATGGCCCGTGCTATTTATACACCTGATAATATTGGTCACTACGGACTTTCATTCAAAGATTATACGCACTTTACTTCGCCAATCAGAAGATACCCTGATCTGATTGTTCACCGGCTTTTAAACCGGTATGCAGTTGAGCACAACCTAACTGTCCTGTATCAGAAAACAGAACTTTCTGCGTTGTGTGATGCTTGTAATTCTACAGAAAGAAAAGCGGTTGAAGCCGAAAGAGAATCGGTTAAGCTCATGCAGGTTGAATATATGAAAAGCCGGATTGGTGAAGAATTTGACGGCATTATTTCGGGAGTTGCTCAATTTGGGCTCTTTGTTGAAATAAAAGATTTGCTTGTTGAAGGGTTGGTTTCGGTTCGGGATCTGACTCAGGATTATTATGTTTTCAAAGAAAATGGGTATGCGCTTGTCGGCGAAAAAACCGGACATACTTACCGCCTTGGTGATCACATTCGGGTTGAATGTATGAATGCAAACCCAATTAAGCGAACAATTGATTTTAAACTGATTGAAAAGTAAAAGGTAACTGATGAAGATGATGAAACTTGTAAATGGGTTATTCTGGATTATTCTTCTCCAGATTTGGACAATAAATGAAAGTTTTGCGCAGTTTCAATTCGGTCAAAATAAAGTTCAGTATCATGAATTTACCTGGAATTATATACAGTCAGATCACTTTGATCTCTATTTTGCCGATGGACATTATATGCTTGCTGAGTTTGCAATCAATGAAGCAGAATCGGCCTATGTAAAAATTCAGCGTGATTTTAAGTATAGTCTCAATGCCCGGATTTCATTTATCATCTACGGATCTCATAATGAATTTCAGCAGACAAATGCGATTCAGGGTTTTCTAGATGAAGGTATCGGTGGGGTAACCGAACTGTTCAAAAACCGGATTGTTCTGCCGTTTCAGGGTGATTACCAGATGTTTGCCCACGTTATTCATCACGAGTTGGTGCATGGCGTAATCAATGATATGTTCTATGGTGGAAGTTTACAGAATGTGATTTCTTCAAATATTCAGTTTAATATTCCGCTTTGGTTTAATGAAGGACTTGCTGAATTCAGTGCACTTGAATGGGACTCAAACACCGATCAGTTTATGCGTGATGCCGTAATAAACAACTATCTGGCACCCATTCCCCAACTGAGCGGTTATTTTGCCTATCGTGGGGGGCAAAGTGTCTGGTATTATATTACCCAGAAATACGGCAGGGAAAAAATTGCTGAAATTCTTCACAAAATGAAATCGACTCGAGATGTTGAACGGTCATTTCAAAGTGCGATCGGACTCAATTTTGAGGAGTTGTCTGAGCGTTGGCACCGGGATCTTAAAATCAGATACTGGCCTGAAATTGCAACACGCGAAGATATTTCCATTCTTGGAAAACGCCTGATTGATCATCAGAAGGACGGATCAAATTACAATACGTCTCCTTCTATTTCCCCTAAAGGTGACAAAATTGTCTACATGACAGATAAAAATCAGTATATCGACCTTTATGTGATGAACGCACTTGATGGAAAAACGAAAAAGAAATTAATTGACGGACAAAGAAACCGGAATTATGAAGAGCTTCATCTGTTAACTCCTGGTATTTCGTGGTCTCCTGATTCAAAACGGATTGCGGTTGCAACCAAAGCCGGTGGCCAGGATGCCATTATGCTCGTGGATGTGGAATCGGGCGACGATGAAAAAATTGAAACTGGCCTGACCGGGATTTTTAGTGTTGACTGGAGCCGTGATGGCAAATTTCTCGCTTTTCAAGGTCTCATCAATGGTGTTTCAGATCTCTATCTGTACGATTTGACCGAAAAAAAGCTGACCAATTTGACAAATGATGTTTTCAGTGATTTGGATCCAGCTTTTTCGCCAGATTCGAAAAAATTGGTATTTGTTTCTGACCGGATGAATTATGATGCAACTGCCTTAACAACCGGAAAGAAAAGACTTAATGAATTTGATCTTACAAAAAAAGATCTCTACGAATTGAATTTAGAATCGTTGAAGGTTACAAGGTTAACCCAAACCCCCGAACTTGAGAAAAGTAACCCCATTTATGTGAAAGACGGAAGTAATATCGTTTATATTTCCGACAAAAATGGTACTTATAACCTGTGGCATCTTCAAACAGAAACACTCAAAACCCGACCATTGACCGATCTTTTGCAAGGAATTCAGCAAATGTCGGTCACCTATGATGGTAACCGTCTTGCCTTTTCAGCTTTGAATTATGCCGGTTATGACATTTATACATTAAACACTCCGCTTGAACTTAAAATCCCTGGAGACACGCTTTCCAGAAACATTTGGGCAACTTTCAGAGACGCTGTGAAGAAACCGGGTAGTACAATCAGTTTGTCTGAAATGACCTTACCGCTTCAACCCGATTCGCTTTCAACATATGTTTTTACTCCAGCTGAACCAGAAAGGGAAAGTTCGGCACCTGGTGATTCTATCAATTTTAAAAACTATGAATTTTCTGTTGATCCTGAACAGACCGATCAGACAATCGAAACCGTTTCCGACGCCCTAATTGATGCAGGTTCTAACCGGACTGATGATGGTGGATTCAGAATATTTGACTATAAACTGAATTTTTCGCCTGATTTAGTTTATGGAAATGCAAACGTATCGTCACTTTATGGTGTGTCAGGTCAGACGAATATGATGTTCAGTGACATGCTTGGGAATCATCAGATTTTCTTTGCAACCAATCTGGTTCTCGATCTGAAGAATAGTGATTTTTATCTGGCCTATTATTACCTTCCAAACCGGGTTGATTTGGGCACTTTCGGGTATCACTCAAGCAGGTATTTTGCAATTTCTGACAATGCCGGAAGTTACGATTTTTACCGGTACCGGAATTATGGTGCAGGGTCTTCTGTGAGCTATCCGTTTGATAAATATAACCGGGTATCGCTTGATCTTGGATATTCGGTACTTAGCAGGGAAAACCTCGATAATTCATCTGAGCCGATTGACAAAACCTGGTTTGTAAATCCAAAACTTCAGTTTATTCACGACACCGTTTTGTGGGGTCCGCTTGCACCAAGTAATGGGTCACGGTATGGCGCTTCTTTGTATCTGGTTCCAAAGGCATTGAGTGACCGGGTTTCATTCTGGTCGCTGGCCGGTGATTACCGGACTTATTTCAGAATCACAGATTACAGTTCATTTGCATTGCGTGCGGTCGGTTCGTTTTCAAACGGAGCAACACCGCAGAAATTTTTCATTGGTGGCGTTGAAAACTGGTTAAACGTTAGCTTTAAAAACCGTGATAATTTCCCGATTAACACACTGACTGATTATGTTTTTGCCGAAGCTGGACTTCCACTTCGCGGACATGAAATCAACTCACAGAACGGAACCCGTTATTTTATCACCAATGCTGAACTTCGATTCCCGATGCTGTTCTGGTTACTGCCAGAAGTTGGAGCCGGCAATTTCTTCATGGGAAATATATTCCTTGATTTGGGTTCTGCCTGGGATGAAAACAAGCCGTTTAAGCCATTTGGAAAAAATGCAGACGGTTCATGGGGGATGAATGATCTTCTTGGCGGAACGGGTTGGGGCGTAAGAACCTATTTTGCCTATTTTCTTATCAGGGTTGATATGGCGTGGAGTTTTGACCTCAGACAATCTTCGAAACCAAAATATTATATCAGTCTGGGTGGTGATTTTTAATCAGCCAGATCATGAATTTTTCTCAGTATTTAACAAAATCAGCCTGGCTGCCCTGTCAGGCTGAAATTCAGAATAATCCCAACCTCATTGTTGTCATTCCTGCCTACAAAGAACCAGAATTAGACCAAACCCTTATTTCACTTGCCAATTGTGAAAACCCCGATTGCCAGGTCGCAGTTCTGGCCGTTATTAACCGGTCTGAAACTGATGACGAAAAAACCATTCTGGAAAATGAAAACTGTAAGAAATCATTACTCGCTCTGAAGCAAAATCTTCCAGCGTGGCTCACCCTTACAATTCTTGAACCACCTCCTTTTCCATCCAAATTTGCAGGACCCGGTTTAGCAAGAAAAGTTGGAATGGATGAAGCCACCCGATGGTTTTCTGAAACGAATAATTCAAACGGAATCATCCTTTCATTGGATGCCGATTCGACCGTTGCTCACTCTTATTTAAAATCGGTAAAGAGCGCATTTTCTGACGCAACAGTTCGGGCGGTTTCAATTTATTTTGAACATCCGCTTTCCGGTTCTGACTCACCCGCCATTTACGAAGCCATAACCCGGTATGAGTTGTACCTCCGATATTATATTCATGCGCTCCGACTTGCCGGTTACCCATTTGCTTTTCAAACGATCGGAAGTTCTTTTGCAGTTCGGGCGGATGTTTATGCCCGTTCGGGTGGAATGAACCGCCGGAAGGCAGGAGAAGATTTTTACTTCCTTCACAAACTCATTCCGGATGGTGGATTTTTTGATCTTACGACCACAACCGTTTTCCCCTCCTCAAGAAAATCTGATCGTGTTCCGTTTGGTACCGGGCGGGCAGTCATGGACTATATTGAAAAGGGGGATTCGAATTACCCTGTCTACCATCCGCATATTTTTGATGAGATTAAAAAGTTTCTCGAAATCAGAGAACTGACTCATTTCTCTGCGGATTCAATTTCTGATTTTCTGGATTCACTCTCACCGTCACTTCAAATTTGCAGAAAACAACGAGGCGTTGATCAACGGCTAACTGAAATACGGTTAAATGCATCATCGGCTGAAGCTTTTAAAAAACGATTTTTAAAGTGGTTCGACGGCTTTGAAGTGCTGAAATGGGTTCATTTACTTCGGGATGAAGTTTATGGAACCCTTCCGGTTATTGATGCTTCAATGCATATTCTTGAAAAGGCCGGCATAAAGCCGGATTCAGAAAAACCGGAAAAATTGCTCGCCCAATTCAGAGAATTGGATCGGTCACAAAAATTCACAATCATATTTTAATTGTCATGATGGTGCATTAGTCTGGGCGATAGGCTATTTTTGATACTTTTTTAACGGCAACGGATTCCGGCCATTTTCCGAAACCCCCTGCCATTTTTTTAAAACCCAAACCTTGATTTTTCGGGGAGCGTTATGTTAACCATTCAGCAACGTCTGACCAACTCATTTTATGCCATGCTCAGTTTGCCTGCTACGGCAATGGGATTTGCACTTTCAGTGCAGATTTCTGCTCTAAGCTGGATTCTGACGACTCAGTTCAATCTGGATATTCATGATGTCGGTTTGGTTTGGGCTGCCGGTCCTTTGGCTGGAATTTTTGGTCAGGTTATAATTGGCTTGATCAGCGATAAAGTCTGGTTTTGGGGTGGTCGTCGCCGGCCATTTATTGTTATTGGCGGAATTTTAGCAGCTTTGATGTTGCTAGCTTTGCCAAACCTTGACCTGATTCATGAAGCAACCGGCGTTGCAATTTTACTTGTTGCGGTTTCTGTTGCACTGACGCTTGATCTTGCGATTAATATCAGTTTTAATCCAACCCGTTCTATCATTGCAGATGTAACGCCTGAAGGAAATCCAAGAACCAAAGGGTACACCTGGATGCAAACCATTTCGGGATTCTTTGGTGTTGCAGCTTACCTGATCGGTGCAATTCTGGGCAATTTTACTCTTATTTATGTTTCAGTTTTTCTGGTTCTTCTTTTTTCAGTTATCCCAACCTTTTTTGTTGAAGAACCCCGTGAATTGAGTGTTCCGGCTGAAGGTGAATCTGAGGTGGCTGTTCATGTTACAGAATGGGGAGAATTGTTTAAATTGTATGGCGCCCATGCGTTTACCTGGCTGGGCGTACAAACTATGTTCGTTTATATTATTGCTTTCATTCAGCAAAAAATGCCATCACTGACTAATGATGAAACGGGACAAGTGATTTCCATATCTTTTGCAGTTTTAAATACGGTTGGTTTTATTCTGCCTGCTTTTGTTCTTGAGCCTGTTGCTCAAAAAATTGGTCGTGTGAAAACCCACATGTCAGCCGTTGCTGTAATGGCTTTGGGTTATGCCCTCATTGTTTTTATGGGACACACCCCACTTTCACTCTATATTTTAATGGCAGTTGTGGGAATTGGCTGGGCGGCAGTTGTGAGCCTTCCGTTTGCCATCATGTCAGAAAAAGTTGACAAAAACCGGATGGGCTTTTTTATGGGAATTTTCAACCTGTCGGTGGTCATTCCTCAGCTTTTGGTTAGTTTGTTCGTCGGGAAGTTTATTCTGGATGCGGCAGACAAAAATTTCATTTTCATCTTCTGTGCAGCTTCTCTTGCCATTTCTGCTTTTCTCTGGCTCTTTGTGAAAGAAAGCCGGTTCATTTCAAAAGCAACCCCTGGAGCTGGTGGCGGACACTAATTGGGAAGGTGTAAGGCGTAAGGTTTAAGGAAATCGGAATAAGCCTTACGCCGACATTTAGGTTGTCCTTTTTTGTAGATTTGATCCTGTTTGAATATCAATTCAATTTTTAAATGCATATAAAAATAAATTATTTCCGTGCTGATATTAAATTATTTGTTTATGTCACCATTATGTTGTTATATATTAAATAAGTTAAATGAATTCGTTTAAAATGAAACTTTTAATATTTGATTAAAAGGGGTTATAATAATGATTACCAAATTGGTTGGAATCTTTCTTATTTTTTGCTTTCTATTTGTTCCCGGCGTGTATGGACAACCATTTAATGAAAATGACAGTGTAAATGTGTTGATTCAGGCTGACAGAAATGCAAATTATTCGACGGTTATCGAATATGGTGCACCACTACTTCGTAAAGCACAATCAACAAACAATACTGGTTTGGATCGCCTTGCTGGTGTTTTTTTTTGCAAGGCCTTATTTAGTGTTGGGTTAATAGACTCCTCATTTAATCTTTCAAGGAGATTTCTTCAAAAATATAAGGCTCAAAATGATTTTGTTGGAATTGTTGGGGTTTATGGCCATTTGTCCTGGGTATATCACCAAAGCGGACAAACAGATTCTTCACTTTTTTATGATACTGAAGTTGTGAATTTATTATTAAAGGAAGGTGACCCGGAAGGCGCATTGCCGATGTCCTTATCAAAACTTGCAATGTCAAATCTTGTTCTGGGAAATCTTGATTTATCATTGGTCTATTTAAACAAATCGTTTCAGATTCAAAACGATTTGTTATTTGAAAATGAACGAGATTTAAAAAGTGCAGTTTTTATAAAAGCTTATACGCATTATGTTGCAGCAAAGGTTTATCACTCAAGAAATGAGTTTAACCAATCAATTTTTCATTTTAAAAAGGCAGTAACAAATTTTTATACGATTAACTCATTTCATCCTATTGCAATGTCATATCTTGGAATGGGCGATTCTTATAACAGAATTAATAAAGCAGATTCCGCTCTGGTTTATTTTAACAAAGCCCTTTTACTTCATGAAGAAGCAAAAAATAAAAAACAGATTGTAGAAACAAATATTAAAATTACATTGATGCTAATTGATTTGGGTGAAATAGACGATGCAATTGTTCATTTTAAAAAGGTTGCGACTCAAATCAAAGAATTATACTCAGATGAAATGATTTTAGGATTAAATGACTTTACTCATGGACGACTACTATTTTCAATAAATAAAATTGATGAATCAATACCCTATTTCAGAAATTCATATTCATTTTTTCAAAAAAATAATAACCTTTATTTTACAATAGAAAACTTAACATATCTGCTAAAATCATTTGTTAAAACTAATGATCAGGATTCAGTAAAAAAATACAAACCAATTTTTGATGAACTGGTAAACAGGGGAAAATATTATTCCACAAGTCAGACTCGTGTTGGTTATTTTGGAAAGTATTTACATGTATATGATGAAATAGCCTCGTATTATATAAAAAAACGAACCGATAATTATGATCTGACCAATGAGATATTGAATCTGACTGAACAATCAAAAGCTAGAGTTTTTTATGAAGATTTGCAAGAAAATAGTTTAAACATTGAAAAACGAATCAACCCGGCAAAATTGAATAGTTTAAAAGAGTTAAACAAACAAATAATTCAAAACCAAAATAAAATTGACATCAGTACAAATACTGATCAAACAACGCCCTTGAAAAATTTGGTAGACAGTTTGAAATTCCTGTACAATGGAGTGCAGGCAGAAATCAAGTCCTCAGACCCAGTTTTTAAGAATTTTATCTATCAACCCGTCATCAGTCTGGATGAATCTCGTTCATTAATTGGAAAAAATGAAGGCATATTATCATTATCTCAATCAGACTCATTCCTGATTTGCCTTTATATTTCAAAATCATTTTCTAAGGCCTGGCAAATATCCCTTAGAGATTTAGGTGTAATTGAAAGATCGGAAATTTTTAAAACTTTAGGAGTATTTCAAAATTCTTCCGGTTCTGAAATGAACAATGATTCATTGAAGTTGAAATTGAAAGAAATTTCGCAAACTCTGTTTGCACCAATAATAGGTTATCTTGAAAAAATTGATAAGCTTTACTTTACAGCTTCTGGTTTTTTTGCTTTGATTCCAATTGAAGCGTTATATATCAATAACGATGAGCTAATATCAGAGTTAGCCGTTTCCTATTTACCTTCAGTTTCATTTTTAAAACTTGAAAACCAAAAAGAGGTTGGTTTCAAAAAAGATGCCCTCGTTTTCGCAAACCCTGATTATATTCCGACTAAACGTGAAGTCTATCAATCTGGCCCCGATCTTGAAAAATCTGAAGATAGTTCCTTTTTTGGTACTAAATTTCGTGGCAAATCAAGCCTTGGAAAAGGAGGAACAATTTTCTTTCTTCCCTTACCTGAATCTGAATCAGAGGCAAAAAGCATCCTTAGCACATTTCCAAATTCGGATGTTTTCACCGGTGAAAATGCTGCTGAAAGCCAGTTTGGGCAATTAGATTTGAGCTCTTACCGTTACATTCACTTTGCGGTTCATTGTATTCTTGACGCTGAGTTTCCAGAACAAAGTGGGTTGGTTCTTTCTCAAAACGATACAACATCAACTTACGATGGTATTATTAGTTTGCCTGAAATATATCAGTTGAAGTTAAATTCAGATCTTATCGTTTTAAGTGCATGTAAAACTGTTTATGGAGAAAATATTAAAGGGGAGGGCATTGTGGGAATGCAACGTCCTTTCCTTTACGCAGGTGCAAGAAATGTTTTGGTTTCACTTTGGGATGTGCCAGACAAAGAAACTGCTATTTTTATGGCAAATTTTTATTCAAATCTTCAAAATGCTGAAGATGGTTGGATTCTAAAATATTTGAAATCTCTTATTGGTCTTCCCCCAAAAAGAATTAAATTAAGCAAGGTCTTGCAGGAGACAAAAATGGAATATAGAAAAAAACATGAAAAAGATGGGTCACTTTTTTGGGCTTCATTTATTTTAATAGGTGCGGACTAACCTATTTCCCAATAATTATAAACGGTGCCCAATTAAAGGGGTGTGAATATTCAGGCGAATTTATCATGGCAGTTTTTGCTTCACGCATGGCTTTTGCTTTTGATGCCGGCTGATAGTTTTTTGTCCTGAAGGTAATGAAATTAATCAGTTTGTTATACCATTTTGGATCCTGATCAATAACTTCGTCATAAAAATCAGACATTAAAATGGCAGTACTTTTATCTGAAACACCCCACAAACTTACAACCACAGAAGATGCACCGGCATAGAGAAAAGCACGTTGCAGACCAAGAACGCCTTCTCCCCTGATGTTTTTTCCCAATCCAGTCTGACACGCACTTAAGGTTACCATTTCTGAACTGAGATTGAGAGTATAGATTTCTGAAGCTCTCAAATACCCATCTTCCCCACTGCCTGCTGAGGAGGTATCAGCCTGAGAAAGAACAAGCCCGCTGAGTTCAGGTTTACTTTCATTTAAAAACCCGTGGGTCGCAAAGTGTAAAAACCGGTATTGTGAAAGATCCTTCTTTTTCACCAAACTCTCAGTTGCGTTTTCTTCGGTTAAGATATCAGGATTGGAAAATAAATCTCCAATTCTCTCTCCTTCAGTTTTTGTTTCATCCAGCGGTGCAAAGAATATCTCCATACCATTATTTCCAGTTCTTACTTCCCTCGTTAGACCACGGGTAATAGTCTGACTTGATCTTACTGACCCCAGATAAACATTTGGCCCCCGAAGGGAATCTTTATCTCTGCGGATGATGGGGATGTAATCCGGGTTGGAAACAATCAGTATTTCCTTTTTGTAGTTTTCCTTCGGTTTATCCAAAAGGGTCAGGGCAGTTAAAGACGGTGTGTAACTTATTTCAAACGATTCAATCAGGTATTTGTTTTTATATTTTAAAACTTCGAAGGGCAAATAGGCCAGAATGCCATCCGGCACAATAATTAACTTCTTTTTTCCTTTCAAAAGAGTTTCGGCTGGTTGTAATAAATAAGTTGCCAGCCAGTTAGCTCCTGAGTCTATTTCAGATTGGTTACCATGCGAATTAATCTTATTCAGCAATTCTTTAACGGCTTCATTTATTGCTTCAGTTGCACGCTTGTTGTTCCCCGCTTTTTCGATTATCCAGGGTTTTACTTCATTTTGTGTGATTGCGAGCCCAATAAGGTCTGATTCTGTCATTGCAAATTCCAGAATTATAGTTTGGTCATCACAAATCTGTTGGGCTTGATAGGTAGAGAGCGTTGGTTGTATTTTAAACTTTGAATAAGCAGGATCTTCAGTCTTGATTTTTACCAGGATGGCATCATATTCCAGTTCCAAAAAATTCAATTCTTTTCTAAGGGTTTCTTTTAAAGAATCTGATTTTTCTTTTACTATTTGTTTTTCAATCCGAGAAATTTTATCAAGAATCTCTCCTTTTTTAATCCGCATCGGCAAATTGATGGATTTCTCAATTTCATTTTGCTTGAATGACAAATCCTGAATGAGGCTCTTTGCTTTATTTTTCTCGTAAACCTTAATTGCTTCTGATATATTACCACGTTTAATTAAGGTTGAGATTCTTTGGTTTATTTGGCCGTTAAACTGGGCAACCTGAACTGGATTCGAAAAGTTTAAATTAATTTGCTTTTTAACAATGCCATCAAGTAAAGAATCAGCAAGGTTAAAATAAAAGTCATTGGAATCTTGGTTTACAAAATAAAAGGATTCACTCAAAGAAAGCAGATTTGAAATTCTGCTAAAGTTATTAGTTTCTACCTGAGATGCAATATTTTCTGATTTTATAAAATACTCAATTGCATCTTTATGTTTGTCGGACTTCTGCAGGATCAAACCTTTGCGATTGTAAATAGCTGAAACAGACGAGTTGATCTGATGTCCACCAACAAGGGTAAAGGAACTATCCAGGTACCTGCCGGCAACTTCCAATTTGTTTTGTTTGATGTAAAGAAGAGCAAGATTGTTAAAGTTTGAAACCAGAGATCTTTTCTGCCCTATCTGCCTGTTTATTTCGATGCTTTTTAATAAATAAAACTGTGCGGAATCCAGAAACTCATTTCGGGCATCATTAGTCGACAGATTATGATAAGCCGATTCCATTGCATAAACATTGTTTTCTTTAACTCCAAAATTCAGAACATCTCTGAAAATTGATTTTGCCCGATCATACTGATACTGGTTGATATAGATTGCACCTAAGGTTCCTTTTACTGAAGCAATTAAATAATGGTCTTGATTTTGAATTGCAAGCAATAATACTTCATTCAAAAAAAGAACTGCTTTGTCATAAATTCCAAGTCTCCAATAAAGATCACCCAGCTGCTTAAGGCTAAACGAAAGATTGTAATAATCATTTATGTTTTTGCTGTTAGCAGCTACATAATTTAGCAGACCAGATGCCTTTAAATAATCTCCATTGGTATAATGAATCAGACCAATATTATTCAAAGCCTTGTAAGCTAAACTGGAATCGATGCCGTTTCTTGCAAATTGAAGTGAATTGTTGAATTCATCCAATGCCCCCGGCATATCTCCCAAATAAAAATTTACCCAGCCCATTCCATCAGACGTGTAGAACAAGCCCTTATTGTCCTTAAGTAAAGAATATTTTTGGGTAGCAGCTTTAAAATTTGCAACAGCAAAATCCAGGTTTCCTTCGTTAACAGCCTGATCTCCCAATTTATATAAACTATCCGCTTCAGTCTTTAATAATTGGGTTGTTTGTCCAAAAAGTGGATGAAAACATGCAAAAAGGAGGGAAAATAGTACTAAATTTTTCATTCTTTTTCTTCCAATGGGTTATTTCTGATAAATCACAAATGGCGTCCAGAAAAGGGGATGTGAAAACTCACCTGATCTGATTAGGCTAACTTTTGTTTGATGAAGAACTTCAGCCACATAACCTGATGTCTGGTCTTTTATTTCGACTCTGAATATTCCTTTTATCCAGTTTAGCCAACCCGGGTTGATGCCTGCCTTTAATTGTTTGTAAAATTCACCGGTAAAGACACTGGTTTCATAATCACCGATCGGACTCACAGAACCGATTACCGTTTGTGAACCGCCGTCCAAAAAGAATTGAATCAGTGATGAGCCCGGATCGTTGCTGAAAACGTGTGCACTCATACAGGAGCCCAAAAAAGTGATCTGTGTATTCAGTTTATATTTTTGCAGTTCAATCTGTCTGAAAATGCCATCTTCGGTGCTTCCGTCTTCGTTTGACCCCAGAATGAACCCACTTAACTCAGGATTACTGAAATTCATAAAGCTATGTGTTGATAAATGAATAAACCGGGATTTGCTTTCGATGACGGATTTTAAGTTGGCCTCTGTTGCCTCTTCACCGGTGAAAATCACAGATTCCGGGAAAAAACCATTAACCAAATCTGATTCGGTTTCACTATCGGTAAGCGGGCTTAACCAGATTGATTTTGGACTTTGACTGAAATAGTCATTCACAGAAGCTGAAGAACGAAGTGTAATTGTTGTGGTGTCTTCAGAAAACCTGGCCGCCCGAATAGTGGGTATATAATCCGGATTATTTACCATGATCCCTTTTTGAGGCCAGGAACCGGGAACCTCATTTTTTTTGTAGGGTTGCAGGGAGGTCTGATAAGAAATAACCATAGACTCAGCCAGATACTGTTGTGCTGGCATAAGGATATCAAAAGAAAGCCCCCAGAGAAATCCATCAGGAATGATGGAAAGGTGGGTTAATGATTTTAGTTCCTTTTCGACCGGTTTAAGCAATCCTTTGAAAAGTGAACGGGATAAAACCTGAATCTCAGAAACGGCTGCTTTTCTGCTGATCAAATTATTTATTGTCAGAATCTGTTTTTCCAAAGAGTCGGTTTCAGTTTTCCCGATTATCCAGGATCTGATCTGTGAACGGGTAAGCAGTATTCCTCTGAGACCGTATTCTGATTTCATCCAGACTAAAACACCCGAACCCGGCTGAATCTGATTTTGAAAAACAGACCAGTTATAGGTTTGAAATGAAAACCCACGGTTAACGGTTTTGTAATAATTTTCAAGAACAGCAAGATCAAAACCCGATTTCTGGTCAATCCAGGAAGAAATTAAGGGATCATCACTGCTCAGATGTTTAGTGTTTTTAATTTGTGTGTATAAAACGTTAATACTATCCATTTTATTCTGAAGTCCTGGGTTACTTCTGATCAGGTTCTTTTTCAGGTTGCGCCTTGTTTGGTCTTCTTCATCGAGGGAAGCAAGGCTGGAGAGCAATTTTAGATCGGTGGATTGATCATTCACGGCCAAACAAGTGCCGTACCATCTGATGTAATCCCGAAGGGTTGACTGGTGAAAATTAGAATTGATGATAAGCCGGTTAGGATCGGCATGAGGCTGAATGGTATTGACTGTTGAAAGAAAGTGGTCATAGGAAAGGATCAGGGAATCCGGGAGTTCATTCTGCTCATAATACAGGGACTCGAGATGCCGGTAGCAAATCTGGTCAGTGGGACTCATTTTATTCAAAACAAAGGGAAAGGTCTCCTGATTGAGTTCGATCGGTTGATTCAGAAAGTACCGTGCAAACTGAAGATTGTAAAATGTTGAGGCAAAAGCGAAAGTGTATTTTTTATTAAAACGTGCTGTTCTGTATAATTCTAAACTTTGCGAAAGATATTTCTCTGCTTGATCATATTTACTTATCTCAAGATATAACGATCCTAAAAGCGATATGGAAAAAAAAAGACCATATCTGTAGTTTTGACCAAATTTACCCAATAATACTAATTCAGTAGCTTTTATTGTTTCAATAAGTGCAAATGGAGTTATGTTTCCACCACTATAGGGCCAAAAAATCCTATCATCAACTTGATTTTCGAAAATATTTTTTAGAGGAGAGAGGTTTTGAATATTACCATAGTAAAAATAGGAATTGTTTTGAAGAACGGTTAGTTCATCGTAATATTGGTAAGAAAGTGATGAAATGCTATTTTTTAGACTTTGGTAATTAACTTTAAACTCTGGAAAAAATCTCATCTTATTTAAATTGTCAGAAAATGCTAAAAGGGAATCCCTATTTCCAGTATTCAAATTCATCCGGTTATTTAGGGAAAAATAGTCCAATTTGTTTTTTAAGGTTTCATTTAACCTTGCTCGATCAACTCTATCAAGATAGGTCTTTGCCTCATCAAAATAGGCTTCCATGAAATAACACCGGCCCATATTGAGTAAAAGCTGAGCTTCGGTGGTATCTGGCAATTCTAGCTTTTCCGCCAGAGAAAAATAGTCAAGTGCTTTAAAAAAATTCATTTCCGTCATCGCCGTTTTCCCGCGGGCAAGCAAAGTGTCTGCCGGCATGTCATGAGATAAAAGTTCATTTTGGGAATAAACGGGAAAGGGTAGAAGGAGAAGGAACAATGCGAAAAGAAAAAACAGGAAAGAAGATTGTGCCGGTTTCATAAAAACCGGCTTTTTTATATCTCCTGGGGCTATATCTTGTGTTTTCATTTTTCTGCCAGTAAAGAGTCAATCAGATTTAAATAGGTCGCTGCTTTTTCACCAATCATTTTGTCTGAAGAATAGGAAATCAGGAATAAAAAGTCCTTTCGTGCAGACCTTAATCCCGTTGAGTCCGAAATGAAATAAGCACCCGTCCATCGGGTTCCTACTGCTTTTCTTGTTTTCATCAGAGCAGACTTCAGCACGATTTCAGCTTGTTTTTTATCAAGTGATTGGGTCAGTGGCTGAGCGTCACCCCTGAGCGTGTTTGTAGACAGCGAGGTAATTTCTTTATCAAGTTGCCCGGGTTGCAGAATAAAATGAGACCGCTGATTGCTTACCAGTAAAAACCAGGTGCCAAAAATAACAATAAGAACGGCGGTTCCGGTAAGAAGAAAGCGACTGGTTTCATTTACCCGGTGATCTGGGGTGACCTGGTACTCACTGCGGCTGAGTTTGATTCTCGAATTGCAGAGATTCAGGATTCTTTCTTTTTCGTAGTTCTGAAGATTGGGTAACAACAGATCCTGCTGAACATGATCGAGACCCGGAATTTCCTTTGAATTTAAATAGTGGGTTAAAAGGGTAAACAGCCAGGCAAAATACAGTTCAACCCTGGTTTTTTTATGTCCTTTGTACTCAAGAAAATCGGAAATCAGAAAACTGTCAACTGAAATTTTTATCGATTTATCCTTTCGGGTTCCGTCTTCAAGAATCGCCAGAGAGTCTTCAATGAATCTTATCTGTTCCTGGGTTAATCTTGCATAAAAAGTAAAATAGATTTCCCTGTAAAAAGGATTAAGAAGATTGTCTGGTTTCGACTTTTCGAGCAATTCACGGCTTTCGAGTGAGGTAATGAAACTGCCCGGGTGAAGATGACTGAGCCCCTCATATCTTGAAATAACATCTGCAATACTCGAAAACAGCACAGCCATCACATTTGGCTGATCAAAACCAAGTGTTGAATTTTGAATGGCGTTGAGGTTGGGGTAAGAAATCCAGAAAAAAGGGGGGATCCTGATCTTGAAATAATCGCCATCATCCTTCCTTTTAAACAGAACCCATAGTTTTCCGTTGTACCGGTGAACCAGTTGCTTGTCCACAGATTTTACGTGGATATCACCCAGGAACTCTAAAAAATTCAGGGGTTTGGCTTTAAAATTCCCATCAGAAAACTCAGAATAGCGGATCAAATGTCCCAGAAGATCGATGTAGGAAGATTTTTTGGAATGGATCGAACCATGCAAAGATTCTGCATCTTCAAGTACAGGCGGGGAGTTGTGTTCAAATTTCCATTTCAAAACCAACATAGACGCACCCATTAAAAGCGGGAATTTTAACTATTGTATGCCGAACCAGGATTATCAAAAGTCAATAGCAAATAAATATTAACTAAGATAATAATAAATTCCGGAAAGGCAAAATAAAAGGGTTTATAAGACAACCACCCTATGAAACTTTTCTGAAAACCGGAAAGGTTGTTTTGCCTGTTCACAAATAAACAGAACCGGTTTGAGACAATCTGAAGTCATTTACCAGTTGATAGGTCTGACTTGAAACCTTGACGCGGCACATCATAAGCTGAAGTGCCCGTTCCCGTTCATAATTCAATAACCGGGTATTGTCGGCATCTTCATAGGGAGAATCGAGACCAAAAACCTCCTTTGAGGTCAGATACTGAATCAAAATTGTAACCAGCCAGGCAAAATATACTTCAAACCAATCGGCTTTTTTCCCTTTGAAATGGATAAAATTACCCATTAACTGACTGTCAATTAAGATTTTCACCTTTTGCTTTTCTAACCCAGACCGTATTGTACTTTCAAAAAAGGTTTGTATAAAACTGAGATGGTGTTCAGAAAGCTGGGCAATAAAGTGGGTATAGGCAGAGTGGTAAAAATCGAACAAATGATCTTTACCTTTCATTTTAAGAATGAGTTCTGTGCTTTCAAGTGAGGCAAGAAAGCTTCCCTGATGAATCGTCTTACCGTAATTATCCCGTTTTAGTTGGTATTCAATCGAAGAAAATGCAAATGATAGTACATTCTGGTGAATTGAACGGCCTGCATCATGCCCAGCAGAAAGTGGCTTTCGGTTTGGGGCTCCTATCCAGAAGAATGGGGGGATTTTCATTTCGAAGATGTCTGTATGGTCCTCTTTTCGAAAGACCAGCCATTGATTCCCTATGGGTCGTTTACAATATCTTTCCACTGATTTAATATCAGTTTTGAAAAAATCTATAAAATTTCCTTTGATCAAGACCTGTTCTTTGTGGGGTGCAGACTTATGTGCAATGAGGAAATGGGATAACAGATTATTGTAGCTGGTGTCTTTTTTTGTGACAACCCCAAGTATTGATTTACTTTCACTCAGAATGGGTGTGCCAGCGCTGTTTATTGTCCAATGTAAAAGAAGCATTCAAATAATAGCTTTGGAAGTTTAAAGAATAATTAAAGATCAGGCAGAAAAAGATTAGGAAAGAGACAAATGGCGTGCCCACAAACTTATAACCTGTCGCTAAACTATAAAAAGAAAGGTAGAACTTTGGGTTGAGAAAAGAGGTGGTGGGATTGAAGGGAAGAACAATAAAACAAAAAGTTGAATTATTTCTAATTAAAGTCAGCAAAAAGAATTCAGGAAAACCGGAGTAAAAAAATGAAAAAGGTATTTATTGGTTTTGTAGTTGTAACCGTTTTGATTTTTGCCTTTTGGGGAAAGATCAAGCCAGTTCTATACAACGGAATTGGAATAATTGATGATACCCACCAGGAAGTAGAAAAAAAGGTGGAAGATGGAATAAAAAAGGTAGATTCAATAAAATAAAAATACTTTAATAATTCTATTTAAAAAAGGATTGTGAAATGAAAATGAAATACTCAATAGTTGCATTAATAATTGGACTTGCATTTTGTATTAATGGGTGCGTTTCTAAGACAATAAAAACAGCCGAAAGTGAAAAATCAGAACAGTATATCAGTTTTAAGATTTTGGAGGCAACAAACCAAAATGATTTTATTATTGAAGATTCACAGATGATTTTCATTAAAACAAATGTGAAGGATACAGTTTCAGAAAATGGACAGCGTTTTATTGTAAAAAATAACTATATCTACACAAAAACTATTTCTGGATTTCAGAACAGAGTGAAAATAGTTGATGAAATAAGTCTTGATTCTCATAGCATATTAAGAATAAGCCCTGATAAGACTACTATTTTGGTTGTGAATAATTCAGCAGAAAGTTTTTTGTTGAACCTGAAAACGGGACGTAAAGCGGGAAAATCTTTTGGTTTAAAGACTTCCTTGTATACACATTATCCAGTTGTTGAATTTACAGGTAACGGAAAACTGATTGTTCAAAGTAACCATGATTTACTTCGTATGTTTGATGTCAAACCAGATGGTACGATTGATTTACAATCGAAAACTGAATATCAAGGTTTATGGTTCAGCACCACAACAAGCAATGATTTATTAATTAGCCGATTTGATATTGCAGAAAACACAACAGGCAGGCCAATTGAAACCATTATTAATGGAAGGTCAGGCCAAGTCGGTTCGGGGCAGGGAGCAACTGACGGTAATTTGGTTATTTATAATAAGGAATTGGCAGGTCACGCTGTAGTGGATTTGGGCTACAATCGAAATTTCAAACTAAATGGAGTTAAAAGCCCTAGATTCGTTCTGAAACAAAAAAATCAGCCGCAGTTGTATGTCGTTATTTCTGAAGAAGAAGAGAATGTGATAGGATTTTATTCATCAACCAGAAATCGGATGATTGGGAGTAGATTAGAGTGGCCTTACCCTATTAAAAATATTAAAATGTCATCCGATGAAATGAACCTGGGTACTTTAGATGAAAACGGTAATCTTGTAGTTTGGAATTTAAACCAATTTCTTTTAGACGCAATTAAAAAGGAGAATTTATGAAATCCAGAAAAGTATTTTTTGCAATGTCAGCTGCATTAATTGTTTTGCAGTCATGCTCAACTCCACAAGAAGTCCAAAAACCTGCTGAGGCACCAAGACCCATTGTCGGAAAATTAACACCAGTGGACTTTAGTTCACAAACGAAGCCTGATTGGCTTGCCGTCACCCCAGAAATGGATGATAAGTATGCGTATGCAATTGGCATAATGACAGATGTCAGTGATCTTGGTTTCGGTATTCAGCAATCTAAGATGGATGCAAAAACCAACTTTGTTTCCAGCATGCAATCCCAGTTTCAGGCAAAGCTTGGTCAGATGACTGAAGGTTCAAACAAGAAAGGTGATGTTGCAAGATATTCAAAAATTGCATTTACTCAGTTCTCAAAATTGAATGCCGGTGGAATCGAGCATAAGGAAACTTATTGGGTAAAAAATGAAAAAATCATTTCCTCGAATAGTGTCGAGTACACTTTTGATATTTATGTTAAAATGAGAATGCCAAAATCAGATTATGAAAGTGCCTTCAAAAAAGGCGTCAATGATGTTGTTGACCAACTTCGGTCAGAAAAGGAATCCAAATTAGCGAATGAGCTTGATCAAGCTTTTCAAGAAATGAAGTAAAATGCTAAAATATTTATTTACAGTTTTCATTCTGATTGAAACCACATTTTTATTTGGCCAGGTAAAACTTCCGGGGTGGACAACACTAACCCCGGAAGAAAATGATGAATTCAAATATGTCGTTGGCGTAAGTGGAAATACAAGGTCAGTAAAAGAAGCCAGAGATCAGGCGTTAAGAAATGCAATTGATCAGATAATTCAATCAATGGGTATTTCTGCGAGCAGCTCTGGTGGTATGCTGCAATCTGAGGCCCGGACTGAAACAAGCATTTCAATTTTATATAAGTCAAAAAATGTGCTTTTAAAAGATTTTTCAGTTGTTGAATTTGCAAAAGAAGAAAATCAAAATGGAACTCTTACCGGATATGTATTAATGAGATTCTCAAAAGTTGCTATTGATGAGGCAAAAGGGGAATTGCAGGCTGGTGAAGAGAAAAAGTCAATGGCGATTAAAACCAGGTTATTGAAGGCCGAGTCCTTAGTCGATGATTTGGATTTCCATGGTGCTTTTAGCTTGTTGCTCCGAATTTTTCTTGAAAGTGAAAATGGTCAAAATGACATTGCTGACGCCATGGTCCGCGTAATCAATGAAGTTCGAATGACCAAATCAGAATCTCCTGAAAAAACAGAAATAGTTGTAAAATCAAAAGATGGGGTTCCAATACCAAACTTTCAGATTAAGGTAAAATTAAAAGGTCAGGAAGATTCAGAGCTTTTCAGTACAAATGAGAACGGAATAGTTGAATTAACAAGAAAAAATATCCAGTCAATTGCTCTTGGGTTTGAGGAGAGTTTGATTCAGGTAAGTATACCTTCAGAAAAAAAAGAATTTCTGATTCCAGTTGTCAATCAATTAAAAAGCAAACGAATTACTTTTTCATATTCTGTGAAAGAAAACAAGAAGATATTTATTCTTGTCAAAGAATCAACAGATGAAAAATTGAACAAACGATCTGTTTTTTCTGCTGAATTTGGAAAGGCGCTGATTGATCTGGGATACAAGTTAGTTAGTGATACCCAAATTGGAAAAGATAACCGAAAATTGATTGAGTCTATGATTGGAGACGAGAACTTCGATCCAAAGTATTCAGCACTTTTAAAACAAACCGACTGGGTAGTTTTTGGGGAGATTGAGTCGAAGTATTCGTCACTTACAGAAGGAATATACTGTTATTCAACTGAAGGAACTATTACCATTACCGATATGAAGACTGGTGAATCGGTTGCGGTTTCTAGTTTTGAGTCGGTTAAAGGATTTGGAAACTCAAGAGAAAAAGCTGCAAAAAATGCAATTGTTGAATTTGTGCGACAATCAAAAAATGACCTGATTGAGAGAGTTTCAAATAACTAAGAAAGGAAAAAATGATGAAAAAAATGATGTTTGGCCTTGTTTTACTTTTTGGACTATTCTCATGTGACCTTTTAAAAGAAGAAGACGATGTTCAACTCACAATCAAAGAAACTTCAAGGAAAGGTTCTAAGGTATATTTTACAGCAGAAAATACAGGTGATAAAACAATTGATGAAGTGAAAGTTACTGCAATTGTTAAAGATGACGCTGGAAATATTCAGGAAGAAGCAGAAATATCTCTTGGATCAATTGGAAAAGGAAAAAAGATAGAATCGGATGTTTCCTTTAACACTTTTGGGTCTGTGGGGATAGGTTCTTATCCGGTTTCCTTTAAATATTCATATAAGAAATAAGAAATATCATGTTCAAATTAACCTTAATTCTATTGCTAGTTTCCCTATCAGAATTTGTGTTAGCACAGGTAACAGAACGGTCATTGGAGGCAGGTTGTGAAGGTATTGCAACCCAATTATCGGGTAAGTTACAAGCCAAATCACTGAAGTTGGCAGTTCTGGAAATTTCAGATTATTCAAGTGAAGAGTCAAACGATAAAACCACAGAGCTTGGGCGGATTCTTGCAGATGAATTGGTGAACAGTCTTTCAAATCGCCTCACTATTCAGGAATTATACGATAGAAAATACACTCAAAAAAGATTGCAGGAGTTAGGAAAGGGCTCTGATGATTTATATGATCCAACGTTTGCAAAACAGTTTGGAAAATCAATTGGCGTTGATGCACTTATTGTAGGGACGTATAATATAAAGCAAGTGTCGAAAACTTGCAGGCTAATTATTAAAGTTATCGATGTTGAAACCGGGAGAATCAATGCAACCTCAAACACCGAGTTTTTTATTGATAATGAAAACCTGAGTAAAGCCCGGACGGAAGTGAAGAGTAGCAATTTCAGAACCAAGGATACCGGAGTATCTGATATTATAATGCGCGGATGTGATGAAATGTGGTATTCAACTAAACCTGAAATTGGGATAAGAGGACTGGCATTAAAAGATTTGGGTGATCAATTAAAAATTACTATTTATATAACGAGTTATGAGATCAATGGTGAATATGAAGGATTTATATCTTTCAGTGATGGTTTTAGGTATTCAAGTATTGACGGTATTTTATATCCAAAAACAGGAAATCTGCCATCCAAAGATATGTATTTAAAATGTGAATTGGTTAATGACATATTAAATGTCAGAATTGGTGCAAATAAAACAGAATTAAATGACTTAACCCGGTTTTTACCCTTTTCAAGGAACCAAACACAGCTAAATAATGATTTTTCAGGTACCTGGGTTTGGAGTTTAAGTGATTTGCCAAATAATGGATCCTGGGAAATTACTTATGATCCCATAAAAAAAACATATGATGGTTTTTTTAATGACAAATATGAAAATACACTCAATGATCGAATTACTGATATTTATGTGGATGATTTCGGATTTAGGTTTAAAAGAATCGGTAAATATGGAATTCAATTTTATGAAGGTAAAATTACAAAAAATGCTATTTCCAAAAAAATAGTTATAACAAATGGAAAATGGAAAAAAGAGGGAAATAATACATGGAGCGGGTTTACGGCAAGGCAATTATAATTGGATTAATTCACTATATAATCTCAATTCCATCTGTAAGTTACTCTCAAGAGGCAGAACGGTCATTGGAGGCAGGTTGTGAAGGTATTGCAACCCAATTATCGGGTAAGTTACAAGCCAAATCACTGAAGTTGGCAGTTCTGGAAATTTCAGATTATTCAAGTGAAGAGTCAAACGATAAAACCACAGAGCTTGGGCGGATTCTTGCAGATGAATTGGTGAACAGTCTTTCAAATCGCCTCACTATTCAGGAATTATACGATAGAAAATACACTCAAAAAAGATTGCAGGAGTTAGGAAAGGGCTCTGATGATTTATATGATCCAACGTTTGCAAAACAGTTTGGAAAATCAATTGGCGTTGATGCACTTATTGTAGGGACGTATAATATAAAGCAAGTGTCGAAAACTTGCAGGCTAATTATTAAAGTTATCGATGTTGAAACCGGGAGAATCAATGCAACCTCAAACACCGAGTTTTTTATTGATGATGAAAACCTGAGTAAAGCATTTAAACGAAAGTTACCTGTTCAGGAAACTTCGAAAGAAGTTAACAGTCCCACCGAATTGAAAATTGTTGAACAAAAAAAGCTTCCAATTGTAAAAGTAGCCCTTGAAAACCTTTCCCCATATTATAAAGAAGTGGGTCATTGCCAGTATAGTGTCAACAGGGTTTGTGATGGTTCTGCATTGGTTATTGCAGGAAGAAGTTTTGATCGTGGTATATTCATTCACGCACAAGCCGATGTAAGGTGGGCTCTGGATAAAAAGTATCAGCAGTTATCAGGGGGGGTAGGAATCAAGAAAGCTGAAGCAGATAATTCATGTGGTGATGGTGTCCAATTTATTTTTTTGATTGATACTGGTAATAATAATTGGGTCGTGATCTGGAAAAGCAGAGCTCACCGTGGAGGTGATATGGCAGAATATTTTAATGTTGATGTTTCGCATGCCGTAAACCTAAGAATTGTTGTTGATACTAAATCAAACAACATGTGTGATTGGTCTATGGTAGTAAATCCAGATTTGGTAGTTAACCAATGATTATTTTACTGTTATTTAAAACAGAAACACTAATGGTTATTAAGTTTGGCCTACCTGAAATGGTTGTGAAATGTTATTTATTTTTGGATTACTGATCGGAAGTAAAAAATGATACAACTTAGCAGCAATGCAATTTTAATTGGATTTATTCAAATTGTAATTGCTTACCCATCCTTTAGCTATTCACAGCATACAGAACGCTCACTGGAGGCAGGTTGTGAAGCAATTGCAACTCAATTGTCGGGTAAATTACAAACAAAATCATTAAAGCTTGCAGTACTTGAAGTTTCGGATTATTCAAATGATGAGTCAAACAATAATACAACAGAACTTGGGCGAATTCTTGCGGATGAATTAGTAAACAGTTTATCAAATCACCTGACTATTCAGGAATTATACGACAGAAAGTTTACCCAAAAAAGGTTACAAGAGTTAGGAAAAGGTTCTGATGATTTATATGATCCAGCATTTGCAAAACAGTTCGGGAAATCTATAGGCGTTGATGCGCTTATTATAGGGACATATAACATAAAGCAAGTTTCAAAAACTTGCCGGATTATAATTAAAGTTATTGAAGTTGAAACTGGTAGGATAACTGCAACATCCAATACGGAATTTTTTATTGATGATGAAAACCTGAGCAAAGCTGGATTAGTATCAAATAATAAACTAATAAAAAACAGACAAGGGTACGAAGGAGAATGGTTTATAGTTAAAGTTGAAACAAACCTTGAAATAGACACAGAAAAAGATTTGAACGGGAAATTAGCTATATCATTTGCTGAGAATAAAGTATATTTAAGATCATATTTTGATAACCGAAATTCCGTTCCGTATTTAACCCATGAAGCAGATGAAAAGTATACTGATTCTGGTCAGTTGTTGCTCCAAATTAAAAGAAATAACGCCACATCAATAATATATCTTTCGTTATTGAATTCTGAAACACTGCTTTACAATACCTCAACAAGCAGTCAGGGAAAAGATGTCTTTGTAAAAATGACTTTATCACGAAAGAAAGCTGAAAATCAGACAATTTCCGAACAGTCGAGTGGCTTCAGAAAAGGATTTGCTTTCGCTAAGATTCAATTTGCAGATGAAAAAGCAACCATGATGATCAACGGTAAAGAGGCTGTAATTGCTGAATGGGATGGCAATAATGATTTTTATAAAGGTCATTCCGATTGGATTGATGTTTCCCATCTTCTTAAAAACGGCAAAAATGATGTTCGTATGATAGTTGATGACCTAACCTGCTGTGAATCAAAAGGTCATTTTTTATTGAAGGTAAATGGGGTTGACAAAATAGACAGGACTTTTACAGGAAACAAAAAAACAGGAAATTCATTTAATGTTACTCAACAGATTGTTATTGAATAGATTTGTAAAAATAAAAAAAATAATATGGATCATTTTCCCTATTTGTCTTCTTTCCTGTGGCCGTGACGTTGTTCAGGTAAGAGTAGATAAGCCAGGTTTACCCACGAATACCAATTTTTTAGGATCACTTTCTGGTTTGTCTGATAAATTGATTTCAAAACTTCATGGAAATGATAAATTAATTCTGGCTCTTTATGATTTTGAGTGGGATGACCCTACAATTGACAAATCGTTTAAAAATGAGTTGATTGATGAACTTGTAATTAAACTGGAATCATCTGGCCAGAACCGTTTTGGTAACGTGTTTTCTATTGTAGACCGAAAATTTTTCCGGAAAAGAATGGAAGAATTAAATTTTCAATTAAGTGACTTGTCTGATCCCAAAAATGCAAAGAGAATCGGAAAAAGTGTTAGCGCCAATATTATCATGATAGGTTCCTTGTATGTATATAATGATTTTCTGAAAATCACATCAAAATTCATTGATGTCGAAACCGGTAAAATATTAGCATCTTCCACCGACCAAATCATTATTGACGGATATGTTGCACAAGCAATAGGCAGAAAGGTAAAAGGGCAATTGGTTGTTTCAGGTGAAGAGGGTGTGATAGCGGAGTTCAGGGGCGGTACCTATCCTTTAAAAAGGGATGAATCTTTAATCAGAGTGGATCCTGGAGTGGGCTCAGTTTTATTTTTAAAACCTGGTTATAAACCACTGTTGAAGGAATTTGAAATGATCGAGAATGGTGATTTACGATACCATGCTATTTCAATAATTGAGCCTTCTTTAAGCTACAAGTGTTTGGTGGCAAATATTATTCCTGGTTATTCAATAAGTGTGGCAAATCGTTCAACCTTATGGGCTTCATGGTCAGGAACGGTAGGCCTTGCTACCTATTGCTCAGGGGGGATTTATTTAGTTGATTTAATGCTGAAACCAAATAATTTTATGGATTCTGGCATGGAAAAAAAATATAAAAGCCGGCTAAAAAGTGAATTAACAGTTACTGGCATTATTTATTTGCTAAATCTGGTCTCTGGTCTCATGCATGGTATTGCTGAGGTAGAAGAATCAAAAAGAGTGATATTGGTTCAGTCAAATGATTTTCAAAGTAATCTGAACTTTGCTGGAGTAAACTATAATATAATCAAGGTAAATTTTTGATGAGAACTATACTTTTTATTGTAGCTTTTAGTATCATTTCATCGGGTTGTGGGTGGTTGGAATCAAGGACAAGGGTTGGTTTTAAAGGTATTGCGAAACTTGAAGATGGAAATGATCATAGTGGAATCACTGTAGCGGGCGGGGATAAAAAATCTGTCCAAACTAATAGTAGTGGAGAATACAAGTTAACAGGGGATGTATTTGGAGATGAATTGACCATAACCTACCAAAAGGAGGGATATATCTCTATGTTTATTGATGTTGAATTGGAAGGTTTTTCGGGTGATACTACGTATTCACTTGAGTCAATTACATTAAAAAAGAAATAAAATAGAAAAAATACGGATCCATGTAATAATTGTGAATTTACATGGTCACTTTTTTCTGGAACTTTGTAAGAGTCGAGATATTGAATCTATGAAACGGCACCACTTAAAAGGCATCCCGATTAGTCTAATCTAATCAGAATCAACCAACGATAAGCGTATTTAATAATACTAGGAAGGTAAATATGAAAATAATTAGTGTTTTGGTGACTTCCATATTCATTAGTTTTATTGCTTTAGGGTGTGGGAATAATCTAAAAACCCCAGAGGGAGTCGCAATGGAATTTTTTGAAGCCTTAAAGAAGAAGGATTACGATACCATTGAAAAGTTATTTCCTGAAGAAACAATCAGGAAACTTAAAAGAGATAAAGTTAGTTTAAAGGTACTTTTTGAAAGCAGCAAGGACAGAGAATTGAACGAACTCATTGAACTAGCTCCGGAAGTTAAGGCTGTGCGAATGGTTGAAAGCACGGAAGGTGAAAGCGGAGGAACCCGGTTTTATGTCGAATTCATGATCACCTTTTCAGATGGGAGTGAAGATGACACGAGATGGCTAATGAGCAAAGAAAATGGTCTTTATAAAATTGAAGACTTTTAATTAATCCAGTGTATTGAAAATTTTAAATTGATATGAAAGGAATCACAATGAAAACAAAGTTAATTTCAGGAATAAACCTACTTATTCTACTGTCGTTTTTTTTACCTTGGCTTACAGTTTCGTGCGAGAATAAAACGGTTACCTCTTTAACAGGTCTCGATTTGGTCATTGGAAAAGTCATAGAATCTGAAGGAGCTTTTGGTCAACAGGATACTCATACAATCCCATTTTCACCGATTGCGATTGCAATGGCAGCTGCTGTATTTATTGGATTAATTTTGGGGGTTTTTACCGGGAAAACGGTTATGTTGACGACAGGTTTTATTAATTTCTCGGCAATTATTCTGCAATGGTATTTAAAGTATGATATTGAACAGCAAATTCAAGCAGAAGGAAACGGATTATTCTACGTAAAGACTGAGTTTGGTTTTTGGCTGGTATTTCTTTTTTTAATTCTGTCTCTTGTCTGGATTGGAATCATAATCGTTAAAAAGCCAAAAGCAGAATATCAGGCTCAAATTTGAAATATCAGTTCATCATGAAACCATTCGAGTTAATAACTGTTTTTTATTAAAATAGGAGAATTTATGAAAAAGTTCTGGATAGTTATGCTAGCAAGTGTATTTGCATTTTTGCTGATTGGTTGCGATAAAGATGAGGATAAAGATGAAACAGTGAAACCGGCAAAGGTTTTAATTGGCAAACATGAAACAACTCTTGGAGAATATCCTGAAAATCAGTATGCGAACGAAGTTGCAAATATTGTTAGTTTTGCCGATGATATTGGAAGCAGTTATACCGGGTATTTGCAAATATTTGATAAGTTAACCTGGAACCAGGATGCTGGAACCCATTATTCACAATTTAAACCCCAGGACCTCTTCCCTGGTTATGAGGGTGATTTGGTTGTTAAAATTTATGTTACAGAGTCAGGGCAAAATCAGATTTTCAAAATGACACAAACGGGAAATGCGGAAGGGATTATTTTAAATAATGCCCTTACTTTTGAAGCAACATTTTCTAAGGATGCCAAATCCGGAAAATTTACCGGGTTCCTTTTTACAAACCCGTCTGCAAGTTACATTTGGGGTACTGAAGAATGGAGCACAACACAATCTGGAGTTAAAACCGGTGCTGCCAAATATTGGGAAAACGCATCTGATTCTGCTCCTGATATCGTTGAATACGAGTTAAATTCCAACAAAACCGGAACTGTTACTTATAAACCCAACGGTGTCAAAAGGTTTTTTGCCAAATGGTTCTTAGATGGATCCGGAGAAATAACTTATTTCAATACCTCTGGAACACCAACAGGTACAAATACTTGGGTAAAACCCTAATAAAGTCTGAAATAATTAAATTATTGTTTCCGTTTTAGAGGTACCAATTTTTGAAATTTATCATTGACTAAGTAATTATTTATAATAATCTGGAAAATTAAAGTGGGACAACTCACCGGTGACATTGAACGATTGATCCGGTTGAAGTCTCTGTTCAGTCCCCCGAGGAAGCGCAGACAGTTTTGGGTATTCTGCAGATATTCATGGCGACTATGCCTTAATTGAGGCAGCATATGATGATGATGACAGATACAATTATAATGCAATGCACTTTTTACCTGAAATCCCGGTTAATATTCATCGAAAGGTTTTTCCCAACCAAAAGCTAATCAGTTGAAACTGTTGCTGGTAGGATACAAACATTGGGGTTTGAGGGAATCAAATAACCTAGACATACATAAAACTCAATAAAATGAGTTGATTCTTCTAAGCTTCTATGACCTTCTTTAAAGATCCACAAAACACAATCCTCTAATTGACCCGGTTAGCGAAGTTCTTTGAAGCTCATCCATCCTAATAAAATGAGTGTGTTTTTGAATCACTCTATTTGTTAAAAAGGAGACATATTCCTTCCCTGAAATTTCAGATGTTGTCTCTAAAAGACAAAAATTAATCCAGAACTTTGTTTTATCGATTTAAGGTAGCCTGCAATGACGATTATTTTGAATATTTTATTACTTACCTGGTTCACAAAAAATAAATAATAAGTAGAGTATTCGACTTGAAGGAGTAGTTTTATGTCAATTAAACTAGTAACTGCATCTCTGGTGATTCTTTTCGTTGGTTTTATTTCACCCACTTTAACAACTGGTCAGTCTCTTGAAGGAACCTACTTTGATGAAGACTTAGCAGCACCCAGTTATTCGATTGTAAAGGTACAGGGCTCAGATAAGTATGTAGTTACTTATATAACGTTGATGCGTGTTGAGCTTGATAGCGGTGGTTCCACAGCAATTGAAACGGAGTACAAAGCAGATAAAGTTGTATGGAATAAGACAACACAAAAATTAACAGCAACCTGGTCGAAAGAAATTAATAGAAAGATTGATTTGGTTTTTGAAAAAGGTGTGCTTAGGGGTACACTCGAAGAAAAGATAAATGGAAAATGGGTTTCTTCACTATTGGTTTTAAAGATCTGAAAAAACGAGCTACCTGATATTTTTATTCTCTGATGGCAATTCGTACTCCTCGATGATAATGGCATAAATATAAAAGATTCTATTCACAAAAACTGGAGGCTACCGCTATGAAAACGCTTGGTAATATTCTTTGGCACGTTCCCTTTTTAGGATTCATCAGTGCAATTCTGGTTTATCTGTTTGGTTTGTTGTTAACAATTACTGTAGTAGCTGCCCCGGTTGGTTTAGGACTAATGGAGTACGGTAAATTTTTGTTTTGGCCTTTTGGCAAGGCAATGGTAAGCAAATCAGATCTAAATGTTGAACAAAATAAAGCGTGGAAAATATATTCAACGATTGTTATGGTTATTTACTTTCCGTTTGGGTTGTTTTTTGCAATCGGTGCAGTGTTTCAGGTTGCACTTCTTTTTATCACCATAATTGGCATCCCGGCAGCTTTGGTTGTTGCAAAATCATTAGGAACATATTTGAATCCGGTTAATAAAAAATGTGTTCATGAGGCCGTTCAAGATGAACTGGAAAGAAGAAAAGCAGCCAATGAAGTAGCAAAACATTTAGGGTAAGGAGGTTAAACTATTATTTTTAATTTACAATATACAGTTAAATAAATACCTCCCCAAAAACTACCAATTACGACTTGGATTACCCTATATCGAGGTAACTCATGTATGAGAAGTAATTTAAAGCAGTTTTGTAGAGCCACTAAAAATATAGTCAACAAGTAGGAATGAGGATTAAAAATGAACGGTAAGAAGATTTTAAAAATTGGTATAATATTGTCTGTTGTTTCAGTAATATTATTTATTGCAGCAAAGATCTATCTTGAAATGAATCCAGGAGCAATGTTTGCGAGTTCATTTGGATATGGCAGTATAATGCCACGAATTGTAAATTGGACGTTAGTTTTAAGTGTGCCACTGTTCCTGGTGGGCCTGGTTTTATTAATAATTGGGGGTGTTTCTCAAGGTCGCGATGGAAAACCTTCAAATGACTCTGATGTAAAACCACCTCAGCCAGAACAAATAAAAGAAGAAAAGGAAATTAGATTTAAGTAATGCCTTAGCATTTCAATGTAACTTTTTTCTTTTAACAGTCCGCTTTTATACGTTTTCTTCAAACCCTCAGTCTGGTTGCATTCTGAGGGTGGCCCGGGGTTCAGATGAATAATTTAAAATACAAATTTCTTTTAATCTTTCTTTTTTTTGCCGTTTCAGGTTTTTCACAAACACTGGATTCACTTGCAATTGCCAAGCTCGATTTTCGTTTTCAAAACCTGATAAAGAGAGAAAGTAATAAAAAACAATTCAAAATAAATGAACCCGATTCTTTAATTCCTTGTTTGATACGAATTCTGGAAGACACTAGCCATGATTTACCTATTCTGACTAATTCTGCAATTCCAAACTTTGTTACTGCCCATATCACATTGTCAGAAATGATTGAACTGATAAAACTTGAAAACGTATTAAAAATTTCCCCGGGGGCAATTAACTATTCCAAAAATGATCTTGCAAGAGGTCTTACTGGGGTTGATCTGATTCAAAATGGATTCATCAACACAACTTCATATGACGGAACCGGGGTAATTACCCTGATAATTGACTCAGGAATTGATTGGTCTCATCCTGATTTCCGCAATATTACTGATCAAACCAAGAGCCGGATTTTGTATCTCTGGGATCAAACCCTTACCAAACAGGGTGCAGAAAAAACACCAGCAGACAGAGATCCTACTCATTTTGGTACTTTAACTTACG
This sequence comes from Bacteroidota bacterium, assembly GCA_017303995.1. Taxonomy (GTDB): domain Bacteria; phylum Bacteroidota; class JABWAT01; order JABWAT01; family JABWAT01; genus JAFLBE01. The sequence goes on along the minus strand of JAFLBE010000005.1, from coordinate 73,876 downwards.
GTGTAGAATATTCGCAATCTGATATCAATAATGAAATTGATGGCTCATCAGCAGGTTTTGTTCGTGAAACTGATTATGATGGTCACGGCACCCACGTAGCGGGAACTGTAAGCGGTAATGGTTATGCATCTACCTCAAAGTTTAAAGGAATGGCACCAAAGTCAACCATTGTCGTGGTAAAAGCAGGGAACGGTTCATTCTCTGAAATTAACATCATTAACGCATTAACTTATGCCCGTAAGATTTCAGAAACAGAAAATAAACCTATCGTCGTTAATATGAGTCTTGGTGGGCATTATGGCTCCCATGATGGAACCGGCCCTCAGGAAACCGCAGTAAATTCATTTTGCACTTCCGGAAATGGGCGCATTGTTGTGATTGCAGGTGGAAATGACGGAAACAATGCCATTCATATTTCCGGTACGGTTTCACCAAACTCCTCAATTAATGTCACATTAAATGTGCCTTCGTACACTGCAAATGCTGGATCCTCAAACGATTTCTTTGTTTGGGATGGATGGTGGAATACGGGCTCTTCAATTAATATTTCATTGACTTCACCCAATGGATTTGTGCATAGTCAAGCCGGATATACTCAAGGCTCCAATCAGTCCTCAGATGGCTCATCTTACATTTATAACTTTCAGGATTCGAATTATCCAAACGGTCAACTGAGAAATTATATTGAAGTTTATGATGGGAATTCATCCTATCCACCGGCAAGTGGAAACTGGACTTTGACTTTTACAAATCCTTCTGCTACAAATTCATTTATCCTGAATGGATGGTTGGTAAATAAAAGTATGCCTGTAACTCTAAATTCAGCCAATTCTATAAGTACTATTGGAATTCCGGGAACTGCAGCCAACGCAATAACTGTGGGATCATTTGTAAGCCGTTGGGATTGGATGTCACAATCAAGTGGCAGTATTTGGTACGGATCACCTGTTCGTGCTGATAATATTTCTGATTTTAGCAGTATGGGTCCCACAAGGGATGGTCGGATGAAACCTGAACTAACTGCGCCTGGTCAGGCTATCGTATCGGCAAGGTCTGTTTCTGCAACATATGCCGGATATTCAGTAATCGATAATAATTATGTGACAAATCAGGGCACAAGCATGGCAACTCCTGTTGTCTCAGGTGCTATTGCATTGATGCTTCAGGCTAATCCGAACCTGTCCGCTTCTCAAATCAAAGATTTATTGACAGAAAATACAATTTCAGATGAATATACTGGAGTTTTACCGAACTACACCTTCGGCTTCGGGAAACTGAATTTACTTTCTTCCTTTGCAAAAATGGTTAATCCTGCATTTGTTCCTGCATTTCAGGTTTCACAACAGGATAAATGGAATTATGCTGCGTTTCGATTTAATAATACAGTTCAAAACAGTAAACTGGCCGTTAGATTTACTCCCGTTTTTGATGGATTCACTCTTGGCGTTTTTTTTCACCCGGGTGCATTTTCTGGTTTTGCCTCTCCGCTGTCTTTTGAGGTATGGACTGATATTTCAGGAAAACCGGGTTCTCAAATAGGACTTTTTTCCAGTTCCTATCCATTATCATCAATGATGCAATATTCCTGGAATTTCTTAAGTTTTGGGACATCAGGTGTTCAGGTAAATGCAGGAACTCCCTATCACTTAGTTATGAACATCCCTACTTTTAGCACTTTTACCTACGCAATGGATGACAATATCAGTGTTGCGAACTCTTCTCAGTTTCAATCTGGAATCTGGAGCTCTTTGGCAGGTTTTAATTGGAGAATCCGCCCGTATCTGGCAAAAAATGCAATCCCAGATAACACCTTACCAGTAGAAATTACTGATTTTAATGGTCACTGGACGGATAACGACCTGGTTTTGGAGTGGGTTGTTGAATCAGAGTTGAACAATATTGGATTTTCGATTGAATGGCGGTCCATAAGTGAGGAAAAGTGGATAGAGGCTGCATCCTTCCAAACTTCAGGGGAATTAAAGGGGCAGGGAACATCATCAGTGAATAAAAAATATAAATATTATTTTAAGAACCCAAATTTTACGGATCATATTGATGTTCGTTTGAAAGATTGGGATTTTGAAGGAAATGACCGTGTATTACGGTCGATCAAGATTGTTAAACCAGCAAGATTCTATATATCCGATGGTTATCCAAATCCATTTAACCCAACAACCAGTTTTCAAATTGAATTACCTGTAAAGGGGAAAGTAGATGTTGAAGTATATAATAGTTTAGGTCAAAGAATAGTGAAAAATTCTTTTCAAGGATCTCAGGGAATGCAAACAATTCCAATTTCGCTTTCTAATCAAGTATCTGGCACCTATTTTGTTTGTTTTCGATCGGGTTCACAAAAAGAAATCAGAAAAGTCATCTATTTGAAATAATTTATTCACATCAAACGTTGCGCACGAAGCTAGTAGCGGACACTAATTGGGAAGGTGTAAGGTATAATGGTTAATCGTAAGTGATTAATGGTTAATACTATAATGCTAAATTCGTGCGGCTGTCACCCTGAGTGTCCCGAACGCTTTCGGGACGTATCGAAGGGTTGGTTAGGCTTTTGCATTTAACTTAAAAGAATTGAATTCCTTAGCGCCTTAGGGCCTTTCGAAGAACCCGGTTCAGGTCCAGACCTGACTTGGGTAGCGGTCTGCTTTTTCCTCGGCGGTGAATCCCACTCAAACCAGATCTACAATACTTCCGAAGTCTGGATCGAACAACCGTTTGTACGTCCGGGTGGCAAATCTATCAGTCATTCCTGCTAAATAATCACAGATGACACGGGCTTTTTCTGCCTCAGTTGTTTCACCTTCTAGTCTTGCCCGAAGCGAAGGCGGAGCAATCTTATAACCTTTACCCAGAACTTCCTGATCCATAAAAGAGTGAAACAGACGTTCAAGCATCATATTCCCTTTATATTCAAACTGCTGAAGCTGGGGTGAAACGAATACCAAATCAACAGCAATTTTTTTGTAAAGGGATGAAGCTTTCTCTGCTTCCGGGTCGATGATGACTTTAAATGCCCAACGGTTAGACAATGATTTGTATGGCGAGTCCCAGGATTTCAGACTGGCTGCTTGAATAAAAAAACCAATCTTTTTGGAAAAATAACGGTGTAGATCACCCTTTTTTACCAATTCTTTGAGTTCTGAAATCAGAACTTTTTCATCAGCATCCAGATTTTGTTTTTCTTCCCACAATTCCAGCTTTTGCAGATTGATAAAACCTGCATGGGCACCGTCGATGATATCGTTTGCAGAATAGGCAGTATCATCCGCCCAATCCATAATCTGACACTCAACTGATTTGAGTTTGTTAAATGATTTCGGATCAGGCTCAATCGGCTGTGCGGGTAAAATAAAATCAAGAATTGGCTTCTGGTCATTATACAAAAAGTGATTTTTAGGCGGAGTTGAATAACTTCCGAACAGAGCTTTATATTTCAGAATTCCGTCAATAAAAGCCCGTGAAGGATTTAATCCCCGTCGATGAGTACCGTCACCATAGATCGTTTCTGTAAGTAATCTAAGCGTTTGCGCATTTCCTTCAAAGCCCCCGTAAGGGAGCATCAGGTTATGCAGACTTCGTTCACCAGCATGACCAAATGGTGGATGACCAAGGTCATGTGAGAGGCAGCTCGCTTCTACCAAAGCTTCATCGATGTAATAATCAGGGGAAAGCAGAGGACTTGTTTTATTCAGAAAACGGGTAATTGATCGTCCAATTTGAGCAACTTCAAGGGAATGGGTAAGCCGGCTTCGGTAAAAATCATATTCACCTGAAAGAAAAACCTGGGTTTTTGCCTGAAGGCGTCTGAAGGCGGAAGTATGAATGAGTCTGTCACGGTCGATTTCAAAGGAACTCCGGTAATCGGTTTTTCTTTCACCATCCAGGCAGGTAGTATCGAAATCGTTGTAAAATTGGTTTTCAGTTGTCATTTTTGTTTGATCAAAAGGGAATAAAATTGGGGTTTCCCGGTGATCAGTCTGAAAAACCTATGGAGAAACCAGTAGAACCCATCCTTCACGAAAAATGCAGGTGAATGATGAATAAAGTCAAGAGTTACTTCAAATTTTCCGGTTTTTTGAAGCAATGTTTTCAGGTTTTTTAATTCTTGCTTAGTATGGTTGTACCAGCCGCCGGGTGCAGTCCCCGAAAAATTGGTTGGATTGAGAATCCAGATTGTTCCACCTGCAAGTAGATAATTTTCAGATATCAGAATGATTCTGGAAACAAAAAGGTCAGGATCAGAGGTATTTAAAACGGAAAGTCCAAATGCTGAAACAAGATCCCCTTTAACCGGATGAACAGGGCAAAGGACATCATCGCAGATAAATGAAAGATCTGGACCCGGGGTAAGTACATTTCCTGTTTCTACGGCTTTTTGAATGAAATCAATCCCAATGGCCTTTTTAATTCTGGAAAAAAGAATATTGGTTTTAAAACCAATTCCACAACCAAGATCAACAAGAGAATTAAATGAAGAGAGATTGAATCTTCCCCCGGATTCTAAAACAGAGATGACTCTTTCAATCACAGTTTTTTCCGCACTATATCCCGGGAGAGATTGAAATCCATTGTATAATTCTGTATAAAAGAGGAGGGCTTCCTGCTGCTGGGTTGCATTATTCATCTGGTCCACATTTTCCCGATATTTAAACTGAGTTGCAAACCCTGAAATATTTCTTTATACTTTTTCGTGTAGGTGGCTCCGGGTCTGATATTCGGATTTAATGGGTCAATTGGAAGCGGATTTTCTTCAACAAGCAATGGAACCCCACCCGGAAGGTAATTAAAAGTATATTTGAAACTCACACCCTGAAGACTGGTGAAGTTCATGCCGAAATCTGCACCAAATCCAACAAAACCCGTAAATCCAACTTTCCAGATTCCATCACCCAGCCCCGAAAAGCTATCCCCTTTGTACGGATAGGAATATCCAAATAGCGGACCAACCCCGGCTGAGAGGTAAGGTCTGAAGTTTTCAACGATATCCTCTTTAAAAAGCCGGTAAGTGATTGCATTTGTCAGCGGAATAAGTAAAAGCGAATTGATTTTATTTCGGGTGTATGAAAATCCGTAATAATCAAATTCTTCAAATTCACGGTCGTCCTTACCGGGTGAAAGTTCAAGTTCAAGCTGGTAGGCCAGTGTTTCGTCAAACTGTAAGCGGTAAAATCCGCCAAAACCAAACCCATAGCTGGTGATGAAGATTCTGAATGCACCGCCCTGGCTGATATCCTTCATTTCAAGCGTTTTAATCTGCCTGCTGGATTTTGATCGTGTCGGTATAGAGTCAGACGGATTCACCTGCTGGGCAATAACCTGAAGAAAAGAAAATAAAAAAAGTAAAGTCAACGTAGATTTCATGATACCGATTCTCCTGGATTGAGAGGTTTCGTTTCTATACGCTCAGAAAGTAATTTCGCCCTTATTTCCGGAATGGAAAGGAAGAAATTTAAAACTGCACTCAGGGTTTCCGGTTCTGTAAGCAGACTGGTATGCGATGCTCCGGCAATAGTCAAGGTCACTGGTTTATTTCCGGAAGGTGCTGCACTTGTCAATTCAGTTTGCATTGAAGCAGGAATTCTGGTATCCTTTTCTGAGGCAATCAGTAATATTTTTGCCTGAATTCTATTCATATAATTAACGGGTGCCAGTTCGCTGAATTTGTGACCGATATGATTTTCTGCAAACTTTAAAAGAATCCAGCCAAAGGGAACCAGAGGTACTTTTGCCTGCTCAATATCCATCAAAAAGATTTTTTTTGAGCTTGAGAATGGACAAAGTGCAGCAATGCCCTTGATTTCAGGTGTCAGTGCCGAAAAAATTAGAGATGCTGCCGCACCCAGTGAATGACCAGCTACAACAACCGGCGCATCAGGAAAAAATGATCTCACTATTTTGAATGTAGCATCAAGATCTTCAGCATATTTGTAAACTGACATGGGCGGATCAACATCTGATTCACCATGATTCCTGGCATTCAGGGCGACTACGGTAAATCCGGCTTTCCAGAGATAATGACTCACAGGCCAGAGAAATGACGAGTTTCGCGTCCACCCATGGGCTACAATAACGATTGGATTGTCTGCAGGTTTATCGGGTTGCTTTAGCAGCCAGGTTTTTAGAATTTTTTGGTTTTTCGTTGGATAATACAATGTTTCGAAGGGTACCGAGTGCGATATCGGTAACTCCTGATTGGGTTCCAATTCAATCTGAAAGGCGTTTAGAAATTTTCCCCAGGCTAACCAGAGATAAATCACCGAGGCAAGCAGAACAGTTCCGGTAACAAATAAAAGAATCACCATCAGAATCCAATTTTCTTTCTGGTTGGTTTTGATTCAGGTTTTGCCTGATCAGCAGTTGTGTGTTTGTCGCAGGATGTGGTTGGTGCAGTTAATTTCGTAAACGTTTCGACGTACGTATCGGGGCAGAACTCGGTCGCCGTTTTTTTAGTTTCTTTGCAAATGATCATTTCAAAAACACCCGGAGGTTTAACAAAATTACCCCGTTCGATATTGATATCTGTGCGGTCATAAACCTGTTTCATGAATTTTGCCCAGATCGGAAGGGCTGCTCTTGCACCTTGTCCAAATTCCATCGATTGAAAGTGGATTCTGCGGTCGTCATTTCCGACCCAGACACCTGCGGTTAGGTCTGGAGTGAAACCGACAAACCAGGCATCACCCTGTTCATTGGTGGTTCCGGTTTTACCACCTGCCGGACCATAAAATTTGTACCGGCCTCTTGCTGAACCACCAGTTCCCTGATTGATCACAGTTTGAAGCATGCTGGTCACGATGTAGGCTGTTTCCTTCGAAAAAACTTCCTGCGATGCAGCCACATTATCAAGAATCAGATTTCCGTTTATATCTTCAACCCGAAGAACAGAAACCGGCTCAACATGCACGCCTTCATTTGGGAAGGTTCCGTAAGCAGAAACCAGTTCAAGCGGATTGACTTCACTTGATCCGAGTGCAATAGAGTTAACAGCCTGAAGTTTTGATTTAATTCCCATTCTCTGCGCATATTGCACCACATCTGAAGGTTTTGCAATATCCATTACCAATCGGATAGTGATCAGGTTAAGTGATTCCTTTAAAGCATTGCGAAGTGTTGTCATGCCACCAAAATCACCCTCAGAATTTTTGGGCGTCCACCAGCCACCGGGAACGGTTGCATCTTCAATGGTAATGGGCTGATTGAGAACTTCATAAGTTGGCGGATAGCCTTTATCAATAACCACACTGTAAATAATGGGTTTAAAGGCAGATCCTGGCTGTCGCTTTGCCTGACTGACGTGGTCAAATTTAGTTTTCGAAAAATCACGGCCACCAACCCAGGCTTTTACATATCCGTTATGCGGATCAAGAACCACAAAGGCAGCTTGCAGTATCTTTTTCTCCTGTTTGATACTATCAACAAAAGCCTTATTCAACCGAAGCCGTTTTAAAGCTTCCTGTGGTCTTTCCCTTCGTAAAATTGCATTTTGATAGGGCGTCGTTTCCTGAATCATAATATTCAGCAAGTCATTTTCCCAGGTGAAGGTTTTGTCAAAAAACACCTGAATAGAATCCAAATGGCTGGTAACAACCGAATTTGCGATTTTTTGCATTTTGGAATCAATACTCGTGTAAATACTAAGTCCGTCGTTGTAAAGATTGAATCCTCTGACTTCACCTTCATCCTGAAGGTATTGTCTAACTTGCTCAGTAAAGTAGGGCGCAAGTCCCATATCGGTTACGGAAGTAAAATTGGTCTCTACTGGTTGTTTGATCAGTTCACGATATGCAGACTCAGAAATGTAACCCACCTCGCGCATGTTATACAAAATCAAGTTTCGTCTGTCGAGTGCCTTTGCCGGACGGGAAACCGGATTGTAGGCACTGGGCGCCGGAAGAATTCCGATCAGAGTTGCAGCTTCAAGAATGTTGAGTTCCTTTGCCTTCTTCCCAAAATAAGTCTGGGCTGCAGCCTGAACCCCATGGGCGCCCGACCCAAAATAGACTGAATTCAGATACATGGCCAGAATTTCATTTTTGGTGTAAGTACGTTCAATTTGAACGGCCGTGTATAATTCTCTTATTTTACGGGTATAAGTTTGTTCTGTCGTTTTTAAAAACAAGGTTCTCGAAAGCTGTTGGGTAATGGTACTTGCACCTTGTTCAATAGAAAGCGTTGCGATGTTAATTCCCATTGCCTTAATTGTTCTGACAAGGTCGAAACCCCAATGTTCATAAAACCGCCGGTCTTCGGAAGCAAGAAGTGCGTTTATCAGATTGGGTGACATCTCACTGAGAGGAACCAAACGGCGATTGGTATTAAAAAATCGATGGATAACTTCCCCATCATTTGAATAAACAACAGAAGCAAGTTCAGGTTTCGGATTTTCAAGTTCTTCCAGGCTAGGCAGATTGGAAAGCGCACTGAAAATGACAATCAGTAATAAAATAGTGAGGGCAGGGATTCCCACCCACAAAACTTTTTTAAACCGCTTCTCGATTTTAAATATTTTTTGAACGGATTTCCGGTAGGCGGGATCATTGAAATATTCACTTTTGTTGATTCCGCTTTTATCGGTTTTCGGGTCAGACATGGGTTATATCCTTTTCAAATGTCAGTTCCGATAACAAAACCTGACCATTGGCTTGCCGGATTTCGATAAATTCTCCATTAAAAACGCCATAACTGCGATGAAACAGCCATTCACCCAGATTCACATAGAGTGATTTTGACGGCGTCAGGCGTAAAAGTTTCGGGATGTGCCGGTGGCCGCAGACAAAATAGCTGAACTCCTTTTCTGTCGAAAGTTGTCTGGCGTATTGAATGAGCCGTTCATTTTCACCATAGTCTACAATATCCTCGGTGTAATGCCGGCTGGTTCCGCTTGCCCAGCGTGCAAGACCAATTCCCCAGTTTGGGTGCATTTTCAAATACATCCACTGACTCCACCTACGGGTTAGAAGCCATTTAAGAGCTTTATATCCATGGTCGCCGGGTCCTAACCCATCACCATGGGCAATTTCGAAAATTTTTCCGTTTATTTCAGTTCTGAGGTCTGTATAGCGGGTCTGGATTCCAAGTTCCTGCTCGAAATAGGATCCCAGCCAGAAATCATGATTACCAGAAAAATAAGTCACAGGGAAACCTGCATCGGTCAGTTTTGCTAGTGCACCAAAAAGACGGGTATACCCCTTGGGCACAACTTCTTTGTATTCAAACCAATAATCAAAAATATCGCCAACCAGAAAAAGTGCATCTGTATTTTCAGCAGCCTTTTCAATGGTCTGAATCAGTTCTTTTTGCTTTGATTTCTCAGTTGCAAAATCCTGAATTCCCAGATGGACGTCTGATATGAAGGTTGCAGAACGAAGCATAAAAAGTAACCTGATCCGTTTTTAAAAAAAGAATTTTACTTAAAATCGTCAATTTCTTAGACTGAATCCAATCTGTTTCTTTTAAAGTTCAGGAACAACCAGTTTAAACCGCAAATACCAGACTTCATCTTTCTGTAAATCCATCCCCTTGGTTTTTGCATAACCGGTTCCAACTCTGAAAAAGTCTTCCCCGAATGATAATTCGCCACCGAATGAATGCACATTATCATTTTTTTTGTCGGTTCTGATGTAGGCGCCATCAGCAAAACCAGTTATCGCAAGGTTTCTGATTGGAAGGACAAGCAGAACCAAAGGTGTATTTTCTGTGATCAGATAGGTGAGTTCAGTCTGGTTCCAAAAAACCTGATTGCCATTAATATCTTCCTTGAGACCCCGAATGGTTCGGGTAAACCCATAATCTCTCGGGATATCCAGTTCATAAAACCGGTCGATTCCAACCGGGAATCGTGGTGCTTTTACGCCTGACTTCCGGATCGCTGAGAATTTGTTGACAATTCCCAGTTTCTCAAAATAAAGATTGGTCCCAAGTGTCAGGTTTAAATTAAAAACAGAGAAATCATATACTTCATCAATCGACCTGAATAAAGAAGCATCCACACTAACCCTTCGCTTTTCGATGATTGAATTGAAGGAAGATGGCATCCGGTAGTTAAACGCCAGAGTTGCAGTCGGACCATAAAACGATTCTTCATCAGGTAGGAAAGGTTCGGTTTTGCTGTAGCTTCGTTTGCTGAAAAGGAATCCTGCAAGCGGTGTCAGAGCTAACCTTGGGTTGCCTGAATAGTAAAAAGTGCGTGATAGTTGAGTATTTATTAGCCACTGTTCAGCATTCAGATAGTCATCCCCTTTAAAACTGAACAAGGCGGGACCGTGATAAAGTGTTGAAATAACGGTTACATCAGAAACCCTAAGCTGATGAATGATAGCCAGAACGTAGTCTGTCTTGAAATTATTTATCGGTAGAAAGGCGGTGATCTGAAAGGCCTGCCTTTGCAATGCTTCAAGCCAGGTGGTGGCAGCAATTAGTCCACCTGAATTATTAACATAATAGGGAAAGGCCATTGATGCAACATTAATCAATTCCATGTGCGGTGACGGAACAGTTTCTGATGAAACCGAAATCGTGGTGTCTGGAAGGGATTTAACATCGGCAAATTCAGGTGAACGGGTTGACCAGGAGCTGATTCTGGTATTAATTTCTAATGGACGAACGGTCACTGATAATGCAAGAAGACTATCCAGTTGGATTGATGAAAAAGAGGTTTTCCTGCCGGGCTTCCATGACTTCAGAATTACCTGATTTTTTTCTTTATCATATCCTGAAAGCCAGTACTCATAGAGATCACGTAGTAATAAGCGTGATTGTCCGGTTTTTGTATTCAGGACCGCCAATGACGGTTGATTTTCGATGTATTGGTTAAACAATAGTAGAGAATCGTTGACCTGAAGCGGAATCCGGTCATCAGTTTCATCATTGGTTAGGCTGGTTAGAACGCCATTCCCATCCAGGCTGAATAAATCACGGTTTCCGTTTGATCGCTGAGCTTCAAGAAGAATGTTACCTTTCCCATCAGCTGATAAACGCCCAACCGGCATCTGTGTTTCAAATAATTTTTCCTTTTGTCCACCAGCAAACGGGTACCAGTTAATAACCGATCGGTCATTTTCAACTTCTGCAAGCACCAGTCCTTCGTTATGCAGGGTGCCAAATCTGGCCCGAACATTTCTGGCAAGAATACGTTGCAGTTCATTATCCAGATTACGGACTGTCCAGGTTGTGGTACTTACTTCCTGATCATTTTTTGTACCGGCAAAAGACCTGCCCCAGGCAATCCATTCCCGGTCATCAGAAATCAATACTTCAGTAGAAATATCTGTTGCGAAAACCTCTTCAGTTTTTAGACCTTTTTTCTCCTGTCTGATTTTTACAAGTGTGGCATACTGATGATTTTTTGCAACCTGAGTCACTGAAATCCACGTTGAATCTTTTTGGGAGACAGGAACAATCTGGCCTTGTGAAAATCCGAAGGAAGGTAATTCATCTGGGATTTTTGTTACCGGATAGTCACCGTATTTACTTCCATAAAAAAGAACGAGATGCCGGTAAAATACAGGGAAAATATCGGCGGGACTTTTTTTATAAACGGATTTAAATGCTTTGTCAAAATCATAGAAATAGTCATCTTTCTCGAAAGCCATCAGCTTAATCAGTGAAGAATCACCGTACTGATCGGCAAGATATCGCACAAAAGCATGCCCGGCTGCATACAAAAGCCGACCATCATCAAGTGAATTCATACTGTTATAAGTAAAGGATCCGTCAAAAACTGAATTTTTCAGGAAAAGATCGCCCCGATAAGCATTCCAATATTCAGAATAATATTGAGCCGTTCCTTCCCAGAACCAACGGGGAACATCTGCAATTGCAAGCACACCTGTGTAAGGTGATAGTTGTCTTCTGACAGCTCTGAATGTGACATGGTGAACAAGTTCATGCGTCAAAACCTGATGGTACCAGCCAATTGTACCAGTCCAGAAGGGTACATACATGGATGAGGTGGCATAAATGACGACAGTGTTGTCAATGGCAAACCCATTGGTGACATCAGGGGCATCAGTGAGAATAATCCGGCATTTTTCACGCTGATAATCTGAAAGGGGAACGCCGACCATTTTTGAAATGCGTGGAAGGGAGAGTTCAGCAATTTTAAGGAGGGAGTCAGCAGTTTTTTCCTGCCCTTCAAGATATTCAACCCAGGAATAGGTTCCGGTGATTTTTTTCCAGTCGCCTGGGTTTGCAAATGAAGGAATCGTGAGAAGGATAAAAAGGAAAATTCCCAAAAAGGATTTCATATCAGTCCGGTTAAAAGTAAAACTTGAAAAATGTTTAAATTATCTCAAACACGCAACTGGAATGAGGAAAGGGAGAGTTTATCTATTCAGGAAGGTTATCCAATTCAGGTCATTTTCCCTGAACTGGATTTAAAAAATCACAGAAATATTGAGAATCCAAGTAGAAAATTATTTACCGAAGTTTTAAAAGTAGTTTTTGTTTTTCGACCAAAATAGCTAAAGTGTTCATCATAACTGTAAGCCTGATTTCTGTATTCTGTTCTCAAAGCAATATCTTCAGAAACAAAATACTTTAAGCCCAAACCAAAATTTAACATCAGTATATCAAGTTTAATTTTGTCACGAAACATCCACGTGTTAGGTATCGCATCCGTCAAGCCGGCTCCAGCAGTTCCGAATAAAAGGAATTTGGTATTAACTACCATGTGAAAAGTACCATTAAGTGACAATGCAACTGACCTGGTTCCTGAAGCTGAAGATGAGAAGCTCCAGGTTAATTCTGGATCAATAGAGAATTGATTGGTCAAAAAATAACCTGCCCTAATAAATAACATACCCTGACTTATGTTTTCACCTGGATTATAAAATCCCAAACTTGGATCAGAAGTTGTCTTGATACTTGAATAGTTTCCCTGAAATGAGAGTTCAGTATTTCCTTTAACAGGTTGAGAAAATGAAAAAAAGGGGATTGTGAAAAGGGCGAGAAAAAGAACCAGAAAAATTTTCATAAAATCTCGTTTTTTTTGTGGTGTCGGAACCGGATAAAAAGGCAATTTCGGGATCCGGTTAAACAAAGATAATGATCAGTAATAATAATTGTAGTCGAATGATGGGAGTTCTTCGTCTTAATCAATTTCTAACCCCGCTTTAAGGAATTCTTGTTGACTGTAAAAAATTCATACACTATCTTTAATAAGACAAAATCTAAATTATATGACAACACTTTCTCGAAAATATATAAACGAAGCCACTGAAATTCTAAAACTCTTTCTTAAAAACAGAGGGTACAGAAATACACCAGAACGTTATTCAGTCCTTGAAGAGTTGTATGCTTCTGAAGGACATTTCAATGCAGATGAAATCTTTCTTCGGATGAAAAATAACGGATCCCAGATCAGCCGAGCAACAGTTTATAACACACTTGAAATTCTGGTTGAGTGCAATCTGGTTGACTGTCACCAATTCGGACAGAACCACATGCACTATGAACGTGCTTTTGGGTATAAGCATCATGATCACCTGATCTGCACCACCTGCGGTAAAATCATTGAATTCAGTATGCCCGAAATTGAAATGCTTCAAGATGAAATGTGTAACCGGCTTTCTTTCAAAGCCGACCGCCATTCCCTTCAGATTTTCGGTAAATGTTCCGACTGTTCATCAAAAGAATAGAAAAATTCAGATTTTCATTGGACTGACTTCTGTCTTCTGACTTCTGACCTCTTAATTTAAAATTCAAAATTTAACATTAAAAATTTGCTCCATGGGTACTCGCAGTTTAGATCAGTTAATTATCGGTGAATCGGCCATCATTCGCTCTCTTGATCCGGATAGTTCATCTTCATTAAAGTTGATGGAACTCGGTTTTACACCTGGCCAGGAAGTCACTGTAATCAGTAAAGCACTTCTCCAGGATCCCATTGCTATCGCCCTTAGGGGAACGATTATTGCAATTCGCCGGCGGGAAGCTTCATGTATAAGGATCTGATCGAAACTGAACACCACATCCGCAAGGATGAACTGGTTGTTATGCTTGTCGGTCAGCCCAATACCGGCAAAACTACCATTTTTAATGCCTTAACCCATTCCCATTTCTCAACAGTTAACTATCCGGGTTCAACTGTAGATTATTCAGTTGGTGAACTTCAGATTCCATCTGGATTTAAAGCCCAGATCGTAGATACACCAGGAATTTTAAGTCTGACTCCCCATTCTCCCGATGAAGAAGTTTCAATTTCCTCCCTTTTCAATCACCCTGAGTTCGGTGTCCCTGATGTTGTAGTTGTCATGGCAGATGCAACTCAGTTAAGTCGGCAGATTTATCTTGCCGGTCAGATTAAAGCTGCCGGATTCCGGTGTGTGATGGCTGTGACCATGAGTGATCTGCTTGAAAAACGAGGATTGAAACTGGATGCCGGGAAACTCGGTATTTTAGCTGGAATGCCGGCAATTCCTGTTCAGGGAATCAGGAAAAGGGGATTAGAGGAACTGGCAGAAGCTATCGGGAAAGTTTACGGTTCGGTTCCCAAACAGGAAATCAAACGTCCCGATGCAGGAACGCTTGAAACGATAAGTGAAAGTTACCGGATTGCTGAGGAAATTGAACGGTCGGTCATTATTGCCACCGGTGAAAAAACTCTGGAAGAGGCGTTGAGGATTGCTAAACCTCACCCGGATGATCTGACGCTTAAACTTGACAAGATTTTTCTTCACCCGGTGTGGGGTCTGGTCATGTTTTTGTTGATAATGACCGGATTTTTTACTGCGATTTTCTGGCTCGCAGCTCCGCTGATGGATGCAGTAGATGCCGGATTTTCTTTACTGGGTGACTTTGCCGGTTCAACTCTGGGTTCCGGATGGATGTCTGATTTTATTTCGGGTGGAATCATTACCGGTTTTGGTGCGGTGATGGTTTTTGTCCCCCAGATTATGATTTTGTTTCTGCTGTTGACGATTCTTGAAGATTCAGGTTACCTTGCCCGTGGCGCTATGCTGGTTGATAAACCACTTGCAGCAATCGGTCTGAACGGCCGTTCTTTTGTCCCGCTTTTATCCGGATTTGCCTGTGCCATTCCGGCGATGATGGCTGCCAGAACCATTCCCAACACCCGTGAACGGATGCTAACTATTCTGATTATTCCGTTAATGAGCTGTTCTGCCCGGCTTCCGGTTTATGCACTTTTACTTGCTTTTTTGATTCCCGCTGATAAACCCTGGCTCGGCGGTCTCGCCATGACCGGACTTTACCTCGCCGGATTGGTTTCAGGTGCAGTGGTTACAGCCCTCATCAGCAAATGGACGAAGCAGACTGAAGAGTCTTCGTTTATTCTCGAACTTCCGGCTTACCGTCTGCCGCAACTCAGTATTATTTTCAAAAATACTCTTTACAAATCCTGGTTATATCTCAGAAAAGCTGGTGCAACCATCCTGGTGATTTCGATTTTAATCTGGGGATTGACTTACTTCCCTGTTCCTGACCAGCATGATACTTCAGTTTCTGGTCATCTTCAGGAATCTTATGCGGCTCAGTTAGGAAAAGTACTTGAACCGGTGATGCAACCGATGGGATTTGACTGGCGGGTCGGGGTTTCGCTGATTACTGCTTTTGCGGCACGGGAGGTGTTTGTTTCTTCTCTGGCTCTGACTTTAAATGTGACTGGTGATGAAGAAACCCTTCAGGGTTCAATCCTTTCAGCAATGAAAACATCGGTCAATGAAAAAACCGGATTGCCTCTTTTTACAACTGCTACTATTCTTGGACTGCTATTTTACTTCATCATTGCCATGCAGTGTATTTCAACACTTGCGGTTGCAAAAAAAGAAACCAACGGCTGGAAAATTCCACTTCTTCAATTGGGCGTATATACGGCTGTGGCTTACATTGGAGCCGTTGCAATTGTTCAGGGATTGAGGTTTTTGGGAATCAGTTAGGGATAATGGTAAATGGTAAATTGTTTTCAACCGGGCACCTCGATAATCAACCGGCGACTGAACTCGGTGACCGGCGCTTTCTCCAGAAACGTACCCCGTACTACGTAAAGCGTACCCCGCCCGTCACTCCTTATCCAGAGCTCCGAAGTCGAGACTTTCAAGATCGTCGCCGAGTGAACCGGTTAAATCACCAAAGAAATCAAAACCAGAGTCATCTTTAAAATTCAGATTCTTCGGTTCAGCTGATTTTGATTTTGAGGCACTCCTGTCAATTTTCAATTCCTGGATGTGTTTTTTCCAACGGGAGGTGACTGAATCAAGCAATTCAATTTTTTCAAGTGTGAGAACTTCTTCTTCAAGGGCAATCATTCTTAGAGATTCAATTGCAAGAAGAGTATCCTCAATATCCTGACTGTTTTTCCTGATCCAATGAATTGAACCGGCATCAGACTCCAGGACATCTGCAACCAGCTCCGCAATTTCCTTCATTTGTCCCTGTTTCGAAACATTCAGTGAACTTTCAGTCATCCGGAAGGCCCGGGCAGTTTCAATTCTTATTGGTTCGTTGTCTTCTTTCTGAAGGGTAACCAAAAATCCTCTAACCGCTTTCACCACACCCGGAATTTCATCCCGCAGGAACTGATCCATGAATTGGTTCCGGATGTCATCCATCGAGACATCAGTCTTGTCGAGTTCTTCAAGCTGCGAGAAAAGCTGAGTTTGCTCTGCCGACTGAATCAGCATATCGGTGTTGAAATCAAGATCCTGATACATCTGATTCCAGACTTCCTGGGCAGCCTGAAGACCAGATTCACGCAAAGTCAGAATCGTGTTGGTAAATCCTTCTTTCCAGATTGCGTAAAGAAAATCTTCGAAATAACACTGTTCTTCAGATCGTTTGAGCGGATTGACCTTACCGAATAACTGCAAATACGTTTTAAAAATGGGGAAGTCAGGTAAAATTCTCTTCGAATCGTTGGCGATGCTGATCAGTTTCTGTGCGGTTTCAAGCACAGTTCCCATCAAAATGATTTGCTCAAGTTCGAGTAATTCACTTTGAGGCAATGTGGCCAGATGTTCCTGCCAGATTCCCGGGAATTCAAGCAATTCCTGAATTTTATTTCGGTTGCTGTTGGTGTTTTCTTCAGGTCTGAACAATGAGGACTGAATTCTGACCAGATCTTCAAAGCCGCCATAAGGCGGATTTTCAAGTGTTTCTGAACCCACACCCCAACGGTGACTCACATCTTCAAGAAACTGGAATTTTGTGGCCTGGAGTTGAGCATGTCTGAGCAAAACGTAGCTTAGAACGGGTTTTAATTCATTTAAAACAGATTTTCCAACCAGCGTTTCGGGTGGATCAGGATAGGTTTTATACCGGGTCATTACTTTTGACAATTCGCCAATGAACCCTTTCGCCTCACAATAAACAGCAAAATCACGACGGTCTTCAAGAGGAGACGAAACTGTTGGAGCCGTTGCCCCGAGGTCAGATAAAACAGTAAAGAAAAGTGACTTAACGCGATTGAGATCTTCCCAGATCATCTGTTGAAAACTGAGATGATCGAGCAGCTCAGTAGTCATGAAGTCCTGATTCAGATTCATGATCTGGAGAAATCGGGTCGCCGAAACTGAAAAAGCATCGATTGAAATTTGATGAACGGCACGCTTTAGCGCCGTTAACGCCGATTTCTCAAACTCTGCCTGAACCTCCTGAATTGTCTTGCCTGCCATTCTTGCTCCGGTTTTATTCAGTCTGCTTAACCTGAAGTTTCAGCAGGTCAAGTCGGTTTTTTGTTGCCTTGATTACAGTAAACTGAAACCTGCCAAGTTCCAGTTTTTCACCTGTGTGGGGAATCCGGCCTGAATTATGGATGACAAACCCACCGACCGTTTCAAAATCTCCCTCATCCATCCCGATCAGAAATTTTTCGTTGATGTCTTCAACTAAGGTACGACCGGAAACCAGATAAACGTCTTCATCTAATTTTTTCAGGATATTCTCATCCGTATCGTACTCATCCTGAATATCGCCAACCAATTCTTCAATCAGATCTTCAAGGGTGACAAGTCCGGCAGTACCACCAAATTCATCAATGACTATGGCAACTGAAGTTTTCTTGTCTCTGAAGTCTTTCATGAGTTCACTTGATTTTTTAAACTCAGTCACAAACATAACCGGACGAATGATTTCCTGCAGGCTTTTGGGCTGTCTGAACAGGTCATGAGCATGAATAATCCCGGTAATATTGTCAATTTCTTCTTCATAAACGGGAATTTTTGAAAATCCAGACTCTTTGAAAATCCGGATGCAGTCTTCAATATCATCTGAAACATCTATGGCAACAATATCCGTTCTGGGAATCATCGATTCCCTGACTTTCTGGTCTTTAAGTTCAAAAACATTTTCAATCAGTTCAGATTCACCGGGATCAATACTGCCATTTGTTTTTCCTTCCTCAAGAATCATTTCAACGTCTTTGTAGTTGAAAAAAGTATCAAACGAATCCGGTTTAATTCCAATTATTCTAATCAGAAAAAGGGATGCCATTCTGGAAATGAAAACGAATGGATACAGGAAGAAATAAAAAAAACGTAGCGGATAAACCAGGATAAAAACCAGTTTGTCGGCAAATTGTCTGGCAATGCTTTTGGGAATAATTTCACCGGCAAAGAGTAAAAGGGTCGTTGAAATCAAAGTTTGAAAAAGAATACTTTTGATGCCGAAGGATTCTATCAGGAAGATGGACATTACAGTTGAATAAGCAATATTAACAAAATTATTGCCAACTAAAGTCGTAATCAGAAAGTTTTCAGGCTTATTTACAAACCAGGATGCCAGAGCAGCACCCGATTTTCCCTGACGGTTTTTAATTTCAATTTTAAGCCGGTTTGCAGTTACAAATGAAATTTCAGAGCCAGAAAAAAAGGCACTTAAAACAAGAGTAAGGGCAAGAATAACTAGATATCCGGTTTCAATAGTCATCATTATTTCTGTTTAAATTTGGGAAAACGTTTTTCGAGAAAGGCTTCAATTCCTTCATGAGCATCATCGGTTGTTGCCGAAAGTCCAAAAAGAGCAGCTTCTCTTGAAAGTCCCTCACACAAAATGGAATCAGAGGCATTGATTGCTTCAATCGAATATCTGACGGCAATTTGTCCTTTTGAAAGAATTTTATTGACGAGCAGACGGGCTTCAGGCATTAACTCCACAGCGGGTACAACTTTATTCACCAGCCCAATCCGGTAAGCTTCCCTGGCATCAATCATATCACCGGTCAGAATCATTTCCATAGCCCGGCCTTTACCAATGAGACGAACCAGCCGTTGAGTGCCGCCATAGCCAGGAATGATGCCAAGATTAACTTCAGGCTGACCAAATTTAGCACTTTCAGAAGCAACCCGGAGTGTACAGGCCATTGCAAGTTCACATCCGCCACCAAGTGCAAAGCCATTTACGGCTGCAATGACAGGTTTCCCCAGATTTTCAATCCGGTTCAGAACATTTTGTCCGCGGGTAGAAAAGTCTTTGGCCGTTGAAGCGTTAAGCTGCTGAATTTCAGTAATATCAGCCCCGGCAACAAAAGACTTGGGTCCGGCTCCGGTGATAATGACGCCATGAACATTTTGACTGTTTCCGATTTCATCTAAAACTGCCGTAAGATCCTTGAAAACCTGTTTGTTGAGGGCATTCAGTTTATCAGGCCGGTTAATGGTAATGGTGGCGACTGTTTCTTCGACAGCATACATGAGCGTTTCAAATTTCATAGGTGCCTCTTAAAGAAATTTCTGAACTTAGTTCTGCCACTCAGCTACAAAAACATTGGTGCTGTTCGTTCCGCCATTATTCCGGTTTGAACAAAAAATGAGTTTTTTGCCATCTTTTGTGAACATCGGGAATCCATCAAAACCAGGGCTGGTTGTGATTTGTCTGGGTTCAGTTTTTCCTTCTGCGTCAACCATGTAAAGGTCAAAATTTCTTTTTTTAACCGGATCGCCAATATTTGAAGAAAAAATGACGTTTTTATCATCCGGAGTAAAAAATGGAGCAAAACTCGCCATTCCGGCATGAGTCAATTGCTTTTTGTTTGAGCCGTCTGCATCCATAATCCAGATTTCAAAATTCATGGGTCTGATGATATTTTCACCCAATAACGCTTTGTATTCAGCTTTATCTTTTTCGGTTTCAGGATGGTAGGCACGGTAAATGATTTTTTTCCCGTCATGACTGAAAAAGGGTCCACCATCATAACCAAGTGCTGATGTGAGTTGTTTCAGATCAGAGCCATCAACATTCATTGTGTAAATATCAAGATCACCGTTGCGGGTGGATGTAAAGACAATTTTTTTCCCATCAAAAGAAAGGGTTGCTTCTGCATCATAGCCAGGGGTTGTGGTTAGCTGAGTAACGTTTTCACCGTCCTCATCTGCAGTAAAAAGGTCAAAGGTATCATAAATTGGCCAGACATAGCCTTTCGAGTAATCTGGCGGAGGCGGACAGGCAGAGTTTGATGCACGGGTTGACGCATAGACAATTCGCTTTGTTCCTGGAATAAAATAGGAACAGGTGGTTTTTCCGCCACCCGAAGAAACCTTTTTAACGTTCTTTCCGTCAAGAGTCATGGTAAAAATCTGATCGCAGGGGGTTGAGTCATTTGATGACTGAAAAATAAGCTGCTGATCATTTTCACTTAAATAGGCCTCTGCATTTTCTCCACGGAAGGTGAGTTGTTTTACCGATTTAAAGTTTTTCTCGCCAGCGAAAATCAGAGTTGTTTCGGCGGATTGTGCAAAAAGGGTTGTTGACAAAAACAAACCAGTTAAGGTCAGTACTGGCTTAAGGTTCATTTATCTCTCCGGAAAATGGGGTATAGATTAATTGCTGAATTTATTGTAAGTTGCATAGCATACTAATTAAAGGATTTCTGATGAACAAATCAAACCCGGCCGGGCAAGAAGCAACAGGGAAAGCCGCCCTTGCCGAACGTTTCCGGGCGGAATGGGAGTCAGTACTCATTCATTTGGATACTGCAAGACTTTCTGCAGACCGTGATTCTGTTCATTATCTTAGGGTAGGAATCCGGCAGATTATGGCTCACCTGAGTCTTATCGGGTCGTCTGAGAGTAGTCGTCTGCATTCAGTTTTGAAAACCTGGATGAAAAAACCAGGTGAAATCAGAGATATTCAGGTTCAGCGAAAGATAATTTCCCAATTTGGTTCTGAATTTCCTGTTTTGGCAGATTTTGATGAATTTCTTGCACAAGAAGAAAAATTACTTTGTAAAATTTCCTGGCTGCCATCCAGAAAAACGGTAAACCTGACTGATTCAGCAATGAAACTTGTCATTCCTGAAATTGAGAAAAGCCAGATTTCCGGCGACTATGCAAGTTGGAACCGCCAGCTCATTTCGGTACTTCAGAACATGACCAAAGGGTTTAATAAAGTTCAGTTTAATAAACCTAAGACTTTGCATGATTTCAGATTGGTTGTTAAACATTCAAAATATACGTGTTTTGTTTTAAATGAAAAACATCCGGTTGATCCGTGGGTGCTCGAAAAACTAACTGACTGGCAAAAAAAACTTGGAAAAATTCAGGACTATGATGTTTTGGTCGAAAACCTCAACCGATTTTTGTCTGAACGGAAAGATCCGAAAAAACAGGTTGCTACCGTTCTGGACTTTTTCCATCAGAAGCAGGCAGAAGCCATCGATCAATTTCGGTTACTTACAAAAACCTGAAATCAGGGTTTTGAATGGCGATTGAAGAAATCCCAGATGATCTGTGAGGCATTGAGTTCCGGTTCTGGTTTATCACCGATTAAAGACCCCTTTTTCCCACCTGGCCAGGCATGTTCTCCCTCATAAAGTGAATAAAGAATCACCTCATAAAACGGGTTTTTGCTGGAATAGAGATCAATCCGGTAAGTTGGTTTTGAAATAACAACCGGAACCGGATCGCAATGATTTGCCCTTACCCAGGTCATGATGGATTCTTCAACCGGCCGCCAGTCCTGTTTCACTATTGATTCAGGCCCGATTCCTCCTTCATAGGGTACATGCTGATCTTTCATTCCGTTAATAGCCAAAACTGAAACTGAACCTTTGGGTGAAATCTCATTCAAAGCCATAGTTGCTACAACCGGGGCAATTGCAGCCACCATATCCGGGCGGTCGTGAGCCAGCCGGTAGGCCATCATTCCACCATTTGACATTCCTGTGGCGTAAACTTTTTTCTTGTTAACGGGTAGCCGTTGAACAAGTGTATCAATCAGAGACACCAAAAAACCAACATCATCAATTTGGTTTTCCTGGGCATATCCGCAGCAATCGCCGGCATTCCAGGTTAAAAGGCGGTTATTGAGTTTTCCGGTTCCGTTCGGGTACACAACAATAAATCCATTTTTGTCTGCAATGGTGTTCATACCCGTCATTTCTTTTGCATTCCCGGCGTTTCCACCGCCACCATGCATGACCAGTACAAGCGGATATTTCCCGGAAGATTGGTATCCGTCAGGCATGTGGATCGTTGCCATTCGGGTGATTTCCTGATGTTCCATAACCAGAATAAAATCCTGCTGAAGTCCGGTATCAAAAATATCAGCTCTGGGTTTTTGCGGAATAAAAAGCGTGCATCCGGAAAGTAAAAGGCCGGTAAGTGCAGTTAAAAAAAGACCTGGTTTCATCTTGAGAAAGTCCTGAACTGTTGAATTTACAACAAGTTAGGAAAAAAGAGGGATAATATCCGGATTTTGGGATAAAAAGGTGATTAGGTTTAACTTGCTAATTGGTCGGTTCCTTTTTCATTTCAGCTGTGCTTTTGAACTTTTATTGCAAATTCGGTTGAAATAAATAAAAGCATTGGTTACTCTTATTCTTTTTACCAGTCTGCTGATGGCATTTTGTTTTAAACTGGCTCGTTTCAGATTTTAAAAAGTTGAATGATGAATACGATTACATACTCAAAAGCTGAAAAGCACCTTGTTGCAGTTGATTGCATCATTTTTGGATATGATGAAGGTGATTTGCAGGTTTTGCTATTTCCACGGGCAATTATGCCTGAACAGGGATGTTGGTCGCTGATGGGTGGATTTGTAAACCTTGATGAGTCACTTGAATCAGCAGCAAAACGGGTTTTATTTAATATTACCGGTTTTCATGATATCCGTCTGGATCAGGTTGGGGCATTTTCTGAGCCAAACCGGGATTCAGGGGAAAGGGTCATTAGTATTGCCTTTTCTGCTCTCATCAGGCCCAATCAGCATGACAAGGAACTCATCAGGGAGCATGGTGCGCAATGGTGGCCAATCAACAAATTGCCAAAACTCATTTTTGATCATGAAAAAATGGTTGAAAAAGCATTGCTGCATCTTCAGGCTCTTGCAGATTCAGAACTGGTTGGTCGTGATCTCCTTCCTGAACGGTTTACACTCATGCAGGTTCGCCAGCTTCACGAGGCGATTTTCAGAAAACCACTAGACCCTGGCAACTTTCGCAAAAAAGCGTTATCAATGGGCGTTCTTAATAAACTGACCATTAAAAATACAAGCGAATCAAAAAAAGGTGCATTTTACTACGAGTTTTCTCAACCATGACAACAACCCCAAACCAACCCAATAATCCGTTGCACGGTGTGACCCTTGAAATGATCCTGACGTATCTGGTTCAGGCTTACGGATGGGAAAAACTCAACGATCAGATTCGTATCAATTGCTTTTTTGAAAACCCCAGCATCAAATCAAGTCTAAAATTCTTACGAAAAACCCCATGGGCGAGGAAAAAAGTCGAAGATTTATATTTGGTGACGGTGGATGAAGAGAAGAGAAAACAGTAAACCCTGCGTGACTTTTAGAATTCGTAACCACAGAGTGGTGACCTATTTGTAGAAAATACAAACCAGAGAAAACAGTCGTCCGGCCACAAAATTTGTTGAAACTGGTGATTTTATTCCGGACGAAAAAGGTGAACAGTATTAAACCCCATACGGGGTTTGGTGATTAATTCGAAACTATCCACCGGGTTCCACCCGGGCTATTCAGATTCAATCCTGCCGGGATTGAAAAAAGCCAGATATAATTAAGAAAAGGTTTTAAACATTGAACCTTTATCCTTTTAAATTTACCCTTGAGTTTTTAATCTTTTTACTTTTACCCTACGCCTTAAATCTTATTCCTTCTGCCTTGAATTGCATTGCCCAACAGCCAAAAGCTAATAGCTAATAGCTTCCCTTCCCCCTATTTCCCCGTTAACCTCACCAGCAAAACATCATGAGAAGGAACTTCAGCTTTTAAAGCTTTTGCGGTTGTTCCCAGGTTTTTCTTCGTCCACAAATCCCGGATAGAATAGAGTTTTTCCTTCAAAGCAAGTTTGGTTCCGGTTCCTTCATTTTCAATAACAGTTGCCTGCCAGTAAAAAGAAATAGCCTGTGATTTTTTACTCCGGTTAAGAAAGGCAATGGCAACTTCGCCACCTGAAAGTGGTTTGGCATAAACCTGAATGCTATCCTCAAGGGTAGTAAACTGAAAACCCTGAATCCCAAGTGTGTCCTGATCAAGGGCAATGACATCCATATTGGTTAAAATGTCGTGGGTTTCTTTACTCATGGTTGCCAGATCGTTTCCGGCAATGAGTGGTGCAGCCAGCATACACCACATTGAAAAGTGGGCACGATCTTCATTGACGGGCATTCCGTTTCCAACTTCAAGCATATCCGGGTCATTCCAGTGACCGGGTCCGGCATATTTCTCAAGACCTTTCTGCATGTCCAGAATTTTCATGACTCCCCATGACGACCAGGTTCCGTGGTTCACTTCTCCGTCAAAAACATTGTAAATATCACCGGTTGTTCTCCAGAGATGCCCCACGTTTTTACCCCATTCCCACGGTTTGCTGTTTCCCCATTCGCAGAGACTGAAGACAACGGGTCTTCCGGCCGAATAAAGGGCATCTCTCATGGTTGTGTAGGCTCCGATTGTGGTGAGTCCGTCAGTATTGCACCAGTCATATTTCAAGTAATCAACTCCCCATGAGGCATAAGTGATGGCATCCTGATACTCATGTCCACGGCTACCGGGATGTCCGGCACAGGTTTTATTTCCGGCACATGAATAAATCCCGAATTTCAATCCTTTCGAATGAATATAATCAGCAACGGCTTTCATTCCGGATGGAAAATGTTCAGGATTTGGGTGGATGAATCCAAGACTGTCCCGTTTCCCGTGCCAGCAGTCATCGATCACAATATATTCGTATCCGGCAGCTCGCATTCCGGATGAAGATATTGCATCTGCCATATTTTTCAACAAATCTTCACTGACGTTGCAGGCGAATTTATTCCAGCTGTTCCATCCCATTGGGGGAGTTTTGGCAAGGTTTTCAAATTTCTGTGCAGAGACTGTTAAACTGAGAACAGCGAGAAGAAGGGTGAGACAAATTTTCATGAGTGTTCCATTTGATTTGCTGACGGATTTTCCCGGTTTGCGGGGCCGGTTAAATGAAAGTACTAAATCAGCAGAAAAAAGAAAAGTGCAAAATACTTTTTAATCTCAATACGAAATCCAGGTCGCCTCTTTCAAATTTAACAGCCGTTTTTCGACCACAGAAAACGCAGAAATTACAGAAAAGGGAGTTGAATTTCATTAACCATTCAACCCTTACAATTTAACCTTTTCCTTTTCCCATTTCTGTGAGTTCCGTGATTTCTTTAACCCGTGTCATGAAATAACTTGGGTGTGGTTAAAAAATCCCCCCGTTCTTTTCAATGAAAATTCTTTATATCAGAGTGGAAAGTTTTCTAGCCAGAGGATGCAGAGAAATTCGGTTAGAGGTTTATAAATCAGTTAACCGTCTGTGGTAATTAATCTGACCGAGGTGATAGCTTAGATGGGCGAGCAAATGGAACAGCATATGTTCGTTTGTAACGATTTTGCCATGTTTTTCAAGCGGGAAATTTTCTTTGAGTTTATTCTCAGGGAATTCTGCAAAAGTTTTTGAAACAATCTGCACGGTTTTATTCAGTTCGCTAATTAGATGCTGGCGGGGAATATGCTTTTGCGAAAATTCCAGGTCGCGCTCGCGAATGTAACCTGAATGGCCTAGAGTGGCACCAATAAAATGATTCAGATTTCCGATCAGGTGCAAAGCCAGATTACCCGCCGAATTGGAGATGGCTCCGTTAATAACCCACAGGTTTTCCTCAGTTTTGTATGAACTGATTTCTTCGGCAACTTTTTTAATGTCACGGTCAAAAAATTCAGCGAGGGTAGTGATCATTTTTTATCCTTGAAAAGTAGTCAGAAGTCAGAAGACAGGAGTCAGTTAACAATGGGGAATTTTCTTTATCGGGAATTCAACCCGTGATATGTGATTTGTGACCTCCCGCAGTAGCGGGACAGGCTGTAACTGGAATTTCAGTCACTTGTCCCCTGTCCCTTGTCACCGATATTTAAAACGTCCCCGTCCATTTGCAGATGACCTGATGAAATTTATGGAAGGAGGTGACTGGCGGAGCATACATCAGAATGCATTTTCCTGAAATGAGTTCGAGTCCGAGCTCTTTGGCATAACCAATTGCCTCAGTAGATTCAGCGCCTTGTTGAAGCCAGATCAATTTGAAACCGGCATCAGCAGCCTCTTTTAAAACAGGGGGCACTGATTTTGGCGGGATGGAAATAAAAACAGCATCAGCTTGCCCTGAAACTGATTTTAAATCTGGGTAACACTCAACTCCGTTTATTTCAGTTTCGTTTGGATGAATGGCAAACACGTCAAATCCACGTTTCTGAAGTTCAAGGTAGGCAGCCGTGCCGAATTTATTTTTATTTCGTGAAATTCCAACAACTGCAATCCGCTTTTTTGAAATGAAATTTTGTATGGATGTATTCATTTTCTTGATTTCAATTAGACTAAACTATTTTTCACCTGACTTGTAACTATTATAACTTACAACTTGTAACTGCTTTACACCGTCAGCTTTTCCGCTTCAATCGGAATCAGTTCTTTTTGAAAATGATCCGTTTTCCATTTTTCAAAAAGAGGCACAAAGTCAAGCTGATTAACTTTCGCAACGGATTCCAGCCAATCCCATTCCTTCGGATGAATGTCATGATCACAATGACTGATCGTAATGCCATCCCTGATAAATCTTACAGCAATTTCAGGTGTTGAAAAAACAGGCGGACTATCAACAATATGTTCGTTAGTAAGAATATCCCGGATTGCAGTGTCACAGAATTCCGTTTCAAATCCAAGATATTGCCCGATTTGTTTCATCAGAATCATTTCCGGATCAGAGATTTGGGCATCTTTTCTGATCAAAAGTAAAAGCCCTTTGAAATACAGACTGCGGTCAATCAATGAAATTTTGAGCATGAAGTCTCCTCGTGATTTACAAAGCAACGGAAACAAAGAATCAAAATCAATAGAAATCGGATGTTCACCGTTTCTTATCTGAATTCAAGTTCATAAATAGATTCCAGATTTTTCTCATCATCAAACCAGACTTTAGTCGTAAGAATGACGGTTCCGTTCTTAATTATTAAGAAACGGGGTTTTACCGGCTCGGATCCTTTACTTTTTAACCACAAGGTATCTCTTGTTTGTTCAAAAGTCCCCTGGTCAGAATACACTTTGTCTTCGGCAGATTTTATTGCACCGGTTATAAATCCAGAACTGGTGTTAAATTTCAGATCATAGTCTTTTGTGATAGTCGAAAGGGTAAGCATACCCGAACTGCCGATTGCCGTCCAGACTGTATCATAACCGACACTGTCAGTGTAAATTGATTTGAATGGAAGTGAATTGCCATTGGCAGCAGTCAAAGTGTAAATTTTCAAGGACTGGTTTTCTTCTTCACGGGAGTCGGTGTTGCATGAGGCGAAGGAAAGCAGAATGCTGAACAGGATAAAAACAGTTTTCATAGACACCTTAACACTCAACCAGATGAAATCATTTCCTGGTTGGGTGATTTATTCAAATTAAAAAGAGGACGTATTCGGGATATTAAGCGGGTTTGTTTCAGGCATGGACTGATTCTGTGATCGGGATCGCAGAGGGAAAAACAACTCGCAACATCCCCCTTCCGGCGAATGCCGGATTTCCCCTCCCGAAGGAATTCGGGATCTTCGTCTTCAAAGGGGGATATGTCTTGTCCTAAAATAGGTTGACTCTAAGAACAGAAAAAAGTCAACTAAAAACAGGACAAAACATGAACCATCAACGGCCGGTTTACTACAGCGAGACGTTTAAAAGGCAGGTAATATCGGATGTAACATCCGGCTTGTATTCAAAGGAAGCGGCTCGTCGTTTGTACGGAATAAAAGGAAAAAGCAGTATACTTTACTGGATTCGTCAATTCAGCGGAGAATTAAATAGACAGAGTATTTGCTTACCTTTGTCTGAAATGAAGACACAAGAAGAAAAAGCTGAAAAATTGGCATTACAACAACGGATAGCTGAGTTGGAACGCCAATTGGAACATGAGAAAATGAGAAGTGGCCTCTGGCAGACCCTTGTAGAGGTAGCGGAAGAGAAATTTGGAATTGAAATAAAAAAAAAGTCTGGTGCCCCGCCATCCAACGATTCAAAGAAGCGCAAAACAAAACGAAAATAGTGGATTTGTGCGGAATGCTGGGAAAAAGCAAGCAAGGGTACTACAAAGTGCTCAAGGGTCAGGCCAGACAGGAAATGAATGAACTTCTGGTTGTTGATCTTGTAAGGAAAAAACGTCAGCTATGGAAACGGGGCAGCGGAAGGAATTTATTTACCTCGCTGAGAGCTGAGTTTACCTCTCACCAACTGTCCTTTGGGCGGGATAAGTTCTTTGATATTTTGCGGAATAATGATCTATTGATCAACCGGAAGCGAAATCGGGCTATAACGACAAATAGTTATCACCATTATCATAAATATAGCAATCTGATCCAGCACTTAACTCCGATACGGGCAAATGCAGTTTGGGTGTCAGATATTACCTATATCCGGCTAAAGGAAACAGATGAATTTGCCTATCTGTCCCTGATTACAGATCAGTATTCGAGAAAAATATTGGGTCATTTTTTAAGTGAGAGTTTAGCTGCAGAAGGAACGATAAAAGCGTTAAAAATGGCAATAAAACAATCACCAAAGGAAGAACTGAAAGATTGCATTCATCACTCGGACCGTGGAATTCAATACTGTTGTCATGCATACACAAAACTTTTAAACAAGAAAAAGATGAAAATCAGCATGACCCAGTCCGGTGATCCACTTGAAAATTCGATTGCAGAACGGGTTAATGGAATACTTAAGGGTGAATTTGATGACAATGCAGATTTAACTTATCGAACGTTGGCAGAAGCACAAAAAGAACTGCCAAAAGTCATCGATTTTTATAACAAAATCCGTCCTCATAGAAGTATTGAAAATAAAACTCCGGTTCAGGCACACTTGTGTGTTGGTGAATTAAAACGAACCTGGAAAAATTATTATAAACCTAAAAACAAAAAAACACTTCAGTTAATTGGTTAATCTGAATTTCACTAAAATTAGTCAACCAAATTCAGGACAAGACAATATTCAAAACAAGACTAAGGCTTTCTATTTACCATTAACAATTAACCATTGACCATTTTGGTAAGCAATTCCGCCAGTTTTTCCATGTCGGCAATCTGAATTCCGGCATGAAAACTTAACCTGAGGCGTGATGTTCCTTCGGGAACGGTTGGCGGACGTACTGCCCTGACGTCAAACCCGGCATCCCGGCAAAAAGAGGCAATTTTTACAGCCTCAGAATCTTCACCAATAATCACGGGAACGATCATGGTTTTTGAATTTCCGGTTGACCACTTTGTTTTCTCTGCCACCAGTTTTCTGAAATCTGCTGACAGCTTCATGAGATAGTCACGTTCAGCGGTCATGGGCTGAACAAGCCGAATGGCTTCAGCAATCAAACCGGCCTGCCACGGGGGAAGGGCGGTTGTGAAAATAAAATTGCGGCATTTGTTAACCAGATAATCACGGACTGATTTCCTGCAGGAAACAAAAGCACCAAAAGTCCCCAGTGCTTTGCCACAGGTGTGGATCGTTGCCAGCGGATAATTCATCAATCCATCACGTTCCAGAACACCGGCGCCGGTTTGCCCGATAACGCCTGTTCCGTGGGCTTCATCCACAATCAGATGGGCGTTATACTTTTCGCACAACTGAACCAAAGACGGGAAGTCGGTAACATCCCCATCCATCGAATAAACCGATTCAACGATAATGAATTTTTCGGTTTTGGAGAATTCATGTTTTTTCAGACGCCGTTCAAGATCGTTGAAATCCTGGTGATTAAACCGTTCGGTTACGGCACCGGTTCCTTTGATTCCGTCGATGATGCAGGCATGATTCAGTTTATCAGAAAAGACGATATCTTCTTTCCTGATGAGGGTTTGAATAACGCCCATGTTGGCATCGTAGCCTGAATTAAAAAGAAGTGCAGATTCTGACTTTTTCCAGAAAGAAACTAAAGATTCAAGTTCTTCATGCAGCGGATGGTTTCCGCCAAGCAATCTGCTTCCGGTGGACGCAAGATCGGCAGTTTTGGCCAGTTCGATTGCTTTTTTTCTTAAGGATGGATGATGGGATAGGTTGAGGTAATCATTTCCGGAGAGAATAATCCCGGATCCTATAAATAAAGAACGGAACCGGCTGACCTGTTTCAGATCATCAAGTTCCGTTTCAATGCGTGTGAAAAATGAGGATTTGGGATTCAAAATCACCCCGTTCTGATGGATTATGGGCGACTCATCCTTCGATAATATTTTTTACAATGTAAAAAATCACTCAGGATGACATGAACATTGCCCGAATTCATATCACTTACCACCCCGAAAGCGTTCGGGATCTTCGCTTTGCTCGACTTGCCACTTGTCCCTTGTCACCTGTCCCGTGTCCCTGGAATTTACGCTTTGCACAAATCCAGTTCGACGGCGTGAAGCGGCTGGCTTTTCAGTCCGAGCTTTTTGAGCAAGCTTTGATCCTGATCAAAACCCGGATTTTCAGTTGTCAGCAGGGTTTCACCGGTAAAAATGGAATTCGCACCGGCAAGGAAGCACATTGCCTGAGCTTCTTCTGTTAACGTTAGACGACCGGCTGAAAGACGAACCATTGAACCGGGCATGGTGATGCGGGCAACAGCAATCATTCTGATAAATTCAAACGATTCAACCGGCGGGCGGTTTGAAAGTGGAGTTCCTTCAACTGCAACCAGTGCATTGATCGGAACAGAATCAGGATGTTTGGCCAGCGTTGCTAATGTATGTATAAACCCGACACGGTCTTCGGTGGATTCACCCAATCCCATAATTCCACCCGAACAAACACCGATACCGGCTTTCTGAACATTTTCAATGGTTTGAATCCGGTCTGAAAATTTCCGGGTAGAAATGATTTTTTCGTAAAATTCGGGTGATGTATCAATGTTGTGGTTGTAATTGGTGAGTCCGGCTTCTGCAAGTTGTTGTGCCTGTTCTTCGGTTAACATCCCAAGGGTTACACAACTTTCCATGCCCATGGCATTTACCTGGCGAACCATATCGAGAACTTGTTCCCAGTCTTTTCCTGGCCGTGGCTGACGCCAGGCGGCACCCATGCAAAGACGGGTTGAACCATTTGCTTTGGCAATCCGGGCAGCTTCAAGCACTTCTTCCACGTTCATGAGCGGGGTACGATCAACGGGTGTGTCATAATGGGCGGATTGGGAGCAATATCCGCAATCTTCAGGACAACCACCGGTTTTTACTGAAACCAGAGTTGACCATTGAACTTCATTGGCATTATGATGCTGGCGGTGAACAGATGCAGCTTCAAAAACAAGGTCTAACAGCGGGCGGTCGAACAGAACACGGATTTCTTCCCGGGTCCAGTCATGGCGAATCTCACTCATCTCACATCTCCTTCGATCGGGGAATTCCTTCACAAACGATCCAGAATTCATTGTTGGTAAATTAAAGTGATGCAAAATTACGGGGAATCCACTTTTATATCAAAGAAATGACATTAGACTTTGGTTGGAGGGTGAATTTGCCCTACTACTTACCACCTATCACGTATCACATACCACGGTTTTCCCTATTTTCCCATGGTTTTGATTCCAGCCAGTTTCCTGTTTTGGATGATGACCGAAATTTTTCCGGAACGGTATTCATCACGGAAGGCAAGGCTGCTCAGATTGGTGCCGTCAGCAGGTTTTTCATTGAACTGGAGCATTCTGAATCCAAATGTGAAAACGCCGTCAGTCACATCAGCAGGGATGTTGAACTGGGTAATGACTTTGTTTGTTTTCCAGAAATCCCAGGTAATCCATTTGTTCTCTTCCCAACCCTTCACACCAAACTGAAGCGGATTTGTATATCCCTCTTTGGGTGTGTACATAAAATCTGCCTGACCCGGAAATTTTTTAGTGATCCTGTCGGGTGCCTGCTGAATATTGAGCTGAGCAAATTGATCGTCATTTCTCACAGGCAGATAAAAAACAACAACTGAATCGGTGGTTTTAACAAGTCCGACAGTTAAATATTGGGTTGACCCGGATGTTGAATCCGGATAAAATTGTGCCTGAACACGGATTCCACCATTTTCAGTGATTTGCTCTTGAGAGACAAGCGAGTTAGATGAGCTGCCGCAACCGGCAAAAAGAAAAAAAAGAGAAAGTGCGGTTAAAGAAACAGTTTTCATAAATCTCCCTTAGGGTGATTAAAAGCGCAAGAAATCATGTCCGGGTGGATTTCCAGGCTAACATTCCCCATCCGGTAAGGAATGCGAGTCCGCCAAGGGGCGTAACCATGCCGAGCCACTTGAGATCAGTGAGGGCCAGCAGGTAAAGACTTCCAGAAAAAAGTAAAATACCCGCTGTAAAACTGAAACAGATAAAATTAGCTTTTAATTCCGGTTTGACCTTTGCAAAAATTCCAACTGCCAGAAGCGCGAGGGCATGAATGAAATGGTAGAAAACTGCAGTTTGCCAAATTCCTTTTGCATAATCATCCAGATAAGGTTTTAACGCGTGGGCACCGAAAGCACCAAGTGAAACGGCCAAAAATCCAAAAACGGCTGCAATTAAAATCGGATTCATTTTTTTTCTTCCCGGGTAAAGACAATAAAATCTGTTGGCGGAACCTGAACACCCAATTCTTTAAGTCGTGTAGCAATCTGCCCACGGTGATAAGTTGAGTGATTGATAAGGTGGGTGAGAATATCCTTCAGGACTCCCGAAAAAGGGTCACCTTTTATGTTTTTGTAGTGAATCAATCCACGCAAATCGGTTTCGGTTATTTGGTTGAGCCAGACTTCCCAATTTGCCTGATTTTCATTGAAAAGTAGGATGTTCTCTGATAATTCCCTTGGATTCCAGGGTGTTGCAGATGAGTTATCGGTTTTTATACGCCCCAACCAGACAATTCTGGCCGTGATCACGTGACTGATCAGATCTTTCAGTTTTGGGTCATTCTGAACTGATTCTGCAGCTACAATGAGTCGGTTGGTTGCCCAATTATCATAATTGAAAAGCTTAATGTAATGATTCTTCATGGAAACTTCCCTTTCTTTTAAAGGTACAAAATTGGAATTCAGGGAAAAATACCAAATATTGGTGATTATTTTTTAATTTATGGAAGATCCCTTTTGAAAAGAGTCCTGCTCTTTTTTATCCTGCTCACTCTGGCAACCTGTTTTTCACAGGAAGTTCAGTCCCAAACAGTGATGCTGACGGTAATTGACTCCGCTACCGGATTAAAGCTCCCGGATGCCCGGGTATTGTGCAATCCATCCCCGGTTTCTCTAATTGTAAATTCGGATTCAGTTTTTAAAATTAATCTGAACGGAGAGTCCTCTCTAACAGTTTCCCATTTGGGATATCATTCAATTCAGTTAAAAAGTGACTCTGGTTTGGACAGGGTAACCATTTTATTAAAACCAATGGATGTTGCACTTGAAGAAATTAAAATAGAATCTGAACGGATTTCAGGTGAATCTATTGGTAAGCTAACAGCCGAACAACTTTCTAGAGGGTTTTCGTTTGGAGGTGAACGGGATCCGCTTCGCCTTATCGCAAATTTGCCTTCTTTTTCACCATCAAATGAAGCCCAGGGTATGTTGTATTTCCGGGGAAGTTACCCTTATCAATCCAACTACTATCTGAACGGACTCAGAATTCCCAATCCGTGGCATTCAGGAGGGTTTTTAAGCTCAATCCCGGGTGATTTTCTTGAATCGGTTGACTTGTTTGGGTCGACTCAACCAGGTTGGTCTGCACCGGTTACCGGCGCAGTCATTTCAATGAAAACCAGTCAAAAAACTCCAAAAAATTGGGAAACTACTTTAGGAACCGGACTTATTTCGAATCAGGTTTCTGTATCTGGACCTTTAGGCAATTCTGGATACATTAAAACCAGTTACCGCAGGACTTTTGCAGATTGGATTATGAAGGCTATTTTTTCTGATGCGAAAGACCCGGTTCCTCTTTACAATTTTGAAGATTTATTATTAACAACAGGAAATGATTTTCAAAATGGTTGGAAAGTTCATGTAACAGGAATTCTGATGGGTGATCATTTGGGCTGGACAAAATCCAAGACTGACATATCGTCTTCAAAACTGCCCAACCAAGACTATGAGTTTTCTGGCAGAGGTGGCATTTTGACTTTGATAAAAGAACTCAAATCTGGCATAAGCTTCGATTTGTCGGCTTTTGCCTTTTTTGAATCAATGAAATCAAACAACAGTTTGAAAGAAATTATTGAATCGTCAGAATTCAATTCAATAGGTTTCGTTTTTAAAATTAAGAAGCTGACTTTTGGAAACCTGGTTTTAAATCAAGGTTTATCAGCGAAATCGGAAAAGAGGAAAACAAACACAAATTGGGTCATTGATCCAGGATTCGGCTCCAGAATTATGGATTGGAACGGCTATATTACTGGTAATTACTTTGTGAATTATCAGATTAGTCTTGATGGCACGATCGTCATTTCTGGTCTATATATTAATAAAACTGACAAAATTAGTAATAGTGGGTTTGAAACCTATCGATTATTTTATCCCGAAAGCATGAGTACTATCTACTACCCTCTGGCTAATTTTAAAAAATACACCAATAAGTTGCAGTTTCCACATTTCTCAGGTTCATTTTCATTAAACTGGATTCCCAATACCTTGAATAGAGTGACTTTTACCGGATTTCGGAAGATTCAGTACCAGAATGATTTGATGTCAGCAAATAATGTTCAAACTGGTCTTTTTAATTTAGAGCCAACGATAAATGAAACTGAAATTCCAAAAGTTACCGGTGTTGAACTTAACTGGGAATTGTATTTGTCAGAAATCTGGCATTTTTCATCCGCATTGTTTTATTCCCATTCCAAAAACCTTACTTATCAGGGGCTTTCTATTATTTTAAATGAGTACGGTGTGAAAAAGAACTTTGAAACCGGAAAATTCCAAAATTTTTCTTCTACAACTGAAAGTATGATCAGAGGAGAGTTTTCTGAAGCAAAAATGGGTGGAGTGGAATTGGGTTTCTGGCGAAAGGGCAAAACATCAGAACTATCAGGGTATTTATCTTTCAGACGATCCATTCATAAATTGCCGGTTGAAATAGAAACCCCATCCCTAAAACGAACAGAAAAATGGAACCATTCGCCTGGATCACCAGATTTTTCTGCGGAATTAAGCTGGTATCAGGACGTTGATGAGAATTGGAACGTGAACTTAAAAGGATTTTTCAGGGAGGGAACGTCTTTTTCCTATCTCGAATTGATTAACGAAAAAAGAATTTTACTTTCATGGGAACATCGGTTTCCTCCAACGTTCCGGGTCGATGCCGGTCTTAGCAGAAAATTTGAATCAGAAAGCGGGCAGTGGCGGGCTGAACTGATGATTTACATTTACAATTTACTATCAAGGGAAAACCCCTCAGTAAATGTAGAGTATTTTAAAAAAGAATCTTCAGAAAGGGAGTACCAATTCCCAAGAGTTAAAATTAAAAGAAAGCAGTACTCCCTTTTACCCATTGTACCAACTGTTGGATTTAGATTATGGTTTTAATCCGTTTAATCTGGCTTGGTATTCTTTTTTTTCTTTCTTCCTGCTCTTTTGATTTTATAAGGGACAGCCAAGATGAAGTTACAAAAGATCCGGTTTATACCTATAGAAGTACAATCCAATTGTATTATAAAGAAAATTCGACAAAGGTTTTAAATTTAGAATACAGTATTTATCAGTTTCCCGCCTACATTATTGAACGAGAAGTAACGCCTGATTCATTCCTTGTCACTTTTCTTCATTCAGGTCAAATCTTACCTGTAAATAAAAAAAGCACTCGTCCCGGTGGAAGCTTCGGCTCAGTTCCTATGAATTTTTACAATGAAATACCCCCACCCATTTCTTTTACCTTGCATATCTCTGACAAATGGCATTCAGACAGTATAGAAGTATTTATCCCAATCGTAGAGAATATTCAAAAGCTGAATTCAAGAATACTGAATGCAACATTAGAAACCTCGCAAATTGAAAATAGGTCACATAAAATCAATTTAGAAATTGATCCTGGAATCCCGCTTCAGATTCGTGAGGCAATGAAATTGAATGAGTATATCCCTATTTATTTTAGCGGTAGAATAAATGGTTTGGATGCGGAAAGCAATAGAAATAGTGAGTCTTTTGATATCCGTTATCCCGATCAGGATAAATGCAAAACTCAGGTTTTTTATACTGGAAAACCTTTCATTGTTTTGACCGGTCTAAGTTTTCTTCATTTACACTACAAAAAACAAATAACAGTAAAAGGGCCCCAAAATTACAATAATCAACCGTTTATCGAATTGGGGGTCGAAATTGACTTTAATTGAGTTTTCTAGGAGGTAGGCAGGTGATTTAGGCGTTCAATAATATCCAAAAACAAAACTGAGCGAATCCGGTTTATTTTTTACTGAAAATGACCCAGAGATGGTCTGAGCTGAACCTTTTCCCGGACTGAGAATTTTCCCCGAAAAAACACCTTTAATTTCATTTAGATCAGAGAACGTCACTTCTGTTTTTCCTGAATCTGGAACGCTGTAATATCTGGTTTCAAAATCAGGGTCAAAGCCTGTAAAAACTGAATAAATGATTGCTTTGGATGAATCAATATCAGACCAGTCTTGAACTCCGCTCTGCAAGGTATTCAAGGTGAAAAATCCAAAAATCCCGCCCGCATGCTGAACTCCGTCCGAATAAGAAAATAGGTATTTTTTCAGAATCCGGTGATAATACAACCCCGAAATGGTAGCAGTTTTTCCTTTTCCGTCTATCGAAAATGAAAGTGTCCCGATGTTTTTAACCGAATCCGGAGTGATTTGATTTCCACCCGTGCTTTTTTTGTCGTCCTCTTCATCAGAACAGGAAAAAAGGATTAAAAATCCAAAGAGAAAAATGAGCTTTTTCATGGGACGGTTTCTTTAGTAAGCTTACTGACTAAAAATACAAAGGAAGTAACTGATGTGCAAAACGGGGAAAAATGACGGGGGGAGTTAATCGCAAAGGAAACCTTTGGTTAGTTCCCCTTTGAAGGGGGAACAGCGAAGCCGGGGGGATGTTGTTTTTTCAATTTACAATTTAAACTTCTGGCAGGTATTTCTACATCCCCCGTCTCCGCATTGCGGAGCCACCCCCTTCAAAGGGGGACTTTCATTACCAGATTTCATTTACCCAAGTACAATTATCTGAAAACACAGGGCACTTCGACTCCACTCAGTGACCTGTATTTTCCATTCAACATTAGCAATTGACCATTAACCATTATCCGATCGTTCCCTTCAGATTCTCCGGTAGATTCAGCTTTTTGATCATTTTCATCGGGAAGGCTGCTGCAATCAGGGAAACCAGAATCATCACAACACCGGTAAAGGCCAGTTCACCAAAGGGAATATCGGTTACAATCGTCCAGCCAAACGAATACCGGTTGATGACCTGAATCAGCAGGGCAGAAAGCACAGCGCTTCCGGCGGCAGCCAGAATCAAACTCGTTCCGGTGAGAATCAGACTTTCCATAGCCAGAGAACGGTACATCCCAAAAGTAGAACTTCCCAGACTGACCAAAGTCGCAAAATCCTTCCGTCGCTCAAGAATAATGGAACTCAGGGTTGTGATGACAGCCAGTAAAGCAATGAAAAACGAAATCAGCTGAAGAATCCGGGTCATTCTGAACGTCTGATCAAAAATCGCCAGCGCATTTTCTCTGATGTCTTTGTTGACTGATAAATCCATTTCGAAATTTTTAAGAGAGTCTCTTAGACTTAAAAGGGCAGATTCCGAAGAAATTCCGGGCTTCAGAAAAACGGCAGCGGCGGTCGGATCTTTATATCCGAAAAGCTGAGAAAACTGAAGCGTATCCATCAGCAAAAATCCACGGTCAGAGCTGTAATTCCGGTAAACAGCAAGAATCGGATAGGAATATTGACGGATGTGAACGGTGTCTCCGGCCGTGAGGTGGTGCTTGTTGGCAAAAACTTCACTCACGGCAACCCCGCCTTTTTTCTGCAGAAGTCCTAGATTCTCAGGATTTCCGGCAACCAGATCGGCCGGACTAGCCTTAAAGTAAACCGAGGTTTCGTTGGCGCCGATATCAGTGAGAAGTCCGTCAATTTTAATCTGGGTTGTTCTCAGGGTAATCACATTTTCAGTCATCGGGTGATTTCTTAGAATTGCCATCACGTCCGGATTGATCGTTCCGACAAGTTGGGTTGGATCGGATGATGATTTGAGATAAATATCGGCAACAATCGATCGGGTTAACCAGTCATCCAAAGTCGTCCGGAAGGAGTGAACCATAATCCCGACGGCACCGGCCATACTTAACGTCATAGTTAAAGCTGCAACGGCAATCGAAACTTTCACCATGTGCTCTTTCACCGACGAGGTTGCCAGCAGAATTTCTCCGGCAGACGACAGCTTCTTCAGCAGGCTTGTGAGTAGAATCAAAACCGGAGGCGCAAGAAAACTCAGCATCAGAATCGAAAAAGTAACGCCTGCATATCCCCAGAGCGGATTTTCAGTAACTGATGCCATCCAGACAGAAAATAAAACCAACAAAAGGGAAGAAACGCAAATGATAACCGATTTTTTCAATCTGGCTGATGAAAATTCACTTTGTCCGCGTTTGAGCGAACGGGAAATCGGAGTTCCTGAACCCAGCCATGCCGGATACCAGGCTGCCAGAGTGGCGAAAATGATGCCGGTCAGATATGATCCGGCCAGAGCCATCCACGAAAAGGAACTGAGCTGACTGTCAGAAAGCTGAAAAACGGCGGTCAGAGTTTGTGAAACTTCCGAATAAGTCAAAGAAGCCAGCAGAATCCCGGCGGCAAGTCCGAAAAGTCCGCCAATCGTTCCGAAAAACGCACCTTCAACCAGCAAAGCAATGAAAATGCTCCGGCGGTGACTTCCCAGAGAAAGCAAGAGATTGATGGTTTGCCGCCTTTGAATGACCGAAAGAAAAAGCGTGTTGTAAACCAGATACGCCGAAACCAGAAGGGCAATCAGACCCAGTGCCTGCAAATTCATCCGGAAGGCAGAAAACAGTTCGGCGGTGGTTTGTTTTCGTTCGTTCAGAGTTTCAATTCTGGCGGTGGGGAACTGAAGCTGAAGTTTATTTTTTACTGAATCAAGTGAATCTGCCGGAACGGAAATATCGAGTCCGGAGACGGTTTTCGTGATTGGAAGTAAAAGTGAAAGATCGGCAAAAATGGCATTTCGTGGCGGAAGTTTTCCGCTGATGGCACTGACTTTTCCGGCAATTATCAATTGATACCGGACAGCATTAATCACAATTGTGACGGTATCGCCTTCACTGCCCAACGGGGAATCGACAGGAATAAAAACGCCATTGACGGTGGTTTTTGTTGAATCGTTTTGCAACGTCTGAAGCTGGCGGATCCGGCGGTCGCCGACAAAATCAAATCCGTACAACCGGTAAGTTTTGCCTTTTGAAGTCCCTGCTGTCTGGATAAATGGCGAGTAATAACCCACTTTCCAGAGCCAGGAGGCCGACCATAAACTATCGGGATTCAGACCCGGATCGGCGGTAAGTTGAAGGTTTGCCGTACCGGTAACCGATTCAAGGGTTTCTGAGAAGGAATAAACGGCACGGTCGCTGGTAAGGTTGATTGACGTTGCCACTGCAACTCCAATTGCCACACCGGCGGTGCATAAAATCCAGCGGAGTTTAAACCGGCGGTAATAATGAAAGGTGAGGACCTTGAAAACCTGAAAAACCGACTTCATTGCAGAAACCGTCCGTCTTCAATTCTGAGAATCCGGTCAGCAAATTCCGAAGCCGTTTTGGAATGGGTTGCCATCAGAATCGTCACCTTCAGATCCCGGTTTACCGTTCTGAGCAAATCGAGAACTTCACGTCCGGTTCGGCTGTCAAGACTTCCGGTGGGTTCATCAGCGACCAGAACTTTGGGTTTTACGGCCAGGGCACGGGCAATGGCGACCCGCTGGTTTTCGCCGCCGCTCAGGGTTTCGGGCAATTTATGCTGTCTGGAAGTGAGACCGACTTCTTCGAACAGAAAGGAAATCCAGGCAGGGTCGACGGGTTTTCCCTGAAGTTTCAGCGGAAGAATCACATTTTCCCAGGCGGTTAAGGTCGGCAGCAGATTGAAATCCTGAAAAATGATGGAAACA
Source organism: Bacteroidota bacterium (assembly GCA_017303995.1). GTDB lineage: Bacteria > Bacteroidota > JABWAT01 > JABWAT01 > JABWAT01 > JAFLBE01. The sequence continues at coordinate 33,288 of JAFLBE010000005.1, read as the reverse complement.
AAATTCCGGCGGTACTCATGAAGTTCATTGACCGGTTTCCCGTCAAGCTGGTTTCCAAAAACAGAAAGTGAACCTGAATCAACGGTATCAATTCCGTATATCAGATTGAGAAAAGTGGATTTTCCTGAACCGGATTCGCCCATAATGGCAAGAAATTCTCCGGCAGGAATCGAGCAGCTTGCTCCGGAAAGTGCGGTGTAGCTGCCATAGGTTTTGATGAGGTTGGTGGCTAGTATCATAACCGCTGAAACGAGAAAACGGGGGAATTAAATTCCTGAAGGAAGTGAAAAACAGGAAATAAAAAAACCCGTTGGTTTCAACGGGTTTTTTTATTTTGAGTAAGGAGGAAGCTGTCATTCCCGCGAAGGCGGGCTAACGAAGTTCTGCGAAGCTCATCCAGCATTAAAAGGCATGGATCCCGGATCAAGTCCGGGATGACATCAATATATCAGTTATTTCAGACTCACATCGCTGTTACATCACCGGTTTCTAGGTCAAGTTTGAATTTCTTTTCTTTGTTGATGATGATTTCAGGTGTTTTTGTTCCATTAAAGGTTACCTGAACTGAGACGGTGATGGTTTTTACAACAGTTTTATCAGCTTTACTCTTCGTTTTTTCGATAACCATGTTGTAGGTTGCTGTTCCTGATTCAGGATATTTGTCACTTTTCTTGTTGATGACAACATCGGTTTTAGAACCGGTACCTTTTACATGGAAGGTCGTTTCAACAGCTTTCATCGTCATTTCACGGTAATTATCCCTTGACGAAGTTCCATTGAGAGTCATGGCAGCAGAAACCGTATCCAATCCGGTGACTTTTATGGAATGATATTTATTGATGGAGACCGATTTGCTGTTATTGCTCATCCCGGCAGTTTTTGTCCATTCACCTTTAACTGATCTTTTCATGACCATTGAAGTTGAAGTGCCTTTGATGAAAAAATCTGAGGAATCTCTGGCAATACCGGGAGCAAATTTGCGGTAAAGGGAAATGGTGAGCGGACCTTTTTCAAAAGTAGTATCTACTGCTTCTTTACCGAGTCCGGCTTTACCAGTATAATTGGCAGCTTCGCTGATATCAGAAAAATCACCTTCAGTTGCTGATGAAATTTCTCCGCCGGCAACGACGGCTACTTCAGTATATTCATCATTGGTTAAAGAAGTGGATTCTGATTTTTTATCTTCATTGTCGCAGGCTGAAAAAAGGACAAAAGAGGAAAGTGCAAGTCCGGATAGAAAGAATGAGGCTGAACGTTTCATAGGTAGTCTCCTTAAAAGGTTTTGTTTGAGTTACGTCCGGTTCGATGGAGACAGGAAAGGAAAGGTTTAAACGGGGATAGAAAAAAAACAGAGTGAGCAGAAAAAGGTGTTTCCGCTCACTTTTCAGTTTCAATAGGTTCGATTTCGACCAACAGGTCAATTTCAGATAAAACGGCGGCCACTTCCTGGCAGGTTTGAAAGTCAGAAGAAATGACGGTACATTTGCCTTTGAAGTGAACGATCATGGCAATTTGCTCTGCACGTTCAAAAGAATAATCACAGGCTTTTACTACCTGGAAAATGACATCATCAAACGTATGATAATCATCGTTGAACAGAATAACTTTGGCTTCAGGCTCACCAGAATCGATCAAAGTATCGGTAATTTCAAGGGTTAAATCACGGGTTGACACAGCTTCCTCACGCATCAATGAACAACAAAGATAGCGAACTTCCTGAAAACCTGCAACCGGAACGGGATTGGGGACGTAAAGAGGTGGCGGGGCACGCTTTGCGTTGTACGGGGTACGGGGTACGGGGTTAGATTTGCCAGAGCTGTCATCCCGGACTTGATCCGGGATCCATTCAAATTTAAAAGGAACAAAAATGAAAACTTTAACTTTATCTGTAATAACTCTTCTAATCCCTGTTTTTTCCTTTGCACAGGATGAACCTGAAACCCTGCTTCCTGAAATGACAAGTTCCGGCGGTTATGGGGCACCCATTTTAGGTTATGGATCTGTTAACCAAAAGGGAGCATTTTTTTCCGGTGGACGTGGCGGGTGGATTATCAATCATCAATATGTGATTGGTGGCGGAGGCGGAAATCTGGTTAATAATATCCGGGCAAATGGTAAAAGTCCTGCCGGGAAAGATTATCATATCGGGTTGGATTATGGCGGATTGATGCTGGAGTATATCCACAATCCCGACTCTCTGGGGCACTGGTTTGCCGGTAGTCTGATTGGTGGCGGTTCAGCCTGGCTGAAAGAAAGAGGAACTGACCGGAAAACTGAAGAACAAGGTGTTTTTGTTTTTGAACCGTACATTGGCTGGGAAGTGAATGTTGTGAAATACATGAGACTGGCTGCAACTGTGAATTACCGGCTGGTAAACGGCTATGACAATGATTATCTGCAAAGCAATGACTTAACTTCGGTTTCAGTAAATCTGATTTTCAAGTTTGGGAAATTTTAAGGATAGGTGGGAAGCTGCGGTCCCTGAGCTGGTCACTGAGCGGAGTCGAAGTGGGAGTCGAAGGGTTAGCAGTTAGGTTTTTGGAATTTATTGTAACACCGACCTCTGGTCGGTATCCTTTGATTTCCCGGAAAAATCTCCGACCGGGAGGTCGGAGTTACAGGAAAACAGAATACAAAACCACCCCGGCTTCGCCACCTCCCGAAAGCGTTCGGGACAGGCTCTCCTTTACAAAAGGAGGGGAACTTTATACGTTAACCATTCACAATTAACCTTTTCCCTTAATCCTTATGCCTTACGCCTGATTTTCGTCCTTCCTTTCGGAATACGCCCATCCGTTTTTTATCTTCGCGCCATGATTTCACTTTCCAACATCCATTTACAGTATAACCACCAGGTTATTTTCGAGGGCGTTTCTGCCCAATTCACCGTCCGTGACCGGGTTGCCATCGTTGGCGCCAACGGTAAAGGCAAATCCACCCTGATGAAAATGATCACCGGGGAAATCCTTCCAGACAAGGGCGAAGTCCATAAAGCCAAAGGCGTCGAAATTGGCTATTTATCGCAGGATTTTGCCCAATCACCCGGCGATCTTTCGGTCATTGACGAAGTTCTCACCGCCTTCGGTTCAGTTATGAGTCTCGAAGATGAACTTCGCAAAACCGAACTTCTTATCGAAGAATATTCAGCTACGAACAATCCTGATCTCTCAGATATTCTGAACCATTATGGCAACCTTCAGCATAAATATGAAGTTGCAGACGGATTCACTGCAAAAACGCGAGCAGAAGAAATTTTGAGCGGACTCGGATTCAAAACGTCAGATTTTACTCGACCTGTTTCTCAGTTTTCAGGTGGATGGAGAATGCGGATTGCCATCACTAAACTGCTTTGTGCAAGTCCGGATTATCTGTTGCTTGATGAGCCGACCAACCACCTTGATCTTGAAACACTCGAATGGCTTGAAAGTTATCTGAAGTCGTACGAAGGTGCCCTGATTATTATTTCGCACGATAGATTTTTCCTGGATCAGATTGTTAACCGTGTGCTTGAAATTGAATTCGGGAAAATCACCGAATATGCCGGAAACTATACCTTTTATGAAGAAGATAAAGTTAAACGGGAAGAAATTCTTAAAGCCCAATACGCCAATCAGCAGGCTAAACTGACTCAGTTAAACCGGTTTGTTGAACGGTTCAGGTACAAAGCATCCAAATCACGTCAGGTTCAAAGCCGGATTAAACTGATGGATAAAATGGACCGGGTTGAACTTGGCAGCAAGGAAAAATCCATCCATTTCGATTTCCCGGAAGCACCACGATCCGGTCGGATTGTTCTTGAAGGTCGTGATCTTGCAAAAGCTTTTGGTGAAAACCATCTTTTCGATCACCTTAATTTCATTCTTGAGCGGGGCGAAAAAGTCGCACTCGCCGGGGTGAACGGTTCGGGTAAATCCACCCTGGTGAAAATGATTCTCGGGAAGGAGCCTAAAACACGTGGTGATCTGATTATCGGGTCGAATGTGTCGGTTGGCTATTATGCCCAGCATCAGGTTGAAGAGCTCAATTTACAATCCACCATTTATGATGAAGTTCTCGAAGCGGCTCCGGCTGAATTCCGGACCCGTGTGAGAACGTTGCTGGGTTGTTTTCTTTTTGAAGGGGATGATGCCTTTAAACGCATCGAAGTGCTCTCGGGTGGTGAGAAAGCCCGGGTTGCTTTGGCCAAACTTTTGGTTCGTGCTCACAACCTGATTATCATGGATGAGCCTACCAATCACCTTGATATGGAATCGAAAGATCTGCTCATTGAAGCATTGATGGATTTCGACGGCAGTTTGCTGATCATTTCGCACGACCGGTATTTCCTCGATCAGATTACCTCGAAAGTGTTTTTCCTGGATAACAAGCAGATCAAAGTTTATGTTGATCCGTACTCTGAATTTTATGAAAGAGTCTGGAAAAAACGTCAGGCGGAAGTGAAAGCCGAATCTTCGAAAAAATCGGATAAAAAAGATCAGAACTCCGGTTTCAAATCGAAGGAAATGAAACGTCAGGAAGCTGAAGAGCGCCAGAAGAAGCATGAATCGCTGAAGGGTGTGAAGAAGGAATTCTCAACGCTTGAAAAGCAGATTGCCGAAAAAGAAAAGCAGATCAAAGAAATTGAAGCCGAAATGGCGTCAGAATCCTTTTTGAAAAAGAATACCCAGGAGTTGCTGAAATCCTCCAAGAAATACGATGCTCTGAAGTCAGAACTTCCACCGCTGTACAAGAAATGGGAAAAACTGGCAGCGCAACTGGAGGAGTAGGGCGGGAAGCTGTTAGCTATTAGCTTTTAGCTGTTAGGCATAAGAAGTAAGGCATAAGGTTAAATTTTTACAACCTGATAGCCTGAGCTTGTCGAAGGGCGGCTTTTGACGGGCTCAAGGCTAAATGCTAAATGGGTAATGGTGTTTCAAATCCCGCATTTTTGTAACTCCGACCTCCCGGTCGGAGATTTTTCATTCAAATTCCTGAATACCGACCAGTCCGTCAAAAACCGGGGTGGTTTTCCTGAACCTATTAAAATACAAACCACCCCAATCCGGGCACTTTCCCGATTCTCGGGACTCAGTGACCGGATTTTCCCCTCCTTTGGAAAAGGAGGGGAATCAGAAACTTGGGCAGACTCAATCCAGAATTTAAATAAAAAAACCGTCTTTCTTAGCGCCTTTGGGCCTTTGGGGTCTCCCTAATAATTTGCATTTCTCTGCGTTCTCAGCGTCTCTGCGGTCGAATTAATTCCTGAAGTTCAGGATTTTCGCTAAGGCTTCGGCTCTGGTTTTAACTCCGAGTTTCCGGTAAATCGCTTTCACGTGACTTCTCACGGTTTCGTGGCTGATAAACAGGCGGTTACCAATTTCCTGATAATCCAATCCGTTTACCACTTCTCTTAACACTTCACTCTCCCGGTTGCTTAATCCCAGTTCAGGCAATTGGGATTCAAACACATCCTTGATCAAATCCCGGTTCTGATTTTTGCTTTCAGTTTTCTTTTCTTCATCCTGTGAAAAGGGAATATTGTTCATCAAGAGAAAAGTTTTCAGACGAACAACATTTTCGGGATGGATGGCAAAATAAATGATTTGTCCGTCCGCATTGGAAACGGGATTCATTGATGAAAAGCCATTATTCATTTCGTTCTGATTGTGATATGAGTAAGAAGCTGGGGTTGGCATAAGTTATCCTCGTAAAATCAATTCACCTGAAACAGTATCGTCAAAGTCAACCGAAGGAATTCCAAGATTGTGGCATAAATCCTTTATTTCTTTATGATCTGATGGGGACAGATCACGGTGAAGAAATACTTTTTCAATCTTCGGATCGAGCGAGATGATAATTTTTTCTGCTGTAGCCAGATCGTCTGCAGTGAACAAACTGACTCGGTTGTCAGAAAATCTGAACCTGATGGCTTTGAGCACTTCCAGGTCAGGGGCAACAATTAAAATCCGCTTTTGATCCATTTACCTTCCGTTGTCTGATCCAAACTATTGAAAAGACTGTGCCGGAAATGTTAACCGGAAAGAAAAAGGCTGAATTTGTGATTTATTTGGGAAATGGGCTGAATTTGGAAGGAAACTAACCCTTTCGGGGGATAACTTGTAAGCAGGGGGTTACAGGTAGGTGTAATCGATTGATTACAGGGTGGGAAATAAGAAAAGAATTGGTGGGTAAGTTCTGGGATGTTTTTCTACCAAGATATCACCCTTTTAACCCGCGACCAAAGGTCTTGGGCGCTGGGGTTAGGAAAAATCCCGAAATTCATTAACCATTGATCATTAAACATTAATAATTATTTTCTCATCCTGTATATCCTGATTATCCCAGATAAAAAACGCATTTTCCGTGTAAATCAGCGCGATCAGCGGGAAAATTGTCTTTTTCTGCCCGGAATGAGTTTTCCAGTTTCAAAGGCATTTGTGGCCGGGCGGTGGTCGTGTGGGTGTGTTTGTTTTCTACCCAAAGGTCACCCCTCTGGGGTTGCAAAAACCAAGTATATTTCCATTAACCATTCAAAAACCATTCAATCACCGGGTGATTGCCTTCTTCTCGACTATAATTTCAACAGACTTTTTCAAAGAACCACTTGCCTGAACAAATAAAATTCCTGATTTCTGATCGTAAAAAAATCCGGAATTCTCTTTCCTGAGATGATCCAATGACGAAAAGCCTTTGATTTTTTCCCCATCCGCCAAAACCGATTCCGGTTTTTCTTTCATCAGGCGGACTTCAAAAAGGTAAATCCGGTTTTGAACCTGACCTTTGAACGAGCCTTTTGGTTTTTCTGCGGTGAGAGTGAGTTCCTGTTTTCCTTCAACCACCAAACCGGATTGGGTAAAAGTAGTTTCAGAAAATGCCCCTTTCTGATAATCCAATGACTCACCATCATCTTCATACAGAGTGAAAGAACCGGTTGACCCAATTTCAGGATAAACCCTGACAATCAGAGTGTCCAACGGTCGTTCATCTGTAGAAATCATGACCGGAGCCATGGGAATAACACTTCCTGATCTGACGAAGATGGGCATTTTATCCAACGGAGCAGAAACAGATATTTTTCCCCCACCAGTCACAACTTCGTCCGTCCAGAAATTGATCCAGTTTCCTTTTGGCAGCACAACTTCCTTTTCCCTGATTCCGGCAGCTACAACCGGGGAAATCAGGAAATTGTCACCCCAGAGATACGAATCACTTTCATTCAGCAGGTTTTTATCTGAAGGATCCATGAAAAATAAAGGCCGTGCGATTGGGAGTCCGGATTTGTAATTCTCATGAGCCAGTGTGTAGATATAGGGAAGTAAACTGTACCTGAGTCTCAGATAGTCACGTGAAATCCGTTCTGCTTCTTTACCAAACATCCAGGGTTCTGTGGGTGAACCGTTCGCATTGGTGCCGGCACCGTGTGCACGGGCAATCGGTGAGAAAACCCCGTATTGCATCCACCTGATGTACAATTCCGGTGTGGTCGGATTTCTGGCATATCCGCCGATATCCGAGTTGTGGTACGCTAAACCTGACATCCCCATATTCAACAGCATCGGAGGCTGAACAGCAAGTCCGCCAAAATCCCTCGCCACATCACCGGACCAGGGAAGGACGCCATACCGCTGAATGCCTGCAAAACCGGAACGGGTTAAATTCATCACTCTTTTTCCGGGCTGAAGCTGGTTAAATCCGTCGAAAATTGTTTGTGCCCAAAGCAGATTATAAATGTTGTGGATTTTGTTCGTGCTTCCGAGAAAATGAATCATATCCTCCGGATGGCGTTCAGGCTCACCCAAATCCGTCCAGATGCCGGGAACAGACGTTCCGAATGAGCCGGGATGTAAACTCCACCACCATTTTCTGGCTTCCGGATTGGTCATATCAAGTAAAGCAGCATTGCATCCATAATTGCATGACCACCATTTTGGCATCAAATATGGCGTCCCGTCAGATTTTTTTGTGAAAAATCCGTTTTCAAGGGCAAACTTAAAATTGTGGGATGGTTCAATCAGATACGTCTCAGTAATCAGAATGGTTTTGATTCCGGTCAGCTTAAAATCCTGAATCATTTGTTCATGGTTCGGCCAGGCTTCTTCATCCCACGAAATGTCGCCCATGTGTTTAAACCAGGCAAGATCGAGAACGATGGCATCACAGGGGAAGTTTTTCTCACGGATGGTGTTAACAATGCCTCTCGTTTCTTCTTCGGTCGTGTACCGGTTTTTCGACTGGATGTACCCAAAGGCCCAACGGGGCGGAAGGGGTTGACGGCCGGTGAGCCAGGTATAGTTTTCAAGTTGTTTCTGAACGGTTTTGCCGGCAAACAAATAAAAGGAAAGTTCACCACCGGTTGCGGTATAAGAAAACGTGGTTTTATCGGAATGACCAAAATCAAAAATACCTTTGTAGGTGTTGTCAATGTAAACTGAATAGCCATTCGTTGTGGTGAAAAACGGAACATTCAGATTCATGGTTGGGAGCGGAGTTGAATAACCGCCGATCTGAGTGTTGTAACTCTCGAATTTTTGTCCGCGCTTGTCGAGACTGGTTCCCCGTTCGCCTGTACCGTAAAAATGATCATCCGGTTTTAAGGAAAAGGTGGCCTTCCGTGCTTCTTTTTCGGTTGAAAATCCACCGAAAGAAGGTTCAGCCAGCAGAATTTTTCCCGTGGAATCAGAAAAAGTGAAACGAACAGGAAACAGAGAACAGGAAACCGTGAGTCCGGAGGATGAAAAACGGATCAGGGAATCGGAATACTCAGTTTTGACCGGGATGGATTTATCCGGTTGCTGAATGACTACATATGAAGAATCAATGAGGGTGGATGTGGACGGCAGAAAATCCATCCGGAGAATATCACTTTTATAAAAGGTAAACTGAAAAGAAGAGGTTTCAGAACGGACGAGAACGGAGTTGCCATCCTGTGAGAACGATCTGAAATTTTGGGCAAAGGCTGGGGTACCAATCAGCAGGAAAAGAAGGATAAGTCTGGTTTTCATTTTGGTTTTAATTCCCTTTACGTTGAGAGTTAATTCTACTTTTTTGAAGGGGCTTATGGGGCTGTCATTCCCGTCCCGCTTGCAGGACAGGAATGACAGCAAAGGAACCTGATCCGCGTTTTTCGCCGCTGGCAGATTTTAAAAACCAAACCCTTCTGCCTTCGGCATTTCCCCTTTTTGAAAGGGGAGAACCTAATCCAGGTAGTTCACTCATTCCTGATCCATTACCACTTCAATTGATTCCAGAACAGAAAAACTACCCGCCGAAAGTGAAAGTGTTTTTTTGACCGGATCCCAGTTTGTTTTTACCTTTTTTCCATTCACTGAAAAAGAAACCGGTTTTTTAAAACCGTGAAAAACAAACGTCCAGGCTTTTTGGGCTGGTGCATTTTTATAGGTTCCGTTTGCGGGAGAAACGGTAACCGACATATGATCCTGATTGAAAGTGATTTCAGTGGTGCGCTTTTCTTTATGTCGGTAACCTTCGGAAAGTCCGTCGTCTTCGTACAAAGTGAACAATCCGTTTCTCCCGGTGTAGATGTGAATTGTTAAACTATCTGCTGGAAGAGCTCCGGTGCTGAGGGCAAAGTTTGTCATCGGAATGATGGCTCCGTCTTTCACAAAGAGGGGAAGTTTACCAGTGGGTGACGGATAGGAAAGCACCTGATTTCCGGAAAAAAGAGAATCACTCCAGAAATCAAACCACGATCCGCCCGGAAGCCAGACTGAAACCCGGTCACTGTCTGAACAGTTGGGTGCAACAAGCAATTCGTTTCCCCACATATATTGAAGATCCCGTTTCCATGCTTCAGATTCTTGTGAAAATTCAAGAATCATGGCTCTGGCGATCGGAATTCCGGTTTCAAAAGCCTGGTGGGCATACGTATAAAAGTAGGGCATCAGTTCATAACGCAACCGGCTGTAGGTTTTTGCATCTTTTTGAACTTCAGTAGAACGGTCAAGCGGCCAGCGGGACTCACCCACACCGTGAGGTTTCCAGGTTGGGGAAAAACTGCCGAACGCCATCGACCAGTTCCGGTAAAGATTGTCATCCGGACCATTTTTCGTTTCCCAGTTGTAAAATCCGCCGGCATCATGTCCCCAAAACGGAAAGCCCGAAAGTCCGGCCGACTGCATACTTCGCACCTGAGTTTTCATGTCGTCAGTTGTGGGTTTGATGTCTCCGCTCCACAGTGTTGCATATCGTTGGGCGCCGGCAGTCATACCTCTCACCCACACGAACGGACGTTTGGTTTCCTTAAAGCTTTTATCCCAGCCGTCGGCAACTAAAGATTTGGCGATCAGGAAAAACCAGTAATTTTTCATTTCCTTCCAGGTTTTTCCGTTGCCCAGAATCATGGAATCGGGTGCAGCGCCCATTTCATCGAACTCATCAATCCACAAAGCATCTCCCGGATAGTTCAAATCCGGATTCAGTGATTTTGTCCAGAAGAGATTCCAGAACCAGTCACGCACTTCTTTTTTCGTGAAATCCGGCGCACTGTCACTGAAATCAATTTTTCCGGAGGCGGGAATGAGATTATCCGGCTTCCAGCCTTCGCTGTGGCTGGCGATACACCGGTTAAAATCAAGGGTTACAAAAAGATGATTTTTCTGAACCCAACTTTGATATTCGGTCGGATCTGGATAACGGGTTAACTCCCAGTCGAAACGGGAAAGACATCTTTGTCCGCCGCCAGCCCGCCACCGGTTGTCGTTTACGATGTGATCAATGGGGAATCCGGCTGCCCGGTGTTCGTTGATTTTTCGTTTCCACCAGTTTTCATCTGAAGGATCCATTGAGGTGTGATCGTTTCCTTTGTCAGAAAGTGAAAGTCCGAAAGCAGCTTTTGGCGGAAACCGTGGCCGGCCTGTAAGTTGGGTGTACCGATCAAGTACGTCGGTGAGATCAGGTCCGGCAATGACGAAATAATCCATCCGTCCACCAGAAACCGAAATTTCATACTTCCCCTCTTTACCGAAAGAAAAAGAGTTGGGGAACGTGCTGTTCAAAAAGATGCCGTACCCTTTTCCGGATAGAAAGAAGGGAACGATCAGAGGTGCCTGCTGATGATGTTCGGTGCCATAATTCCGGCTGGTTTTTTCACCTTTCAGATCCAGTTTCTCGGTTCTGGCAAAATAAGTGTGACCCAAACCCGCAAAATGTTCTGATGAATCCGGCTGAAAAGAAACAGAAAGTGTATCCTGCTGCCACTGAATTCCGTTTTTATCCTGCAGAAAAGGAACAGAAAGATTGTTCTGGAAAAAGGAAAGTCTGAGCAGGTTTTTGGTTACCTGAAGGGAAAGTCCATCTTCAGGATTTGTTTTCAGAATAAAGCGATCGGACTTTTCATCCGCGGAAATTTGTCCCGGCCAGTTGTGCGATTCCACCATTTCGGTGTAATCATCCGGGAAAAAGTCTTCATCTTTTCTGATCGCCTGAACACGGACGATAAAATCTCCGTACGGCGTTATCCGTAGTTTTTGTCCGGTTTCAGTTGAGAAAATAAGGCTTCGACCGGATTTTTTGAGAGATGAAAATCCGGAAAGGGATTCCTGGGCGAAGGCGGGGAGAATGGAGAAAAGGTTGAGGAAGAAAAGGAAAAATAAAAAAGAAGGGTTTGCAAAATTAAAGAGGAATCGGTTCATTCTGCACCCGGATTAGTGATTTTCTTTTAAACCTAAGTCAGACTAAAGGTTAACTTCCTTTTTTTAATAGTCAATATTTGAATCTGATAATCTGGAAGATTTTGTTGGGAGAAAATGCTGGATGAGCTCCGCAGAACTTCGTTAGCCCGCCTACGCGGGGATGACAACTCTCAAGACATTAATAACAGTAGTATTGTCATTCCCGTCCCGCAAGCGGGAGGAATCCCGAATTAATGGTATGGATCCCGGATCACGTCCGGGATGACAGCCCCTCAAAACCATCAATAACGAAGGTTGTGTCATCCTGAGCTTGACTCAGGATCCAGTATTTTGTCTTTTTAGAAAGCCCCCACGTATTTTGAGTTAAGAATTTTCCAATCAGAATGCCCCTATTTTAAATCATCAACAACATCTTCTGCTTCTTCAATAAAATCATCGCCCCAATCATTGATCACATCTTCTCTGATGTCTTCGTATAAGTCAGAACCCGTTTTTCCTGCAATTTTAAATTTCAGTAAAACCCAGGGAGTATCGCCATAAAGTTTGATTTCAGCCGATTCTGCCAATTTTGGTTTTTTCTTCGAAACCCAGGCGTTTAAATTTTCAACAACTTTTGTGTTAATTTCTTTGGTCGAATTTTTCACCTGAATGTATACGAAACATTCCGTTCCATAATTATCAACCTGGATAACTTTATCACCGTCACTCTGACTCCAGACAAATCGTCCATCTTTGACTTCATTGCCTTTTGAAACCATATCCCCAACTTTTAGAGCTGCTCCAAGCTGGGTTTTATTCCAAAAATCAAACTTCATATCGCCGATTTTTTTTGCAGCTTCATTTTCGTCGTACTTGATTGTATAGTTAACGAAATTTGCAACCCACATATAAAAATAGGAAATAATATCGCCGGCTTTCGTCGGTTTTAATCCTTCAAGAAGCATGATATTTCCGGTTACTTTACAATAAAGTTGCCCTTCCTCATAATGAGGAGTAACTGTCACATCCAATTCATCTTCGAAGTCATCATACTCATCTCTGACTATTTTCAGTATTTTATTGATGTCTACTTTGATAATCCCCGTATCCAGACTCAGGGTATAAAATTCCATACTGATCATGGGTCCAAGATTAATAATGGATCCCGGTCTGGAGAAAACCTCATACCCCTTTGAGGATTGACCAATCCAATTATTTGTTTCACGGAAGGTGGTTGACCATTCTCCGCCGGGCAACGGACTTTCTTTTCGCTGAGCAAAGAAAACAGGAACATAACTTCCATCAGCCAGGGCAAAACTACGGTTGTGGTTAACATTCATGGCAATATTAATTGCCCACTGCATACAGTTCGGGCCAAATTCAGTTCGTTTTGATGCGAAAAGATCTTCCATAGAAGAACTTGGATCACAGTCATCATCCTGAGCAAAAAGGGGAAGACCTGCACAAACAAATAAAAGTAAAACGACCAGCTTTTTCATAGATTCTCCGTTTGGTTTTTCTGACTGAAAAATCGGGACAATTCAGAAATGAAGAAATCAGCCGAATGGAGTATTTTGCTCAGGAGGGTTTATTGAATAATTTCAGAATCGCTTCGGTACCAGAGCGAACCTGAAGTTTTCTGTAAATATTTCGAAGGTGAGTTTTGACGGTGAAAATGCTGATAAACAGCTCATTGGCTATTTCTCTGTATTGATATCCTTTTGAAAGCAAATGAAGTACTTTTTCTTCCTGAATAGTCAGCGTTTCTAATTGTTGGTTTGACACAGCCTCAGGTTTTCTGAACGAGTTGACAACCCGCCTTGCAATCGATGGCGACATTGGCGATCCGCCCGAAAGTAAATCTTCAACTGCTTCCTGTAATTTCAGGGTAAGGTCTTTTTTGATCAAATATCCGGTAGCACCGGCTTTCAGGGAGTTAAAAACAGAGTCATCATCCTCAAAAGAGGTCAGCATCAGAATAAGAATTTCAGGATTTTCTGCCAAAAGCGTACTGCAACACTCGATACCTGAACAACCAGGCAGATTAATATCCATAAAAATGAGGTCGGGATGTAAATCCGGTATGATTTTTACCGCTTCCAAACCGTCACCAATAATTTTTATCAGATCCAGACCCGGTAAATGTCTGATAATCTGACCAATTGACTCCTGAAGATCAGGATCATCTTCCACAAGAATAACCGTTTTATTTTTCATATGCTTCACCGGTTAAAAGTACTCCTGAACGGGAAGGAATACAATGCTCCATTTGGCGTATTTTAAACCGGAATTTCAATTTGAATTTTTGTTCCCTTGCCTGATTCACTGTGGATAATCAGGGTGCCGTTGATTTCTTCTATTCTTCGTTTCATATTAATTAACCCATTTCCGGTTTTATTTTTTTGCTCAGGCTGAATCCCAATTCCATTGTCTGAAACACTCAGGAAAATTTTCCCCTCAGAAATGCCAAGTTCAATTTCAACCCTGTCGCACCCGGAATATTTCAGGATATTGTGCAGGGATTCTTTATAAACCAGAAACAAAGTTCGTCTTATTTCAGCATGCAATTTGATGTCAGGAAGCGGATCCTGAAAAATAAAATGACAGGTGATGTTTGTATTTTCAAACCAGTCTGATGCGTAAGTTCTGAAATATCCTGCCAGATTTTCGGCCGGATCGTGATACGGATTCAATGCCCAGACGATATTGCTGAGGTTGTCTATCAACCCGGATGCTGTGGAGGCAGCTTTTTGGATATCAGGATCATCTTCACCCGAAAGGTGTTTTCTGTGTTGGTAACCTTGCAAAGTCAATGCAATTTTTGTGAGCCCAGCCCCGACATCATCGTGCATATCCCGTGAAATTCTGGCTCGTTCACGTTCTTTTTCCTTTTCAAATTCCAGTTTCCTTTCATAATCAGCAACTGCCTTTTTTACTTTCCGGGAAGTTATCATTCTGGATGTTTGGATGACGACAGCGACCACCCCCAAAAAAGCTGCAACAAGAAACCAGGTTGTTTTCCAAAATGGCGGCAAAATGACAATCGACAACGTCCGGTGTGAGTCAGACCAAATTCCATCGGGATTGCTTCCCCGGATTAACAGCCGATAGTTGCCCGGATCGAGATTGGTGTATCTGATGCTTCGGTTGGTCGTTACTGGTCCAAAATCAGAATCAAATCCTTCCAGTTTGGTCTGAAACCGGTTTAAATCGGGATGACTAAAATCAAGTGCAGCAAAATTAGCTGAAATCGTATTTTGGTCATGAGATAAAATCAGGTTTTTCTTTGTTGTTGCAGATGAATCCATAGCAAAGGGCAGGTTGTTGATCCGGATATCGGTGAGCACAACTTGCGGTCTAAACTGGTTTTGATTTAAGGAATCCGGATGAAAGTAATTCAGTCCGCCAATACCGGCAAAATAAAGAAAACCGTTTCGATCCTTGAAACTTGCTCCTGAATTAAACTCATTGGATTGAATTCCCTGCCGGGTGCTGTAATGGTCAGCATCCAGAAAAACCGGATCTGAATCAAACGAATCTGCTAGCTTGATTTGAAAGGAAAAAAGTCCTTTGTTACTGCTCACCCACAGCCGGTTTTTATTCTCTATTTCCATCCGGTAAATGAAATGGTTGGGGAGACCATTTTTTTCAGTCAGGAGCCAGGCTTTGTTCGTCTGCACGTCCCAGCAAATCAACCCATTCTCCGTTCCGATCCAGTAACGATTTTCACTTTCTTTTAAAATTGTTTTTAACCAGAGATCTTTCAGGCTAACGGTAAGTCCGGGTAAAGTTCTGATTATTCGTTTCAACCCGGTTTGTGTATTGTAAAAAACAAGTCCTTCGGGTGAAATGCAGACCAGACTTGTATCCGTGAGAAGCTGTCCGTTTAACTGCCAGACATCCAATCTTTTTGCCTGATCCGTTAATAATGAATCAATATAATGAAAAGTACCGGTAGTTTGATCCAATTTTGCAAGACCTGAAGGGGTAAGTATCCATCCGATGCCTTTAGCATCTTCGCCAATCCATACATGATAATCGATGCTGCCCGGCGTAATTCTGTTGGAAGTAAATCTCCTGACTGTTTCACTAACTGGATCAAACCGGCATAGCCCTTTTTCTGTAGAAATCCATAAAAATCCATTTTTCCCGGGAGAAATAGTGACGAGCCGATTGTCAGGAAGACTGGTTGGGTTAGCTGGCTGATGTTTCCAGTTTTTCAAAAGCTTTCCCGTTTTGAGATCAAAAAGCTTCAGTCCGCCATCGGCAGAATACGAACCCACCCAAACTTTTCCGTCTCCGGTGCTGTAAATGGCTTTGGTCATGTTATCCAAACCAGAACGGAAAAGTTTAAATTTGGCTGGTTTCAGATCAAGTTTAAAAACGCCGTTTCCATCAGTTCCAATCCAAAGATTCTGACTTTTATCAATTAGCAGGGAAGTTAGTAAACTGGTTGGAAGGGCGTACTCACCTTTTTTAAAAACCTGGAGCACTTTCTTTAACTTTGCATCCAATTTAACCAAACCAAAATTGTGAATTGAAATCCAGATTTTCTGGTCTCGGGTAATCCCAAGTCCGGTAAAAGTGATGGTTTCATTGGGTGGAAATTTAAACGAAGGGTCACCCAATGACTCTAATTTTTGTGTCTTCACGGAATAGGAATAAACCAAAAGGGAGTTGTCTGATCCTTTTCCTGCCAGATAAAGGGTTTCAGAATCGCCGAAACTTTCAATCCATTCGGCTTCCTTAAAGGGGATGGGAAACTGAAGGGAATGACTTTGTTTTCCGTCAACAAAGACCGAAAGGGTTTTGAAGGAAATACAAGCTGAAATTGAAGAAGAAAACGAGTGGAATCCATAGATTCGATCCGCGGAACCCTCAAAGGGCAAAAGAGTTTTGACTGAACCTGACTTCAGATCATATTCGTTCAGCAGTTCATTCGTGAAATAAAAAGCCTTATTACTGGTTACGCCCAGAATTGGATTACCCGGAAGCCGGATTCTCGAAAAAGTTTGTGTTGAACTCTGATAGCTGAAAAAGGTTGAAAACGAACTCGAATAAAAATCACCATTTTTCCCGGGATAGAGCCCGGTAATGGGGTTGGCGGGAAGTGAAGTTGAATCTGCGGGATCATTTCTGAATACGAAAAAGGAGTAACCATCAAACCGTGCAAGTCCGTCTGCAGTACCGAACCATAAAAATCCGGTTTCATCTTGAATAATGGAGAAAACGGTACTTTGAGGCAGGCCCTGATCAACGGAGAAATTTTCGAAATCCTGACTGTAACTGATAGATGAAAAGAAAAAACCAATTCCGTGGAACATGAAAATCAAATTGATGAAAAGTTTGATCGTTTTCATTTTAAATTGATTCCATGTTTGCATTCCCCCAACACCTGCCCGTATTACATGCCAAGGTACATCACTCTTGAAAACGACCGGAGTGTACAATACAAAACCACCCCGGCTTTGCCACCCCTCCTTTGGAAAAGGAGGGGAACTTAATTCATTTATAATTAATAGGTTAGCATTCTACCTGTATTGAATTACCTAACAGCTAACAGCCAACAGCTAACAGCTTTCCCCTCAAGCTTGCTTATTCAGCAATTGATGGAAATAATTACGTGAAATGCCCAGCATCTGTGCGGCTAAACTCTTGTTTCCATTGGCTTTATGAAGAGCTTTTGCGATTAATTCCTGTTTAAAGTCAGACACCAGATCTTCAAAATTGAGTCCTTCTGATGTAGGTGCAGGCGGAGCGTCTTCCAGAATTTCAGGCGGAAGGTCACGGCGTTCAATTCGGTAGTTTTCACAGAGAATCATGCCCCGTTCAATGACGTTTTCCAGTTCTCTGATGTTGCCCGGCCATTTGTAATTGATCAGAACATCGAGTGCTTCATCGGTAATCAGGTAGGGAGTTTCTCCCATTCTGGCTCTGATTTTTTCAATGAAGTAATGTACCAAAACCGGAATGTCCGTCCGGCGGCTTCTGAGTGGCGGAAGGGTCAGCGAAACCACATTCAGCCGGTAATACAGATCTTCACGGAATTTCTGGCTTTCCGCCATGAGTTTCAGATTCCGGTTGGTGGCAGCAATCACCCGCACATCCAGCGGCAGGGGTTGTTTTCCGCCCAGAATATCGAGCTGACGGGATTGAAGCACACGCAAAAACTTGCTTTGCAGATCGAGACTTAAATCCCCGATTTCATCCAGAAAAATGGTTCCCTTATCCGCAAGTTCAAACTTCCCGGGTTTTCTTGCATTGGCGCCGGTAAAGGCACCTTTTTCATAACCGAAAAGTTCTGATTCAATCAGTTCTGCCGGGATGGCTGAACAGTTCACCGCAATGAACGGACCTGTTTTCCGTTTGGAATTGTCGTGAATCGCACGGGCAATCAGTTCTTTCCCGGTTCCGCTTTCGCCGAGAATTAAAACCGAAGCATCGGTGACCGAAACCCGTTTTGTCATTTTGATGATATCCCTGAAAACGCCCGATTGCCCGGTAACGCCGGGGAAAACAAATTCAGTTTCGGGTTCTTCGGCGGCCCGGGTTTCCAGTTCGTTCATGATTTTCAACTGACGGAGTTTGGGTGCCAACATCTGGCAGAATTCCATGAGTTCCTGATTTTTTGAACTGTCAAAAGGCTTATTCCCGGTTTTCCGGTCGAGATATAAAATGGCAACGGGTTTACCGTCATCGCTGATGGGGAAGGAAAGCACCGACCCGATGTTGAGGTTCATGATGGACAGATACTGAAATCCGTCTTCACCAGATTGTACCTGTCTGATCGTTCCCGCGGCCAGGGTTTCTCTGAGAATGGTCTTGCTGATCTGGGAGTTGGGATCTTCGATTTCTCCGCTGCTAATGCTACGGGCTGCATAAAGTTCAAGATTTCCGTCATCTGATAAACTTGCCAGAAATCCACGGTCGGCGCCGGTCATTCTGATCAGCGAATCCACCGCAAAATCGAGGAGTTTTTCAAGATTTTTTTCTGCGATAATTGACTTGGCATTTTCGAGCCGGCGATGGGTTTCCGTTTCTTTTCCGGATGGAGCAGGTTGCTGCTCTTTTCTTTTCAGTTCGGCTTCCAGCTTCACGATTTCATTGAAAAGTTTCATCATTGCCGGCCGGACAGCCGGAAGGGTTGAAACCTGGGAATTCAACTCCTGAAAGGCAGCATGAACAGCTTTAAAAGCATCAGTTACAAAAGACAAAGGACTTTCTCCGGTTACATTTTCAAGAAAATAGGAAGACCGGACTTAACTCTCAACTCAAATCATGTTAAAGGCTGAAATTTGAAGGTGATTCTGCAAATGGCCTGGAGAAATACTTGTCCCGCGGATCACGCAGAAAGCACGGATAGGAAGCCGAATTTGATATTAAAATCAGCGAATTTCCGTGAGATCAGCGGGAGAAAAGTCTTGATCTGTCAGGGATATCAGCCTTGGGGTGAAAGATTTTTCACCCATACGATTCCTGAGCCTGTGGTCAATGAGCCCGTCGAAGTGCCGAAGGACAATTGTCGGGCGGGTTTGGTATTGGGGTGTTTGTTTTCTACCAAGAGGTCACCCCGCTGGGGTTACCAAATTCCTTCATTAACCATTATTGCATTCCTCCTGACTATTCCTTTTCAAAGTACCCATGCTTTAGCTTGGGTTAAAATGAATTTTTCCCTTCCGCGTAATCTGCGTGATCAGCGGGAGAACTGTCTTTTTTTGCCCTAAAGGGCACCCAGGGCTATTCACATTTAATCCAGTTGGGATTTTGAATTTCATTAACCATTGACCATCTACAATTAACCATTAAATATTCCCCTCATCCCTTGTCACCTGTTCCCTGAATTGTATCTTTGTTCCATGAAAAATGAGACACACATGACGCCAAAAGAACGTATCGATTTCCTTACTCAAGCTTTTCAAACCAAGTTTCCAAATCCTGAAACGGAACTTGAATTTAATTCCCCTTTTCAGCTTTTGATTTCTACCTTAATGGCGGCACAAGCTACTGATAAACAGGTCAACATTATCACCCGAACTTTATATCAGGTAGCGCCTACTCCCGAAAAAATGCAGGCTTTGGGAGAAGAGCAGGTTGCCGGTTACATCAAATCGATCAATTATTATAAAACCAAAGCAAAACACATCGTTGAAACCAGCCGGATTCTACTCGAAAAGTTCGGTGGTGAAGTGCCTTCCTCACTTGAAGA
This sequence comes from Bacteroidota bacterium, assembly GCA_017303995.1. GTDB lineage: Bacteria > Bacteroidota > JABWAT01 > JABWAT01 > JABWAT01 > JAFLBE01. The sequence goes on along the minus strand of JAFLBE010000005.1, from coordinate 13,473 downwards.
TTTGCAAAGTTTACCGGGTGTCGGCAGAAAAACAGCTTCAGTCGTGCAGATTTGTGCTTTCGGAATTCCTGCTTTCCCGGTGGATACGCACGTGTTCCGGGTTTCGAACCGGCTGGGAATCGCCAAAGCTTCAGATGTAAAGAAAACCGAAGAACAACTCAGAAAGCGAATCCCCAAAGAAAATTGGTATTCTTTCCATCATTATTTGATTCTGCATGGACGGTATACCTGCAAAGCTGCAAATCCGGCCTGCGAATCCTGTGAAGTAACATCCTTCTGCTCCTTTTTTGAGAAAAATCAGAAGAAACTAAAATAGATTCCCGTTGACTATTCACCTTGGATGCCAGTATCTGCCGGTTGATGGTGAGATACAGGTCTTTAAATTGATTTTAAAACCTCAGGTTCGTACTTTAACACTTCTTTTTGCCCTAAGATAAACCCCTGAGAGTTGTGTGAAAACGTTATTTATTTCTATTGCATCCCTGTTTTTTGTACCGGTTCTGTTTGCCCAGCCAAAAGTAACCGTTGTTCCAGATCAATATTCTGTTTTTAAATCTTCCACCCGGACGTTGATTTCGCTCGAAGGTGATTGGGTTTTAATCAAAGAAGGTGAAGCGCCCGCGATTCAGAAAGTGCCTTATTTCAGCACAGAACCTAAAGTCAGAGTTTTACAGAAATCCATCCGTTTCGGGAATATTCAGGGGAAATCGGTTAGTCTGGTCTCCAACGGAATCAATCACCTGATGTCTCTTTATTTGAACGATCAGATGGTGGGAATGCATCAGGGCGGATACCTTTCCCTTAGACAACCCATTGGTGCCGAGTTTTTAAAGCCAAACTCTGAAACAAAAATCAGAATGGTAGTTGATGGTCAGCTCGGTTACAACAATACCCTTCCGCTAATCGAACATCCCGGTGATCCGCAACATACCGGCGGCGTTTTATTTCCTCCTTTCATTCAGATCGCTCCGGTTGTTTCGGTTGATCATGTGAGTCTGAATTACATTTTACAGGGAAGTTCACTTTCCCTTTCTCCCAAAGTTTGGTTGAAAACGGCCCGGTTTATTAAAGGGGAAGTTCCTGCTTCTTTCGGAAAAACAGGAACGGTTTCTCTTGCTTTAACCGTCACCGATCCGGCTATGCCCGGCATTCCCGTTGTCAGTTTTTCTCAGGAAGTTTCTGTTCAGGCTGAACGTATAACTGAAATTGCGCTTCCGGCCGGAATAGGTACAATTATTCCCTGGTCAACTTCTGATCCGAAGGCTTATCACGTATCCGTTCGTATTTATTCCGGTGAAAGTCTCATGGATGAGATTTCTTTTTCTACTGGATTCCGTTCGCTTACTCTTCAGGGCAATCAGATGGTTCTGAATGGCGAAGTGAAACCGGTTCGGGGAATCGTTTATCTCGAAGATTACACAGAAACTCAGCTGAGTAAACGAAGATCCCTTTTGTCCCGTGACCTGCGGATGATGAAAACGTCAGGAATTAATGCCATCCGGTTTTGGGGATATCCACCTTCACCTATTGCCCTGAATTTGTGTGATAGCCTTGGTTTGCTCGCCTTTGTTGAAATCCCTGCAATAAACATTCCCAACGAAATTTTTTCGTCAGGAAGTTACAAAAAGTTGATGGAAAACCAGCTTCGTGATCTTCTTTATCGCAGTGCAAGTCATCCCTCCTTTGCTGCAATCGGGATTGGCGGCAATTTTACAACCCATCACGATCCTGCAAGTCTCAATGATCTTGCCAGGTCTGTTAAGGCAATTGATCCAAACCGGTTGGTTTATGTTGTTACCCGGGATATTGAATTTGCACTTCAGCCGAACAGTTTTGATATGACCGGATTTGATCTGAATGGAAAAACAATCGAAGAATATGAAGCAGTAACCGGACGTTTCTCTGAATTTAAAAACCCCTTTATTGCTTCTTTCGGAATTGAAGTCCACCCAAAAAATGTAAATGGCTACGAAGATCCGTTTAGCCTTCAGGCACAGGCAAAATATTTTATGGATCGGGTTAAGCTGGTTGAAAATACGCTTTTCGTAGGCGGATTTGCCTTTACTTTTCGCGATTTCAGAACGGGTTCTCCCCGCTTGCACGCGGGTGGGATTGATCCGGGTCTGGTTTCCACAGGGCTTGTGAACTCAAACAGCACGTCCCGGCCTGCCATGGAAATGCTAAAAAAATTGTACACCGATGAAGCCGTTTTTAATCCGCCGGTAGGGAAATACAAATCTGATATTGAAGTGATTTTTCCCATTATTGGAGTCGGAATTATTTTCTTCTTTGCTTTCTTTTTTAGCTCGAGTCCACGTTTTCGTGATAACCTGTCAAGAAGTTTTCGCCGGTCTTTCAGCTTCTTCTCTGACGTCCGTGATGGCCGGATTATGGTCGGACTTCAGTCTACCGGTCTGCTTTTTCTTATTGTAGTGACAATCTCAACGTTTTTTCTGAGTTTAATTTACTCCTACCGGTTCTCTCATTCCTTCGATTATTTCCTGAGCATCTTTATTCCGTTTAATGCGGTAAAGGAAATGATTATCTGGTGGGCATGGAACCCGCTGGCTGGAATCCCGATTTTGGCGATGTTGATTTTGCTAACCCTGGTGATCTTAATTTCGTTTGCTCTTATTATTGGTTGGATGCTCAGAATCCGGGTTAGTTTTTCCCAAATCCTGATATCCTTGTCCTGGTCAATTGCGCCGGCAATTGTTCTGATTATTCCGGCCATGCTGAACGAACAATTGGTTGCCAAAAACAGTGAATGGACGCTGACGCTGAGTATTCTGCTGGCCATTTTCATGTTTTATTTATTCCTCCGGGTTTTAAAAGGATTACGCATCATCCTGGTTGCAAGTCCGGTAAAGCTTTATGCAGTTGCCTTTACAGGTTTATTTATGCTGCTGCTTGCAACCTGGCTTCATTATCAGTATTACTATGACTTCTCCAGCTATTTTTCCTGGTGGTTGTCACAGAAGGGCTGGTAATTTTCCACTATGTATTTAAGTAAACTCGAAGTTCACGGTTTCAAAAGTTTTGCACAGAAAACCCTCGTCAGGTTTGATTCGGGAATTACCGCAATTGTGGGTCCGAACGGGTGCGGTAAAACGAACGTTGCTGATGCAATCCGCTGGGTGCTGGGTGAGCAGAAAGCGTCCACGCTCCGGTCCGACAAAATGGAAAACGTCATTTTTAACGGAACCCGTGCGAGAAAACCGCTCGGTATGGCCGAAGTTTCCCTGACGATTGAAAACACCAAAAATATCCTCCCGACAGAATATACTGATGTCACCATTACCCGCCGGCTTTACCGCTCGGGAGAATCAGAATATCTGCTCAATAAAATTCCCTGCCGCCTGAAAGATATAGTAGATCTATTTATGGATACCGGAATGGGTCCTGATGCCTATTCGGTGATCGAATTGAAGATGATCGAAGATATTCTTTCTGAACGGTATGATGACCGTCGTAAATTATTCGAAGAAGCTGCCGGTGTCACCAAATACAAAGCCCGCCGGAAACAATCTCAGCGAAAACTTGAACAAACCCGGCATGATCTCGAACGCATCAACGATATTATTCTCGAAGTCGGCAAAACGGTGGGTTCACTCGAACGTCAGGCGAAAAAGGCTGAATTGTACGAAGTGTACCGTGCTGAACTCCAGAAAATGGATCTGGAATATGCTGAACGTGAATATGCCCAGATGAACAGCCGGCTGGTTCCGCTTAAACAGCAGCTCGACCAGATTTCCACCGAAATTATTTCCCTCATTACTGAAATTGATACTCAGGATGCTGCCGTTCAGAGAATGAAAGCCGATGAACTCGAAATGGCTCAGGCACTTTCCATCAAACAGAAAGAAATGAATCAGGCCGATGAGGAAATTAATAAAACTGAGTCGGGTATTTCGGTAAACCGGACAAAGAAAATTGGTCTTGAAGCGAATATTCAGCGCTTCGAACAGGAAAAAATTGAAACCGGCGAACGGCTGAAATTGCTTTCGGGTGAAATAAAACAGTTTGAAGATAAAATTGCCAACTGGAAAAGTTTATCCGATTCTGCCGAAACTGCCTACACATTGGTTCAGGAAACCAATAAATCGTTTGAAACCCTTCTTGCTGATAAACGGAAGGAAGCCGGTGATTTTAATTCCAGACTTCAGGCTTTGAACCGTGAACTGACGCTTCGCCAGACTGATCAGGAAAAAGCCAGAGCCCGGAAAGATTCCACTCAAAACCGGATTGAATCCATCAGAAAAGGTCTTGAAACACAGGCTGAATCACTCGATGAACAAACGGCAGAACTTGATGAATTCCGGTATCAGTTGAAGAAAAGTCAGCAGGCGTTGGCAGATGCTGAAATTCTGGTCAAAGAACACACTGAAAAACTACAGCAATTCCGTACGCTTTCTGATGATTTAAGAAGCGAATCTTCTGCACTTGATGTTGAAATTCAGGCCAGAAAGCACCGTCAATCCTTTCAGAAATCGATATTTGAAAGCTATGAAGGCATTCCTGAAGGTGCCCGTTTTCTGCTTAAATCAGGCGCACTGAAATCAAAATCTACATTCTCTGATGTCATTAAATTGACGGATGAATCCTGGCTTCCGGTGGTGACCAAATGGCTGGGTGAACGGTCGGGCATGCTGATTGCTTCAAATGAAGAAGACGCCGTTTCTCATCTGAACCTGCTTAAAAAAGATAAAAAAGGCCTGGCCGGATTCTTTCTGCTGAACCGGGTGAAAAGTGAAAAAGAGTCGGCTTTACCTTCTGTTCCCGGTGCTGTTTTGCTTTCTGATCTCATTAAAACAAATGCGGAATATAAAGGATTGGCGAACCTCGTTTTCTGGGGTGTTTACGGAACCGATTCAGTTGCTGATGCTTCAAGACTCAGTGAATCCTATCCCGACTTTACCTTTCTGACGAAAGAAGGTGTTGTTTTTTCTGACCGGATTACCGTTCGTGGCGGGGAATCGGCCAATGAAAAGCAAAGCCGGATTGGTGTTGCTGAAAAAATTGCTGAACTCGATAATGAAATTGAAAGTTTACTCGCCAAAAAATCAACGAAAGAGGAAGAATCCCAATCAGCCCGTCAGCAGTTTGAAGCACTGAAAAAACTCAATCCGGAAGAAAATCTCATCCGCCTGCGCCGTGAAACGCTCGATCTTGAGAGAAAATCTGCCCAGATTGACGCCTCTATTCAGGCCGGCAACAAACGGATTGAATCTGAAGAAACTGAAATTGCCCGCTTGAGTGAAGAAGTAAAGTCCCTCAATGAACATCTAGAAGAACTGCTTCCCGAAATTGACGAATTTTCTTACGAAATTAAAAAGCTTCAGAAAACTCATCAAGAATTGGTTGAAAGCCTTACTGCTCTTGAATCTGAATGGCTCCAGCATTCCCGTTCTGCCCAGGAAGCCCGGGCAAAAATGGTTGATTTTCAGGGTCAGCTTCAGAATGCTGCCAATGAACGCAACCGGTTGCTTCAGCAGGATGCCGAATTGAATTCTCTGATAATCAGAAGAGATCAGGAAATTGAATCCAGCCGGAAATCCATTCTTCAGATTGAAGAAGAAGTTCACCAGGCTGAATCCCGCCTTATCGAATTGCTGGGCCAGCGAAAAGAAATGCTTGGTTCCATTGAACAGGCCGAAATTCACGTTTCCCAGAAAAGGGGAGACATCAACCGGACGGAAACTGTGCTGCGTGACATCCGGAAGAAAAAAGACGAATCGGTCGAGCTTGGCCATGAAATGGATAAAAAACTTCAGGACTTATCCATCCGGATCGAGACCCTTCAGATTCGTATCCGTGAAGAATATGCCATTGAAATGGAATTAAAATCCTTCCCTGATGAAGGTGAATTTGATCTTGCACGTCTGGGTGAAGAAGCCCGGCGGTACCGTGAACGGATTAAAAATCTGGGACAGGTTAACACCGGTGCACTTCAGGAATATACCGAACAGAAAGAGCGGTACGAGTTTATGATCACTCAGCGTGATGATCTCACAAAAGCTGAAGCTGATCTCCAGCAAATTATTGAAGAAATCAACCAGACCGCCCAACTCCAGTTTCAAACGGTTTTTACTCAAATCCGTGAAAACTTTTCCTCTACTTTTTCAACTTTGTTTGAACCGGGTGATGAAGCTGATCTGATTCTGGAAGATACACCCGATGCGCTGGAAGCAAAAATTGAAATTATCGCCAAGCCCCGTGGCAAACGGCCTCAATCGATTACTCTGCTTTCCGGCGGTGAAAAAACGCTTACTGCAATTGCGCTCCTTTTCGCCATTTATCTGGTAAAACCATCTCCTTTCTGTATTCTTGATGAAGTTGATGCGCCACTCGATGATGCAAACATTGACAGGTTTTCAAAAATCATCAAGCGGTTCAGTGCAGATACCCAATTTATCATTATCACACATAACAAACGGACAATGGAAGTTGCCCAGATGATGTATGGTGTAACGATGGAAGAAAAAGGGGTGTCCAAACTCGTTTCTGTAAAATTTGACAATGAAGTGCCGGTCTGATGTCCGCCAATCCTGACCCAAAAACGATCATGGTGCTTGCCGGTGAACCTTCCGGTGAAAAGCATGTTTCCTTTGTGATCAGGGAAATCAGGAAACTGCATCCGGATTGGCAGTTTTATGGCATGGGCGGAGATCTCATGCAGCAGGAAGGCTGTGAACTGCTTTTTCATGTGAATCAAACGTCTTTCATGGGTTTCGCTGAAGTAGTTAAACATCTGCCGGTTATTCTGGATATGAAGAAAACACTGATTGGCACGCTTGATTCCCGAAAACCTGATCTTGTCTTGCTGGTTGATTATCCCGGATTCAATCTCCGTTTTGCCGAAGAAGCGCAAAAACGGGGAATCCCGGTTTTCTACTTTATCTCTCCGCAGATCTGGGCCTGGGGTAAAGGCCGGCTGAAAGATATTCAGCGACTCATCACCAAAATGCTTGTCATTCTTCCCTTCGAAAAAAAATTGTACGATGCCGCTGGTGTTGATTGCGAGTTTACTGGCCACCCGCTTACCGAGCAGATTGCCCTCCCGATTACCAAATCTGAGTTTTTTCAGGCTCACCACTTAAATGAATCGGTTCCGCTGGTTTCTTTGCTTCCCGGCAGCCGGGTTCAGGAAATCAAATCCCTGCTTCCGCTGATGATTGAGGCTGTAGATCTATTGCGCCGTGAAGGCAAAATTCAGGCGGTTGTTGCTGGTGTGCGATTTGTTGATTCCGGTTTGTATGATTTGGCGGTAAAAGCCGGAATCCCCGTCATTTTTGATGAAACCCATTCCGTCATGTCTTTTGCCCAGCAAGCCGTCGTAGCTTCCGGTACGGCAACTCTTGAAACGGCTTTGTGCGGTACCCCGTTGACTGTCGTTTATAAAACTTCCTGGCCAACCTATTTTATTGGCCGTTATTTGGTTAACCTGAAGTGGATTTCTCTGGTGAATATTATTTCTGATGAGGAAGTGGTACCTGAACTTATTCAGCATGAAGCAAATCCTTTGTCGGTAAGAAAATCAATTCTTCGCTTTATGGATCCGGCCATCCGGTCCCAAACAATGGATAAAATCTCCAGACTCCGGTCGTTGCTGAGTGAAAAATCTGCCAGCAAATCTGCCGCTAATTCAGTTATTTCTTTCCTAACGTCAAAATCATGACACCCTTCGGCTTTGTCTGGAAAATTCTATTCCTCCCGCTTACTTTTCTGTACGGATTTCTTTCCTTCACCAAAAATCTCCTGTTTGATTCCGGGATTCTCAAACCAAAAAAGGTATCGGTTCCTGTTATTTCAATCGGAAACCTGACTGCCGGCGGAACGGGTAAAACGCCCATTACTGCATTCATTGCACAACTGTTAATTGATGAGGGCAAGCAGGTTGGAATTGTTTCCCGTGGCTATGGCAGGCAAACAAAAGGTACAGTCTGGGTTTGTAGGGAAGGGAAGCTGCTCGTTTCTTCCGATGAAGGTGGTGACGAACCGGTTGAACTGGCACTTTGGGTTCCGGGTCTTTCAATTGTGGTGAGTGAATCCCGCTTTGACGCTGCTACTGAACTGCTCAGGTTGGTTAAAGTTGATGTGATTTTGGTGGATGACGGATTCCAGCACCGTCAGTTTCACCGTGATATTGATATTCTGGTTCAGGATTTGCAATCCTGGATTTCAAACCGGTTCCAGTTGCCTTCAGGGCGTTTCCGTGAATCCTGGAAGCATGCAAAATCTGCAGATGCTCTGATCTGGACAAAGGGAAGTACTATCCTCAAGGAAAAAGCCGAAAAACTGGGAACAGGTTATTTACCCCTGAATACTTTTCTGGCTGAACGGAAAAAAGTACAACCTGTTTTTCAGGGAACTCAAAATAGGTATGATTTTGCAGGAAAAAAGGCTGTTGCCTTCTGTGGGATCGGACTTCCTGACATTTTTTTCAGTGATGCAGAGTCAGTTGGGTTGGCTCTGGTTTCCCGTAAATCTTTCCCTGATCATCACGTTTATTCTGATTCCGATCTGAGCGGATTAAGTCGTGAGTTGACTGAATCTGCTGCCGACTTTTTTCTTACGACGTTAAAAGACAGTTGCCGTTTGAATGCAACACCTGCCGGAAAAGCATTTCGTGAATCCAACCGGGTTGCTGTTTTGCCCTATGAGCTGGTTCCGGCAGAAACCGAAAAGTTCAGAAGCTGGCTGCTTGCTTCCCTGAAAAAGTCCACTTCCCCCAAATAAAAAGAATCCCGTAAAAAATCAATACCAAAAGTTGAGAATCCATATTAAATTTTGTATTTTTAACGATTCGGGGATTTGAATGTGACGTCTGTCATTTTAATATCCCTGGAAAAGATACGCAATCGTCTCTTTCGGTTTTTCCGGAAGTCATCTTGAAGAGGTTTAAATGAAATTATCTGATTTTAAATTTAATCTGCCAAAAGAACAAATCGCAGAATTCCCGCTTGAAAAAAGAGACGAAGCTAAAATGATGGTGCTGAACAGAGACAAGCACACCATTGAAAATAAAATTTTTAAAGATGTTGTCGGCTATTTTAAGTCAGGTGATGTTCTTGTTTTGAATGATACCAAAGTTTTTCCTGCCCGTTTGTTTGGCTACAAGGAAAAAACGGATGCTCAGATTGAAGTTTTTCTCCTGAGAGAACTCGATCACAAAAATAAACTCTGGGATGTTGTTGTTGATCCGGCCAGAAAAGTGCGTATCGGCAATAAAATCTATTTTCCCGAAAATCTGGTTGCAGAAGTTATTGACAATACAACCTCACGTGGACGTACCATCCGGTTTCTTCACGAAGGCGATGATATTTTTGATATCATTATGCGAATCGGTCATACTCCGCTTCCCCCTTATATTAAACGTGAAGCTGTTGCTGCCGATAAAGAAGATTACCAAACTGTATTTGCAAAAAATATCGGTGCTGTTGCTGCCCCGACTGCCGGACTTCACTTTACCCCCGAAATTCTTGAAACACTCAAAGCAAAGGGTGTCCATATTGTTTATCTGACTCTTCATATCGGCCTCGGTACCTTCCGCCCGGTTGAAGTTGAAGATCTGACCAAACATCGTATGGATTCTGAATATTACAGGATTCCTGAAGAAACTGCGATTGCGGTCAATAAAGCTGTTGAAGCAGGCAAAAAAATTGTTGCCTGCGGTACAACTGCCGTCCGTTGTCTTGAATCCAGCGTAACGGCCGACAAAAAACTGAAGCCTAGTGAAGGCTGGACCGATAAATTCATCTTCCCTCCTTACGAATTTAAAATAGTAGATCATCTGATCACTAATTTCCACATGCCCGAAAGTACACTGGTTATGCTGGCAGCCGCCTTTGCTGAACCTGAATTTACCACAAAAGCTTATAAAAAAGCGATTAAGGATAATTACCGGTTTCTGAGCTATGGCGATTGTATGCTTATTCTTTGACCGGGTCTGATCTTGGCTGGTTTAACTGCTGTTATCGTCGCTGGCGGAACAGGAAAACGCCTGGGATCTGAAACTCCCAAACAATATCTTTCAATCGGACCCCGCACGGTGCTCGAACAGACTGTGCGGATGTTCGTTGAATCTGAAGTTGTTGACCAGTTTGTTCTAGTGGTTCACCCCGATTTTCACACCTACGTTTCTGGATTGCTGCATAATTCCTTTCCCGGTTTATCCTATTCTCTTGTTCCTTCTGGTTCTGAACGACAGGATTCTGTTGCCAACGGAATTGAAAAGGCACTTGATTTTGACGGAAATATTCTGATTCATGATGCTGCCAGACCTTTCATCCGACCTGAAATAATCAGAGAATGTGCTGCCGTACTTGGGGTAGAATCCGCGGTTGTGGTTGGAATTAAAGCCAGGGATACCGTAAAAAAAATAACATACGACTTGCGTGTTGCACTGACTTTGGATCGAAGTGAGGTTTTCCTTGCCCAGACTCCTCAGGGTTTTAGTTTTGAAGCCGTTAAAAAAGTACTTGTGAAAATCCGGCAATCAGATGGAATTGGGACGGATGATGTGTATTTTGCTGAACAACTCGGGATTCCTGTCAGAATAATTGAGGGTAGTTCTCTCAATTTTAAAATTACAACTCCCGATGATCTTGCCCTTGCAAAAGTGATCATGGAGAATTATGGATCTGTTTTCGCTTAGAACTGGTATTGGTTACGATGTCCATCGGTTGGTTCCAGACCGGAATCTGATTATTGGTGGCGTTCGTATCGATTTTCACTTGGGACTTCTGGGTCATTCTGATGCAGACGTTCTGTTGCACGCCATTATTGATTCATTATTGGGCGCCTCGAACATGGGTGACATTGGTAAGTTGTTCTCCGACAAAGACCCAAAGTGGAAAGATATATCCTCTCTTTTACTTTTATCACATGTTGGCAGAATGCTGAAAGAGAAAAAAGTTCAAATAATTAACATTGACGCTGTTGTGATCTGTGATCGCCCAAAATTACTTCCGTATGTTCCTCAAATGAAACTTCATATTGCTTCTGCACTTGATGTAGCCGTAGACCGGATCGGAATAAAAGGCAAAACCAGCGAAAAACTTGGCTTTGTTGGTGCCGAAGAGGGTATTGAAGCTTATTCAACCTGTTTGATTGCTATTGATTTATGACTGAATTTTTCTATGATCTGATTGGTCAGTTGTCTGAATTAAAAGACACCTACATCTATCTTACAATTCTGATAGTTGCCTACCTTGAAAATGTATTTCCGCCCATACCTGGCGATCTGTTGGTCATTTTTGCTGGTTACCTCATCAGTACAGGTGTGATTTCTTTCCCTGAAGCTTTGTTTTTTTCAACCGTTGGTTCTTTTCTGGGTTTCATCCACTTGTACGGAATTGGCCGGTGGCTGGGTGATTCGATCATGTCGGATAAGAAGCTGATGTTTTTACCCAAGGAGAGAATCCGGGATGTAAACAAGCAATTTCTTCGTTTTGGATATTGGCTGATCATTTTTAACCGGTTTCTTGCCGGGACCCGTGCGGTAATCTCATTATTTGCCGGTATCGGAAATCTGTATTTTTGGAAAACTTCAGCAGCCGCACTTTTTTCAGCTTTAGCCTGGAATGCACTTTTATTGTTTCTGGGTAAAGTTTTAGGAAACAGCTGGCGCGATCTTTTGGGATATCTTCAATCTTATTCAATCATCGTAACCTCGCTCCTGGCCCTTCTGGCTATCATTTTGCTGATTCGCTGGTATCTGAAAAAGAAAAATCTGCAAAAAAATATATAAGCCACTTGATTTAACAGATTTTCATCCCTAAATTTGCAGTCCGTTTATTTAAAGCGGCGACGGGATTTATGCTGGCATAGCTCAATTGGTAGAGCAACTGATTTGTAATCAGTAGGTTGCGGGTTCGAGTCCCATTGCCAGCTCTGAATGACATAAAAGGCGCAGGTGGCCGAGTGGTTAATGGCAGCAGACTGTAAATCTGCCCACGCAAGTGTACGGAGGTTCGAACCCTTCCCTGCGCACGCTTTTTATGCGGGAGTAACTCAGTGGTAGAGTCACAGCCTTCCAAGCTGTTGGTCGCGGGTTCGAATCCCGTCTCCCGCTCTCAGAATTTTTTATTTGAAATGTTCTGTTTTTAGTCGGTTTATCTTACCGAAATCGCATCCGGACAATTTAATTCGCATATCGCTTGCGTAGCTCAGTTGGTAGAGCACGTCCTTGGTAAGGACGAGGTCACCGGTTCAATCCCGGTCGCAAGCTCTTTCAAAAATCAACCAGCACTCTTACCTTCTTTATAGCAAAAGGAGACCATCTCATGGCAAAAGAAAAATTCGACCGAAGTAAACCGCACGTCAATATTGGCACCATCGGTCACGTCGATCACGGCAAGACAACGTTAACAGCTGCAATTACCACAGTTCTTGCAAAAGACGGTCTTGCAGAAACCCGGAGTTTTGACTCCATTGATAATGCTCCTGAAGAGCGTGAGCGTGGTATTACCATTGCAACAGCCCACGTAGAGTACTCAACCAAGAACCGTCACTATGCCCACGTAGACTGTCCGGGCCACGCGGATTATGTGAAGAACATGATCACCGGTGCTGCTCAGATGGACGGAGCAATTCTAGTAGTAGCTGCTACTGACGGACCGATGCCTCAGACCCGTGAGCACATTCTGCTTGCCCGTCAGGTTGGTGTACCTAAGATCGTTGTATTTATGAATAAAGTAGATGCAGTTGATGATGCAGAACTTCTTGATCTCGTTGAGATGGAAGTACGCGAACTGCTTACCATGTATGAATTTCCTGGCGATGACATTCCTGTAATCCGTGGATCAGCACTTCTTGCACTGAATGGCGATCCTGAATGGCAGAAAACAATCATTGAGCTTATGGATGCAGTAGATAGCTATATACCTGTACCAGAGCGTGCAATTGATAAGCCATTCCTGATGCCGGTAGAAGATGTATTTTCTATCACGGGTCGTGGAACAGTAGGAACTGGCCGTATCGAACGCGGAATTGTAAAAGTAGGTGAAGAAGTAGAAATCGTAGGATTCGGACTTCACAAGAAATCCACAGTAACCGGTGTAGAAATGTTCCGGAAGCTGCTCGACGAAGGTCGTGCGGGTGATAACGTGGGTCTTCTGCTCCGCGGTGTAGATAAAGAAGAGATTGAGCGTGGTATGGTTATCTGTAAACCGGGAACAGCCACCCCTCACAAGAAGTTCAGCGCAGAAATATATGTACTCAGCAAGGAAGAAGGCGGCCGTCATACGCCGTTCTTCAAGGGTTATCGTCCTCAGTTCTATTTCCGTACCACAGACGTGACCGGAGTTGTAGAATTGCCAGAAGGAGTAGAAATGGTCATGCCTGGTGATAAGATCAGCGTAAATGCTGAACTGATTACCCCGGTAGCCATGGAAGCAGGTCTCCGGTTCGCCATCCGTGAAGGTGGTCGTACTGTTGGGGCTGGTGTCGTTAACAAGATTATTGAATAAG